>JAKFFA010000108.1:0-4276 GCA_036675455.1 Gemmatimonadaceae bacterium | reverse complement strand
AATCGCCTTGACGGGATGTTGACTAGGTAGCCGCGTGTCGTTGGAGCAGGGGCTTCAAGCCACGCGCACGGGCAGAGCGCGCTTGCCCCGCTCGATCCCGCCGCCGCCCAGCACCACATCGCCGTCGTAGAACACCACTGACTGCCCGGGCGTGATGGAGTTCACTGCCTCGTTGAGCGCGAGCTCCACTTCGTTGCCCTCCACGCGCAGCACGGTGCCGGGTACGCGCCGCGCCCGGTGGCGGATGCGCACGAGCACCGCGGTACCCGGCGACGGCGCCGCAGCCACGAGCCAGTTGACGCCGCGCGCCACCAAACCGCGGCCCAGCAGGTCCTCGCGCGGACCGATCACCACCGCGCGGTCCTCCGGCCGTAGCGCGATCACGAACATCGGCTCGCTCGACCCGCCTGGCAGCCGCCGACGCTGCCCGATGGTGTAGCGCGCGAAGCCGTCATGCGTGCCGACGACCGCGCCATCGGCGGTCACGATGGGACCCGGCGTTAGCGCTGGCGCATCGGCCGGCAGCTCGCGCTCGAGCACCTTCACATAATCGCCATCGGGGACGAAACAGATCTCCTGGCTCTCGGCCTTCTCGGCCGTGAGCAGTCCGAGCTCGCGCGCGACCGCGCGTGTCTCGGCCTTCGTCATCCCGCCAACGGGCAGGATCATGCGCTCGAGCACCGCGCGCTCGATGCCCCACAGGAAGTACGTCTGGTCCTTGCCGTCGTCGAGGCCGCGCAGGAGCCGGCCGTCGGCGACGCGCGCATAGTGCCCGGTGGCGATGTAGCGCGCGTCAATCGCATCCGCCTTGTGCAGCAGGTCGCGGAACTTGGTGAACGTGTTGCAGCGCACGCACGGGATCGGCGTGCGGCCCGCCGCGTATTCGTTCACGAAGTCGCGCAGCACATCGTGCCCGAACGCGTCCTGCAGGTTGAGCACGTAATGCGGGATTCCCAGCGACTCGGCGACGCGCCGCGCGTCGTTGACGCTGTCGAGTGAGCAGCACGGGCGGTCGGGGACCTCGCCGCCGTCGTGGAAGAGCTTCATCGTCACGCCGACGACGTCATAGCCCTGCCGCACGAGGAGCGCCGCCGCCACCGACGAATCCACGCCGCCCGACATCGCCACGAGCACGCGCGTGCGCGCGCCCGTCGCAGGAGCGACGGTGGCGGTGTCCAGGTCGTGATCGATCGGGCAGGACGGCGTCATGGGCACGATTACGCCGCGCCGGCGAGCCCGCGCGCCTTCTGGATGAGCGCGGGGAACAGCTCCGACACGCGATCCACGCACGACTCCGTCGTGAGTGACCCCATGCTCATGCGGATCGCCGCGCCCGCGATGTCGCTGCGCACGCCCATGGCCGAGAGCACATGCGACGGCGTCACAGAGCCGCTCTGGCAGGCCGAGCCGCTGGAACAGGCCACCCCGGCCAGGTCGAGCGCCATCAGCATCGACTCACTGTCGGTGCCCGGCACGGAGATGTTGAGGACATGCGGCGCCCGGCGCGCCCCGCGGCTATGCACGACGGCGTCGGGGATACGCGCCAGCAGGGCGGCCTCGAGCCGGTTACGCATGCCCTCGAGCTCGGTCCAGTGCGCCTCGCGCTCCTCGACGGCCAGTTCCATGGCGCGCGCGAGCCCGACGGCGTAGGCGACATTCTCCGTGCCCGGGCGACGCCCGCGGTCCTGCGACCCGCCAAAGAACAGCGGCTCGAAGGGCGAGCCGCGACGGATGTAGAACACGCCAATGCCCTTGGGCGCCCCGATCTTGTGGCCGCTCACCGAAACGAAGTCGAATGGGATCTTGCGCGCGTCCACATCCATCTTGCCGAACGCCTGCACGGCGTCGGTATGGAAGATGGCGCCGGCTGCCTTGGCGAGCTGCGCGAGTTCCTCGATGGGCTGGATGACGCCGGTCTCGTTGTTCACCCACATGACCGAGCAGAGCGCCGTGTCGTCCGTGATCTTCCGCTTCGCGTCGTCGAGCTTGACCGTGCCGTTGGCGTCGACATCGAGCAGGCGCTCCTCGGCGCCTTCCTTCGCCGCCTGGTGCACCGACTGTAGCACCGCCTTGTGCTCGATCGGCGTGGTCACCACCGCCTTGCGGCCCTTCTCACGCAACGTGCGCCAGCCACCGAGCACGGCGAGATTGTCGGCCTCCGTGCCACCGCTCGTGAAGCAGACTTCGTCGGGCGCGGCGCCGAGGCAGCGGGCAACGCGCTCGCGAGCCTCGTCCAGCGCCGCGCGGGCCTCGCGGCCCCAGCGGTGCGTGGACGACGGATTGCCGAAGCGGGGGCCGTAGAACGGCGTCATGGCTTCGAGGACCTCCGGACGGACCGGGGTCGTGGCGGCGTGGTCGAGGTAGATAGGCGCAGGCATAACACTCAATATAGAGGCAGCCTGTGGCGTGTGCACGGCGATGCAAGGCGCCCTACGGTACGGGTTGCGGGGGAGATACGGGATGCGGGGTGGATGCGTGATGACGGGTGGATCCAGGATACGAGGCGTGCCGCTGCGACTCACCCTTCGCGTAACACCTCTGCTGGATCGATCACCGCCGCACGCCGCGCCGGAATCCAGCCGGCGACCGACGCCACAGCGGCCAGCACCACCATCGCCCCGGCGATCGTGACTGGGTCGGCCGGTGCAAGGCCGAACAGCAGTGAACTCACGAACTTGGACGCCCACCAGCTTGCGAGTCCGCCGAGTAGGATGCCGCCGATAACCAGGGCGCCGGTGCGCGACATCACGAGACGGATTACCGACGCGGGCGATGCACCCAGCGCCATGCGAATGCCCAACTCCACGCGGCGGCGTGTCACGGCGTACGATGTGATGCCGTAGAGGCCCAGGGCGGCCAGCAACAGTGCCAGCACGCCAAAGAAGCCTGAGAGCATTGCGATCAGGCGCTCCTGCGCGAGCGATGCGTCGATGTATGCGTCCAGCGGGCGGAACGAGAGGGTGAGGTCGGGATCGATCGCCGTCACGGCCGCTGTGACGCTGCGGGTCAGGCTCAGCGGTTCGGCCAGCGTCGTGCGCAGCGTGAGCGTGACGCCAGACGGCGCCGGCGACATCTGCGGCATCGGGCGATACATCGTTGGGGTGAGCTCTTCGCGCAGGTCGAGGTACACCGCATCGCCCACCAGACCCACGATCTCCATCGCCTCGGCAGTCTCACCGGGACTGAAGGCGGGATTCACGACCGTGCGCCCTACCGGGTTCTCGTCATTGAAATAGCGCTCGGCGAATTTGCGGTTCACGATCACCGCCTCCGCGGTCGACACGCGGTCGCGCGCGTCGAAATCGCGGCCGGCAACCACCGGCGTGCCCATCGTGGTGAACCAACCGGGCGAGATGTAGTTCTGGTTCACGATGCGATCGTCCTCGGCCAGATCCTGCCGGCCGGGAATCTCGATGAGACCATTCCACTGGCTGCCGCTAACCGGGGTGAGCACGGACAATGCGGCGTGCGATACCTGCGGCACCGCGAGCACGGCTTCGCGCACGCGCTCGTACAGCTGGTTGCGAGCCTCCGGCTCCGCGCCCGATCGCCGCGCGTTGATGTTCACCACGAGCACGCGCTCCGGCACGAAGCCCAGTTCGACCTTTGCGAGCGACGCGAACGTGCGCACGAACAGACCGGCGGCCACGAGCAACAAGAGTGAGAGCGAGACCTGTGCGAGCACGAGCGTGCCGGCGAACGTCCCGCGTCGCGACGAGCCGCCACGGCCCGACGACTGCTCCTTCATGGCCTCCATCGGCGCGACACGCGACGCGAACAACGCCGGCGCGATGCCGAACAGCAGCGTGGTCGCGATCGCGATGAGCCCTGTGAAGCCCAGCATGCGCCAGTCGATGCCCACGTCGAGGAAGACGCTCGCCGGCCCGCCGGCGATCTGGGCGACGATCACGCGCGTGCCCCACAGCGCGATCACGATGCCGAGCACCGCGCCGATCGCCGAAAGCAGCAGATTCTCGCCGATGAGTTGCCGTGCCAGCCGCCAACGCGGTGCGCCCAGCGCCGTGCGCACGGCGAACTCGTGCCGGCGCGCCGTTGCGCGCGCGAGCATGAGGTTCGCGATATTGCCGCACGCGATGAGCAGGGTGAACGCGACCACCGCGGTCAGCGCGATCAGCGGGCGTTGGTAGCGCGAGCGCAGCGACGACGTGCCGGCCGTGGCGCGCGCGAGGATGAGCGGCTCCTTGAGGTAGCTATCGAGGTCCTGCGGCCGCCAGTTCTCCGGTATCGTCTCCTCTCGGATCCGCGGCTGCACGGC
>JAKFFA010000056.1:0-4282 GCA_036675455.1 Gemmatimonadaceae bacterium | reverse complement strand
CGCGCCATCGCCCCGAAGGCGCCGTCGACGTGGAACCAGAGTCCCTCGCGCTGCGCGAGGTCGGCGAGCGCTTCCAGGTCGTCCGTGGCGCCCGTCTGCACGGTGCCGACCGTGCCGATGATGCAGAACGGCCGGTGTCCGGCCGCGCGGTCGGCGGCGATCAGTGACTCCATGGCCTTCACGTCGACACGGAACTCATCGTCGACGGCGACCCGGCGGAACGCGGCGTTGCCCAGCCCGAGGAACTCGCACGCCTTGCTGAGCCAGCCGTGCGTCTCGGTGGAGCCGTAGACAAGCAGGCGCGGCTGGTCCCCCTGCAATCCCTCCGCGCGCACATCGAACCCCGCGCGCTGCTGCCGCGCGACGGCCAATCCGTAGACGTTGGCCATCGTGCCGCCGCTCACGAGGATCCCGCCAGCACCATTCGGGAACCCCATCAGCTCGGCGCACCACTTCACCACTTGCTGCTCGACGAGGACCGGCGCCTGCTCGAGCCCGCCGACGTTGGGATTCACGACGGAGGAGAGAAAATCGGCCATCGCCGACTGCGGCGTGCCGGTGCCCATGACCCAGCCCCAGAAACGTGGGTGGATATTGCCGTTGGGGTACGGGCGCACAAGCCGAAGGAAGTCCTCGTACGCCGCCTCCTCGCCGAGCCCCGCGTGCGGCAGCGGCTCATTGCCCAGCGCGCGGCGGACGTCCGGTGGCATGGGCTGCCACGTGGGCCGATCGCGGACATCGCGCAGGTAGTCGAGTGATTCGTCGAGCATGCGGTGCGCGAGAGCGCGGTACTCGTCCCAGTCCTGGGGATCGAGCGGCGGAAGCGACGGGTCGTCGGAAGCATTGTGCTTGGCAGTCATCGAATCACTCACGGAATCGTCGGAAAATCTCTTGGTCATCGAAGTCAAATGAGTCCAAACAGCATGGCAAGCCCGCTGCCGAGCCCGATCGCGACGATGGCGCGGCGCACCCAACGTTGACCCACGCGCTGCGCCATCAGCGACCCGCCGACACCGCCCAGGGTAGCGCCCACGGCCATGGCCACGGCGATGGGCCAGTCGACGACACCCGAGACGGCGAAGATCAGCACGGCGACGAGGTTCATCACGCCACCGCCCCAGTTCTTGAGGCCGTTCATCTGGTGAATGTTCGTGAGGCCCATCATGCCGAGCGATGCGAGCATCAGGATGCCGGCGCCGGCGCCGAAGTAACCGCCGTACACGCCGACCAGAAGCTGGTACAGTAGGAACGCCGGCGCTGGCGCGGCCAGCGTGCCGTCGGCGCGCGTGATGGGCCGGCTCGCGCCCGCGACGGCCACGATCATGCGCATGAGCGGCGCCTGTGCCACGAACAGCGCGGTGGCACCCAGGATCAGCCACGGCACGATCGCGGCGAAGCGCTGCTCTGGCGTCACGAGCAGCAGCAGGGCTCCGGCGACACCGCCCACGAGACTCGGGATGGCGAAGGCGATCGCCCAGCTTCGCGCGCCCTTGAGCTCCCCGCGGTAGCCCCACATCGAGGTCATCGTGCCCGGCCAGAGAGCGACCGTGGAGGTCGCGTTGGCGGTCACCGGTGGCACGCCCAGGGCGATGAGGGCCGGGAAAGTGATCAGCGTCCCCCCTCCGGCGACGGCATTCATCGCGGCACCCACGGCGGCGGCGACGGCGACCATGGGCAGGAGGAGTGCGGAGTTCACAGAGAAGAAGAATAATGGGGGCAGACGGCAGACGCCGTCCGTCGTCTGCCCCCACACCAGCCGGTTTCTTACTTATCTTTCACCGACGCCACGCGACCTCAATTCCCGGCCCGAGCCAAGCCACGGCCGGTTCACCCCCCAGTTGGTAAGCAATCGATGTCCGGCAAGCCTTCCCAGGAAAAGACTCCCAAGGCGCCCGCAACGGGCGACCATCTCGAGATCAAGGACTCGCGCACCGGAAAGGTCTACACCGTTCCGATCAACGACGAGACGATTCGCACGGCCGACCTGCGCCAGATCAAGGTCAAGGACGACGACTTCGGCATGATGGGCTACGACCCGGCCTTCATGAACACCGCGAGTTGCCGCTCCGCCATCACCTTCATCGACGGCGGCAAGGGGATCCTCCGCTACCGCGGGTACCCAATCGAGCAACTGGCCGAGAAGTCGAACTTCCTCGAGGTGGCCTGGCTGCTGCGCCGCGGCGAGCTGCCCAGCCAGAAGGAGTACGACCAGTGGCAGCAGGACATCACGTTCCACACGTACGTGCACGAGAACATCAAGCACTTCATGGAGGGCTTTCGCTACGACGCGCACCCCATGTCGATGCTCACGGCGGGCGTCGCGGCGCTGTCGTCGTTCTACCCCACCTCCAAGGCGATCTTCGACGAGCATGAGCGTGACATCGCGTTCGTGCGGCTCATCGCCAAGATGCCGACGCTGGCGGCGTTCGCGTACCGGCATGTGAAGGGGATGCCGTATGTGTATCCCGACAACTCGCTGCCGTACGCCGAGAACTTCCTGTCGATGATCGCGCGCATGTCGGAGTCGCGTTACGAGGCGCATCCGGTGTACGCGCGCGCGATCGACATCCTGTTCATCCTGCACGCGGACCACGAGCAGAACTGTTCGACGAGCGCGGTGCGCGCCGTGGGTTCCTCGCAGGTCGACCCGTACTCGGCGATCGCCGCCGGCGTGGCGGCGCTGTACGGCCCGCTGCACGGCGGCGCAAACGAGGCCGTGTTGCGCATGCTGGAGGAAATCGGAGACGTCAAGAACATCCCCGCGTTCATCGCGAACGTGAAGGACGGCAAGGGCGCGCGCCTCATGGGCTTCGGGCACCGTGTGTACAAGAGCTACGACCCGCGCGCGCGTATCGTGAAGAAGCTGTGCGACGACGTGCTCAAGGTCGCCGGCATGACGAAGGACATGGAGATCGCGCTCGAACTGGAGCGCATTGCGCTCAGCGACGACTACTTCGTCTCACGCAAGCTGTACCCGAACGTGGATTTCTATACCGGGCTGATCTACCGGGCGATGCACTTCCCGACGGATTATTTCACGGTGCTCTTCGCAATCGCGCGCACAGCGGGCTGGCTGGCCCAGTGGGAAGAGATGCTGCTGGACAAGGAGCAGAAGATCGCCCGGCCGCGGCAGATCTACACGGGATACGGAGAACGGCAGTACAATGCGAAGTTGGACTTGGGGCATAAGGTGGTTAAGTAGCAGACGGCAGACGGCAGACGGCAGACGGCAGACGGCGGATTACTGCCGCTGCCGAAAGCAACGGCGGCGCACCGGATAGACCGGTGCGCCGCTTCTACTTTCTGCTGCTGTCGGCCCATGAGGGGGCGCGCCTCTCATTCTTTGGACGCTCTTGCCCGCCGCCGTCTGCCGGTCGCCGTCTGCCGTCCCCCACGCGTCGTGACATACACACGCTACTAACCGGACAATTCCCGCAGCGCGCCACACGCGCCGTGCACACCAACGCGCCGAGCTCCATCAAGGCCTGGTTGTGCGTCCACGTGGCGGCGGCGGTGCGCGGCAGTGTGCGCTCGGCGATCTGCCACAACTGCTTCAGGTCGCGGCCGCGCTTTGGGTTGAGTGAGGGGGCGAACACGCGCGCGAGTACGCGCGCGACGTTCGTATCGACAAGAGCCGCGCGCTTACCGTGGGCGAAGCTGGCAACCGCGCCCGCGGTGTAGGCGCCGATGCCCGGCAGCTTGCGTAGCTCCGCTGGCTCTGACGGCAGTGCGCCGTTGTACGTCGACGCGCCGTCGCGCGTGACGAGTCGCGAGAGGGCGTGCAGGTTCCGCGCGCGCGCGTAGTAGCCGAGTCCCTCCCATTGCTCGCGGACCTGCTTGGGTCGCGCCGCGGCGAGATGGTCGAGCGTCGGGAATCGCTTGAGAAAGCGATCGTAGAAGTCCATCACGCGCGAGACCTGCGTCTGCTGGAGCATGAGCTCCGAGACGAGGATGTGGTACGGGTCGCGCGTGCGGCGCCACGGGAGGTCGCGGGCGTTGCGGCGGTACCAGGCGCGCAGGCGCTGGCCGAAGGCCGATCGGCGAACTGCCAAGTCAGCCAGATCGACACCAGCGGCGGCAGCAAGCTGACCGGTGCTGCGGGAGGAAGGTGGCCTGCTCAAGCTTTGCGCCGCACCATTTCATTGATCCAGATCGGCGCGAACGGCGACGTGCAGCCCTTGGACACGGGATAGTCTCGATAGACGCCAAGCGCCTCGCCGATGGCAATGGCGCGCTTGCGATGTTTAGGGAAGTGGATGCCGATGGTAGCCAGGCAAGTGTT
>JAKFFA010000078.1:0-4305 GCA_036675455.1 Gemmatimonadaceae bacterium | reverse complement strand
GTGCCGGTCGGTCAGCAGCAGGGTGACGGCACCGGCGATGACGGGCAGCGTCAGGACGATCATGATCGCCTGCGCGATCATCGACCAGCAGAACAGCGGCAGGCGCCCCCAGCCCATCCCGGGGGCACGCATGTTGGCGATCGTGATCGTGACGTTGACGGCACCGAGGAGTGAGCTCACACCGGTGAGGTGGATGAGGAAGATCCACGCGTCGGTGCCGTTGCCGGGGATGTACGGCCCGGAGGACAGCGGCGTGTAGGCCGTCCAGCCGGCCTCGGGCGGGTTGGAGAAGACCGCCGCGTAGAACACGATCCCGCCGGCGAGATACAGCCAGTACGACAGCGCGTTGAGCTTCGGAAACGCCATGTCTCGTGCCCCGATCTGTAGCGGCACGAGGTAGTTGGCCAGCCCGGCCCAGATCGGCATGACGACGAGGAACACCATCGTCGTGCCGTGCATCGTGAGCACCTGGTTGTAGCGCTCCGGCGACAGCAGCGTGTTGTCGGGCTGGGCGAGCTGCGTGCGCATGAGCAGCGCCTCCACGCCGCCGAGCATCATGAACGCAAACGCGGTGACGAGATACATGACGCCGATGCGTTTGTGATCGGTGGTCATCACCCAGCCCACCCAGCCCGGCGCGGTCTCGCGCTCGATGCGGTGCACGACCAGCTGCGGGATGCCCACGGCTTGCTCCTGTGAGGACGGAATGTCGCCGATCGCCATCAGCCACTTCCGTTCCGTGGCGCTCGCGCGCGCCCCGACGCGACGTCGGCGGCGGCGATCTCGCGCTTCTTGTCGGCGACCCAGCGCGCGTACGCGATCGGCGCCAAGCCGCGGACCTCGGCGACCATGTCGGCGTGGTTGCGGCCGCATAGCTCCGCGCACTGCCCGCGATACACGCCTGCCTTCAGCAGCCGAAACCACGTGCGGTTGACGTAGCCTGGGAGTGCGTCGAACTTGCCGCCGAGCTTCGGGATCCACCACGAGTGGGCCACGTCGAGGGACACGATGTCCAGCTCGACGGTCACGCCGACTGGGGCGACTAGCTCGTGGTATGCGTACGCGCCGTTGGGATAGTCATAGCGCCAGGCGTACCGGCTCCCGGTGACCGTGATCCGCAGGCTGTCCCGGCTGCGATCTCCCACGCCCGCCGCGACGACGTCAGCTGCGCGGGCGGCCGCGCGATCAGGGTTCTCGATCGCGCTGAGCTTCCCCAGCGAGAACACGGCGAGAAACACGATCAGCAACGTGGCGGCGACCGTCCACGCGATCTCCAGCCGTGGATGTCCGCGGATCTGCGCGGCCTCCGGATTGCGCTCGGCCCGGTAGCGCACGAGCGCGTAGACGGTCGCCGCGGTCACCCCGACGAAGACGAGCGCGGCAAGTACCAGCACGACCGTGTACAGCGACGCGATCCGGTCCGCGTTGGGCGACCCCCCGCGCTCGGGCAACAGAAAGCCCGCAACAGCAGGCCGGGCGCTGGCGGCGAACAGCAACCCCGCGAGCGTGAGGATGTAGACCAGCGGATGCGCCCGACATCGGCTGCCCGGGGGCGACCGATCTGTCACGGCCACGGTTCTTGGTCAAGCACCACAGCGTCATGTTTGGCTGTCCCGTCGAGAACGCCTATGGGGCCAGGAATGCATCTGCGACCGGTGCACGGGGGTCGCGTCAGGCTTCAGTGATGCTATTTTCCCATTGTCAATGGGAAAATGAAGGAGGCAGTGGTGGCCGACCTGATCAACGCCGAGCGCGATACCTCACCAGCGGGAGCGCAGCGTCTCGGCGACCGCGTGGACGAGCTTCTACGAGACCGCGAGCAGGCGAGCGCCGTGTTCTTCGATGAGCACGCGGAGGCGATCGCACGGGCGTGTCACCGCATGGCCGAGCGCTTCGCGCGTGACGGCCGCCTGCTTGCATTCGGCAGCGGACCGGTGGCGCGCTCCGACGCGCGCCATGTCGCGGTTGAGTTCGTTCATCCGGTCATCGTGGGCAAGCGGGCGCTGCCCGCACTCGCCCTCGCCTCCGAAGGCGGCCCGCTGGCTGCGCAGGTCGCGCTCGAGGTGGAGCGCGACGACATCGCGATCGCCTTCGGTAATGACCACGAGACCGTCGCTGCGACGGCGGCGGCACGCTCTCGAGGCTGCCTGACGATCGCGTTCAGCGACGATTCGGGCGCCGAATGGGAGTTCGTGGCCCCTGCCGCCGCCGATCGCTTCGTTCGCCAGGAGATCACCGAGACGCTGTACCACGTGCTGTGGGAACTCGTCCACGTCTTCCTCGACAACCGTGGGTTACTCGAGGGGCGCTCGGCCCGGCCGGTACACGACAGCGGCGCGTCGAGCTTTCTGTATCCGTTCCTCGGAGAGCAGGAACACGATCTCGAGGCGATTGTGGCGGACGTCCGCGAGTCGGTGCTGATGAAGGCGGCCGAGACGAGCGCGCTGCGCGCCCAGATCCTCACCGAGGGCCGCGAGGAGCTCCTGTGCGCGGCCGCCGAGTTGCGCGCACGGTTGGACACCGGCGGTCGGCTGCTGGCGCTGGGCAACGGCGGCTCGGCAACGGATGCGATGGACGTGATCGCCGACTTTCGCGCGCCCTGCGCGGCCGGCGCGGCGCGGCGCGCCCTCGATCTCACCGAGGACACGTCGATCATCACGGCGATCGCCAACGACATCGGCGTCGACGCGATCTTCTCGCGGCAGGTGATCGCGCACGGTCGCGCCGGTGACGCGCTGCTGGCGCTGTCCACAAGCGGCAACTCCCCGAGCGTGCTCGAGGGGCTGCGCGAGGCGCGCAAACGCGGGATGCTCACGATCGCGATGGTTGGCTATGACGGCGGTGCCGTCGCGCGCGAGGGGCACGCCGACCACGTCATCGTCGCGCGATCCGAGCACATCCCGCGTATCCAGGAAGCGCACGCCAGCGCCTACCACGCGCTGCGCGAGCTCGTCGAGCTTGTCGAGCCGGCCGATCCGGCGGTCCGCGCGGCCGCGTGACCGCCGCGCATCGGTGATCACGCCCGGACGCGCCAGCAGTGGGCGCTGCCGGCGCATCGCGCTCGCAGATGCCTCGCGGCAACGCTTCCGCGATGGGGTCAGAACCGGCAACAAATGCGGCCAGCGCCCGATGGCCCCTGCAATGCGCGCAACGGATGCTCAACCGATGCACATCCTTTGTGGAATCGATGAGCCAGCCAGCGGGCAGGCAACCGCGAACGTCGCCGCGCTGGTCGCGCACCGGATGGGCGCCGATCTGACGCTCGTACACCTGATCACGATGCCCGCCGCTTCGGCACGCAAGGCGTCGGCGACACCTCCGGTGACCAACGAAGGCACGAGCGCTCGGGTCCTGTCGGCGGAGCGCGAGCTTGATGCCTTGGCCGACGACGTCGCCGCCGCCTTCGGCGCGCGCCCGGAAGTTCGGGTTGTGCTGGGTGACAACCCAGCAACAGAACTGCGAGCAGCCGTCTGGGAACTCGCGGGCGACCTCATCGTCATCGGCGCCGCACCCCGCAGGCGCTTCGCCAGCGTGCTCAGCGGCGGCACTCGCGAAGCGTTGGTCCAGATAGCCGACTGTCCCGTCATGGTCGTGCCATCGGGCGCGGCCCCACCGACCGGTGACGGCGTTGCCGTGGCGTACGAAACCGGCGCCTCGGCAGGCGCTGCGACGGTCGCCGCGCGCTTGGCGTCCAGGCTCGAAGGGACCCTCACCGTGATCCACGTGCTCGCCGATCCGCCTTCCTACGCCCATCCGGTTCTGCCGATGTACCACGAGGCCCGCGACGTCGTCGAAGCCGCCGTCGACGGTGACGACCTCGATCTCCGGCACTTCTCGGCGTACCGGCTGCCAGCCGCCCACCTCGCCCACGTCGTCGGCGAGGTTCAACCCGACCTCCTCGTCGTGGCAGCGCCGAGGCGACGGAAATGGACGAACCTGGTCCGGCCGTCCGTCGGCGCGCTTCTACTGCGGCGAGCCACGTGTCCCGTCGTTCTTGTCCCGGACGGAGCGGCCGTTCTAGCGACCAAGCCAACGCTCGTCAGCTCAGCGTGAACGCCATCTCGAACGAGATCGTGCGCATCTGAGGAGACCGATTAGAATGCCGCCGCGATGCGGTTTAGGACAACGAAAGGGACAACGGGGCCGGGTAGCTCCGCAAACCCCCGTCGTCACGGCATCCTCAAGAAGTCGGAAAGCCCCGCAGATGCAGGGCTTTCGATCGATGGGCGCGGCGGGTTTCGAACCTGCGACCTCTCGCGTGTGAAGCAACACGGCGCTAGCGCGCCGCACGGCTCTCCGCCTGGA
>JAKFFA010000059.1:0-4324 GCA_036675455.1 Gemmatimonadaceae bacterium | reverse complement strand
GCCGCTGTTGTGCACGATGTAGGTCGCCCGGCGGGCCTTCTCCTCCTGCGAAAGCTGGCGCGCCGCGCGCTGGTCGACGCCGACCTTGCGCAGATCGTCCACGAGCCGGTCCGCGGCGTCGAGGTCGATGTCCACCGTGCGCGCCACCACCCCGTGGTCGCGGAACGCCTCGAGCGTCGCCGGCGGCATGGTGTTCACCGTGTCGGGCCCAATGAGCTGCTCGACGTACAACACGTCGCGATACGCAGGGTTCTTGGTGCTCGTGCTGGCCCACAGCGGCCGCTGTACCTTCGCGCCCTTGGCCACGAGCGCCTTCCAGCGTGGGCCTGCGAACCGCTCGCTGAACAGTCGGTAGGCACGGCGCGCGTTGGCAATCGCCGCGACGCCCTTGAACGCGTTGGCGCGGTCGTGCGAGATGGCGCCGGCGGCAACGCCCGCGTCGATCGCGCCGTCGACCGCGCTGT
The DNA here is from genome assembly GCA_036675455.1 of Gemmatimonadaceae bacterium. GTDB lineage: Bacteria > Gemmatimonadota > Gemmatimonadetes > Gemmatimonadales > Gemmatimonadaceae > Pseudogemmatithrix. Next base: position 3,860 of record JAKFFA010000059.1, on the reverse strand, counting down.
CCACACGGCTCACGAAGAACGAGGCCACGGACGCGATGTGCGAGATGTCCCCTCCGGCCTTCACGCGGTCCTCGAGGCCACTCAGGTACGCCTCGATGATGCGATCATGCGCCTGCACCGCGAACAGCAGCGTGACGTTCACGTTGAGGCCGTCGGCGATGAGGCGGCGCAAGGCGAGCGCGCCCTGCGGCGTGCCCGGCACCTTGATCATGACGTTGGGGCGGTCCACGGTCGACCAAAGCCGGTGGGCTTCCTCGATCGTCGCCGCAGCGTCGTGCGCCGACCCCGGCGACACCTCGATGGACACGAATCCGTGCGCGCCCTTCGACTCCTTGTACAAGGGCAGGAACGCGTCGCACGCGTTGCGCACGTCGTCGGTCTCGAGCAGCTCGAACAGCTCCCAAGCGGTCCGTTCGTCGGTGACCGCGGCCAGTTGCGCATCGTATGCGGTGCCCGCCGCGAGCGCCTTCTCGAAGATCGTGGGGTTCGAGGTCATGCCCGTGAGCGCGTCCTCGCGGATGCGCCGCTGGAGCTCACCGTTCTCGAGCATCGTGCGGTCGATGTAGTCGAGCCAAATGGACTGGCCGGCGGCGTGGAGCTCGTGGAGTGGCGAAGCGTGGGAGGCGGGCATGGCGGGGCGGAGGGGTGGGTACGGGCCGAGCGTGCAATTTACACGGCCGAGCGCGGATATGCCGGACATGTCGCGCGACTGCGGCGATAGCGTACTATTCGCCCGATGAGATCCGCATGGCGCGCCCTGCCCCTCACGGCCCAGCTCGGCATCATCGGCATGGTCGTGGCCCTCGCGTGGTTCATCGCCGCGCGCACGTCGGCCGTCCGGCAGGAGGCCGCCCAGCGTGAGCGTTCCGCCGCTCTGGCGGAGCTGCATGCCGCCGAGGTCCTCGCGACGCGGCTCGGGTCCTCGCTGACGACCATGTCCGCCGCGTACCGCGGCTACGCGTTGACCGGACGCGCCGACTTCCTCGAGCCCTACGCGCTCGCCTGGCGCACCTTCGAGTCTGGCGTCGGCACCCTGCGCGAGCGTGTGGGCGCGCGCCGGGTCGTCGTCGCGGACATCGACGCCGTGCAGCGCATGGCACTCGTGTGGCAGGACTCCGTCATCACCCGCGCGGTCGCGCTGCGCCAGTCCGGCGGCAACGACGCCTTCGCCAGCGGCACGCATGGCGCGGAGGTGCTCGTGCGGGGCCAGGCGTTGCTCGACTCGGTCCTGACGCTGCATGGGCAGTTGCTGCGCGACATCCGGACGGCCGTCGTCGCCGCCGAAGCCGAGGCGGAGCGCGAGATCGCCTTTGACGAACTGGAGTCGCTGCTGGTGCTGGCCGCGGCCGTGGTGATCTTCCTGCTCATCGGTACGCTGCTGCTGCGCTTCGTGCGGCGGGCGCTCGGACAGGTCGTCACGGCGTCGGGCGCGCTCGCGGCGGGCCACTACGCCGATGCGCGCCTGCCCGATACCGGCGTGGCCCCGAGCCGGGAGCTGGGCCAGTTGGCGAACACCTTTGAACACCTGGCCGAAAGCATCGAGCAGCGCGAGCGGCAGCTCAAGCAGGACAACCTCAAGCTGCGCGAACTCGAGCGGCTCAAGGCGGACTTCGTCTCGACGGTCAGCCATGAGCTGCGCACGCCGCTCACCTCGATGCGCGGCGCCCTCGGCCTCATGCTCGGCGGCAAGGCCGGCGAAGTGCCGGCGCGCGGCCGCGAGCTGTTGCAGATCGCGATGGGCAATACCGAACGGCTCATCCGGCTCATCAATGACATCCTCGATGTCGAGAAGATGGACGCCGGGCAGGTCACGGTGCGGCGCGAGCTGCTCAAGCTCACGCCAATGCTGGAATCGACGCTGGCGGGGCTCGAATCCCTCGCGCGCGACGCGCGCGTGCGCCTGCGGCTGGAGTCAGTCGTGGACGTGGAAGTGGTGGGTGACAGCGACCGGCTCATCCAGGTGTTCACCAATCTCGTGTCGAATGCCGTCAAGTTCTCGCCCCCATCCACAGATGTCGAACTCACTCTGACCACCGTCGGCGACCGCGTGACGATCGGCGTGCGCGACCATGGGCCGGGCATCCCGGCCGAGTTCGCCGGACGCATCTTCGGACGCTTCCAGCAGGCGAGCGGCGAGGGCACACATCGCAGCGGCGGCACAGGGCTCGGCCTCAACATCGCCAAGACAATCGTCGAGATGCACGGCGGCGAGATCGGCTTTGCACCGGCGTCGGGCGGTGGCACCGTCTTCCATGTGACGCTGCCGGTCGCGCAGGTGCCGGCGCTCAACGCCGACGCGCGGCGCGGCATTCTGATCATCGAGGCCGACCCGCTCATGCGCGACGTGCTCGTCGCGCAGCTCTCCGCCATCGCGCGCCCGCTGCCGGTGGGCGGTGCCGAGGAGGCCCTCGCGCTGCTCGAGCACGAGACGGTCGCGGGAATCATTCTTGACCCCGGCCTGCCGGGCATGAACGACCTGCAGTTCGCGCAGCGACTGCGCGCCGATCCGCGTCTGCGCACGCTGCCGATCCTCATCTACTCGTCCAAGGAATACGACCCCGCGGTGCTGCGCCGGTCTGGGGTGCGCGCGGCCGACGCGTTCGTCAAGACGCGCGACGCCGAGGACGTGATGTTTGACCGGCTCAGGGCGGCGCTGCGCCTGGATCAGTGAGCGCGCAGCGCAGGTCCTGGGCGCGGGCGTCAGATCCTGAGCGCGCGCGTCAGGTCGTGAGCGACGGCGCGCACCTGATCGCCGCGGCCTTCGATGTCGACGGCCGGTGCGGCCAGCCATGCCGCCGCCCGGCGCTCCATCGCGGCCGCAATCGCGCTGGCCTCGTGGAAGCCATGGCTGCCGGCCGTGCCGTGCACGCGGTGCATCTCGTGCACGAGTGACCCCAGTGCGCTGACGTCCTTGGGATCGGCATCCAACCGATCCGCAATGGCGTCGAGGCCGACGGCAATGTCCGGCGCCGTGGCGGCGAAGCGCGTCCGCAACCGCGCCAGCGCCGCCTGCAGTTTCGCCCGGCTGCCCGACATCAGGCGCTCGTTGCGCCGCTCATGCGCGCAGCACAGGTTTCCGCGCCATGCGACTGCTCTGCGCCGACGATGAACCCGACATCCGGACCATCCTCGAGATGGCACTCGGGCTCGACCCACGCCTCGAGGTCGAGGTGTTCGACTCGGGCGAGGCGCTGATCGCGCGCGCGCGCGCCGGTGGCGCGGACGCCGTGCTGCTCGACGCGATGATGCCCGGCGTCGACGGGTACGAGACGTGCCGGCGACTCAAGGCCGACCCCGCGACGTCGCCGCTGCCCGTGGTCTTCCTCACGGCGCGCGCGCAAGGCGGAGAGCGCGATGCCGCGCTCTCCGCCGGCGCCGTGGCCTGCCTGACCAAGCCCTTCGACCCGCTCACGCTGGCCGACGACCTGCTGGCCGTGCTCGGCCGCTGAGGTCACTTCGCCGACCAGTCCGTGGAAAGCTCCAGCGTGCCCCATGAGATTGCCAGCACGCCGGTGGCCGGGTCATCGGTGGACGGCACCAGGTCGATGTGCAGCGACTCGCGCACCTCGTGGTTCGTCGTGTGCCGCATCGGCACGCGCACCAGGTCCCGCGCGGCGTCGTACTCGGTGCCCCACTGGCCCGTGTTGTTGTTGATGATGAGGAAGTACTGGCCGTTCTCGCGGATCGTGTAGAGCGAGTACGCACCCTTCGGCACCGCCTTGCCGCCGATGGTCAGGTCCGTCTCCGTGGTCAGCGTGGTCGAGCTGTTGGCGCCCGTGCGCCAGATGGTGCCTTCCGAGGCGAGTTCGGTGGGCACGTTACGACCGCGCGCATGCGGCTGGCCGTAGTCGATCTTGACG
>JAKFFA010000074.1:0-4364 GCA_036675455.1 Gemmatimonadaceae bacterium | reverse complement strand
GTGCGTGCGCCGCCGCCCTCCGCGGAAACTGCCCGCGGACAACACCATCCCTGATGCCTACCGTCGCCCGGAATCCGCCGTAAGCAACATGGAAGTGCGGAGGGTCGTGATCAAGATAATACATCGAGGCCGAAATGCCGAGGAAACGGGAGATGATGGGCATGCAGCAAAGTCGGACTGCCGGACGAGCCAGTGGCGTCGATCCGTTGCGCGACGAGTGAAAACAATGCGGAGGTGCGACCTACTACTCGTCTAGAGCCCCCGGTCTCGCGAACCACGGATGAATCTCCCCTACACTTGCCTATCCCCGTCGGCTTCCCCAGTGTACGAGAGGAACACTACCCGCCATCCTCCAGCCGACGTTATCACGCGTGACTTCCGTAGACCCAGATACCATGACGAAGGTCGAGGTCCTCGGTGACCTGGAGCAGGTCGTCGCCGACCTCATGCAGGCGCATGAGGCGAAGCGGCCGCTCTGGTTCCCCTCGGAACTCCTTTCGCCGGCACCCGACACGGACCCCGAACGGCACCTGACTGACCTGCGCAAACGCGCACGCGGCATCAGCGACGCCGCGCGCGTGGCGGTGGGCTTGAACCTCCTGACCGAGGAAGGGCTGCCGCACTTCCACCGCCTGCTCGCGAAGTACCTCGACGCGGGGTCGTTCTGGGCCAAGTGGAACTACCTGTGGACGGCCGAGGAGGATCGGCACGGCGCGGTGTTGCACGACTACGCGCGCGACGCGCTGCTGTTCGACCCGCTCGTCATGGAGAAGATGCAGTTCGCCTACCTGCGCGACGGGTTCGACCCGGAATGGGACAGCGACCCGTACCGCGTCTTCGTCTACACGACGCTGCAGGAGCGCGCGACGCAGGTCTCGCACGCGAACGTCGGCAAGCAGTGCATCGGCGAGGAACCGACCATCGGCACGATCCTGCGCAACGTGGCCTCGGAGGAGGCGCGCCACTACACGTTCTACCGCACGATCTTCAGCGAAGTCCTTAAGCGCGACCCGAACCGCGCGCTGCACTCGGCCTCGCTCGTGATGCCGGCGATCGACATGCCGGGCGTCACGATGCCGCACTTCCGCGACCTGGCGGATGTGGTGCGGCGCGTGGGGATCTACGGGCCGCGTGACTATCTGCAGATCGTGAAGGAGCAGATCGGCGTGTGGAAGATCGGGACGCTGGAGGGGCTCAACGATGTGGGGCGGAAGGCGCAGGAGAAGATCATGGGAATCCCGGCGCGCTTGGAGCGCGTCGCCGAGGCGCTGGAGGCCCGCACGAAGCCGAAGACGTTCTCGTTCGAGCTGACGTTTGCGCGGGAGTTTGCGCTGGAGTAGTTCCTGCATCTGCGGCCTTTTCGGCTTGGTACGCTCGTCGGCCGCGCGACAGGCCCCTTCGCGCACGCGGGTGCTTACACGCTTCGAGCCAGCCGCTAACGCGGCTGTCTCTCGCTACGCACCCGGGCGTGCGCTGCGGGGCCTATCGCGCGGCCTCCGGACTGGCTTTCTCGAGGCCGCTCGGCGGCGCCCACTCCTTCGCAGCGGCCCGGCAGCCGGCGCTCGACCGAGTCTTCGGCTGACTTCGCGTGGTGCGCGCGCCTCGGCGACGCGCTCGCGGGGACGCCTCACGTTGAGCTGAACGGCGGCGTGGGGCGCCTGGCATCGCGGTTATCCGCCGTCTGCCGCCCACCGTGTGCCGCCCACCGTGTGCCGCCCGCCGTCTGCCGCCCGCCGTCTGCCGTCTGCCGTTCCCCTACAACCGACGCGCTATTCGCCTGACAGCGGGCACGCGCCGCGGCCTGCATATTTTCTGGCACTGGACGTCCCAACCGGAGCCGACCTATGCTTGCCTTGCGTCGCACGTTGCTCCTCACGCTCCTCGCCGCCATAGCGGCGTCCGTCCTGCCGCGCGTCGCGCAGGCCATCCCTCCATTTGCGCGCAAGTATGGTGTGAGTTGCGCGATGTGCCATCAGCCGGTGCCGCGGCTCACGCCATTCGGGGAGTCGTTCGCGGCGAACGGCTTCGAGTTCGCGCTCGGTGAGATTCCGCGCGACACGATCAACACGGGCGATCCGCTGCTGCGGCTCATGCGCGACGTGCCGATCGGCGTGCGCGTCGACGCATATCAGCGCATGCTGTCCAACCGGGCAGCGGGCGAGCCCGCGCTCGACCAGCAGCTCCCCTACACGGTGAAGGTGCTCTCGGGCGGCCAGATCGCCGACAAGGTCAGCTACTACATGTACTTCCTCGCCTCGGAACGCGGAGACGTGGCCGGCCTCGAGGACGCGTACCTCCAGTTCTCGGACTTGGGCGGCAGCGGCGTGAACCTCATCGTCGGCCAGTTCCAGATGTCGGACCCGATGTTCAAGCGCGAGGTCCGGCTTCCCTTCGAGGACTATCACGCCTACCGCGTGCGCGTCGGCGACACACGAACCGACCTCACGTACGAGCGCGGCCTCATGGCGACCTGGTCACCTGTGGACGGCACGGACCTCGCGGTCGAACTCGTGAACGGGCAGGGCCTCACTGCGGCGAACAGCGCGCGACAGTACGATCGCGATTCGGACCAGACCGGGCTGTTGCGGCTCTCGCAATCGATTGGGCCCGTGCGCGTCGGCGCCTTCGGGTACGCGGGCCGTGAATCGGCCAACGGCGTGCGCAGCACAGTGCGCATGTTCGGCCCGGACGCGACAGTGCCGCTGGGCAACTTCGCCGAGCTCAACGTGCAGTTCTATCGGCGCTGGGACAGCGATCCGTTCCTCGGCAGTTGCTCGCCGCTGACGCCCTGCCCGGGCGGCGAGACGGCGCCATTCTCGACGACGGTCGACGCGGGCATGGCCGAGTTGATCTACTGGCCGACCGGCCCGGCAGGCCGCTGGTTCGTCACCGCGCTGGTGAACCACATCGAAGCGGACGGGCCGGTCATCTCGCTGCGCCTCGGGGAACAAGACACGGCGCCGGGGTTCTTGACGAGATACCGCACGTCATCGCTCGGCGTGCATTACGTGCTGCGGCGCAACATCCGGCTCATGAGCGAAGGCAGCTGGGACGCCGATCGCGAGCAATTCCGGCTCGTGACCGGATTCACGGCAGGATTCTGACGCGCGCCGGCACCCGACGATGGAGGGCGCAATGAAGGCTCCGATCATGATTCTGACCGTGCTGGCCACCGCGACGGCGTGGGGCGCAGTGGCCACATGGCACGGTACGGCGGCGCCACCAACACAGCCGGCGCTGGGTGTGGCGGCGCCCGAGGGTGCTCCCGATACCGCGCAGGCGCAGGACAGCGCGGCACTGATCGCGCGCGGCGACAGCGTCTACCACGGCACGCTTGGCGGCGCCATCTGCGCGACCTGCCATGGCAAGGATGCCAAGGGCGTGGCGGGCATGGGACCCGACCTGACGGACAAGGTCTGGCTGCACGGCGATGGCGGAGTGAAGTTCATCGAGACGATCGTGCGGACCGGCGTCTCCAAGCCGAAGAAGAGCAGCGTCGCGATGCCGCCGTTCGGCGGCGTGCCGCTCGACTCGGCGAAGACCGTCGCCGTCGCCGCATACATTCACTCACTTGGAGCACTGCAAAAGTGAATCGCCTCTCACTGCCCAATCGCGGAGCGCCCAAGTGAATCTCTTCTCAGTGCCCAGCCTGCTGACGATGGTGCACGGGCTGGTGCTCAGCGGCGGCGCCATCGTGGGGCTTGTCGTCTCGCTGCTGGCGCTGCGCTGGTTCGCGCAGCCGGCCGGCGTTGCCGGGGCAGCGCACGCGGGCGGCGGATTGTCGGCGGCGCATGCTGACAGCGGACTAGTCGGGGCGCGCGCCGGTGATCGGTTTGCTCAGGTCACGACCGTTACGGCGGTGCTGCTATGGTTGGCGGTGCTGGGCGGCACGTATCTCGTCTTCCCGCTCTACCGCGAGGCGCCGCCCGAGGGCGTGACGGCGCTCGCCGACTATCCGCGCGCGATGCTCATGGCGAACCCGGACACGCGCTGGCTGCACGCGTTCGGCATGGAAGTGAAGGAGCACGTGCCGTGGATCGCCGCAATGCTCACGACGGCGACGGCATTCGTCGCGCGGCGCCATCGACACACCGTCCTCGCCGACGGAAGGATGCGTCGCGTGATGGCATCGCTACTCGTGATCAGTCTGGCGCTGGTGTCGTTCGTCGGCTTGATGGGCGTGTTCGTGAACAAGGTCGCTCCGCTCGATTGATGAGGAGTTCTCCACTGTCAGCACTCAGGCTCCAGCGCGTCCAACTGAACAGGAGTGTCCGATGACCGCAGCACCCAAGCTGGAGCGCGTGCCACCGACAACGGCTGCGCGCGGGGCCGCACGCGACGCGCACGATGATGGCGACGGCGCG
>JAKFFA010000082.1:0-22916 GCA_036675455.1 Gemmatimonadaceae bacterium | reverse complement strand
AGCTGACGCGCGGCCTCGAACGCTGCCCCGCCCTCCGGCGCCGCGTCGATGCCCGCGCGCGCGCCGAGCGTGGCCGTGCCCGCGCGGATGGCATCCTCACCGACCGCCTCGGCGTCGCCCTTGCTCTCGCGTAGCGCCCGCAACGTGAGCCGGTCGCCGAGCGCCGCAGGCACGCGCAGCCCACTCGCATGCGTCTCCGGGTGCTCCCACGGGGTCGCCTTCTCCGCACCCTCCCGGAATGCGCGCACGAGCGGCGCGCACCCGGCGGCCTGCGCGATGATCATGCGCGGACGCTTCGTGTCCGCCGGCAGCCAGCCCCACGCGATCATCTCGTTGATCGCCTTCCAGATGCCGATGGTGCCTTCTCCGCCGCCCGTCGGGTACACGATCGCGTCGGGCAGGCGCCAACCGAGCTGGTCGGCGACTTCGTAGCCCATCGTCTTCATGCCTTCGACGCGGTACGGCTCGCGCACCGTGGCGACGTTGAAAAAGCCGCTCTCCTTCGCAAACGCCATCGTGGCCTTGCCGGCATCGCCGATGTGGCCGGGCACGAGCACGAGTTCTGCTCCGAACTTGCGGATGGAGCCCAGAATGGGCGGCGGCGTCGTCTCCGGCGCGAAGATGCGGCACGGCATCCCCGCTGCGGCGGCGTACGCCGAAAGCGCGATGCCCGCGTTGCCCGCGGTCGGCACGCAGACGCCCGGCAGGCCGAGCGCCTTTGCGCGCGTCACGGCCAGCATGAGGCCGCGCGCCTTGAAGCTGCCCGTGGGGTTGATGCCTTCGTCCTTGACCCACAGCCGCCGCACACCGATCTCACGCGCGAGATGCGGCAGCTCGATCAGCGGCGTCATGCCCTCGCCCAGCGACACGCGCTGCTCGCCTTCGCGGAACGGCAACGCCGCGGCGTACCGCCATAGGCTGGTCTCCGTCGTGATCTTCGCGCGGGGCACCGGGCCGGCGATGCCGACCATGAGGGGAGCGTTGCAGTCGGGGCAGAGCGAGGCGAGCAGCGCGCCGTTGGTTTGCTTGTAATCGCAGGCAGAACAGGACAGGGACCAGGTCATCTCTCGGTCGGGTTGGGTTCGGGGGAAGGATGGGGTGGATCGCCAGGCGGCGTCTCGTCGCCAGACTCGGATGATACGTCAGGCGCGGCGTCCGTGTGCTCCATGGCTGGTTCAGGCGTCGCGCTCGCGTCCGGCGCCGACTCCTGCGGCACCGCCGTCGCATCCGACGCGCGCAACGCCGCGAGCAGCTTGCTGGCGCTCGCCTCGCTGAACCCTTCCAGCGCGGCGACCTGTTCGACCGTCGCCTCGCGCACGCCCTGCAGCGACCCGAATACGCGCAAAAGCTCACGACGCTTCACGGGTCCGACGCCGGGGATCTTGAGCAGCTCGCTCGTCACGGTGCGCATGGTGCGGCGCTTGCGATTGTAGCCGACGGCCGTGCGATGCGCTTCGTCACGCGCCTGCTGCAGCAACCGCAGCGCGGGCGAACGCCGCGATAGCCGCAACGGCTCGGCGCGGCCGCGCACGAAGATCTCCTCCTCGCGCTTGGCGAGACTCACGAGCGGGAGCGTTTGCAGGCCGAGTTCGTCGAGTGCCGTGGCGGCCGCACTGAGCTGGCCCTTGCCGCCATCGATCACGACGAGGTCGGGCAGCGACTTGCGCTCATCGAGGCGCCGGCGGAAGTAGCGTCCCACGACTTCACGCATCGACTGGAAGTCGTCGGGCCCCGCTGCCTCGTCCACGGTCTTCACGCGCATCGTGCGATACTCGGAGCGACGCGGACGTCCGTTCTCGAACCACACGATCGAGCCGACGTTGTCCTTGCCCTGGGCCGTGGAGTTGTCGAAGCAGACGATCGACCGGGGCAGTTTCTCGAGGCCGAGCTCTCGGCCGAGCTCGTACACGGGATCCGCGGCGCGCTCGCCGGTCTCCTGCCCCGCGAGCTTGAATTCCTCCAGCAGGTGCCGCGCATTCTGCTCGGCCAGGTCCACGAGCTCGCGCTTGGGACCGCGTTGCGGGATGCGCACCTGCGCGGCGCCGGCGAGCGCCTCCTCGAACGGCGGCCGGTCATCGAAGTCGAACGGCAGCAACAGTTCGCGTGCGCGCGCCGGTGCGCTCAGATAAGTCGTCGCGAGGTAGGTCGACAGCACCTCGCCGTCACCGGCTCCTTCGACGCCCTCCAGGAACCGATGGTCGCGCGCGAGCAACTTGCCGCCACGGATACGCAGCATCGTCACGGCTGCATCGTCACCGTCGCGCGCGTAGCCCAGCACGTCGCGGTCACCGCCCTCGACCTCGAGCACGACGGTCGGCTCCTCCATGCGCTGCAGCTGCGCGATGGCATCGCGCAGCTCGGCCGCGCGCTCGAAGTCGAGCGCCTCGGATGCCTCCGTCATGCGCGCGCGCACGCGACGCACGACATCGTTGGTGCGGCCCTCGAGGAACGCGACCACCTCGTCGATCATCTGGCGATAGTCCTCCTCTGTCTGGAGGAACACGCACGGCGCCTTGCAGCGCCCGATGTGGTGATCGAGGCACGGGCGGTCGGGCATCTCGCGCGGCATGTCGTAGCGGCACGAGCGCACCGTGAAGACGCGTCGCACCGTGTCGAGCGCGTGACGCATGGCCGACACGTCCGTGTACGGGCCGAAGTAGCGCGCGCCGTCGTTGAGCAGTTGCCGCGTGACGAACACGCGCGGGAAGGGCTCCTGCACCGTGACCTTCACGAACGGGTACGACTTGTCGTCGCGCAACGTGACGTTGAAGCGCGGCCGGTGCTCCTTGATGAGGTTCGCCTCAAGGATCAGCGCGTGCGCTTCCGTCGGCACGACGATCGTCTCGACGTCGGCAATCTGCTGTACGAGCAGCCGCGTCTTGGGACTCTCAAGATGGTCGGAGAGGAAGTAGCTGCGCACGCGCGGCTTCAGCCGCTTGGCCTTCCCGACATAGAGGACCGTACCGTCGGCGGCCTTCCACAGGTACACGCCGGGCGTGTCCGGCAGGTGCGCCAGCTTCTGGGCGACGGCGTCAGGCGCGACGGGCATCGTCCACCCCGAGCAGGCGTGTAAGGCCCAGATAGGTCGCGCCGAACACCGGCACCACGACGAGCGCGGTCACGAGCGCGCCCTGGCGTGACAGCAGACGCGCGGCGCCCATGCCGGCGGCCCCCGCAACGAGCGCGCACGCCCACAGCGTCACGACGCGCCGCGCCGGCACACCGGTGTCGCCCACCCGTGCGCGCAGCGCGCGCCGCAGCAACAGGAACTCGACCCATGCCGCCACGCCCGACGCCGCCGTGAGCGCCGCGACGCCCCAGCGATCATCAATGCCGAGCGCGGCGGGCAGGTACAGCGCCGCGGCCCACCCGAGCAGCGCGCCGATCGTCACGCGCACGACAGCGGTGCGCAGCGGCGTGCGCGTGTCGCCCAGCGCGTACGACGCCGACGAGTACAGCCGGCCCATCGTCGCCGCGAGCAGGCCCACCGCGGCGCCGCCGAGCGCGCCCCAGACCCAACGCGCGTCCTCGGCCGTGAACGCGCCACTCTCGTACAGACCCGCGGCCAGCACGCCGCCGATGAGCAGGAACGCCGCCGCCGACGGGATCACGAAATACGCGATGCGCCCAAGCCCGCGGTCGAGACGCGCGCGCAGCGCCGCCGCGACTTCGCCGTCTGTCCCGCGCTCACCCGACATCGCCGGCAACTCGGCCGCCGAGACCGACATGCCGAACAGCGACACGGGCAGCATCGAGATCGCCTGCGAATAGTTGAGCGTGGCCAGCGCGCCGGCGCCGATCAACGACGCGATCAACGTGTCCACGAACCCGCTGAACTGTATGACGCCACGGCCCACGAGCACCGTCCCGAAGTTCCCGACGACAGTTCGTACCCCGCTTCGGATGCCGGTGCTGAGTGCGGCCGGCGCGCCAGCCATGCTGAATCGGATATCGCGGTCCACACGCCAGACGGTCGGCACCTGGATCCCGAACTGCAGCAGGCTGCCGAGTACGCTGGCCCACGCCACGGTCACCACGAGGTGCTCGGCGTCCTGTCGCGGCCCGGCGATCAGCATCGCCGCGATGATCGCGATATTCCACAGCACCGGCGACACGTACGACAGGAAGAACCGCCGGTGCGAGTTGAGGACGCCGAGGCACCACGCGGACAACACGAGCACGCCGACGCCGGGGAAGATGATGCGCACGAGCTGGGTCGTGAGTGCGCGCGTCGACTCGTCGAATCCGCCGGCAATCAGCGCGACCAGCCACGGTGCCGCCAGCACACCGAGCAGCACGACCACCGCCGTGACCAGCGCGAGCAACGAGAGCACCGCCCCAGCCACACGGCCCGCCTCCTCGCGTTTGCCATCTGCGACGAGCTTTGCATACACGGGGATGAACGACGCCGACAGCACCCCTTCGCCAAAGAGGTTCTGCAGCAAGTTCGGGATGCGGAACGCGGCCGCGAGCGCGTCCGCCACCGGTCCGGTACCGAGGTAATGCGCGGTGACACGCTGGCGAACGAGACCGAAGATCCGGCTAAGCAGGATCCCCGCGGCGACCAGCTTGGCCCCGCCGGCGGTCTTGGGCGTCACCCGCCGACCAGCGTCCCCGCATGCATCGCTGCGCCCGCCTTGAGCTGAGCGAAGAGCAGGTCGCCATGCCGCGCCAGCATCGGAACCGGATTGAGTCGCCGCTCCTGCCGCTTGCCCTCGGGCATCACCGCGGCGCGCACCGCGGCGAGATCCTGCACCGCGTCCACGTGCCGCGCGCGGGCCGCCGCGCGAAGCCGCCGCTCGAGGCGGTCCACGCGATGCAACATCTGGTGACGTGCGCCTTCCACCACGCGCTCCGGCACGAGGTGGTCGAACGACGCCGTGGCCTCACCGATCGCCGCGAGCCGGCGCGCGACTTCCTCGCGCAGGCCATCGAGCGCCTCTCGCAGCGACGTCGGCATCGCGCGCTCGCCGAGACGACGCTCGGCGTCGTGCGGCGTGCGCACATCGTCGAGCACCATGCCCAGCCGGCCGAGCCGGCGGTCCACCGACGGCTCCACGATCGTCGCCGACCACCGCGGGACTGCGAGCGGCGCGCTCACGCCGAGCGCTTCGGCCACGGCGCTGACCTGCGCGAAGTACGCGATCTCGCCCGGGCCGCCCACATAGGCGATCGTCGGCAGGATGCGTCGTTCCACGACGGGGCGCAGCAACACGTTGGCCGACAGCACGGAGTCCGCCCGGTCGGCGACATCGGCCGCCTGGAGGATGGGCACGCGCTCCTTGATGCCCGCGGTGCTGCGGAACACGAGCGAGAGGCGCGGCACGCGGGCCACCTGCGCGCGAAAGCCTGCGCGCTCGATGGCGACCATGCGGAGGGCCAGCGCTTCGTCGATGGCGTTCGCACGGCGCAGCGCCTCCACGAGCGTCGGCCGCCCCGCCGCGCGCGTCGCCGGATGCCACGCATCGATCACGGCGATGCCGTGCGGTTCCAGCACGGAGCGCAGGAACTGCAGGTAGGCGCCGCCGACCGTCGCGTCGGGCTGGTACGCCGCGCGCAGCGAGTCGAGAATGCCTTGGTGCGGCGCCGATCCGGCGGCCTGCACGAGCCGCTCGTACTGCTCGCTCACGTCGCCCAGCTTCATCTCGGACATGACGAGTCCATCGGGCCCATGGCGGGGCACCGACAGGCGCCGCACCGTGCCTTCCTCCGCGACGGCCGTCCAGGACGCCTCTGCGAAGTCCGCATCATCGGTGGCGGCCCAGAAGACGGGCGCCGTGGGGATGCCCGTCTCGCGTTCGATGCGGTCCGCGAGCGCCAACGCGGAGACCGCCTTGAGGATCGTATACGCCGGCCCGCCAAAGAGACCGGGCTGCTGACCGGTCGTGACGACGACGCCATGCTCCGCGGCGACGCGCTCCAGCCGCTCCTTGGCGGGGCCGGATGGGTCGAATGCCGGGCGCAGTCCCGCGAGCCAGCGGCTTCCGGCGAACTCTGCGCGCACGGCTTCGGCGTGCGCCTTCCACGCGGCGGCGCCCACCGGCCGCCGCCCGAACCATTCTGCCGGGACCTGCCCGTCCTGCACGGCCCGCGCGAGCGGTCCACCGCCGAGCGGCTCGGTGATGACGCGCGGCGCGCTCAACGGTCAGCCCCCGTGCGGGGAGCGCGAACAGGAGCCGGGCGACATCGAGACGGCGAAATAGTCACGGGCAATGGGTCCTGGCTACTTGTGATAAGGTTCCCCGCGCACGATCGTGCCGGCGCGGTACAACTGCTCGGCGAGCACCAGCCGCGCCAGCTCATGCGGCAATGTCCATGGCGCCATGGCCAGCCGACGATGCGGCCGCTCACGCACCACATCACCGATCCCGTGCGCGCCACCCAGCACGAACGCCACGTCCTGTGCGGCCTCGCGCCGCTCTTGCAGGAAGGCCGCGAACGCCGCCGAATCGAGCGTGTCACCCTGCGGGTCACATAACACCAGCCGAACACCTGGCGGCAGCCGTCCCAGCAAACGCTCGCCTTCCTTCCGCATCACCACATCCGGGGAGGCGCCCCGGGACGGCTCCTCACGGACCTCGACCACCTCAAGCGGCCAATAGCGCGCCGCCCGAGTCTCATATTCGCGGATGGCCGCGGCGAGCGCCGCGTCGCGCGGCTTTCCCACCGCGGCCACCCAGACCTTCAGCGCCGCCCCCGCGGGCCGCGAACGGCGTCACGCATAGATGCCGCGCAGACGATGCACCGTCGACACACGAGCGATCGCGACCATGTACGCCGCCGTCCGCATGTTCACCTTGTGTTGCTGCGACAGCTTGAGCACTTCGCGGAAGCTGTTGACCATGATCTCGTTCAGGCGCTCGTTGACGACCTGCTCCGTCCAGTAATAGCCGCCGCGGTTCTGCACCCACTCGAAGTACGACACCGTGACTCCGCCGGCGTTGGCCAGGATGTCCGGCACGACGAACACGCCCTTCTCGTCGAGAATCGAGTCTGCACCGGCCGTCGTCGGGCCGTTGGCGCCCTCGCAGATGATCTTCGCCTTGATCGACTTCGCGTTCTTGGTGGTGATCACGTTCTCGAGCGCGGCGGGCACCAGCACGTCCACGTCGAGCTGCAGCAGCTGCTCGTTCGTGATCACGTCGCCCTTGTTGTAGCCCTCGAGCGAGCGGTGCTTCTTCACGTAGGCAATCGCGTCATCGACGTCGATGCCCTTGGCATTGTGATAACCACCCGTGCGGTCGCCGATCGCGACGACCTTGGCCCCTTCGCGCGCCATGAGCTGCGCATACACAGAGCCGACGTTGCCGAAGCCCTGCACCGCGACCGTCGTCTTGGCGATGTCCATCTTGAGGTGCGCGAGCGCCTCCTTGGTCGCGAACATCACGCCGCGGCCGGTGGCCTCGCGGCGACCCAGCGAGCCGCCCATCTCCACCGGCTTGCCGGTCGTGACGGCGTTCACGGTGTGACCGACATGCATGGAGTAGGTGTCCATGAGCCACGCCATCACACGCTCATTGGTGTTGACGTCGGGCGCGGGCACGTCGGAATCGGGCCCGAGCGTCTTGATGATCGAGGCGGTGTAGCGGCGCGTGACGCGCTCCAACTCGCCGACGGACATCTTGAGCGGATCGCAGATCACGCCGCCCTTGGCGCCGCCGAACGGGATGTTGACCACGGCGCACTTCCACGTCATCCACGCGGCGAGCGCCTTGACTTCATCGAGATTGACGTTCGGGTCGAAGCGGATGCCGCCCTTGGCCGGTCCGCGCGACGTGTTGTGCAGGACGCGCAGGCCTGTAAAGACCTCGACTTCGCCGTTGTCCATCATCACCGGGATGGAGACCGTGATCTCCTTCTCGGCGCTGCGCAGCACCTTGTAGATGCCGGGTTCGAGGTCGAGCAGTTCGGCGGCGCGGTCGAAGCGCGACATCATCGCTTCGAAGGGATTCTCTTCGTTGAGGAAACGGTCCTTGTCGGGACGGACGATCGTGTTCGTGGGGAGGCGCAGGTCGGCCATGATATGTGAGGGCACAAAACCGGTCGCGTGGTCAGGCCGGCGGATCGGGGTCGGTTGTTGGGGTGCTTAAGAGCGCTCGAGCAATCGGCCTAGCAGGTGCGCGAACTCCCGTTCGCCGCGTTCCATGACGACCGACTGCGAAAGATACCACAGCGGGGGGGCTTGGCGAGGCCAGCGGTGCCACAGCTTGACAGCGTCCTTGAGCGTACAGACGACCAGGTCCACCCCCTGCGCCCGGGCCGCGAGATCATGCACGTCGGCGTCGTGGTATGGGTGATGGTCGGGGTACGCGGCGGAGTCGACGACGGCCCCGGCGGCGCCCAACTGCGCCTCGAACGCGGCGGGTGCGCCGACGGCGGAGACGGCCAGCACACGGCGGCCGCGGATCGCGCTCAGGTCCTGCTGCGACTCGCCGGTCGTGTTGCGCAGACTGTCGGCGGCCAGATGCACGCAGGCCAGTGGCAGTTTCGCGCCCAACCCGGCCGCGGCCAGCCAGCGCTCCCCCACCGCGACGGCCTCCGCGGCGCTGGCGGTCTTGCGCGTCACCACGAGCAGGTCCGCACGACGCAACGCGCGCGGGCCCTCGCGCAGTGGCCCAGCCGGCAGCCGGCGTTCTCTCGCGGTGGCACCCTGCTCCGCCGCGACGAGCACGATGTCCAAAGCACGTCTCGCACGCCGGTGCTGGAAGGCGTCGTCGAGCACGAGCACCGTTGCTCCCGCTGCTCGCGCGGCGCGGGCGCCGGCGACGCGATCCGGATTCGCCACGACGACCGCCTCGGGCGTCAACCGTTCGTGCACGAGGGGCTCATCGTCGCCATACCCGCGCAGCAGGATGCCGGGTCGCTCGCCGCGCCGCAGCAGTTCCTGCGCCACCCAGGCACTCACGGGCGTCTTGCCCGTGCCGCCCACGCTGAGGTTGCCAATGCTGACGGCGGGCGCACCGAGCTCGTGCGTGGCCAGCAGACCCCGGTCATAAGCCGCGTTGCGAACGGCCGTGACGCCTGCGAATAGCCACGAGAACGGCGTGAGGGCCGCCGCGCCGACACCGCCGCGCTGCCAGAGCCGTTCGACCGCGCGCGTCACAACGCCGCGCCCATGCGCCGCGTGAGTTCCGCCGCCGCGGCGTCGTCCGTGCCCGTCGCGACCCACGGGTCGCCATATGTGACGCGTACGCGCGCGAACGGCCTGGGCACCATGAAACGATCCCAGCTGCCGAGTCGCCAGGCGGACGACACTTCGCTGCGCATCGGCACGATCGGCGCCGCAGCCCGTGCGGACGCCAGCAGCACGCCGCCCTGCGCGACGCCCGCCGGACCGCGCGGACCATCGGGCGTGATGGCGAACTCACGCCCGGCCTGCAGGTCACGCACCATGCCCAGCAGCGCGCGCCCCGCGCCGCGCGACGTGGACCCGCGCACCGTGCGATATCCCCACGACTCCACGAGCCGCGCGATGATCTCCCCGTCGCTGTGCTCGCTGATCATCGTCGTGATGCCCTCGCCGCGGCGCAGCCACGTCTGCGCGAGCAGGTGCCCATGCCAGAGCGTGAAGATGAACGCCTGCCCGGACGCGCGCAGCGCGCGCCACGGGGCGGCGTTGACCTCCTCGTAGCGCCATGTGGAGGCGAGCAGGCGAATCAGCGGCCCTCCCAGCCGCACGATCCACCGCACGCGCCGCTCGCGCCGCGCTTGCGCGCGGTCAGTCGCCATGAAGCATTGCCAGCGCCATCTGCGCCACGCGCTCGGAGGCGCCCGGTTCGCCGAGCCGCGCGCGCACGTCGGCCAGCCCGGCCTCCATCGCCACGCGCGCCGGGCTCGCCGGGTCGAACAGTCGCTCCAGCGCATCCGCGACTGGCTGCGGCCGGAACGCGTCCTGCACGAACTCCGGCGCGACCTCGCGGCCCGCCACGATGTTGAGCAGCCCGATGTGCGAGATGCGCACGAGCCGCTTCGCGATGGCATACGAGACCGGGCTGGTGCGATACACGATCGCGCAGGGACAGCCAGCCACCGCAGCCTCGAGCGTCGTCGTGCCGCTCTTGCACAGGGCCACATCCGCGGCGCGCAGCACCTCGAACGAGGCGGACCGGACCATCGGGAACGGCACGTCGTCCGCGCGGAACTCGACGGTGGGCGCCACGCTGAGCACGACGCGCAGTCCCGGTCGGCGACGCTCCAGTTCTCGCGCCACGGCCACGAAATCGCCCAAGTGCCGGCGGATCTCCTGTGCGCGACTGCCCGGGAACAACGCCAGCACTTCGCCCTCGCCCGCGAGCCCAAGTCGCGCGCGCGCTTCGGCTTTGCTCGGCATCGCCTGCGCGCGGTCAAGCAGCGGATGTCCCACGAACGTGGCGTCCACACCGGCGGCGCGCAGCATGTCCTCCTCGAACGGCAGGATCACCGCGGCCTTCGTGATGATCTCCGCCATGCGCCGCATGCGGCCCGCCCGCCAGGCCCAGACCTGCGGCGTGATGTAGTACAGCACGGGCACGCCGGCGTCATGCGCCGCCGCGGCGACGCGCATGTTGAAGCCCGGGTAGTCGATGCAGATGACGAGCCCGACCGCGCCGCCGGCAAGCCGCTGCTTGAGGCGCCGCTCGAGCCGCAGGTGCGCCGGGATGTGGCGCAGCACCTCGAGGAACCCGACGACCCCCTCGTGCTCCTCGAGCATGGTCACGCCCGCGGCACGCATGCGGGCGCCACCGGTGCCCGTGAGCGTCACCTCCGGTCGTCGCGCCCGCAACCGCTCGGCGAGGAGGGCGCCGTGCAGGTCGCCCGACGCCTCGCCGGCGAGGATCAGGACCTCACGCACCGGGCGCGGCCTTGTTCCGGCCGGCCGCACCCTTGCGCTGCCCCGGCAGCCCGCGCAGCGAGGGAAGCGCGCCCTCGATGTCCCCCACGATGCGCAGCGCCACGGCCAGCGCGTCGCGCCCGGCGCGACCGGTGACCGTGACCGGCGCCTCGCCGCGCAGCGCCGCGACAAAACTCTCCAGTTCGAGGCGCAACGGCTCGCCTTCGGGCGCCTCCAGCGGCACGCGCTCCACGAACGCCTCCAGGGCCTGCGCCTGCTGCGCCAGCGCCGCCAAGTCCACGTCCTCGCGCAACCGGTACATCTCCCCCGTGCCCGCGGCGAGATCGAGCGAGATGTACCCGTTGCGCTGGAAGATGCGCAGCTTGCGCATCCGGTCCTTCGAGACGCGGCTCGACGTGATCGTCGCCACCGCGCCGGTCTCGAACGTGATGCGCGCGTCGGCGATGTCGATCGACGGCGTGAGCACGGGGAGCCCCGCCGCTGACACGTCGCGCACCGCGGCGCCCGTGAGCGTGAGCACGAGGTCGATGTCATGGATCATGAGGTCCAGCACGACCGCGACGTCCGAGCCGCGCGGGTTGAACGGCGCCAACCGGTCACTGTCGATGAACAACGGCTCGTCCACGTACGGCATCGCCGCGCGGACGGCGCGATTGAACCGTTCGATGTGCCCGATCTGCACCAGCGCATCTTGCTGCCGCGCGAGCGCGAGCAGTTCATCGGCTTCTGCGAGCGTCACCGTGATCGGCTTCTCGATGAGGATGTGCTTGCCGCGCCCGAGCGCTTCCATCGCGACCTCATGATGCCGCGACGTCGGCACGACGATCGACACCGCATCGACCTCATCGAGCAGCGAGCCGATCGACTCGTGCGACGTGATCCCGAGTTCCGACGCGACCGTGCGCGCGCGCTCGGAGCGCGACTCGTAGAACCCGCGGAAGTCGACGCCCTCCAGGTCGCGCATGATGCGCGCGTGATGATAGCCCAGACTGCCCGTGCCGATGACGCCGAGGCGCAGCGGCCCCTTGTCGCGGCCGGCGCGCGTCTTCGTGGTGGCGGTCATGTCACCACGCCCCGCCCGCTGTCCTCGACGAACGCGATGAATGCCTGGACCTCGGGGAACGGCTTGAGCTCCGCGGCGGCGCGGTCAAGTGCCTGCGTGATGTTCACGTCCGAGCGGAAGAACAGTCGATACGCCTTCTTGAGCTCGGCCACGACCTCGTCCTGGAACCCACTGCGTTGCAGTCCGACGGTGTTGAGGCCGTAGAGCTTCACCGGGTTGCCGACCGCCTTCACGAACGGCGGAATGTCCTTGGCCACGCGCGACATGCCGCCCACGAACGCGTGCCGGCCGATCTTGCCGAACTGGTGCACCGCGCAGAGCCCGGAGATGATCGCGCGGTCGTCGATGCGCACATGGCCGGCGAGCTGCGTGCCGTTGGAGATGATCACGCCGTCGCCCAGGTGGCAATCGTGCGCGAGGTGCACATACGACATCAGGAAGCAGCCCTTGCCGACGCTGGTCTTCTGCGACTCGGATGTGCCGCGGTTCACGGTGGCGTACTCGCGGATCGTCGTGCCTTCGCCGATCTCGACGGTCGTCTCCTCGCCCCTGAACTTGAGGTCCTGCGGCGCGCCGCCCAGCACGCTGCCGATGCCGACCGTCACGCGCGCCGCCAGGTGCACACGCTCCTCGAGGGTCGCGCGCATGTGGATCACGCTGCCGGCGCCCACCGTGCAGTGCGGCCCGATATAGGCCCACGGCCCCACCTCGACGTCGTCGGCAAGCTCCGCGCCGGCGTCGATCACCGCAGTCGGGTGGATGCGCGGCGTCATCGGTCGCGGACCACCGCCGCCATTTCCGCCTCGCAGACCACCGCACCGTCCACCTTCGCGACGCCCGCGATGCGGCATACCGTGTTGCGCAATTGGATGATGTTCACCTCGAAGCGGAGCTGGTCACCCGGCTTCACGGGGCGCCGGAATTTCACGTTGTCGAGCGACATGAAATAGACCACCTTGCTCTCGGGGTCGTCCACCGTGCCCATGAGCAGCACACCGCCCACCTGCGCCATGGCCTCGACGATGAGCACGCCCGGCATGATCGGGTGCCCCGGGAAGTGCCCCTGGAAGAACGGCTCGTTCATCGTCACGTTCTTGATGCCGACGATGCGCTGTTTCTCCTCCATCTCGACGATCCGGTCCACGAGCAGGAACGGATATCGGTGGGGCAGGATCTTCATGATGTCTTCGATTTCCAGCACACATTCCTCCGATTGAGTCGGCACCGCATGCGCGAGCATCTCGCGCACCAGTGTGACGGTCCCCCTGTGACTCGGCTTGACCGCCGAGATGCGCGCCGCGATGCGCATGCCGGCCAACGCGAGATCGCCCACCACGTCCATCGCCTTGTGCCGCACGAACTCGTCCGGCCAACGCAGCGTCGTCCCGACGACCGCCGTCGCATCGAGCACGATGGTGTTTGCCTCCGATGCCCCGCGGATGAGCCCCTTGCCGCGCAGCTCCTCCACCCAGCTCAGCATCCCGAATGTGCGCGCCGGCGAGAGCTCGCGCGAGAAGACCTCGGGCGTCACGCGATATTGCCCGCGCTGCGTGCCGATGCACGGATGCGCGAAGTCGATCTGCACGTCGAGGTCCAGGTCGTCCGCCGGATGCGCGATGTAGACGGACTCGCCGTCCACCACGCGCACGCTCTCACGCAGACGCAGCACCTCGGGCTGCCCCCCGTGGTCGACCACGCCCGCCGCGCGCAGCGCCGCCGTGAACGGCTCCGCCGAGCCGTCCATGATCGGCGGCTCGGCGGCGTCCATCTCGATCAGCACGTCGTCGATCCCGAGCCCCGCCACCGCGGCCAGCACGTGCTCGACCGTATGCAGCGCGCCCTCGCCGCTCCCGAGCTGTGTGCGGCGCTCGGCGGCGATCGCGGCCGACACATGGGCCGCCGTCTCGGGCGCGCCCGGCAGGTCCGTTCGCCGGAACCGGCGTCCGCTGCCGGCCGCCGCCGGCCGGAACGTCAGCGTGCAGTCCCGACCGAGGTGAAGCCCCACACCGCGGATCTCGACCGACGCGGCGATGGTGCGCCGTGATGGGGAGCTCATGGGCCGTGGACGGCGACGCGGCGCGGCGGGCCGTTCACTCGCCCTTCGTGCGCAGGTACCGCTCGACGCGCTTCATGAACTCCGGCAGCTTGGCGAGCGCGGCGTAACCACGCATCGCATCCTTGTGCGGGCGCGCGGGAAAACCGCCCCACGTCTCACCCGCGGGGACGTCCGAGATGACGCCGGCCTGCGCCGTCACCACGGCGCGCGCGCCGATGGTCACGTGCCCGCCGACGCCCACTTGCCCCGCGAGCACCACCCCGTCCTCCACGCGCACGCTGCCGGCGATCGCCGTGCCCGCCGTGAACAGGCAGAGACGCCCCACGCGGACGTTGTGCCCGACGTGCACCAGGTTGTCGAACTTGCAGCCGTCCCCGATCACCGTCGCGTCGATGCTGCCGCGGTCGATGGTGGAGTTCACGCCGATCTCCACATCGGCACCGATGAGACACCGGCCCACGTGCGGGATCTTGTGGTGCACACCGGGTTGGGAGACGTACCCAAAACCGTCGCTGCCCGCGCGCACGCCGGCGTGCAGCACGCTGCGCGCGCCGATTTCGGTGCCGGGATACAGCGTCACATGGCCGACAAGCCGCGCGTCCTCGGCCACTGTCACGCCGTCAGCCACCGTGCAGTGCGGGCCGATCCAGGCGTTCCGGCCGATGGTTGCGCCGGCGCCGATCAGCGTGAACGCCTCGACGCACGCCGTGGGGTCCACCTGCGCATCCGGCGCGACGACCGCCGTCGGATGCACGCCCGTGAAGGGACGCTCGGGCATGCGGTAGAGCCGCGGCAGCAGCGCCAGCATCGCCTCGTGCGGCTTCGCCACGACGATGCGGTTCGCGCACGGACCCGGCGTCGCCTCCAACTCCGGCGTCACGAGCACCGCGCCCGCCTCGCAGGACTCCAACAGCCGCGCGTACTTCGGCGATGCGAGGAAGGTCAGCTCGCTCGCGCCGGCGCGGTCGATCGGCGCGATGCCGCCGACCACCAGATCAGGGTCGCCCACGAGTCGCCCGCCGACGGCGGTAGCGACGTCGGCGAGCCGCAACGCGGTCGTCTCCCTGGGGGTCATCGAGGGCCGCTGGCCTTGGCGGTGGGGGAGGCCGTGGCCGTCGTGCTTATGGCTTGCGAACGCCGGCCGGCGCCGACACCGGGCCCGCCGGCGGCGTGGTGTCGCGCTGCGCGGACGGTGCCGCCGTCGGCCGCGCTGCTGGCATCGTGCGGATGCGCGCGATCACGCGGTCGGACAGGTCCAGGTTCTTGTCCATCGCAACGATAGGATTCACCTGCGCGCCGATGTCGAAGATCATGGAGAGGCCTTCCTCACGCCGGATGTCCTCGAGCGCGATGCGGATCTGGTCGAACAACGGCGCCATGGCCTCCTGCTGCCGCTGCTCCGCCTCCGCCTGCAGCACCTCGATCGTGTCGCGGTACTGGGCGTCGTACTGCTGCAGCGCCGTAAAGCGCGTGACCTTCTCCGCCTGCGTCAACGTCGCGGAGTCACGCTCGAACGCGTTCATCATCGCGTTGAGCGAGTCGACCATGCGCTTCTCGCGCGCGCCGAGCGCCTCGATGTGCGTGCGCAAGGCAGCCTCGGCCTGCGCGCGACCCGGCATCTCCTGCAGGATCTTGCGGCTGTCGACATAGCCGAGCTTCTGCTGCGCGGCCAGCGGCGCGGCGGCAACGAGCAGCAGGACGGCGGCGGCGAGCAAGCCGCGGGAACGGACGATCATGGTGGCTCCGGAAGGTTAGAAGATCTGGCCGAGACGGAAGTGCAACTGCCACTTCGGATCCGGCCGGCCGAGTTCATCGCGGCGATCGAGGCCGTACGCATAGTCGATCCCGAGTGGACCGAGTGGCGTGACGGTGGACACACCGAAGCCGGTTCCGCGGAACAGCCGTGTGGGATCGAAGTCCCTCGGCCGTGCCCACAGGTTGCCGACGTCGAAGAAAGAACTGATGTAAATGGACTGGTTGAAGCGCAGGCCGATCTCCGCGGTGCCCGCGAAGAACGCGCTGCCGAACGACTCGCGCTGCGCGTTGTACGTGCCCGTGTTCGTCGAGAACCCGCGCGGCGTGATCGAGAACTCGGGATAGCCGCGCAGCATCTCGCCGAACTGCACGCCGCCCAGCGAGAACTGCTGCGACCAGAAGAAATCGCCCGGATCGCCCACCACGACGCCCGAGCGCGCCGAGAGACCGAACGTCAGGCGCAGCGGCTGGCTGTTGATGCCGTTGCCGCCGATGCGCGCCAATAGCGCATAGTTGCGGATCTCCGCCGTGTAGCGCTGGAACGTCGCGCTGCCGCCGAGGATGCCGCCGTTGAACTGCGCGCTGAAGTTCTGCAACTGGCCGTCGGTCGCGAACGGCAAGTCGACGCGCGTGTCACGCGTGAGGTCGAGCCCGAACGTGCTGCGCAGGCAGCCTTCGCAGGCCGACGTCGAGATCGAACCCAGCAGGCCATCCGTGCCGTAGCGCACCGACTCCAAGCCGTATGTCGTGAAGATGCGCGTGAAGCGCGAGCCCGGGAACGGGAAGCCCACGCGCAGCGAACCGCCCGTGCGCGTCGTGCGGCCGAGGTCCGCGATGCGGAAGCGCGCCTGCGAGCGGTACCCCGTCACGGTGCCCGAGATCAGCGTGCCGCGGATGCCGGGGTCCGTGTACGAGGCGCTGAAGTCGTTGATGTACTGGCCGAACTGCCACTGGATGCTGCCGCGCTTGCACTTGCCCCAAAGGTTCGGGTGCTCGAGCTGGATGAAGCCGCCCAAGCCCGTGCCCTGCCCCATCGACGCGCCGAAGTTCACCATGCCGCTGCGCTTTTCTTCCACGCGGAAGATGATGTCGATGTCGCCGTCCTCGTTGGCGAGGCGCGTGTCCGGGAACGGCAGTGGCGTCTCAAAGAAGCCGAGGTTCGAGATGCCCTGGTAGCTGCGGATCAGGCGGTCCTGGTTGAAGACGTCGCCCGGGATGATGACGAGCTGGTCGCGGATGCAGTTCTCGACCGTGAAGTCGTTGCCGACGATGTCGATGCGGTTGATGATCGCCGGCGTGCCCTCGACGATGTCCCAGCGCAGGCGCACCGTCGCGGAGTCGGTCGGATTGCGCTCGACCACCGGCCGCACCTGCGCGTAGATATAGCCCTGGTTGCTGTAGAGGGTCTGCACTTCCTGCGTCGCCTTTTCCCAGCGCGTCCGGTTGAACACGTCGGGGTCCTGCGAGCTGCCGCCGATGAGCCCACGCAGCCGTTGCGTCAGCGACCGGCCGCGATCCGCGAACGGATACAGCGAGCTGATCTGCTCCGCGGAAAACCGGCGGTTGCCCACGACGTCGAAACCGGAGACGGTGTACTGCGGCCCCTCGCGCACATCGAGGGCGATGAGCGCCTTGCCTCGGTCGCGGTCGACGATGAGTGTGTCATGGTCGAGCTGGAAATCCACATACCCGCGCTCGGCGTACAGCGTGGGGATGTTCTGGCCGAGGTCCGCCGCGTACTTGTCCTCGTCGAATTCCCCCTTGCGGTACCACAGGAAGCCCTCGGGCTTCACCGACATGGCGTCGACGACATCCTCATCGCTGACCGCAGCGTTGCCCTCGACGCGCGTGCCCGAGATCGCGAGCCGGCGCCCTTCCTCGACATTGATCGTGAGGTGGATGCGGTCGCCCACGAACGACGTGTCCGGCCGGATGCGCGCCAGATAATAGCCCTTGGCCTCGTAGAGCGAGTCGATGCCGCTGACCGCGGTCGCGACGGCGGCCGGGTCCAGCGGGCGCCCGATCAGCATGTCCACGCGCTGCTCGACGTCACGGCGCGAGACCTTGTCGGGTCCTTCGACGGTGACGGCCCCCAGCAACGGACGCTCATCGACGCTGATGATCATGATTGCATTCGCGCCGTCCTCGGGCAGGCCGCAGTCGATGCGCACGTCATCGAAGTCACCCGTGGAGAAGATGTCGCGGATGGCGCGCTGGATCTCGGGGAAGCTCAGCGAGTCTCCCCGGATCAGCCCGGCGGTCGCCAAGACCGCCTGCGGTGAGACGCGCTCCGCGCCCCGGACCTCCAGCGAGTCCGGGACAAGACAGCGACCAACCGAGGCGGCGGGCGTCGGCTCCTGGGCCGACAATGGTGCGCTCGCCAATATGAGAGACAAGGCGAGTGCGACCGACGGAACACGTTGCATGGACGGAATATACACGGACCGGGGCCGGACGGGCTTCAACCGTCCGGCCTCGACCCTCGTTCGAAGGGACTGCCGGGAAAGCGGGCTTCTGTACTCAGGCCTTGGGGGAGCTGGCCGGGACCCTGAACTCGAGCCTCGTGCCGTCGCCGGACACGTCGACTTCGATCTCATCCCCGCGGCTGAACTCCGCGAGAAGGATCTTCTCCGAGAGGGGGTCCTCGATCCAGCGCTGGATGGCCCGCTTGAGTGGGCGTGCGCCGTAGCTCACATCATACCCGTGTTTCACCAGGAAGTCGACCGCTGGCTCCGTCAGCTTCAGCGTGAGGTCCTCATCCCCCAGCCGAGACTGCACGTCCTTGAGCAGGATGGTCACGATCTCGGCGATATGCTCGCGCGAGAGCGGGTGGAACACGATCACGTCGTCCAACCGGTTCAGGAACTCCGGATTGAACACGTGCTGCAACTCCTCCTTCACCTTCTCCGCGAGCCGGTCGAAGTTCTGCGTGGGATCCACCGCGCTGAACCCGAGCGTGCGGTTCTTCATGATGTCCTTGGCGCCCACGTTGGACGTCATGATCACGACCGTGTTCTTGAAGTCGATCATGCGGCCGTAGTTGTCCGTGAGGTGCCCCTCGTCGAGCACCTGCAGCAGGATGTTGAACACGTCCGGATGCGCCTTCTCGATCTCGTCGAGCAGGATCACGCTGTAGGGCTTGCGGCGCACGGCCTTGGTGAGCGTGCCCGAGTCCTCATAACCCACGTAGCCCGGCGGCGCGCCGATGAGCCGCGACACGGAGAACTTCTCCATGTATTCGCTCATGTCCACGCGGATCAGCGCGCTCTCGTCGGCGAACAGGAACTTGGCGAGCGCGCGCGCGAGCTCCGTCTTGCCGACGCCCGTGGGCCCCGAGAAGATGAACGAACCGATCGGCCGACGCGGGTCCTTGAGGCCCGCACGGCTGCGGCGGATCGAGCGCGAGATCGCCTTGATCGCGTCCTCCTGCGCCACGACCTGCTTGTGGATCTCCTCTTCCATGCGCAGCAGGCGCGCCGTCTCGGCTTCCTGCAGGCGCGTCACGGGGATGCCCGTCCAGCGACTCACGATGAAGGAGATCTCCTCCTCCCCGAGCACGGGGCGGAACGACTGGCGCCGCGTCTCCCACTCCTCCTGGCGCGCGCGGATCTCCGCCTGCAGCTCGCGCTCGGTGTCGCGCAGCGCCGCGGCGCGCTCGAAGTTCTGGTCGCGCACGGCGGCGTCCTTCTCCGCGTTCACGGCCTCGAGCTTCGTCTTGAGTTCCGCCACCGCCGGCGGCGGCACCTGCGCGGCGAGCCGCGCGCGTGCGCCGGCCTCGTCGATCACGTCGATCGCCTTGTCGGGCAGGAAGCGGTCGGTGATGTAGCGCTCGGAGAGCTTGGCCGCGATCGACAGCGTCTCGTCCGGGATCGTCACGCGGTGGTGATCCTCGTACTTCGCGCGCAGCCCCTTCAGGATCTCCACCGTCTCCTCGATGGAGGGCGGATCCACGACGACCGTCTGGAAGCGCCGCTCGAGCGCGCCGTCCTTCTCGATGTACTTGCGGTACTCGTTGAGCGTCGACGCGCCCACGCACTGCAGCTCACCGCGCGCCAGCGCCGGCTTCAGCATGTTGCTCGCGTCGATCGCGCCCTCCGCGGCGCCCGCGCCCACGAGCGTGTGCAGTTCGTCGATGAACAGGATGATCTGCTTGTTCTGCGCGATCTCGTTCATGACCGCCTTGAGGCGCTCCTCGAACTGGCCGCGGTACTTGGTGCCCGCGATCACCGCCGCCATGTCGAGCGACAGCACGCGATGGTCGCGCAGCGAGTCGGGGCACTCGTTGTTCGCGATGAGCTGCGCCAAGCCCTCGACGATGGCCGTCTTGCCGACGCCGGGCTCGCCGATGAGCACCGGATTGTTCTTCTTGCGGCGCGACAGCACCTCCATGACGCGCTCGATCTCCTTGAAGCGGCCGATCGTGGGATCGAGCTGCCCCTCGGAGGCGAGCGTGGTCAGGTCGCGGCAGAAGTGGTCGAGCGCGGGCGTCTTGGACTTCTTTTCACCCTTGGCCGAGGCCGGTACCGGAGACGCCGTCGAAGTACCCGTCGCGCCACCCTGCGGCATCTCGGTGCCGAGCAGGCGCAGCGTCTCCGCACGAGCGGCCTCGAGGTTCACGCCCGCGTCCGTGAGGACCTGGGCCGCAATCCCCTTCTCCTCGCGCAGCAAGCCGAGCAGCAGGTGCTCGGTGCCCACGTAGCTGTGGTTCAGCTCGCGCGCCTCGCCCATGGCGAGCTCGAGCACCTTCTTGGCGCGCGACGTGTACGGCAGGTCCGGGCCGGTCGCCTGGGCGGCCTTCCCCTTCTTGACCGTCTCCTCGATTTTCTGCTGGATCTCCTCGAGATCCACGCTGAGGTTTTGCAGCACCGCAGCCGCGACCCCCTCACCCTCCCGGATGAGGCCGAGCAGGATATGCTCGGTGCCGACGTACTCGTGGTGCAGCCTCGCGGCCTCCTCGCGCGCCATCGCAAGGACCTTCCGCACTCGCTCCGTGAAGTTGTAACCGTTCATCAGTCGCCTCGACTCTGCCATCCCAGGGGTCAACCGGGCAGGCGCGCCTCTTTGGCAAGTACCTGGCGCACGTAGCGGGCCCGCGCCAGGTTCGCCTCGCCTTCCGTGAGCACCCGTCCCGCCGCTTGGGACAGGTGCGCCGACTGGCTGAAGATCAGGAGCTTGTTGAGCGTGTATACACTGAGCCCGGAGACCAGGTTCAGTCCGGCGGCCAGCCGAACCCCGCTGAGGAGGTTCATCGCTTCATCCGCCGGCAGGTTCCGCGCATGTCGAAGGGTGCCGTACGCCCGCCACAACTTGTCCTCAATAATATAACCGGCGTCGCGCAACAGTACACGGCGCGCCTCCTCCTCTCGCTCGATCACGCGCTGCACCACGCGCACGAGCTGGTCCGCCAGTTCATCCTCCGAGCGGCCCAGCGTCGTCTGGTTCGAGATCTGGAAGAAGTTCCCGAGTACGTCGCTCCCTTCGCCGTACAATCCGCGATACGTCAGGCCCATGTGCTGCAGGCCCTGCAGCACCTTGCCGATCTCCTGCGTCAGCACGAGTCCCGGCAAGTGGATCAGCACCGAGGCGCGCATGCCCGTCCCCGTGTTCGTGGGACACGCCGTGAGGAACCCGAACTCGCCATGCCACGCGTACGGCAGCTCGGCGCCGAGCTCGCGGTCGGCCTGCCCGGCCGCCCGCAGCGCGCCCGGCACGTCGAAGCCCGACTTGAACACCTGCAGGCGGAGATGGTCTTCCTCGTTCACCATCAGCCCCGACTCGCCCGACACGAACACGGCCCCCGCGCCCGGCAGCGACGCGCCCAGGTCGAGCCCCGCCAATTCACGACTCACAAGGTGACGCTCGTGCAACAGCAGCCGCTCCTGCGGCGAGCACTCGTCCACGCGCACGAGCGCCGCATCGCGCAGCGACGGCACGCGCGGCGCCGCGTCGCGCAGCTGCTGCAACACGCGCAGGCGCTCGCCTTCGCGCGCGCGCGTCGGGAACGCGAACCCCGCGAGGTTGCGCGCCAGCCGGATGCGCGACGACAGCACGATGCCGGCATGGTCACCCGTGGCCGTGAGCCAGTGCAGGCCGCCGTCAGGCAGCAGGGAGACGTCGAGCGTCACGGGCGCCTCCGCGCTCCACGCGCGATCACGGATCGACCCGTCACTCGAGCCCCCGGATCTGGTCCCGCAACGCCGCCGCCGTCTCGAACTCCTCTTGTGACACGGCGCGCTCGAGTTTCTCGCGCAACTCATGCAGTGTCAGGTCGCGTGTCAGCAGTTCAGGGTCGTGCGCCTCGTAGCGCCAGCCCTCGTGCCGCGTTGCGCCGTGCACGCGCCGCAGGAGCTCGCGCAGGCTCTGTTCGAACGCGCCGTAGCAGTGCGCGCAGCCGAGCCGGCCGCTGGCGCGGAAATCGCGCAACGACGTGCCGCAGTAGGCGCACCGCGCGGCGTCGCCCGGGAACTGCACGGCCTGCTGCTGCACGGCCTGCAGGAAGTCGCCCAGCGGATGCTTCGGCACCGTCACGGACGTCTCGATGCCGCGCGCTGCCGCGCACTTCTCGCACAGATGCACCTGCGTGACGGCCGCGTCCACGATCTGCGTGAGATGGACGACCGCGTCGCGTTCATGGCACTGGTCGCAGACCATCAGACACTCCCTTCCGACTGCGCCGTCGGATGCAGCACGCCGTCCTCGAGATGCAGCACGCGGCGCGCGCGCATCGCCAGCGAGCGGTTGTGCGTCACCACCACCACGCCCACGCCCATCTCGTCCGTGAGCTGCGCGAACAGGTCGTGCAGCCGCTCGGCGTTCTGGTGGTCGAGGTTGCCCGACGGTTCGTCGGCCAGCAGCAGCGGCGGCTCGCCCGCGAGCGCGCGCGCGACGGCGGCGCGCTGCTGCTCACCGCCGGACAACTCGGCCGGCCGGTGGTGGCGCCGCGCCGCGAGGCCCACGCGTTCCAGCAGCGTTTCGGCCCGCGCACGGGCCTCGCCGACAGGGCGGTTCGCGATACGGAGTGGCATCATGACGTTCTCGAGCGCGGAGAACTCCTTGAGCAAATGATGGAACTGAAAGACGAATCCCACAGTACGGTTGCGAAGTTCCGCCAGCCGCTCATCGCTCGCGCCGACGGTCGACTCGCCCGCGAGCGTCACGGACCCCGCGTCGGGGCGCTCCAGGGCGCCCAGCACGTGTAGGAAGGTGCTCTT
>JAKFFA010000081.1:0-22955 GCA_036675455.1 Gemmatimonadaceae bacterium | reverse complement strand
CTCTTGGCGCTATAGCGGTCGCTGAAGGCGGCGAGGGCGCCGGCTTGTTCGGGCGAGAAGCCGAGCACGCGCGCGGCGTCGCGGATGGCGCTGCGGCCGCGCCAGGTGATGTGCTCGCAAACCATCGCCGCGTGTTCGCGGCCGTAGCGCGTGTACACGTATTGCAGCACGCGCTCGCGTTCGCGGTGCGCGAAATCAATGTCGATATCGGGCGCCTCGGCGCGTTCCTCACTGAGGAATCGCTCAAACAGCAACTCGAGCTTGATGGGGTCGACGGCGGTGATGCCGAGGCAGAAGCAGACAGCGCTGTTGGCCGCGGAGCCGCGGCCCTGGCAGAGGATGCCCTCGCGGCGTGCGAAGCGCACGATGTCCCATACGATCAGGAAATAACCCGAGAGGCCGAGCTTGGAGATCAACTGCAGCTCGTGCGCGATCTGCTTGTCGTGACGCGGCGTGCGCTGGTCGCCCCAGCGCTCGTTCGCGCCCTGCTCGACGAGACGCTCGAGGTACTCGTCTTCCGTGACGCCGCGCGGCAAGGGAAAACGCGGCAGCTTCGGCTTCAACATGCCCAGCCGGAACTCGCAACGCTCGGCGATGCCGACCGTCGCGGCGATGCCGGCCTCGGTGCCCTGCCATCGCTTCGCGAGCTGCGCGCCGCCCTTCAGGTACCACTCGCCGTTGGGACGCAGTCGCGTGCCCATCTCATCGAGCGTCGCGCCGTGGCGCAACGCGCTGAGCACGTCGTGCGCGCTGCGTCCGCGCGGCGTGGCGTAGTGCACGTCATTGGCGACAATCCACGGCAACCCGAGCGACTCGGCGAGTGGGATCAGCTCGCGCACGAGTGCGCGTTCCTCGGGCAGCGCGTGGTCCCAGCACTCGATCGCAAGGCGATTGTCGAAGAGCTCGGCGAGTTGGCCGGCCGCGTCGCGCGCGGCGCGTGTGGAGTCGGCAGCGGTCGTGGAGGCACCGGCCGCGCCGAGTGCACTGGACGCGCCGAGCGCACCAGACGCGCCATGCCCCAGCGCGAGCAGTTGCGGCACCCAGCCGCGTGTCGATCCGGTGAGCGCGAACAATCCGTTCGTATGCGCGGCGAGTTGGTCGAGCGTCACGCGCGGTTCGCCGCGCGGGTGGTCGAGTCGCGCGCGCGTGATCAGCGTGCACAGGTTGCCCCAACCCTCGCGTGACTCGACCAAGCAGACGAGTTGCGTGCGCAGGTACGGTGTGCCGTCTTCGTCGCGCACGAGGCCGGGGAGCGGAACATCGTGTGCGTCGGCGCGTTGGGTGGGCGAACTCCCGTGCTGCGACTGCGTATGTCGCGGCACCGGTACGTCGACGGTAATCTCGGCGCCGAGTATGCCGTTCACGCCCGCGCTGGCGGCGGCCGTGGAGAATCGCACGGCACCGCCGACGTCGTCGTGATCGGTGAGCGCAATCGCGGCGAGGTCGAGTGCGGCGGCGCGTTCGATGAGGCGCTCGGGGTCCGAGGCGCCATCGAGCAGCGAGAAGGTCGAGTGGCAGTGGAGTTCGGCGTAGGCGGTCATTCGATATCGTCCGCGCTGTGGTGATGGCGCCACTCATTCCCTGCGGCGCAATCGTGATGCGTGAACACTTGCCTTTCTCCCGCCGAGCCGAGCAGAGTATGGGTATGCCCGCCGCGTCGCAGCCGTACTGGACCGCCTCGATGGTCCGCGACCTCCCTGATGACGGGAATCGCTACGAGTGCATCGACGGCGAGCTGCTCGTGACGCCATCGCCAGGAACCCTGCACCAGTGGGTCGTCGGCAAGCTGCACTGGATCTTGCTTCCATATGTCGAGGAGATGAGCGGGATGGTGCTGCTTTCTCCGCTCGACGTGGAACTTGATGACGGTATGATTGTGCAGCCGGACATCATGGCATTTCGTCCAAGCCCGCTGATTGCACGAGGCAGGGTTCCGGGACGTGATCTCTTTCTCACGGTCGAAGTCCTTTCGCCCAGCACCAAGCGTCGCGACCGTGACCTCAAGCGCGCCTTCTACGCACGCATTGGTGTCGCGGAGTATTGGATCGTCGACCCGACTGCGCGGCTGATCGAACGCTGGCGCAGCGGTGCGACGGCCGCAGTGCGCGAGAGTGGTAACCTTGTGTGGCAGCCCGAGGGTGCGGCAAAGCCGTTCACTATCGACTTGCCGGCATTTTTCGACGGCGTGCCGGATTTTCTCCGCGCGCAGCAGTAAGGCCGGCCGGTATAGTTCTGCCGTCCGCCGTCCGCCGTCTACTCTCTGCCGTTCAATCATACCACCCCTGCAGCCGCCACCCCTTGGCGTCGCGATACACCAGCAGGTCCTGCCCCAGCTCATCGCTCTCGCAGCGCCAGTAGTCGCGCGCGAACGGCTCCGCGTGCCACCACTCACCTGAGAGCCGCTCAGGCCCGTCGGCGCGCGCGATCGTGATGCGGCGGCCGCGCCAGAACATCAGCAGCGGCACGCCGCGCTTGTCGGTGGTGATTGCGATCGACTCGGGCGATTCGAGCAGTCGCGCGGCGGGTTCAGTTTTGGTGGACGCGAGCGCGACTGCGCTATCAACAGGCGCCGCCGTCGCCGCCTGCTCGACGTCCTCCCATGCCGCTGCGCGCTCGGGCGCATGTGAGTCGCGCCGCACGGGCCGCACGACGCTCCCCGCGCCCAACGTATTGCGCAGTCGCGCGAGCGCGGACTCGGCGGCGGCAGGGTCGCGCCACGAGGGCATGAGCAGGTCGCCCTGTTCGGCCGACGAATGCGCTGTGGCGGTGATGCGGATCTCCACGGCGGTGATCGGCGCCTCGACGGTCCATGTGTCGAGCAGCGCGCGGCAGCGCTCGAACAGCGGCGCCGCGCGCGCGACGGGTCGCGCGGGCCGCGCTTCGCGCGTGACGGTAATCCCTGTGAAACTGTCCAGGCGCAGGTGTTGGTCATCGACGTCTGCGCGCCGGTCGCCGGTGTCGTCGCGCGGGCCGTTGTCCTCGAGCGTGAGCGTGATGGCGACGGCCACAGCGGCGAGCCCATCGGACGCGAGCGCGCCCACGAGCCGGTCGAGCGAGGCGCGCACGAGGAAGAGCACGGGCTCCATCGTCGGCGCGCTGGTGGCGAGCTCATGGCGGATGGCGCGCGGGTCGTCGGTGCGCGCGAGCGTGGCACGACGCGCGTCGTCGCCGCGCGCGAGACGCCACGCGGCCAGCCCGTCGGCGCCCCAGCGGCGTTCGACCTCGAGTGGGTCGAGCACGGCGAACGCGCCCGCCGTGCGCAGGCCGAGCGCGCCGAGCGTCTCGCGGAGCTCGACGTCCATCGGCAGCAGGGAGATCGGGACGCGCATGAGGTAGTCGCGGTCGCCGCCGGGCGGGACGTGCACCGGACCCGGCCGGTTAGGCGCTGCACCATTGGACGCACCATGGGCCGCGCCGCGCGCCGCGCGTGACCACGTGGCCGCGTACGCCGTGACGCATGAGTCGGCCACGGCCACGCGCGCGTTGGGATGCCACGCGCGCGCCAAGTCGAGCAGCGTCGCGGCGAGCACGCGTTCGCCGCCGAGTCCCTCGAGGCCGTCGGCGCCGACCCACCAGGCGCCGGGCGTGTCGCGCGCGGGGCTCACGAGCGGACTCGCGATGAGGAACGCGGCGCTCGCGCGCGCGGTCTCGCGCCCGATGACGGCTGCGTCCCACGGCAGCAGCGCGAGGCCCGCGCACTTGGCGCGCGCCTGCGCGGTGGTCATCCCCGTGCGAACGCCCGCACGCGCGGCGGCCGCGGTCGCCACGCGGACGAGTGTGCCCTCGGTGAGAGCGGCAGGGTGCGCGTCCCAGTGCGAGGCACGCTGCTGCGCGTGCGGCTGCGCGTGCGGATGCGCTTGCTGCTGTGCGCGCGAAGCGTGCGCGTCACCGGTTCGCCGGCCGGCGCCGCTGGCGTGATCGAGCCACACCGCGCCGATCGGGAATCTCGGGATACGCACACAGGCGACGCGCGACGCCGTGTGTTCCGCTGGTCTTGCCACTGCTGTTCTCCAGGTCTTGCACAGGAACGTGTTGGTACGGGCCACCCTTCTCGAGCGTGACCGTGCCCCGTCGTCGCATCACGAGGCGGAGCGCGCTGCCGAGCTCGGCGGCCTTGGTGCCGTCGCCGAGCAGGAGCAGCACGGCGTCGGCCTCGCGGGCGAGCTGGGCCAGGCGCACGGCGACGACGCGCGGCAGCACGGGCGCGCCATCGAGCACGACCAACGCGAAGGCGCCGGTGCGCAGCAGGAGGTCGGCGCACCAGGGCGCGCGGGTGGAATCGGTGGGGCGGACGACCCAGAGGGCGTCGGAGTCGGCGATTTGCGCTCTGGGATCGAGCGTACGCGTCGCGTCTATCCAAGCGACGCAACGCCCACTGGCGATGGTCGTCGTGACGAGAGTCTGGGCGACGGTAGTCTTCCCCAGACCGGGCGCGGCCAGCAGCTCGGTGATCCGGCCGGGTGGCAGACCGCCACCCGGGAGGACCGCATCAAGGGCCGCCAAACCGGTAGGAAGCCCGGGCGTGGAGCTCGGGGTCCCTGCGACGACGGCGGCCAGCTGCAGGCGGAGTGCTGCTAGGGACATGGGGTGTAATTACCGAACATATACCGAAGAAAGCAAGAGCTTTTGGACGGCAGACGGCGGACGGCAGGCTTGCCTGCGATGCCGGAAACTGCCGTCCTCCCGCATCCCCCCACGCATCGTACCTCGTCTGCCGTCTACCGTCCGCCGTCTGCCGTCCGCCGGTGTACTACATAGGTTCAACCAACGTCCCTTCCCGGAGCATAAATGAGCCCTACCAAGACCAAGACCATCCGCCTTTCCGTCGCCCTGGTCGCCATGACCAGTCTCGTCGCCGCCTCTGGCTGCGCCACCAATGCCCAGACGGGCGGCCTGATCGGCGCTGCTGCGGGTGCGGCGGCGGGCGGCCTCATCGGCAACAACAACGGCGGGACCGCCAAGGGCGCGATCTTTGGCGCCGCGGTGGGTGGTGCGGCGGGCGCATACATCGGCTCGCGCATGGACAAGCAGGCGGAGGAGCTCGCCCAGAACATCCCGGGCGCCAAGGTCGAGCGCGTGGGTGAGGGCATCCAGGTGACGTTCGAGTCGGGGCTGCTCTACGACTTCGACTCCGACAACATGAAGCCCGAGGCGCGCGCGAACCTGCGCGAACTGGCTGCGAGCCTGAAGGAGTACGATGGCTCTGAACTGCTCATCGTGGGCCACACCGATGCCACGGGCAGCGATAGCTACAACCAGTCACTGTCGGAGCGCCGCGCGGCGGCGGCACGCAGCTACCTTATCGCGCAGGGCGTGGAATCGTCGCGCGTGAAGACGCGTGGGCTCGGGGAGAGTGAGCCGGTTGCGACGAACGACACCGACGCAGGGCGCCAGGCAAATCGGCGTGTGGAAGTGGCGATCTATGCGGGTGAGGAATTGCGGCGGGAAGCACAGCGGCCCTGATAACTACGCCGTGCGTCGTATGGGAACCGGCGGCAATGGGACGATGATGTAACTAGGAGTGGTTAGCGTCATCATGGCGCGTGACCACTTGCCTTTTCCTCGCCGAGCCGAGCAGCATATGGGTATGCCTGCCGTTTCCCAGCCGCCGTACTGGACCGCGTCAATGGTCCGCGAAATTCCCGACGACGGGAATCGCTACGAGTGCATCGATGGCGAGTTGCTCGTGACGCCGTCGCCGGGGAACCTGCACCAGTCGGTCGTTGGCGAACTCTATCAGCTTCTTGCGCCATATGTGCGCGGTGCAGACGTCGGATATGTGCAGGTATCGCCGCTCGATGTCGAACTTGATGATGACATGATCGTGCAGCCGGACATCCTGGCGTTCCGGATCCGGCCTGTCATGGAGAAGGGCCGGATCTCCGGACACGACCTTATGCTGACGGTTGAGGTGCTCTCGCCCGGCACCGCGAGCCGTGATCGTGGGCTCAAGCGTGCGTTCTACGCGCGCATTGGTGTGGCCGAATATTGGATCGTTCATCCAGCGTCGCGACTCGTCGAACGCTGGCGTGCCGGTGCGACGTCCGCAGTGTGGGAGGACGAGCGCCTCGTGTGGCAGCCCGAGGGTGCCGCCCGTCCGCTCACGATCGACCTGCCGGAGCTGTTCGACGCCGTGCCGGAGGCGTTCCGGAAAGCGTAGTGGACGCGGGGACGCCTGTGCGGCCGCTTAGATTCCTCGCCATGGACCGACTCTTCCTGATCACGGGCGCGCTCTCGGGCGCGCTCGGCGTCGCGGCCGGCGCCTTTGGCGCGCATGCCCTGCGTGCGCGTGTTGAACCGCGCATGCTCGAGGTGTTCGAGACGGCGGCGCGCTACCAGATGTACCACGCGCTGGCGTTGATCGCAGTGGCGTGGGTGTGCACGCGGACCACTTCGACCTTCGCGGGTGCCGCCGGCTGGCTTTTCCTCTCCGGCACTGTGCTCTTCTCGGGCTCGCTCTACGCAATGACGTTCACGGGCGCGCGTTGGCTCGGCGCCATCACGCCGCTGGGCGGCGCGTGCTTCATTGCGGGGTGGGTGTGCCTCGCGGTCGCGGCGGGGAAAGCGTAAACAGCGTCCGCGCTGCAAAGTCCCACCAGTACCGTATTCCTCTCGTGTGCCGCGCAACGCGCTGCGGCAGCGTCTCGGTCGATGCCGTGCCGCGCGCGCGTTCCCATCGATGCTCGGGATCGATACGCCCCGCATCCGCATGCCCGCTCCAACGCGGCCGCAACGCCGCCAGCCACAGCATGCGCGCGATCTTGACGGACGGACACGGCGGCGCCTCGCCCGGCGCGATGGCCGAGATGAAATGGCGCTCGAGTCCGCGACACACGCGCTCCGAGGTCGGCGGCGCGAGCGCGCGCATCACCTCCGGCGGCACGTCGACGCCACTGAGCCGTCGCGCGAGACGTAGCGTCCAATAGCACGAGGTCAGGCCCTTCGTCTCACGCGCGAGCGCGACGAAGTCATCCCAATTGAACGCGGGCGAGCGCACCAGCGCCGAGGCGTCGCGGAACGTGCGCCACGCGCCGAACCGCATCGTGTGCGACCACGCGAAGTGCAGGCAGGCATGCAGCAGCAAAAAATGCGGCTCGGCCACCAGCGCATTGCCGAACGGTGCGGCTGCCGGCCGTGCGGTCGCCCATGGACGTTCGGCGTCGAGCACAAACGGCTGGTCGGGCGGCAACAGCATCGTGTGCAGCTCGATGCGCAGACCCGTCGGCTCTGGATCGACGAAATGCGGCAGATGATGCTGATCCTTGAGCAGCGACAGCAGCACGGGGTCCGTCGTCTCGGGCCAACCCGACTCGATGATCGCCTCGCGCGCGCGCGGCACGTCGGCGCGATGCACGAGCAGGTCGACGTCGGTCATCGGCCGGTCGGTGAATCCGTCGTGGAACGACGACGCCATCGCCGCGCCCTTGAGCAGCAGCACGGGAACGTCCCGTTCGCGTAGCGCGGCAAGCGTCGCTTGCAACCGCGCGCCGAGCCGCAGCATACGGAAGTCCGAGACCATCGCGCTGCGCCGCAGGTGCTCGGCGGCCGCGCGTGGTAGCAAACCGCCCGCGTGATTGTCCCCATCGCCGCGTGCGACGGTACCCGCGAACGAACGCTCAATGACACGCCACAACGGCGACGTTGCGCGCTCCATCTCCGCGATCGCGATCACGCGGCCCCAGTCCAGCGGCTGCCGCGCGAGCTCGGCGATAGCCGCCGCGTCCGGCGCGACATGCGCCGCGGCGAACACGAGCCGGCATTCGGGCGTCAGCGAAAGTGACAGGGGCATCGCGAACGGCGCCTCAGGAGCGCAGCGGGAGGAATCGCATCAGCAAAAAACACACGTCAGTACTGCGAGAGCGTGCCCGACGAACGAGCATAACGCAGCGCCGCCGAGAATATGGCGCTCGACACCGACAACAGCACGACGGCGATGAACGTCATCGCGCTCAGGTCGTTGACCACTTCGCGCACAGGCGCCCCGCCCAAGAGCAGCATCCTGATGGCGCGCAGCCCGTACGTCAGCGGCACGAACGCCGAGAGGTCCTGCAGCCACGCGGGAATCACCGTGGTCGAGTAATAGACGCCGCCCAGCAATCCCGACAGGGCGATGACACCCGTGGACAACGGGCCCGACGTGCGGAACACGAGCACGAGCGAACCGCCGATGAGGCCCACGCCAAGATACGCCGCGAGCACGAGCAGCATCACCACCATGGCCAACGGCAGCGACGCCCACGCGACCGGCACGCCGAGTACGGCCGCGCCGAGTAACAAGATCAGCGCGCGCGCGAACGCCTGCGCCACGGGATACGCAATGAGACCCAACAGCGTGAACGGCAGTGGCGTTCGCGTCACGAGCAGCGCCTCGAGCGTGCCGCTGCCGATACTGCCGGCCAGCGCGCCCGGCAGCGCCGACGTCGCCGCCGAGATCACATAGATCGACGCGAATCCCATGAGCAGGAATCCGAAGTACTGGCCGCCCTCCGACGCGATCGACTCCGCCACGACGGGCTGCAGCGCGTCGGAGACGAAGTACAGCGGAACCACCGACACCATGAGGCCCACGAACGAGAGCACGAGCGCGAGCCGGTAGCTCGCGGCGGTGAGATACGAGGCGCGCATCAGCGCGAGGACGCTACGCAACCTGGCCGTCCCGCGTCGGGGGATTCTGTCGCGTGCCACAATGTGCCGCCGATTCGACTCCACCTTGTTCCGCTGCCACGACGCGCTCAATCAGGTCCGCCAGCGATGGCGTCGCCCGCTCGAACCGCGCAATACGCTCGTTGCCCGACGCGAGCGCCGCGAGCAGGCGCGCCGCCGACTCGACCCCGCCCGCGATGTCGCACTCGTACTCATCCCACCCCGGCTCGGCGGTCTCGCCACGACGCCGCAGCACGACGCCCTCGGCCGCCGCGCGCGCCACGACGGAATCAGCGTCCAGCGCACGCAGCCACATCGCGTACCGATCGCTGCCCGCGCGATGGCGCATGACGTCGGTGCCGTCCACGGCGAGCAGCCGGCCGCGCTCGAGCACGCCGACGCGGTCGCAGAGCTCCCACACTTCGTCGGCGTCGTGCGTCGCGAGCAACACCGTGCAGCCCTCCTCGCCGACGACGACCTCGCGCAGGAAGCGGCGGAAGTCGCGCGCGGAAATCGGGTCCAAGCTGCGCGTCGGCTCGTCGAGCAGCAGCACGCGCGGCTTGGCCAACAGCGCGCGCGCGATCAACAGGCGCTGCCGCATGCCCGACGAGAACTGCCCGACCATCTTCTCGCCGGTCGAGGAAAGGCCGGTCACGCCGAGCACGCGATCCACCTCGGCGGTGCCCGCGGCGCCGCGCAGTCCTTGCAGCGTGGCGTAGAGCCGCAGGTTCTCGCGCGCCGAGAGCCGCCAGTAGAGACTGCGCTCGTTCGCGATCACGGGCGCGAGGATGTGGCGCACCTCCTCGCCCTGCGTGCGCACGTCGAATCCATCGATCGTCGCGTCGCCGTCGTCAGGCAGGATCAGCGTCGAGAGCATCTTGAAGAGCGTCGTCTTGCCGGCGCCGTTCTGGCCCAGCAGGCCGAAGATCTCGCCGGCGGCGACGTCGAAGCTGACGTTGTCGACGACCGTGGCCGTGCTGCCGCCGAAGGGCGCGCGCACGAGCTGGCGCCAGTTGCGCTGCACGGGGAATCGCTTGGTAAGGCCGTCGAGACGGACGATCATGGCGCGGCCTCGATGCACGATATGATTGACGTGCTCACGATATGCCCCCATGCCAAGCCGCAATCGACGACGCGAGCGCCGGCAACTGCGCCAAGTCGCGCGCGGCGTGCAGGCGATACACGGGCACCGAACGGGTGATGACCGCCGCGCGCTCAAGCATGGCCGCCGCCGCGCTAGGGCCCAGCATGCGGCCGATCTTCACATGCGCCACGACACCGACGGCTGCGAACGTCGGCGGCATTTGTGTGCGCGCGGCGGCGAGCGCCGCGGTGTCGGGCGCGACCGGATCGATCAGATAGATGGCCCGCAGCGGCAGGCACGACTCGGCGCGGCGATCGGCCGCGATGTCGTTGACGAGCCACTTGCCTTCGCGCGTCTCCAGGTCCGGCGCTTCCATGCCCAGCGCCGTGCCCACATCGGCGCGCAGGCGCATGCTGTGGACGCCTGGCCAGGCGAGGACGCCGCCAGATTTCACGGCGTCGGCCGTTGTGTGCGCAGGGGTCCCGACGGCCTGCGCTGGCAACTGCACCGGCAGCGTGTCATCCGTAACCAGCCGCGCGCCGAGC
The DNA here is from genome assembly GCA_036675455.1 of Gemmatimonadaceae bacterium. Taxonomy (GTDB): domain Bacteria; phylum Gemmatimonadota; class Gemmatimonadetes; order Gemmatimonadales; family Gemmatimonadaceae; genus Pseudogemmatithrix. The sequence continues at coordinate 12,683 of JAKFFA010000081.1, read as the reverse complement.
TGCGTGAGCGCGAGCGCGAGCGATGTCTTGCCAAACCCGCGCGGCGCGAGGAACGCGACAACCCCTTCGCGCAGCGCGACGGCGCTGCCGTGCAAGGGCAGCCAACCATCATGGAACATCGCCGTTGCGAGCACACGGCCCATGAGATGCGCACGCACGAAGTCTGGCCACGACTCCTCACGCCGCTGCCAGCGCACGAGCCGGCCATCGGCGGACATGTCGAACGTGCCCGTGTCGTCGACCGTGATGCGGTGGCCGTCCGCATGCCGGAACAGCCGCGCGTGCACGTCGGCGTAGATGTTGTCGGCGCCGAGTTCGACCGGTTCGCGCATCGGCGGCAACGTGGCCGTGGTCTCGAACCGCCACTTGGCCTCGGGCGCGCTGGACTCGGCGAGCTCCGGGAATTGCATCGTGCTCTGCAGGCACTCGCCGTACACCGTGTACCGATGCGCGTCGTTCACGACATCCTCCCGCGCAGCCACAGCTCCGCCTGCAGCGTGCTGTGCAGCAGCGCGCCCAGCGTGTCGTTGGGATTCGCGAGCATCGCCTCCCATGCGCGCCGCAGGCGCGCGGGGTCGATCATGCCGACGTCGGCGAGGCGGGAATCGTTGAGCATCGCCTCGAAATATGGTCGTCCGGGGCCGGTGACCTGCCGGACGAAGTATGCCGACGTGACACCGGTGCGGTGCGGGCGCGGCGCGAGCACGGAATCGGGCAGCACGCCGCGCATGGCGCCGCGCAGGGTGAGCTTGGTCTCCTTGCCCTTCACGCGCTCATGCCACGGACGCGGCACCGCGAAGCGCACGATGCGCTCGTCCATGAGCGGCGCGCGCAGCTCGACGCCCTCCTCGACCGCGAAGCCGGCGAGCAGCCGCATGATGCGCGGAAAGTACGGGAACAGCAGGAATGCGTGCGCTTCCGCGATCACATGGCTCGCGGCCGTGGGGCGCGGGCGCGCGGCGATCTCGCGCTCCATCACCCCGTGCTCGTCGAGGAACTGGCGACGGAACCAGAATGGCGGGTTTCGATCAAGGTAGTGCGGCGCGGGCTTCATGCCGCGCGCGCGTGCCACGAGACGGTTGAGCGCGGGTGGCAGGGCGGGGCGCACGACGCCGCGGTAGAACTGGCGCCATCCCTTGCCCCCGCTCGTGGGCCATTGGCGCGCGAGTTCCAGCCAATGCCCGCCGCGCAGGAGGTCCGTGAGGTACACAGACGACACCTGAAAGAGCTGGTCACCGCCCGACCCGTCGAGGATCACGCGCGCGCCCACGCGCCGCGCACCGCGCGAGAGCTCGCGGTTCCATTCCTCGTAAGCGTGGCCGAACGGTTCGTCACGGGCGGCCGCCGCGCGCTCGGCGTCGCGGAACATCGGCACCGTGTCGACGTCGATCCATTCGGGCGCGCAAAAAGAACCGTTCCCCGCGACGATGTCGCGGATGATCTCGTCCTCGCGGCCGGGGTCACCTTCGGGGTAGCTGATGCTGACGGCGCGAATGCTGCGGCCGTTGTGCGAGCTCGCGCTTGGCACGGATGCCCCAAACACGCCGGCAACCTGTCCGAGCGCGAGCCGGGCCGCGCCGTACACCGCTGGTGAATCCCAGCCACCGCTCAATGAGACTGCCGTCGCGCCCGACGGGCTCATACGCTCGTCCACCGCGCGCACGAGCAACTCGCGCAATTGCGCCGAGGCATCCGCGAGCGACTCGCGCCCGCGCACGTGTTCCGAGGGCGGCTGCCAGAACCGGTCGATGCGCACGTCGCCGCGGGCGGTCGCGACGAGTGTGTGACCGGCCGGTAGTTCGTCGATGCCGCGGTAGCCCGTCTCGTGCGAGTGCAGCCACATGCCCGCCGCCACGGTGGCGAGCGTTGTCATGGACATCTCGCGCGGCACGCGCGTATCGGCGAGCAGGCCGGCCACGGTGGACGCGATCAGCAGGGTCTCGCCGGCGCGCGCATGGAACAGCGTGCGGCGCCCGGCAAAGTCGCGCGCGGCGAAGAGTCGGCTGCGTTCGTCGTCCCACAGCACGAACGCGAAGTCGCCCTCGAGGTGCTTCGGGCATTCGGCGCCGAACGCCTGGTATGCCGCGATTATAAGCTCGGCGCTACCTACGTCGGCGTCGACATGCACGCCGTGCGAGGCGAGCTTTGCGCGCAGGTCAGCGCGATAGTACAGCGTGGCGTCCGCGGCGATGGCGAGGCCGTTGCGGCGCACGATGCCAGGCGGTCCGGATGCCGGCAGTTCCCATGCGTACCGTGCGACACCGAGCGCGATGCCCGAGCCCAGCGCTGCCGTGCGCGCCACCGGCGCGGCGCCCGCCTCGCACGCTCCGCTCCACGTGTCGATGGAGTCCCCGCCGCGACGCCGCATGGCATCGAGGCACACACGCACGTCCATCGCCGGATGCGACCGGCCGCGCCCAGGATGGTACGCCGCCGCGATCGCGCTCACGCGTCCCTGAGCACGCTGAGGTCGTCCACTTCGGTGAACCGCGCGACCCAATCAGCACGGTCGCCGAGCACTTGGTCGCGCCACGTGACCCACGCATGGGCGAGAAAACGCCCGCGCTCGTGCTGCACGCCGACGCGGATCACGCTGCCTTCGATGCCGTGGCGCGCGAGCAGGTCGCGCAACGCGATCGAGCGCGCGAGGCAGCGGGGCCGGAAAACGCCGTGCTCGGCGGCGCGGCCGATGGCAAGCGCGAGTTGCCGCGCCCGCTCGGCGTCGCCACTCGGACCGTCGGACACCAGCGCGGCGCGTTGCACCAACGAGCCGACGGGGCGCACACGAAGCTGCCACTGCGCGCGCAGCAGGGCGACCTGGGCCGCGATGAGGTCGCTGAGCTCCCGCGCGCTCAGGCCGAGGAGCTTAGCCGTCCGCGCGATCGTCGCTCCGTGCGCCTGATTCTTTTGGCGGCAGCACGAGGCCCTCGCGGGCGAGGTCGGCCAGCAGGTCCGAGACATCGGCGCGGATCGTGGCGGCGTCCGCGTCCGGATAAGTGGCGCCCACGCGCGCACAAAGGTCATCGAGCGAACTGCTTGCCGGCGGCAGCAACTGCCACACGAGCGAGCCGACCTCGTTGAGCCCGAAATAGATCTCCGTGGCCGGCGAGAAGAGCACGGCTCCGTCTGGCACTGGCTGGAAGATCACCGAGGGCTCGGCGAGGGGAAGCTGCATGTGGCTGGGTCTTGTGGGGACAAAAGAAAGCCGCGTCGGATCCACTCGACGCGGCGGGCTGGGCGACTGCGCTGTGACCGCGGTGAAAAAGATGCGGCGAGGACCGACTCGCCGCGGCGCCTCAGGACGAGGTCGGGCCGCTGTCGGTGTCGGTCGGGCAGTCGTAGCCGAAGTACTCCGACACGTTGCAGCCACCGATTCCGAGGATCGAAAGGCCGTCGGACGCTTGCTTCCAGCCGACCCGCGTCAGCTCGCGAAACGTTCCAAATTTTTGGATCTGCGGCTTCGAATACACGAGCGCTCCTGAAAGGCGTGGCTACGAACGCCCAAAACATTGCACTTATGATGCCATGGCGCAATACGCGGCGCGTGAGCGCCCCAGCGTCCACTGTATAGAATACGAACGCCCGTCCTCCAGGGAGGACGGGCGTTCACATCTCGCCTCTCTTACAGCGAAATCAGGAAGCGGTGGGGCACTGAAGCATGCCCTGCGAATCGGTCCAGCAACCCGACCCGTCGTTCCCGATGCCGAACGCGGACGCTCCATCGGAAGACGCCTGAAAACCAATCTGCGTCAACTCGCGGAACGAACCGAACTTCTGCACTGCGGGCTTCTGGTACACAAGACACTCCATGTTCCGACAGCCAGGGTCCGCGAGTCGGCCCCATTTGCCGTCGGGCCTCCCAATGCAGGATTAGTGCCGAAAGTAGCGTTGGCGCAACGGGCGTCCGAGCGCAAAGTCGGGGGCGTCGGAGGTTTACAGGTTTCTCGAAGCCAGCTCTAAATCCGCCAGTTTTGCGAAATGTTGTCGCGACATGTCTCATAACTGCTGCACGTCTGCAACACACCCTGAGACGTCGCAAATGGCAGTTCGCTCCGACGCCCCGCCCGAGACATCGCTCGGGTGATTGGCCCGCTCCTCGCACCTCCCGTATACTATCTCGCGCGCCCGACCCACTGACCGGCGCACGCCCGACCCGACTTTCCGTCCCCACTGAGGACCCTTGGTGCCGCCGAAAACCGCCCAAACGATTCGTCCCGCCACGGTAGCACGACCCGGCCGTCTGGCCATCGCCCTTCTCGCGGCACTCGCCGTAGCCACGTCAGCTGACGCCCAGAGCCTAACCTTCGGCTCCCTCTCCGGAACCGTCCTGGACGCCGGCAGCGCGCCGATCCGAGACGCCCAGGTTCGCGCGGTCGAGCGCGTCTCCGGCGCCGAGCGCTGGGCAGCAGTCAACCGCGACGGCCGCTTCGAGTTCGGCGTCCTCGCTGCCGGTCGCTACGACGTCACCGCCGAGGCGCTCGGCTTCCGCCCCGTTGTCATGGTGGACGTCGCAATCGCCGCCGGCCACGACGCGCGCATCGACCTCGTGCTGCAGCCCGCGCTGCCGCCGGTGACCGACATCGACACCGTGCGCGCGACCAACGCTGCGGTGGCCGCCATGTCGTGGCTCTTCGACCGCGGCTACGCCGACTTGGTCGGCAACCGCCGCACCCTCGGCGATGCCGCCCTGCTGAGTTCGTCCGCGAGCGAGACCTCGATCGAGGGCCTTCCCTGGCGGCTCGCTGAGACGATGGTGGACGGCTCGCGCTCCAGTGCCTTCGGCGCGCCGGGTAGCGACGGCGCCGAGGCGGCTGGCCTCGCGTTCCCGCTCAGCGGCTTGGCCGGCGTGCGCATCGGCGGCGTCGGCTTTGACGTCGAGGCGGGCGGCACGGGCGTTGGCCTCGGCGCGCGCTCGCTGCGCGCGGGCCAGGTCGCCGAGCTGCGCGGCGCGGTCGAAGGTGGCGCGGCGACCTATGGCGGCTCGGTCGTCGCGGGTGGCCCGCTGCAGGGCGACACGGCGCAGGCCATCATCGGCGCCGAATACCAGCGCAACGAGGTCCTGCGCCCCGCGCTGCTCGGCGCAGATCCGATCTTCGCCGGCGGCTTCACCGACGCCGCGCTCAACGCGCACGGCATCGACCTCTCCATGTACGCGGACGAGGCCGAACGCCTCGACGAGCGCTGGAGCGGCTTCAGCCGGCTCGACTTCCAGCCCAGCGATCGCTTCGCGGTCAACCTGCGTGCGTCTGGTTCGCGCGTGACGTCCACCGGCCTTGCTGAGCCCACCGGCCTCAACGCGCGCCTCGGCACCGACTACGAGGCCGTGATGGCGCAGGCCGCACTGAACGTCTTCGCGCGACTCGGCGGCCGGTTCACGCAGGAGTTTCGCGTCTCGGCTGACATTGCCAACGCGAGCTCGTCGGGTTCGGCGTTGGCGCGCACGACGTTGGCCGGCGCGGGTCTGACTATCGGCAACGGCACGATCGAACCGTTTGACGATTCGCGCACGACCCCGCGCGCCGCGGCGATCCTGCACGTGGACCTCGGCGCGCATCAGCTCAAGGCGGGCGTCGCGGTCGCCTCGCACCGCCTCGACTCGCGCTATGCGAGCGGCGCCGCGGGCGCTTTCCGATTCGGTGATGCCGTGGATTTCGCCGCCGCCGAGGGCGCTTGGCGAGGACTAGATGGCAGCGTGCCGGCCGGTCAGTTCTCGATGGCCGAGCGCGCGTACTTCGTGCAGGACGCGTGGAATGTGACCGACGGTCTCTCCGTGACGCTCGGCGCGCGCTTCGATGACATGCAGTTGCCCGCGAGCGACATCGAGCGCAGCGCCGATTGGCTGGCGGCCAGCGGGCTCGACAATCGCAACGTGGATGCGAGCTACTCCGGCTTCGCGCCGCGCATGGGCGTGCGCTGGGAGCTCGGCCGTGATCGCGAGTGGGTGATCGAGGGCGGCGCGGGCATCTTCCGCTCGCTGCCGGATGGACGTGGGCTCGCCGAGGCGCTGACGTTCGACCGATCGACTGCGGTGCGTTACGGCACCGGCGCACTGGGCGACTGGCCCACGGCGCCGTCGACTTCTGCGGCGCCAGTGGTCGGCCGCACCGTCAGCATGCTTGGTCCTGACTTCGAGGGTCCGCGCACGCGTCGTCTCGCGCTCGGCATCACGCGCCAGGCCGGCTCATGGAGCACGTTCGCGCATGGCGTGTATCGGCATACGGACCTGCTCGCGCGCCGCCGCGACCTGAATCTTCCGGCCGCGCCCACCGGCGTTGACCAGCACGGCCGGCCGCTCTATGGCGAGCTCGAACAGATTGGCTCGCTGCTGGCCGTGGCACCCGGCACCAACCGCCGGTTCGCCGGCTTCGACGCCGTGCACGCGCTCGAGTCCACGGGCTTCTCGGACTATTGGGGCGTAACTGTCGGCGCCGAGCGTGTGCAGGACGCGGGGCTCAGTCTCGCGCTGAGCTACACGTTCAGCCGCACGACGGATAATGTGCCCGGCCTTGGGCAGCGTTCATCGTTGTCGCCGTTCCCCGACGGATTCGGTGGTGAGGATTGGACCGAGGGCACGTCGGATTTTGACGTGCCGCACCGCGTGCTGGCGGCGGCCGACTGGAGCACCGGTCCTTCGGGCGCGCTGCGCTTCGGCGCCGTGTACCGGCTGCAGGCCGGCACGCCGTTCACGCCCGGTGTGCGCGACGGTGTGGATGCCAACGGTGATGGCGCGTGGGGCAACGACCCTGCGTTCGTGCAGAGCGGGCTGGCCGGCATGAGCGCCGCGATTGAGGATCAGTCGTGCCTCGGCAAGGCGCTGGGCGGCTTTGTGGAACGCAACTCGTGTCGCACGGAGATGCAGCACCGGCTCGACCTGCGCGCGTCGTTCCTGATCGCGCAGTTGTACGCGGGACGGCTCGAGCTCGTAATCGACGCGCTGGACGTGATCGCCACCGAGCGCGGGCGCGTGGATGACGCGCTGTTGCTGGTGGACCGCACCGGCAGCGTGACGACCGACGCCGGCACCGGCGTGACGAACGTTCCCTACATCGTGAATCCCAATTTCGGCCAGATCCTGGCTGACCGTTCGCCGGGCGTGCTGTGGCGCGTCGGGCTGAGGATCGTACCATGAGGCGGCACCCTTCGGCGCGGCGTTCCGCGCACCAACTGCTTTCGATGCGCGCCGCCATTCCCGCGTTTTGCTTTGTTGCGCTCGCTTCGTGCGAGAACGCCGGCGCCGACCGCACGGTCGGCCTCGACGCGACCGGCACCGTGGCCGGTTTCGTGTTCTTCGATGTGAACGGTTCGCTCAGCGCGGACGACGCCGATGTGCCGTTCGAGGGCGCGCGCGTGCGGCTGCTGTCGGGCGCCTCGGGTGATACGCTGTTCCGCGCGGCTACCGGCGAGGACGGACGGTTCGTGTTCTCGGGCGTGCCCGTGGGCTCGTATGAGGTCGTGCTCGACAGCGCGAGCGCGGGCGACAGCGCGCGTGTCACGGGGCTCGACGCGCGTTCCGTGACCGTGCTCCCGGCCGATTCCGTCGAAGTCACCGGCTCCATCGGCTACCCGATCGTGAGCGCGGCCGAGGCGCGGACGCTGGCCGCCGGCACGCGCGTCGTCGTGACGGGCGTCGCGTTGCATGCGCGGCTGACGTTCAGCGACACGCTGTTCCATGTCGTCGACACCAGCGGCGCGATCCGCGCGATGCGCGTGCGGCCCTCGGCCGTGCCTGTGGCCGCCGGTGACAGTGTGCGCCTCAGCGGGCGCGTGGCCGCGCGACTCGGGCAGCCCGTGCTCGATGACGTCAGTGTGTTCGTTGTGTCACCGACGTTCGTGCCCACGGCGAACACCGTGACCACGGCCGCGGCCGCCACGGCTGCGGGTGGCACGCTCGACGCCGCGCTCGTGCGGATCCTCGACGCTGCGGTGACCGACACCGCGACCGTGGATGGGCACTTGATGATGACCATCGACGACGGGTCAGGGCTCGTGTTCGTGCGGCTGGATCGAGCGGCGGATGCGGCGTTCCGGCCGCCGTATCCGGCGGGGCTGTATGTGGCGCCCAACCGGTTCGATGTCGTGGGTGTGCTCGTGCCGTCGGGGACGGGTCAGTGGATCGTGCGGCCGAGGTCGTCGCTCGACCTCACGCTGCGCTGAGGCCGGTGAGCTCACTGCCGCGGCCCACGGGCACTTCACCGGGCCGCATACCTCACTTCTTCACCGTCGACGTCGAGGAGTACTTCCAGGTCGTCGCGCTCTCGCCCTATGCGCCGATGTCGCGTTGGGAGACGTTCGAGAGCCGCGTCGAGGCGCCGATCGACCGGCTGCTCGAGCTCATGGCGAAGCACGACGCGCGCGGCACGTTCTTCACCGTGGGCTGGGTGGCCGAGCGGCACCCGGAGATGGTGAAGCGCATCGCGGCAGCGGGGCATGAGCTCGCGTCGCACACGTATGACCATGTGCGCATCACGCATCAGACTCCGGAGGCGTTCCGGGCGTCGGTGCGCCGCACGAAGCAGGTGATTGAGGACCTGACCGGCGCGCCAGTTCTGGGTTTTCGTGCGCCGAGTTTTTCGATCGTGCGTGGGACGGAGTGGGCGCTGGACGTGCTGATCGAGGAAGGGCACACGTATGACTCGTCGCTGTTTCCCGTGTCGCGGCGTGGGTATGGGTATGTGGGTGGTGGGCGTGATCCGCACTGGATCCAGCGGCCGGTGGGGCGGATCCGCGAGTATCCGCCGGCGACGTTGCGGGCGCTGGGGAAGACGCTGCCGGCGGCTGGAGGCGCGTATTTCAGGATCTTGCCGTATGGGCTTGTGCGCGCAGCGCTGCGGGATGCGGAGAAGCGCGGCGAGCCGGGGACGTTTTACATCCATCCCTGGGAGTGGGATCCGGGGCAGCCGCGGTTTGATGTGCCGATGTTGACGCGGGTGCGGCACTATGCGGGGCAGGGGGGGACGTTTGGGAGGATTGAGCGGTTGTTGGGGGAGTTTGCGTTTACGTCGATCGCCGAATCGTCACCTTGAGCGGCGTATAGCTGAGCGGCACGTGCGGCAGTGCGCTGCGCTTGGCGAGCAGGGCGCCGGCTGAGAGGCCTAGGGCGAGGCCGAAGACTTCGAAGAACGTCGGCAAGGCCAGCCCGCTCTGGGCGGCGGCTATGGGGATTCCGACGAGGAGCGCGAGGATCCCGCCCACCGCGAGGCGGCGTGGCACCGCCAAGGCCAAGAAGCCGACCGGGAAGGCCAGCAGCAGCATGAGCAGGGCGTCGAGCGCCGAGACGGCCATGGGCGACCAGTGACTGCGGTAGAGGAAGAGTGCCCATGCGCGACCGGCGGCTGGTTTGGCGGAGCAGGTGCCCGTGCCGTTGACGATGATGCAGGGCACGGGGTGCTCGAGGCCGTACACTTCGAGCTCGAGCGAGCTTCCTGGACTTACATCGGCGAGCGCGTTGGGGAAGCGCACGTCCGGTGAGTTAAGGCGAATGAGGGCCGACCGGCGGCGGATGCGGATGACAACGTCGCTGCGGTCCTGGCCGACCAAGAGCAAGTGGTCGCCCGTGATGTCGGCGATGCCGAAGATGGGGGCGAGTGAGGGCGGCGGGTCGCCGAGCACGGCGCTGATCGTGATCGGGCCGGTGATGGGCGCTGATTCGAGCGCGGGCGGTGTCGGTGGCAGGCGTCGGCTGGGGATGGGTTCTCCGCTGCGCTGGACTGAGCGGATCTGGCCGCCCCAGTGGGCCATGTTGGCGAACTGCGGGTCCCACTGGCCGTAGATCGGTTGGTCGCCCCGGGGGGCGGTTGAGAGGAGCCAGCCGGAGGTGGCGACGGTGAGGATTGCGAGGACAACGACCGTGAGAAACGCGGGTGCTGATTGTCGGCTACGCCTCGCCCACGTGGGACCATAGGCAATGATCAGTGCGCCGAGCCAGCCGCCGAGTCCGTTGACGAGCACATCACGGACGGACGGCGTGCGGCCTGGGAGCAAGAGCTGGAGCAGCTCGATGCAGGTGGAGAAGAGGATGCAGGTGAGGAGGACTTTGCGGGTGGTCCAGCCCAGGCGGGCGAGGGCGGCGCCGAGGGGGAGGAAGAGGAGGATGTTGAGGGCGAGGTCGGCGAGGCCGCGGGTGCCGCATGTGATGCAGAACACACCCAAGGTGGCCGGGGACCTCACGGAAGGTGAGATCGTCAGGAGAAGGATGGCCGTTGCCGCGAGGAGTACGGCGGCGTAGCGGCATCGCCTTAGATGCATGGAGATCGACCGGGGTTAATCGGGTGCGCGCGTGCGCGGCATAACACTTGCCCCTGTGCATAATGACGCTGTACTCTCCCTCCCCAACAGCGCCTTCAGCCAATTTCTTTCGATGAATACCTACCAATATTTTTCTTCGCACTCGATGGGCGGAGTCCTGCTGTGAGTGGTACTAGATACTCGTGGCGCACGTTGTTCCGCCGCTTGCGCTGGGACCTGAGTGACAAGCTCGAGAGGCGGCAATACGCCTTCTGGCTGATCTGGCAGATTCCCGGCCTGTTCGGAAACATGTTGCGCTCACATTATCTCTCAAAGCGCATGGCGTCGGCGGGAAAGAACCTGACCGTGATGTCCGGCTGTCGGTTTCGCTCGCTCGAGCTCCTTGAAGTCGGCGATGACGTGACGATTGGTTACGATAACTTCTTGCAGGCGCGCGGTGGCTTGAAGATCGGAAACCATGTAATCCTTGGCCCGGGGGTCAAGGTATGGAGCGTCAATCACGATTATGACGACACGGAGACGGCCGTGCTCGAACAGGGCCAGACGGAGAAGCCGGTCGTGATTGGCAACGATGTGTTCGTCGGTGCGAGTTCATTCATCTCGCCAGGCGTCACGTTGCCTGACTCATGCGTCGTGTGCGCCGGCGCGGTGGTGGGTGTCAAGGCATACCGCCCATTTTCGGTTATCGCGGGAAACCCCGCACGCGTCATCGGATTTCGCGGCGGCCAATCGCCGGATGCGGTCAGCCAAGCGGTCTGATCGAACCAGCATACAGGCGAACACGTCGAATTCTGATGTGTCGCGACGTTCGGACACCTCTTCTCTGATAAATGGCTTCCGCGCAGACCACGCTCCAGTTCCTCCGCTATTTCTTCACCTCGACACCCCGGCGGACTTCTGCCGCAGTGGTCATGCTCGGCGCCTCCGGACTGCTGGAGGGCGTCGGTGTCGTCTCGCTGATTCCGTTACTCCAGCTTGCTGACCGATCCGCTGCCGAGATCGAGGGGCCGGGTCGTTACGTCATTGCCGCGTTAGAGGGAGTGGGCCTACAAGCGACGTTTCCAACGCTGCTTGCGGTCCTTTTCTTCGCCGTGCTGGCGAAGGCGGTGCTCTTCTGGATCGCTATGACCCAGGTCGGAATGACGCAGATCCACGTCGTACGCGAGTTGCGGCTGCGACTGGTGAGGGCGATGCTGCGGGCGCGCTGGCAGATGTTCTCGGGCGAACGAGCGGGAGGATGGGCGAACGCTCTCGCCACTGAGTCGACGCACGCCGGCGGCGCGTATCGCGAGGGTTGTGAGGTCCTGGCGGCGGCGTTCCCGATCGCCATGTACATCACGCTGGCATCGCTGCTCTCGTGGCGTGTGACGATCTTTGCGATTGTCTCTGGCGCGGTCATCCTTGTCCTGCTCCGCGGATTCGTTCGCCTCACCCGGCGGTCGGGGTCAGACTACGTGAAGGTGGCCAAGCACTTGGCGAGTATCACCGTCGACATCCTCCACGGAATGAAGCCGATCAAGGCAATGGGCCGGGAGCGCCTCATCGAGCCATTGTTCCTAAAGAGCGTGGGTGAACTCGACGACGCGCAGAAGCGCACCATGTATGCCACGGAAAATCTGCGCTTCTTTCAGGAGCCGACCCTGACGCTCCTCCTCGCGATCAGCCTGTACCTGCTGTTCAGCGTTGGGCGCTTGCCACTGGCGACGGTCATCGTCCTCGCCTTCATGTTCTATCGCATCCTCCAGCACCTCAACACGCTACAGCTCCGGCTGCAACATCTGTCAACCGGTGAGATGTCATTTTGGTCGTTGATGGAACGCATTCACCGCACCGAAGCCGAGCGCGAAGTGGCCGGCGGTAATGTCGCGGTGGGTCAGGTTACCAAGGGCATCACGTTCGAGGATGTTTCGTTCGCATATGGCGAGGCGCCCGTCCTTCGGGATCTTTCGCTCAAGATCGAGGCCGGTCGGTTCATTGCGATCGAGGGCGAATCAGGCTCGGGTAAGACGACGCTGGTGGACCTCATAGGAGGGCTGCTCCAGCCGACAGCCGGTAGGATCTTGGTAGATGGACACGATCTAAGCAGCGTCGATTACCGGACGTGGCGTACCTCGATTGGCTATGTCCCGCAGGACATGCTTCTACTCAATGACTCCATTCGAGCGAACGTGACGCTTGGCGATCCATCAATCAGCGACGATGACGTAGAGCGCGCGCTGCGGCTCGCGGGCGCGTGGGATTTCGTGTCGCTTGCTCCGGGCGGTCTCAACTCCGGGGTGGGTGAGCGGGGATCCCGGCTGTCGGGTGGTCAACGGCAGCGCATTGCGCTTGCTCGCGCGCTGGTCACGAGACCGACGCTGTTGGTGCTCGACGAAGCCACGGCAGCCCTGGATCCGGAGACAGAGGCCGAGATCTGCAACACCCTTCGGTCCCTTCCG
>JAKFFA010000117.1:0-4741 GCA_036675455.1 Gemmatimonadaceae bacterium | reverse complement strand
CCGCGGTAGCCCTTCACCACGCCGGTCGCCTCCAGCACGGGTGTCATTCGCTGCGGATCGCCTCAATCGGGTAGAGTTTGGCCGCCACCGACGCGGGATGCAGCGTCGCGACGATGGCCACCGCGATGCTGAGCCCCACTATGAGTCCCACATCGCCCACCTGGAGTTGCACGGGCAGGTGGTCGATGAAATACACCGACGGGTCGAGCGCGATGAGCTTGAAGCGCTCGAGCGCCAGCCCGACGCCGACGCCGATGATGAGGCCGAGCCCGGTGCCCACGATGCCGATGAACGCGCCCTGCAGCAGGAAGATCCGCCGGATCGCCTCGGGGCGCATGCCCATGGCCTTGAGGATGCCGATCTCGCGTGTCTTGTCGCGCACGACCATCGTCAGGGTGCTCACGATGTTGAACGCCGCCACGATGATGATCAGCGTCAGGATCACCGCCATGCCGAGCTTCTCCAGCTTGAGCGCGCGGAACAACGAGCTGTTCTGTTGTTGCCAATCGCTCGTACGGTACGGGAAGCCCAGCGTCGTGTCGATCGCCGCGGCCACGTCCGGGGCGATCCAGCGGTCGGTGGTGCGCACCTCGAGGCCCGACACCGCGGTGTCGAGACCGGCCAGCTCCTGCGCCGCCGCGAGGTCCATGTACACGTAGCTGTTGTCATACTCGTACATGCCCGTCTCGAAGATGCCCGTCACCTCGAAGTCGAAGAACCGCGGCACGAGCCCGCCGAACAGCGGACTCAGCGACGAACCCTGCGCCGTGATGATGCTCAGCGTGGAGCCCATGTGCGCGTTGAGACGCTGCGCGAGCAAGTGGCCCAGCACGGCGCCGCGACGCTCGCCGTCCCCGTCGCCGTCACGGAACGTGAAGTCGCCATAGGTCGCATGGTCACGGATGCTCGTGACCTGCGCCGATCCCGAGTCACCCGGCGCGATGCCGCGGATGGAGACCGCCTCATGGTAGCCGTTGCCGGACGTGGCGAGCCCCTGCGACAGCACGAACGGCGCGACGTCCACGACCCCTGGCACCTCGCGCACCTTGGCCATCGTATTGCGCCAGTCGTCCACGCGCAGCGACTCGCCGAAGGTGAGCACGTGCACGTCGGGGCTGCCCACGAGGATCTTCTCCCGCAGGTCCGTCTGCAGCCCGTTCATGACGCCGATGATGACGATGAGCGCGCTCACACCCACGACCACGCCCGCCACGGCGATCACGCTGATGAACGACAACAGGCGCGAGCCGCGACGGCTGCGCAGGTAGCGCCACGCGATCGAGAGCTCGAGCCGGCCCGTGCCCGTCATTCCGGCCGCATGTGCGGGAACAGGATCACGTCGCGGATGTGGGGCGTATCGGTGAGATACATGAACAGCCGGTCCAGCCCGACCCCCACGCCGCCCATGGGAGGCATGCCGTATTCCATCGCGCGCAGGTAGTCCTCGTCCACCCCGGTGGCCTCCTCGTCGCCGGCGGCCTTGAGCCGCGCCTGGGCCTCGAAGCGCGCGCGCTGGTCGAGCGGATCATTGAGTTCGGAGAACGCGTTCGCGAGCTCCTTGCCCTTGGCGAACAGCTCAAAGCGCTCCGTGAGGCCGGGCTTGGTGCGATGCGGCTTGGCCAACGGCGAGAGCTCCACCGGATAATCCACGACGAACGTCGGCGTGTCGATGTGCGATTCCACGTGCGCCTGGAACAGTTCGTCCAACAGCTTCGGCCTGGACAGGGTCGCCACGCCGTGCACGCCGGCGCGCTCGGCCGCGTGGCGCAACGCGGCATCGTCGAGCGCCGTCACGTCCGGCACCCCGAGCGCGGCAGAGAGCGCCGGCACCCACTCCACGCGCGGGAACGGCGGTTCGAACACCGGGACCGGCGCCGCGTCGGTGCCGTCGGGGCGCCGGCGCGGCTCATCCCCCAGCGCGTCGCGCACCGCGGTCGCCGCCGTGATCAGCAGCTGCTCGACGCGGCCCATCATCACCGTGTAATCGGCGTAGGCCTCGTAGAACTCCAGCATCGTGAACTCGGGATTGTGCGTGCGGTCGATCCCCTCGTTCCGGAAGTCGTGGCCGATCTCGTACACGCGGTCGAACCCGCCGACGATGAGCCGCTTGAGGTACAGCTCGTCCGCGATGCGCAGGAACAGCGGCATGTCGAGCGCGTTGTGGTGCGTCGTGAACGGCTTGGCCGCCGCGCCGCCATAGAGGGGCTGCAACACGGGCGTCTCGACTTCGAGATAGCGCAGTTCATCCAGCGCGCGGCGCAGCGCCGTCGTCATGCGAGAGCGCGCGGCAAACAGCCGGCGCACATCGGGGTGCACCGCGAGGTCCGCATAGCGCTGGCGCGACCGCTGCTCGCCGTCGGCGAAGCCCGAGTGCCGGATCGTGCGGCCGTCGACCACCTCTTCCTTGCCGAACGGCAGCGGACGCAGCGACTTCGCGAGCATCGTCGCCTCGTCGACGCGCACCGTCACCTCGCCCGTGCGCGTGCGGAACAGCGGCCCGTGCACGCCGATGACGTCGCCCAGGTCGAAGTGCGCGAGCAGGGCGAACAGGTCGTCGGGCAGCTGGTCCTTGCGGAAGTAGAGCTGGATACGACCCGTGTCGTCGGCGAGATGCGCAAAAATCGTCTTGCCGTGGCCGCGCCACGCGACGATGCGGCCCGCGAGACGCACGGCCGGCCCTTCCTCAGCGTCGCCGAGCAACCGGGCGGCGTCACCACAGCCATGCGAGCGGTCGAAGAAGTATGCAAACGGCGCGGCGCCGGCCGCCACGAGCGCGTCGAGCTTCTCGCGCCGCGCCTTCATTACGTGGTTGAGTTCGTCGCTCATGCGCTCGCCCGCTCCGGCGGCGCGCCGGTCTGCTTCAGGTACGCCTCGATGAACGGGTCGATCGCGCCGTCCATCACCTTGTGCACGTCGGTCAGCTTGAGCTCGGTGCGGTGATCGTTGACCATCGTATAGGGCTGGAAGACGTAGCTGCGGATCTGGCTGCCGAACGAGACATCGGACTTCGTGGCGTCGAGCGCGGCCTTGGCGGCGAGCTGCTTGTCCGACTCGATCTGGTAGAGCTTGTTCTTGAGTTGCTTCATCGCCGTCGCCTTGTTCTTGAACTGCGACCGTTCGGCCTGCGACGCCACCACGACGCCCGACGGGATGTGCGTGATACGCACGGCCGAGCTCGTCTTGTTGACGTGCTGGCCACCGGCACCCGAGGCGCGGTATACGTCGATGCGCAGGTCTTCCTCGCGGATCTCGATGTTGATCTCCTCATTGACGACCGGATACACGAAGACCGAGGCGAAGCTCGTATGCCGGCGCGCTTGCGAGTCGAACGGCGAGATGCGCACGAGGCGGTGCACGCCCGTCTCCGGCCGCAGGAAGCCAAACGCGTACGCGCCGCGGATCTCCAGCACGGCGCCCTTGATGCCCGCTTCCTCGCCCTCCGACAGGTCGAGGATGTCGATCTCGAAGCCGCGGCGTTCCGCCCAACGCGTGTACATGCGCATGAGCATCTGCGCCCAGTCCTGCGCCTCCGTGCCGCCGGCGCCGGCGCTGATCTCGACCTGCGCGTCGCGGAAGTCGTCACGCCCCTGCAGCAGTGAGCGCAACTCGTACGCGTCGGTGTCCTGCCGGATCGACGCCACCTCGCGCGCGACCTCGGCCTCCATGTCGGCGTCGTGTTCGACCTCGAGGAGCTCAAGCAGCTCCCGCGCGCCCGTGATGCGCCCCATGAGCTTGTCGAACGGCTCGATCCAGTTCTTGAGTGTCTTGACCTCCTGCACCACGCCGCGCGCGTGCTCCTGCGCGTTCCAGAAGCCGGCGTCCGCCATGTCGTTCTCGAGCGCGCTCAGGCGCTCCCGCTTGCGACCGAGGTCAAAGGTACCCCCGAAGCTCGTCGAGCCGGGACTCGTCGTGCTTGAGGGATGTGATGTTCGCGGAGTCAGCCATGGGTCAGTCGCTCGTGAAGGCAGATGCGCCGCGAGCCGCTCTCCGAGACGGAGACGGCTCGCGCGTGAAGAGGGAACATAGCGGCTGGCGGCAGGAGGCGGCAGTCATAGTGGGAGCATGCAGTCGGCAGTTCGCCGTGCCCCCGCATCGCAGTTGTCTGCCGTCTACCGTCTGCCGTCTACCGTCTGCCGTCTACCGTCTGCCGTCTACCGTCTGCCGCTAGAACACCTTCTGCCCCCCGCCCAGCAGTTCATTCAGCGCGTCCTGGAAATGCGTCGTGCTCTCGGCGAACTCCTTGCCGATCTGGTCGACGTATTCCTCGTAGCTCTTCTTGATCTCCTCGCGGAAGATTTCCTTGAGCGTCCCGTTGCGCTGGCCTTCCTCGCGCTTGCCGGGCTGGTAGGCGATCATGTCCGACACCAGCGCGCGCGCGAGACGACGCCCCTTCTGGTTCGGGTCGTTGGCGAGAAACGGATTGATCGAGCGCTTCACGCCGCCGGATGGCGTGAGACCGGACGCAGGCGTACCAGCGGGACGCACACTCACGGGCGCTGGCGCTGGCGGCCTCGGCGCTGCGCCGGTCGACCGAGCCGCGGACGGCGTGGCGGCCGGTGATCGCGCCGGCCCGGGTGGTGCAGCCGGGGTCGATCGCGGCGCCGGTGGGGCAGCCTGGCTCGGTCGCGGCGCTGGTGGGGCACCGGCGCGCGCGGACGGGACTCCGACGCACCCGACCGGAGTCGCAGTGGTGGGTCGCATATTCGGTCGCGCGGTCGCACTTGGAGCCGGCGGCGCATTC
>JAKFFA010000070.1:0-4804 GCA_036675455.1 Gemmatimonadaceae bacterium | reverse complement strand
GCGCCAGCGGGTTGATCTTGGAATAGTTGGAGAGGCCCGTGACGTCGGCATAGAGGCCCTTTTCGCGGGCGCCGACCGGCTGACGGGCGTCAAAGCCCTCGAAGATGTCGACCTGGGGGTCGGCATTGGTGCCGAGAGCCGCGAGGGCGCGCTCGGCAATGGCCTGCAGGCCGGCATTGTCCTGGCCATCGACCAGGTTGAGGACGACGCCGCCCTGATGCAGGTCCTCACAAGAGGCGGCGAGACGGCGGAAGTCGCGGTGGCTCGTCTCGCCGATCGCCGCGCCGTTCGCAGCCGGATGCTGGTGGATGATCTCCGCGCCGAGCGCGGCGTGCACTGTCACGGGAATCCACTTGCGGTAGGCCGCCAGGATGATCGACTGCTCAGCGTGCGCCAGGGACGATTGCGCCTCCAGCGCGCGCGCCGTCGACTCGCCCATGCCCCAGCCGTGCTTCATGCCGTTGGCGAACGCTTCGTTGAGCCCGCGGCCGGTTTCCTCGGCCATGCCGAACGAGCCGTCACGCAAGCCGGCCGCGACGTCTTCCGACGTGCCGCCGAAGCGCGCGATCTCGTAATCGTGGATGGCGGCCGAGCCGTTCATCGCGAGGTGCGTGATGACGCCGCGTTCCATGAGGTCGATCAACAGGGGGGCGATGCCCGTCTTCACGACATGGCCGCCCAGCATCACGATCACGCCGCGCTTGCGTGTGGCCGCGCGCACGACCGCGTCGACGACCTTGCGGAAGTCCTGCGCCTTGAGGACGTCCGGCAGCGCGCGCAGGAAGGCGCCGAACGAACGGTCGTCGCTCGGCGCCTTGGCGAAGTCCTCGGAGCGGACCTTGTTTGGGCGGACCGCGACGGGAATGGTCTTCACGCGCTTGAGGTCGATCTCGCGCGGAGGCCGGCGGTCGTTGCTCACGGTTGCGCACCCGTCGGGCCCGCGGCCGGCGCGCCAGGAGCCGGCGCGCCAGGAGCCCTCGCGCCCGTAGCCGACGCGCCCTCCCGGCCCGTCGTATCCGGCGGTGCCGACAGCCGGTACGACCGCAGATACAGATTCAGCGACCCGAACACCAGGCGCGATTTGAGCTGCAGCATCATGCGCTTGTCGTCATCCGAAAGCCAGATCTCGGCCTGGCCGCCCTCGCCAAAGATGCCTGACGTCTTGATGATCGGCTGGATCACAATCGCGTTGAACGTGCCAGCCGGCACCTTCACGCGTTCCTTGCGCAGCACGCGGATGATGACCGGGTTGCGGTCCGGCTTGAAATAACGATTGAACTCGTACGTTTGGCCGACCTGTAAATCGACCGTGCGGATGAAGAACATGAACGAGCCATCGTCGAGCGGCTCGTACACCGACGGCATCTCGCGATTGTTCTTCGCGACCTCGTTGTACATCGCGAGGTCGGGGAAGATCTCGTAGCGCCGCTTGACTTCGCGGGACCCTTGGTCGGTGTCTTGGATGTAGCGCAGCGAGTTGAGCGTATAGATGTCCATCCAGCTCTGGTAGACGTCGTTCACCTTATAGAAGAACGTGCCACCGCTGATGCTGAATCGGACGTGCCACGCGGGCTGGCCACGGATGGTGTCGATGCCGACGACGCGCATGCCGCCGTTGCCGACCTTGATGGAGCCGAACTTCACATCGTACACGAGCACTTCGCCCGTCTCGAATGGCACCGGGACCGGTACCCGCTGCGCGGCCGCGGGCTGGGCGAGCGCGCCGGTGAGCGTGGCGCCTGCAACGGCGATGCCGCGCGCGACGCTACTCGCGACGCTACTCGCCATGAGGCGGACGGCGCCACTGAGGATGAGCGTGCCGGCTCCGATCACGCGACCGGCTGAGTGGCGGGGCGGCGGCCACGGTCGGCCCAGCCCGCGCGCGCCAAGGCCCATGCGTCGGGCCACGGGTCGCGTCGCGTCGCGCGCTGCCGCACGTCATATCGCTGAGGCAGTTCGACGCTTTCCACGCGCCGCGCCACGTCGGCCGCCGCACGTAGTAGCTCGAGATTCGCCTGCCACGGCGCCTCAGCGCCAGTGACCGGCGCGTCACCCGCCGCACGCAGCAGGTCGCGCACGACCGTTATGCGCATCAGCCGGAAGCTGCCGAACGGATCACGTACGCCGGGCACCGTCACCGCGCGCGCGACGCGCGGCACGCGCGGCAACCACGCGGCCAGGCGGTGCAGTTTGCGTACTTCGTCTGGCGCGGTCTCCGGCACCACGCGCTCCGCGACGACCACGTCCGCGCCACCCTCGAAGCGTTTGACCAGCTCGGGGATGCCCTCGGGCTGGTCCGTGAAGTCCGCCTGCAGCAGAATCACGGCGTCGCGGCGCGGGTACCGCGTGCGGCGGGACGCCTCGCGCAACAGCGCGTCCACCGCGCGCCCGTATCCCACGCGCGCCGGCCCGCCGAGCACGGTCAGCGGCAGCGCCTTGGCGTACGGCTTGAGCACCTCGCGCGTGGTGTCCGTGCTGGCGTCGTCGTACACGAGAATCTCGTATTCGCGCGCGTACTCGCGGAACACCTTGCGGATGCGCCAGAGCAGGACGCCCACGGTCGGGGCTTCGTCGAACGATGGGATGCAGATGTAGATCACAGGCGAAAACTAGGGGAAGGTCTGCTTGGGTACTACCCGCGCTCGCGCTCGGCCCGCCGGCGGTTCCAAGTCATATCCCACGACTTCGCCGAACGTTCGTCGGGCCTCACGCTGTGAGGGCGGTCTCCCTTCGGCGGCCTCGGGCGGCCACCGGGTGATTCAACCCACGCGCGCGCCGAGCAGCTCCCGGTACACGTCGAGCACGCCGTCGACGAGGTGGGCCGGATCGAATCGCTCTGCGCGCGCCGGCCCCGCCTGCGCAAGCGACGCCCGGAGTGCGCCATCCGTCACGAGACGCGCCACCGCGGCGCCGAAGGCGGTATTGTCGCCGGCGGGGGCCAGGAGGCCGGTGCGACCCTCCTCGACGATCTCGGCGACGCTGCCGTCGGCGAACGCCACCGGCGGGACACCAAGTGCCAGCGCATCGATGACCGCGGTGCCGAGTCCCTCGGCGGTGCCCGGATGGAGCAGCACGTCGAGGCCGGCGATCGCCCGGTGCACATCGTGCACGAAGCCGGCGCGGAACGCCGGGATTTCACCGATGGCCGTGCGGCCAGCGGCGGGCCCGCCGAGCAGGACAAGGCGCAGGCGCTCTCGCGCGGTGCCGTCGACAGATGCAACGATCCGTTCAAGCGCGGTCAGGCCCATCGTCGTGGCGAAGTGCCCCAGCACGCCGGCCACGACGGTCTCCGCCGGCCATCCGCATTCCGTACGCCAGTCGCGCCGCTCGACCACCGTGGGCCGCGCGACGCCGGGGTATACGAGCGCGATCCGATCGGGGGCGACGCCGCCCGCGACGAGTGCATCGCGCACGCCGCTCGAAATGGCGATGAAACGCGCCACGCGCGGTCCATAGCGGACGACGCCGCGTGGCCGGAGCGGCGACCGCCGTGTCACGACCAGCGGGATGGTGTTACGCCGGCCCACGAGCGCCGTCATCGCCAATGAGTGGCTGCGTGGGTCGTGCGCGTGCACGATCGCCGGCCGCCAGTAGGCGATGAGACGGCGCAGGCGGCGCACGGCGAACAGGTCCAGCTGGGCGCGCATGCGGATCGTCGCGGCGGCGACGCCCGCGGTCTTGAGGCGGTTGTGCAGCGGCGAGCGCGGGACGACGACGACGAGCGGCTCGTGGCCACGCTCGCGCAGGCCGGCCGCGAGCAACAGGACCTGGCGCTGGCCACCGCGCCATTCACGGCCGGTGTCCAGGTGCAGCACACGGATCTGCTGACCGGCGGTGGGGGAGGGAACCGGACGCGCTTGCAAGGGTGTCGAAGTAGAGGGTCGCTTTGAATCATAGTGCGCTAACCGTATGGAGGCACACGCATGATCACTGCCAATGTTCGTTCGCGTCTTACGCGAGAGGATGTCGCGCTGGCGCTCGCCTTGATCGCGCAGGGCGGCGCCGACGATCGCGAGCGCGGCGAGGCCACATTGCGCGAGCACGGCCTCGATGACCTGCTCGACGATCCCGGCCTGCTGCGCGGGTTGCTGCAGACGCCTCGTGGCGCCTACGCGTCGATGCCGCTGTTCGCCTATGTGGCGGTGCGGCACGCCCTGATGCAGACGGGCGAGCGTGAGCGCGTGCTCGCCGACTACGCCGCCGCGGTGCTGATGCACTTCGGCCTGCGCGACCGCGCGAACCGCGTCGCCGAAACCGACGACGAGACATACGACACGCTTGTCGCACTGCTCGAGGCCGCCGAGGGCCCGGACCCGCGCCGTGCGTTCCTCGTGCGCGCGCACCTGGGCAACTACGCGTTGTGGCTCAGTGGCATGTTCCCCGACCACATCACGTATCGCCAGTGGCGGCGCGGCGGGCCGACCATCGATTACTTCGAGAAGATGGGACGGCGCGGCTTCGAGCTCGCCGCCGAGCACCGTCTCGCCTCGGAACACGGGATGGCGCCGACGTTCACGCTCGCCGCCGAGCGTTTTCCGGCGATGCGGCTCGCGTTCAACCGGCTCAGCGATGCGCTGTTGTTTCCGCAGGTGCACACACCGGAGCGGCTGATGCGGCAGGTCAGTGATGAGGTGCGCTGGCGGCAGGAGGACTGAGCGGGCTATCGTTCAAGCGTGTTCGAGTCCCTGCGTGAGACCCTCGCTGACCTCTTGGGCGGCCGCATCGCGCCGGCCGACCGTCGCGGCGTCATCTCCGAGATGAAGCGCGCGCTCGTGCAGGCCAAACTCGGCATCGAGGACCTGAA
>JAKFFA010000065.1:0-23323 GCA_036675455.1 Gemmatimonadaceae bacterium | reverse complement strand
GGCCGGCGCCTTGGCCGGCGCCTTGGCCGGCGTTGTCGCCGGTGCCTGCACCTGTGCCTTGGCGAGTGCCTCGGTGCCGCCCCGCGGCCGGCGCCCGCCCGCTGCGATCGCCGAATCCACCGCGGCCATCTGCAGCGCCAGCGACTGCCGGTCAGATGCTGGCGGCGGCTCCCTCTGCATCATCCGGCATCCGCGCACGCCGACCCCAAGCGCCGCCAAGGCGGCCACGAATAGGAGGGCGCGATGCTCGGCGGGTGTGGGCACGTCGCATAGTGGCGTGCCAATCGCGCGACCACGTCATCGTTCCATCCCGACGGGCTGAAAATCATTCCGCGTGAATTTCGCGACCGGTCGCGCGCCGGCGCGACTGACCCTACTGCAGATCGCGGATCAAAGCGATCGCCACCTCGCCGACCATATCCAGCGTCCCTTCGGACACCTTGTCCGGCGTGTCGCCCGTGGTGTGGTGCCACGGATAGTACAGGTCAATCACGTCGATGACACGCAGGCCCTTCTCCAGCAGCGGCAGATGGTCGTCGGTAATCGGGCCATATTCACGGTTGCTGAACGCGGCGCCATATCCGAGCCGCTGCGCGGTCGACCACACGCGTTGCACGACCTCCGGCGCCCCGCGGATAGAATGCGACTCCTGCTCGAACCGCGGGTCCGCGTCGCCGACCATGTCGAACAGCACCCCGAACAGCGGGCGGTACGCGGAATCCGGCAGGTGCTCGGCGAACCAGCGCGAGCCGATGAGCACGTCGGTGTCGGGGCCGAACTCGCCGAAGTCCTCGCCATCGAGCAGGACAAGGTCCACGCCGACGTCGGGAGGCACGCTGTCGAGCGCTGCGGCCACGCCAAGCAGGATCGCGACGCCGGAGCCGCCGTCGTTCGCACCGGGTACGCCCTGTTCACGCAGCGCCGGGTCGGCATCCTTGTCCGCCACCGGCCGTGAATCCCAGTGAGCCAGATACAGCACGCGCCGACTCGCCTCCGGCTTGAAGCGCGCGATGATGTTGCGCATGGGCAGCCGCTGGCTGTCCGTGGTTACGTGCGTCCACTCCTGCGTGTACACCGTGTCCGCGTACTGCCGCATCTGCTCCTCGAGCCAATCGCCGGCGGCCACGTGCGCCCTGGTGCCGGGAATGCGCGGGCCGAACGCGACCTGCCGCTCGACGCTGGCGAGTGCGGCAGCGCCGTCGAATTCGTCCATGCCGGCCTCCGCGCTGGGGCGCGAGGATGCGTCGGAGCCGCCGCAAGACACGGCAAGGCCCGCGGCGAGCACAATGGCGAGCACGGCGATCGCGGCCGACCTCGCGACGCGCTGTCTGGGGGGGCGAACGGTCATCGGGGGACCCGCTGCAGGTGGGAGAGTGTATTCGTGTCGTCGGCCCTGCCCCGCCACCGACGCGCGTGCCGTGTCTTCGGGCGACCGTCGGCCTTGCCCAGCCACCGACGTGCGGTGGAATATACGACACGCCCGGGCCACTCGCGCCCGCTTTTGGCACCAGGCATCGAAAGTCTCCTTACCCCTCTGTGTGAAGATCGTCACCCGCTACATACTGCGCGAACACTTCGGCCCGCTGGTCTTCGCGCTCTCGGCGCTGACCTCACTGCTGCTGCTGAACTTCGTCGCCAAGCGATTCGGCGACCTCGTCGGCAAGGGACTGGAGTGGACGGTCATCGCGGAATTTTTGCTGCTCTCGGTGCCGTTCACGCTTGCCATGACACTGCCGATGGCGGTGCTCGTCGCCACGCTGCACGCGTTCTCGCGCTTCGCGGCGGAGAACGAGATCACCGCGTTCAAGGCGAGCGGCGTGAGCATGCACATGCTCGTGCGGCCCGTGATCCTGGCATCCGTGGTGCTGACGATTTTCATGGTGTGGTTCAACGACCAGGTGCTGCCGCGCGCGAACCACCGGCTCGCCTCGCTCCAGTCGGACATCGCGCGCGTGAAGCCCACGCTGGCGCTCAACGAGCAGGTCATCAATGAAGTGGTGCCGGGCAAGCTCTACCTGCGCGCCGCGCGCATCGACGGCGCCACGCAGAAGATGCGTGACGTGGTCATCTATGACCTCGCGGACCCGCGGCAGCGGCGCACGATCATCGCCGACAGCGGCCAACTCGCCTTTACGCGCAACGGTCAGGACCTCGTACTGACGCTGCACAGTGGCAGCATGATCGAGCTCAATCCGCAGGAGCCCGAGCGACTGCAGCGCAACTTCTTCACGCGCGACCTGCTCAAGGTGCGTGGCGTGGCCGCCGGCCTCAACCGCGACCAGGGCCAGTCGGCGTACCGCTCGGACCGGGAGCTGGGCGTATGCGAGCTGCGCGATCGCGTGCGAACGGCATCGCGGGATCGTGAGGGCGTCTGGAACCGGCTGCGGCGCGCCGAAGCGGATGGCGTGCGGCCGGAGGAGCCGCCAACCGTGCCGGGCGGACTTGGCGCGCTGTACTGCACCGCGCTCGCCGCCGTGCAGGGCCTGTTGGACCCCGACGCGGCCGGCGCGGCGGGTGAGTCGGTGGGTACCCCCCCCACGAGCGGCGCAACCGTACCGGAGACCACGGGACGGCTCGCGGACGCGACTGGCGATTCGGCGCGCGGCGCGATGGCTGTGTCGGCCGTGGATTCGGCGGCGAGGGGACGTCGGCCACCGGCGCAGTCGATTCGCCGACGAAACGGATCCGCGGCGGCCCCCGTCGGCGCGATGGCGCCCGACTCCGAGATCGTGCAGCCCACGCGGGCGTCACCACTCGTGATCGAAGGGCTCAAGGTCGAGCTCAACGGCATGCAGGAATCGATTGACCGGTACCGCGTGGAGATCGAGAAGAAGTTCTCCATCGCGGCGGCCTGCATTGTGTTCGTGCTGCTTGGGGCGCCGATCGCCCTGCGCTTTCCCGGCGGTGGCGTGGGCCTCACGATCGGTGTGAGTTTGGCCGTGTTCGGCATCTACTACATCGGCCTGCTCGGCGGCGAGGCGCTCGCTGACCGCAACCTCGTGGGGCCGGCCGTGGCGATGTGGACGACCAATTTCCTGCTTGGCGCGGTGGGACTATGGCTCACCCTGCGCCTCGGCAGCGAGGGTTCGACGTCGCGCGGCAGCGAGACCCGTGAATGGTGGAGCCGGCTGCGCGATCGCGTGTTGCGCCGGGATGCCGCGTGAGCCGGTTCACGTTCCTTCATCCGCTGGACCGCTACGTCATCTCCGAGTT
The DNA here is from genome assembly GCA_036675455.1 of Gemmatimonadaceae bacterium. Lineage (GTDB taxonomy): Bacteria > Gemmatimonadota > Gemmatimonadetes > Gemmatimonadales > Gemmatimonadaceae > Pseudogemmatithrix. The sequence goes on along the minus strand of JAKFFA010000065.1, from coordinate 20,110 downwards.
CTGGAAGGTGCTCGCGGCGACCGCGCTCGGCTTCCCGCTGCTCGTCATCGTCATCGACATTTCGGAGAAGCTCGACACATACCTCAGCCGCGACCTGCCGATCGCCGACATCGCGCTGGCGTACCTCTATGGCGTGCCGGACACGATGTTCCTCGTGCTGCCGGCGGCGGTGTTGTTCGCGACGGTGTTCACGGTCGGCGGCTTCACGCGCCACAACGAGATCACGGCGGCCAAGGCGTCGGGCATCAGTTTTCACCGATTCATCTTGCCGATCTTCTTCATGTCGCTCGTGGCGTCGGGTTTCGGATTCGTGCTGGCCGAGATCGTGCCACCGCTCAACGCGCGCCGGCTGGAGCTGCTCAAGGAGAAGATCGGACGTGCCTCCAACCAGCGGGCCAACTTCACATACGCGGCCGACGAAGGTCGTGTGTACAAGATCGGCTACGCCGAGGTATCGGGCGGTGTGGCGCGGCAGCTCGAGATCGAGCGGCGCGGGCTGGGTCCCGACTATCCCACATACGTGATCATGGCCGCGGAGGGGACGTGGTCCGATGGCTCGACGGACGGTACAACAGGCGACGCGGCGAACACCACCCGCGGCTGGACGTTGCGCGACGGCGTGATGCACATCCTGCCGGACTCGATGTCGAACGTGACGATCACCTTCGACTCGCTCGTCGACCGCAAGTTCAACGAGCCGCCCTCGAGTCTCATGGCGAATCCGAAGGCGCCAGCCGAGATGGGCTACCGCGACCTGGGCGAGTTCATCGAGGCGATGGAGCGATCGGGCACGGACGTCAACAAGCTGCGCGTGGAGCGCATGCTCAAGCTGGCGATCCCCGCGACATGCGTGATCATCATGCTCATCGGGGCGCCGCTGGCGACGAGCACGCAGCGCGGGGGAACCGCGTACGGTGTCGCGATCAGTCTCGCGGTGACGGTGATCTTTCTCGTGTTGTTGCAGCTTACCAAGGCCATTGGCGAGGGTGGGCTCATCCGGCCGGAACTCGCGGCGTGGCTGCCGGGTTTTCTGTTCGCAATCATCGGCGGCTATCTCCTTATCAAGGTCAGGACCTGACGTGAGCGCGCGCGAGACGGCGACGTATCCAGTGCTGCAGCGTGGGAGCTTGCGGTTCTTCCGCTTCATGGGGCGTGGCGCACTGGCGTTGCTGGGCGGCATCGGCGCGCGCGTGCTCTTCCTGCGCGACATCCGGCGCGCGGCGGCGGAGGGGCGCACGTGGCGATCGCAGGTGTTCCCGCAGATGCGCGCCATCGGCGTGGATTCCTTGCCGCTGGCGATCATGGTGGCGGCGTTCATCGGCGGCGTGATCGCCATCCAGATGCGCTATCAGCTCTTCCCCGGGATCCAGCTCTCCATCGTGGGCCTCTCGACGCGACAGATCGTGATCCTGGAGACGGGGCCGCTGCTCACGGGCCTCGTGCTGGCGGGCCGCGTGGGGGCGAAGATGACGGCCGAGATCGCGACGATGCGCGTGACGGAGCAGATCGACGCGCTGGAGACGCTCGCGTACGACCCGGTGGCGTACCTAGTACTGCCGCGGCTCATCGCGGCCACGATCATGCTGCCGATCCTGACCGTGTTCGCGGACGTGTTCGGCGTGGTCTCGGGGCTGATGGCCTCGGTGACGCTCACGGATGTACAGTACAGTCAGTTCATGGAGGGTGTGCGGCTGGGGTACGACCAGTTCCAGGTGACATACAGCCTCATCAAGGCCACGCTGTTCGGCGTGGCGATCGCGTTCCTCTGCACGTTTGAGGGCTACACGACGCGCGGCGGGGCGGAGGGCGTGGGCAAGAGCACGGCGAAGGCGGTCGTCATCTCGTCCATCGCGATCCTGATCCTCGACGCCATCACGGCAATCCTCCTCGCACCGTATCTTCAGGGATGAAGCGACGCGACGAAGTACTCGTGGGAATCGTGGCGACGGCCGCACTGGTGCTGGCGATCATCGGGTCGCTGTACCTTGCGCGCGGCGGGCTCGCGCCGGGCTACCCGGTCTACTCGGTGTTCGAGTGGGGCGCCGGGCTGAAGCAGGGCCAGCCGGTGATGCTGTCGGGCGTGACGGTGGGGTACGTGAACGGCGTGGAGTTCCGCCGCGACGGCAACCTCGTGGTCGCGATGCGCATCTATGATGAGTTCGAGGTCCCGCTGGGCACCACGGCGCGCGTGATGCCGAACGGGTTCTTCGGCGACATGATGGTGGCGATGCGGCCGACGATCGTGACGGACGAGTCGTTCGCGGCGGGCGACACGATCCCGGCGGGGCCGCCGTCGCTGGGCATCACGGACGTGATCGCGCGCGTGGATTCGATCGGCGCGGACTTGAAGATCCTCACTGCGGCGTTGCGGACCGAGTTCGTGGACAACGACGGACTCGCTGAGATCCGGAAGACGGTGGCCAACGCGAACGACCTCATCACGATGCTGGGCGAGGTGGCGCGCACGCAATCGGCCGAACTGACGCGCACGCAGCAGTCGCTCCGCCGCATCGCGGACGCGGTGGACTCGGCGGTGGTGGACAGCACGATGCGCGGGCTCAAGTCGGCGGCGGGGAACGTGGACCTACTGGCCACGGACCTGCGCACGACGACCGAGCGGCTGAACGGCGTGCTGGCCAAGCTTGAGGCTGGCGAGGGCACTGCGGGGCTTATGCTCAACGACCCGGGAATGTATCGGGATATGCGGTCGTTGTTGCAGCGGCTGGACTCGCTGACGACGGATTTTCAGCGGAACCCTCGGAAGTATATAAAGCTCAGCATTTTCTAATGCTTAGGGTTTTGTGGGCGAGACGGCAGACGGCGGATGTAACTGCGATGCGGGCTGCGGGTTGTACGGGCGGTACGGGTTGCGGGGGTTCATGGGGGATGCGGGGAACTGAAGACCGTGCTGTGGCGCGGCGATCTTTGATGCGGGATGCGGGGACGGCGATCGCGTCGCAGGTTGTCGGTGTCGCTTCGCGGAGGTCTACGCCGGGGTGCGACGGGTGGAGGTCGTTGACCGCTTCGCGGCGAGCGTGCGACTTGCATCGTTCTGTTTCACCGTGCGGAGTAGGGCGGTCAGCATCTTTTTTATCGCGACGATCTCTGCGCCGTAGCGATCGTGGTCGCGGTTCTCCAAGTATCCGACCTCGTGGGCGAAATCGATGTGATTGTGGGTCTCGTGCGCCGAGGCGAGGGCGAAGCCGAGGTAGCGCGCGAATTGGGATTGTGTGACGGAACCCGCACCTTCGACAATGTTGGCGGGCACGGATGTCACCGCGCGGCGCAGTTGCGCCGTGAGGTTCTGATCGCGCCAGGACGCAGTGGTCCCGTAAATGTCCCTGGCAAGCGCATTGGCGCGCTGCCAGACGAGGAGTTTCTGGTAGGGGTGCATGCGCGGAAGATGCGGCGCTTCGCGGAAACCACACGACCACATTCATGCGCCCCGGCGCAAACGATTGCGTCGGCCACCAGCACGAGACCAGCGCAGCGGATTCAGGACTAGCGAACGCAACAGCGCCCGGAGAGCAAAGCTCCCCGGGCGCTGTTGAAGTCCGACCATCGAGACATGAGCACATGGCGGTGGCAGTCAGACAGCAGCGAGATCCAGCCCCGCAACCATCCGCCGTCCGCCGTCTACCGTCTGCCGTCTGCCTTTAGAACGCATACCTGATTGAGAGCTGCATCCGATAGTTCGACAGAATGTTCTGGCTGTTGAACGCCTCCGTGTCCGTCCAAATGAACTGCGGACGCGTGCCGCCGTTGATCAACGAGCCGGCGGGATCCTCCAAGCCATCGTATTCCAGGTTCAGGATCTGGGCGCCGGCGAAGCCACCCGTGCGGATGTGACCCCAATCGCGGTTGATCAGGTTCGCGAGGTTGAACACGTCCCACTGGATCGTGAGCCGGTCAAGCGCGTCGGTATTGAACGCGTTGCCGAGACCCAGGTCGCCGAGCGACTGCCGCACGGAGAGGTTGAACGTGTTGCGCCACGGCTCCTGGCACGAGCCCGGATCCATGACCTGGCCGCGCTGCTCGTCCAGGCAGGACTGGCTCGAGATGAACTCCTCGAAGTTGGCCTGCTGCATTGCGACCGTGTTGGCGCCGTCAGCCACGAACATGATCTCGTTCGCGTCCGTGGTGCTCCTCGGGATGTAGATAAGATCGTTCTCGACGCCGTCGGCGTTCAGGTCGCCGTTGTCATACAGGTAATGGAACCGCGAGCCCGACTCGCCGAAGTAGATGAGCGAGAGCGCCGTGCCCGTGGGTTCGAACGTGTACGAGACATTCGCGACGATGCGATGCGGCTGCTCGAAGAGCGAATGATTTAGGTTCGTCGTACCCTGCGGCTCCGTGCCGGCGGGCCGGCCGAACCGGTACTGCGAGAAGGCGGTTGAAGACGTCAGGTCCTGCACGGTCATCGCCTTCGAGCGCGTATAGAAAATCGAACCCATCCAGTTGTCGCTCCAGCTGCGCTGCAGCCCGGCCGTCAGCTGTACTGCGTAGTCCTTGGACTGGTTGCTGACGTCGAGGACGAGATTTCGGCCAGGCACGACCAGCACCGGATCCTCGGGCTGCGCGCCGTACATGACACGGCCGTGCGCATCGACGCCCTGGACGCCAGCGAGCGCGATGTTTTGGTAGAACAGCGTGTTCACGCCCTTGGTGTAAACCGCCTCGACCGTCGCGATGTAGCCGTTGCCGAGATCATAGTCGTAACCAAGCGTCGCACGCAGGTTCTGCGGGAACTTGAGGTCGCTGCGCAGCAGGTCAATTTCCGAGCCCAGCGATGCAGTCGTGCCGTCAACACACGATGTCGGCGGTGTGGTCGCCGCCGCAGACGTGAACGTCGGCGCATTCGTCGTGCCATTGCATGTCAGGAGCGGGTTGCCGCCCATGCCGGAGTTCTGGAAGGCGTTGCCCAGCCAGACATACGCCGGCCGGCCGGCGAAGAGTCCCACACCGCCACGCAACTGGCTCGTCTGATCGCCGTTCACATCCCAGTTGAATCCAACGCGCGGGGAAATGGTCCCGTTGCCGCTGGGGATGTCTGCCGTGTTGCGACCGAAGTCCGCAAGCACCACCGGATTGGTCGGCGGCTGGTCCTGGAAGCTCGGTGCATCAAACCGAACGCCGTAGCTCAGGTTGAGGTTCGGCGTAACATTCCACTCGTCCTGCGCATACAAGCTGAGGATGGACGAGTTGATGCGCACATTCGCATCGCCGCCGATGGGCACACCGATGATGTACTGGTTGGCGTCACCGGCCTGGAACGCGGCGAGACTGCCGAAGCGCCAGACGCCGTAAATCGACTGCGCGAATAGGTTGCGCGCCTTGTACTTCGAGTACGACGCGCCGACGGTGAACTGGTGATCGTTCCACGGGATCACGAGGTTGTTCGTGAACTCGAGGATGTCCTGGTCGAGTTCATTGCCCTGGCTGAAACGCTCGGAACCGGACACGAGGTTGGGGGCGCCCATGTCGACCGTGATCATCGGCACACCGACCACATATGGAGTGCGGCGATCGCGGATGGTGGAGAAGCCGGCGTGGAACTCATTGTACCAGCCGTTGTCGAACGCGGTGCGCAACTGCGCGACCGTCGCATTCTTGCGGGACGTGAAGGCGTAGCCGTTGTTCAGCAGCGCGAACGTCGAGCTCGTGAAGCTGCGCGAGAAGTTATCGTCGTCTGCGGCACCATAGTTGTGGCGCACGACCAGCGACGAGTTGTAGGGCAGGTCCTGGATGTCGAACCGCACGAACAGGTTCGTCAGCGGATTCTCGTTCACACGCGTGCCGCCGCTCGACGTCGGGAGGCCGTACGAGGCGAGCGCCGCATTGTAGTCATCGATCTCCTGCTGCGTCGGACTGGTCACGCCCGCGAGGCCGATGTACGGCCCTGACGCCGGCGTCTGCAGTTCCTGGAACTCCGGGTTCACGAAGAAATGGACCTTGTCCCGAATGATCGGGCCGCCGAGCGAGAAGCCGTACTGCGTCTGTTCGAAGTCGTTCAGGTACTCCTGCTTCCGCGTCGTGGCCTCATCGCGATAGAAGTAGTACGCCGACCCCGAGAACTCGTTCGTGCCGCTCTTCGTCACGGCGTTGATCAGCGCGCCGGCAAAGTTGCCGTAGCGCACGTCGAACGGCGACAGGAGCACCTGATACTGCTTCACCGACTCAAGCGCGATCGACTTGCCGCGTGCCTGTCCGCCGGGCTGGCCGGTGCTGCCGAGGCCAAAGAGGTCGGACTCCGTCGCGCCGTCGATCTGGATGTTGTTGTAGCGGTTGTTCGTGCCGCCGCCCGAGAGGCCTGGACCGGACGTCGAGATCTGCGGGGTCAGCGCGACGAAGTCCGTGAAGTTGCGCCCGAGGCTGGGCAGGCGCTGCAACGCCGAATCCGAGACCGTCGTCCCGACACCCATGCGGGAGCCGGTGATGATCGGATCCGCCTCGGCCGTGATGACCTGGCCGGTGAGCGTCACGGCCTGCGCCGAGAGCCTGAAGTCGACTTCGGTGCGCTGGCCCAGCGTCACGGTCTGGTTTGCGACCGTGCGCGGCTCGAAGCCGATGCGGCGCGCCGTGACTTCGTAACCGGACCCGACATCGAGTCCGAGGATCGTATACTGCCCGCTCTCGTTCGTCGTGCCCGCGCGCGTCGCACCGGTCTGCGTCGCGCGCACTTGGATCTGCACGCCCGCGAGCGGCGTGCCGGCATCATCGACGACGCGTCCGCCGATCGAACCGGTCGTCACCTGTGCTCCGGCGATCCCGGCACTCACTAGGAGCGCCAACGCCGCCGCCATCACCGTCTTCCAACGGTTACTGGACATATGAATTGGTCCTGGGTGGGAGGTCTTGGTCATGTGCAACAACGGAAAGGTAGGATGCCGTCCGAGAGCGGGTCAACGCGCCCGGGTAACCAACAGGTAAAGCCGTACAAATCCTCTCCTAATCCTGCGGCGAACCGCCTCCCTCAGCCCGTCCGCTATCCGCGACCTAGAGTCCGTCAGCCCGCGCGCTGTCCGCGAGCCAGCGTCCGTCAGCTCGCCCGCCGGCGGCCCACGGTCATGTAGTAAACCGGCACGCCCAGCAGCCCCACCGCGAACACGCCCAGCGTCTGCAGCCGGCTGCTCTCCTGGATGAACGCGTTCCCCAGCAGGTACAGCACCGCCAACATGAACGCGGCCGGCACGAACGGATAGCCCGGGCACCGGAACGCCGGCTGGTAGTCGGGCCGTCCGCGCAGCTTGAAGATCGACGCCACCGCCAGGAAATAGAACGGCAGGAACGCCGTCACGAACGCATCCGCCAGTTGCTCGAACGTCCGCGTCAGCACGAAGATCGCCCCCAACGCCGCCGCCAGCGAGATCGCCACCCACGGCGTGCCCAGCTTGGGATGCACCGCCGCCACGGGCTTGAAGAACAACCCGTCCTCGGCCATCGCGAAGAACACGCGCGGGCTCGTGAACAGCACCGTGTTCAGCGTCCCGAACGTCGAGACCATCACCGTCACCGATACGAATACCACGCCGGCCGAGCCCATCACGCGCTCGGCCACGTCCGCCGCCACGAGGCGCGACACGCGCATCTCCTCGATCGGCAACACGGCCAGATACGCGAGGTTCGCCAGCAGGTACACGGCCACCACCAACAGCGTGCCGCCGATCAATGCGCGCGGCAGATTGCGCTGCGGGTCCTTCACCTCGCCACCGTTGTACGAAAGGTCGGCCCAGCCGTCGAACGCCCACAGCGTGCTCACGAGCGCCAGCCCGAACGCCGGGATCGTGAAGCTGCCGTCCGGCACGAGCGGGAAATAATTGCCGCCGGTCTCGGGCAGTCCGAGCGCAAACGCGATGGCGATGATGAACAAAAGGCCGCCGTACTTGGCCAGCACCGTGAGATTGGTGAACGCCGCCCCCACCTGCACGCCGACGATATTGAACGTCGCCGTGAGCAGGATCGCCGCCGCCGCCGCATAGCGCACGGGCATGACCTGCGAGAGATCCCAGCCCATCACGCGGAAGAAGTACTCCGCACACGTGATCGCGATCGCGCCCAGCGACGCGGCGCGGATCATGACGAGCTGGCTCCAGCCGAAGACAAAGGCCACCAGGTTGCCCCAGCCTTCCTTGAGGAACACGTAAATCCCACCGGTGCGCGGCAGCGCACTCGCGACCTCGGCGATCGTCAAGGCGCCGCAGAGCGCGAAGATGCCGCCCGCGACCCACGAGCTGAGCATGGGCAGCGGACCCGGCAGGCGATCCGCGATGCCGGCCGGCGAGCGGAAGATGCCGGAGCCGATCGTCGATCCGATCACGACGGCGATGGCGCTCCAGAGGCCGATCTGGCGCTTGAGCGATTCCTTCTCGGGCGCCAACGCGCCGGCACGGGCCGCCGCGGGCGGATTCTGGGGGGCAGTCATCCGCCGAAACTACGGTCGAGGGCTCCCTCTGGGGAGGGGCAAGGGCGATTATTCAGTATGGGACCCGTGCTCGCGACCTTCGTCTTCTGGATTGCCACCATCTCCGCCATCGTAGCCCAGGTGATGATCCTTCGCTCCAGCCGCCGCGCCTTGCGCGCGGACACCCACACCGACCACGAACTTCCCGGCGGTGACGCGCCCGGCGGCCCGACGCGTCACCGACGCTCGCGCGCGATTGAATGGGTGTTCGCCGTCGCACCGGCGGTCGCGGTCGCGTTCCTGCTGTACTTCACGTGGCGCGCGGCGATGGCGCCACCGGTGATCCAGGTGGAGTTCCCGCCACCGGCTGCGGAGGTCGGCGCGTGACCGACTCGCACGGCACCCAATCGTCGGCCGCACCGATGCCGGCCGGCCGCTCGCTCTGGCAGGACCTGATCGCGCTGACCAAGCCCAAGATCATCTCCTTGCTGCTGGTCACCACGATCGCCCCGATGTACGTCGCGGGCTCGCCGTCATGGCAACTGGTGCTCATCGTCGCGCTGGGTGGCTACCTCATGGCCGGCGGCGCGAACGCGGTCAACATGTACGTCGACCGCGACATCGACAACGTCATGGCGCGGACCAAGCTGCGGCCGATTCCGAGCGGCCGCATGCACGCGACGTCGGTGATCGCCTTCGGCGTGCTCATCGCCACGGCCGCGACGTGGATGCTCGCCGCGTTCGTCAACATCCTGACGGCGGCGCTCGCGCTCGCGGGATTCTACTTCTACGTCTTCATCTACACGCGCTGGCTCAAGCGCTCATCGCCGCAGAACATCGTCATCGGCGGCGCGGCGGGCGCGTTCCCGCCGCTCGTTGGGTGGGCCGCGGTCACCAACCGCATCGACCTCACCGCGGTGTACCTGTTCGTCATCATCTTCTACTGGACGCCGCCGCACTTCTGGGCGCTCGCACTCAACAAGCAGCGCGACTACGGCAATGCCGGCGTGCCGATGGCGCCGCTGGTCTGGGGCGTGCGTGAGACGATCGACCAGATGTGGTGGTATTCGGTGCTGCTCGTCGCGCTGACCGTGCTGCCGGTGTCATTCGGCGCGTTCGGCCTCGTCTACCTGATCTCGGCGCTCGTCTTCGGCGGATTGCTGCTGCACGGCGTATGGCGCATTCGCCGGGCCGACGACTTCGTGAAGCCCGCGTGGTGGGTGTACGGGTATTCGTTGCTATACCTGGCGCTGATCTTTGTCGCGATGGTGGTCGATCGGCGGCTGTTCTAGGGGCAGACCGCGCCTCCGCTCACACGATCACGAGGTCGCGCTGGATCTCGGTCGGCGTGACCACCAGCTTGCCCGCCTCATCCACGTAGGCGTTCACCTCGGTGCGCATGCCGATCTCCCCCGTCAGGTAGATCCCCGGCTCGACCGAGAAGCCCACACCGGGAATCAGTAGCCGCGTCTCGCGCGTCTCCATGTTGTCGATGTTGGGGCCGGCGCCATGCAGCCCGTCCGCGTCGATGGAGTGGCCGGTGCGGTGCGTGAACTGCGGCCCGAAGCCGCGGGCCTCGATCACCGCTCGCGCGGCGTCGTCCGCCTCGCCGCCGCGCACGGGTGTGCCGGCCGCGAGCCGCTCCTCGAGCAACGCGAGTGCCGCGTCGCGCGCGTCGCGGATCGCGGTCCACACCTCCTGCGCGCGCGCGCTCGGCTGCCCCACCGACGCCATCCACGTCTGGTCGGCCCACATGGCCTCCGGGCCGCCACCGGCATTCGTGGCGAACAGGTCGATCAGCAGCACGTCGCCCTCGCGGATGGCGCGCGGCGCCTCGCTCGAGGGGTCATAGTGCGGGTTGGCGCCGTTCTCCGTCGCCGCCACGATCGGCCCGTGGTCGGTCGTGAGTCCCTCGCGCGCGAAACGCTGTAGGAGCCAGTCCTTCACCTCGTGCTCGTGCATTGGCGTGCCGCTGCGCGCGGCGGCGCCGGCGAGCGTGAACGCCTCGAGCGCCGCCGAGCGTAACACCTCAGCGTTCCGGCGGTGCGAGGCAATCTGCGCGTCGGTCCAGACGGCGAAGAACCGCGAGACCAGGTCCGCGCTGGTGACGACCTCCGCCCCGCTCGCGCGCACCAGCTCCACGACGCCCGCCGGCACGCGGTCCACCACGGGCACGGCGTCGCCGGCCGAGTATTCCATGGCCACGCGCTTGCCGCGAACATGCTTGGGCAGCAGCGCCTCGAGCTCGCGCCAGGAGCTGTAGATGAGCTTTTCCCAGTCGGCAGGCCAGTCGACCCAAGGTCCCTGCTCGATGGCGTGCGTGATCGCCACCGGCGTACCCCTGGCGGGGATCCAGGCGAAGATGCGCCGCGTCACGAGGCCATGCATGCCCAGCAGCGAACCGGCGACCGGATTCAGCCCGCGGAAGTCGTACAGCAGCCAGCCGTCGACACCGGCGTCGGTGAGGGCGGCTTGGAGGGCCGCGAGTGAACGGGCGTCAAGCATGGTAGGTCGCCTCAAGGTCGCTGAGCGGTGAGCGCAAGCATACGGGCGATCGCACGTCGGTCCCTAACGCGACGAACGCCACTCGGCGCGCCATTCGCAGGTGCCTTCGCCGCGCGACGCGCAGCGCACATGCTCCACCGAGCCCACGCCGCCCATGAGGAGCTGCATGAGCTCCTTGAGGATCGACTCGTAGAACGTGCAGCCCACGAGCCGCGGCGCGGCGTCCAAGGTCACGGATTCGGGCACGTCGAGCAGGATGGTGGCGCCGACGCGCCGGCTGGAGCCATCCAGGAACCGGCGGCTGATGCGGCGTACCTGACGCAGGGCGAGCGGTCGCGCGAAGATGCCCGGCAGCACGCGCACGAGGCGCCGCGTCATGCCCGAGATTCGCGCGTACGTGTCGCGCGCGAAGAGCCGACCCGCCTCGCGGAAGACGACTTCGGCGTCCGGCCGGCGCCCGATCAGCTTGGCGATGCCCTTCGCCTCGTCGAGCGTCGGGTGGTGATTGCGCTTGACCGCCTCGCCGTACCGACGGATCTGCGCGAGCACCGTGTCGCTGAGTCCGAAGCGCTTGGTGCGCAACTCCTCGACGAACTCGGCTTCCATGAGGTCGCCGCCGGGCAGGTCCACGGAGCGGACGGCCTCGAGCAGCTTGAGTGGTATGAGAGGGTCTACAGTAGCCGACATCTGGGGTTTGACGGGGTGGGAGCCGCGTGGTGAAGCTAACGCGCGGGACGGGCGCGGAGAACGGTGGACTTCAGGCCGTGCAGCCGTCGTGCCATCTTGTGGGGGATGACATTTGACCCGGCACAGTTCCGCGCGACGCTCGGTCGCTTTGCGACCGGCGTGACGATCCTCACCATGCGTGATGAGCGCGGCATCCCGCACGGGATGACGGTGACGTCATTCGCGTCCGTGTCGCTCGACCCGCCGCTGGTGCTCGTGTGCATCGGCCACGAGGCGTCGCTCGCGGCGCCGCTCGGACGCGCGCAGCATTTTGCCGTGAACGTGCTCGCCGCAGAGCAGGAGGCGGCCGCACACACCTTCGCCGCCATCGATGTCGACCGGTTTGGCGGCTTCATGTTCGAGTTGGGGGTCGGCGACGTGCCGATTCTCGCCGGCTCGCATGCGCATGTCGAATGCCGGGTGCACGCGCGCTATCCGGCAGGCGACCACACGATCATCGTGGGCGAGGTGTTGCATGGCGCGGTGGCGGAAGGCGAACCCCTTCTCTATTATCGCGGCCGCTACGGCCGCTTCGCGCCATGAGCCTCGAACTCGAGAAGGAACGCGTGGTGCAGGCACTGTGCGCCCACTATGCGCAGGACCATCTCTCCACCGGCGAGCTCGAGTCGCGCTTCGAGCGCGTGAATGCGTCGACCGACCACGACATGTTGCGCACAGCGCTCGAAGGCCTTCCCACCGTGGGACCGCTCGTGGCGCCCCCGCCGGCGCTGCGCCATCTGGCCTCGCAACCCGGCGCGTCACTGACGCGGTGGGATGACCAGCCGCAGCGCTACGCCGCCGTGTTCTCGCAGATCACCAAGGAAGGCCACTGGACGCCGGCGCCGCGCATCCAGGCCACCGCCTGCCTGGGCGGCGTCACGCTCGACCTGCGGGACGCCGACATCCCACCCGAGGGCATCCACATGGAAGTGAACTCATGGCTGGGTGAGATGAAGATCATCCTGCCGCCGGGCGTGGGCGCGGACGTCGATTGCACCGCGGTGATGGCGGAGGTCTCCGACAAGGCGAAGCAGGGCGCGCCGGGCGCGCCGCGTGTGCGTGTCACGGGCGGCGCCGTGATGGGCAACATCGTGGTCATGACCAAGTTGCCGCGCAGCTCAGGCATGGAGTCGTGGCGTGCCCGGCTCAAGCAGTGGTTCGGCAGCGACGGCAGCTAGCGCTGCCGGTTCGGCCCCGTGACGCCGGGCCCGGTGACGTCCGCTACGGTCCCTGCGACAGGAACGCGTCCGCGTACCGCACGATGCTCTCCTCGATCACGCGCATCGCCACCTCGCTCTTCTCCCAGCCAATGACCTCGACGCGCTTGCCCTCGAGGTCCTTGTAGATCGCAAAGAAGTGCTCGATCTCGCGCAGGTAGTGGCCGGGCAGGTCCGCGATGTCGAAGTACTCGCCGTGCGCGGGGTCCTCGCAGGGCACGGCAAGGATCTTGTCGTCGGGCTCGCCCTTGTCCAGCATCTTGAGCACGCCCACGGGCCGCACGTCGATGAGACAACCGGTGAACGTCGGCTCCTTGATCATCACGAGCACGTCGAGCGGGTCGTTGTCCTCATGGAGCGTCCGCGGGATCAGGCCGTAGTCGCCGGGATAATGCACGGCGGAGTACAACACTCGGTCGAGCCTGAATAGTCCCGAGTCCTTGTCGAGCTCGTACTTGTTGCGCGAGCCCTGCGGGATCTCGATCACCGCGGTCACGACCTCGGGCGGCGTGGGGCCGGCCGGCAGGTCTCGCCACGGGTGGATCATCGCGTGGCCGCGCCGGTGTTGGCGCCCGATGCGGCGTTTGCACCCACACCAGCGTCCGCCTGCTGGCGGCGCCGGCGCCGCTCCAGTGCGCGCCGCCGGAGCGCGATCGAGAGCGCATAGCCGCCGTAGAAGAGGACCGTCACCGCGTAGGCCGCGTAGTAGTAGTTCGCGTTGTCAGGCATGTGGTTTCTCGGGGGCCTCAGTGTCCCGCCATCGCGGCGTCGTCCAGCGCATCGCGCTCGGTGGCGAGCGCGTAGCGCGCGCGCACGAACGCGACGTAAAGGATCGTGAAGGAGATGAACGCCAGGAAGAACGTGCGCACCATCACGGGCGGCATCTGGAACCCGGCCGGGTTGGCGATGACGGGCATCGGATGCTGCGTGCGGAACATGTACACGCTCAAGTGGATGAACGGGATCAGCAGCGCGCCCAGCAGGCCGAGGATGGCCGAGTAGCGCGCGCGGATCTCGCGGTCGTGCACGGCGCTGCGCAACACGAGGTAGCCGACGTACAGAAACCACAGGAACAGCGTCAGCGTGAGCCGCGCATCCCACACCCACCACGTGCCCCAGATCGGCTTGGCCCAGATGGGCCCGCTGATCAGCACCACCGTCGTGAAGATCACCCCCACTTCGGCCGAGCTCTCCGCGAAGCGGTCCACGCGCGGGTCGCGGATGAAGAACCAGAACGCGCCGGCCAGCGCCGTCATGCCGAAAGCGAGGAACGCCACCCACGCGGCGGGCACATGCACGTACATGATCTTCTGCGCGAACCCCTGCAGCGCCTCCGGCGGCGTGAACCAGATCGCGCGCACATAGGTGGCGACCACCGCGATGATCGCGAACCACGCGAACTTGTCAAAGCCTCTCTTGTCCGACGCTCGCGCGCCCACTTCGATGGATGTCATCTCGGTCTCTTTCAGTCTTCCAGCGTGAACGGGAATGCCACGGTGCAGGCGAACACGAAGACGAGGTCGAACGCCAGCAGGATGCGAAGGTAGCCAAACGACTCGCTCACCGGACGACCGGCCAACAAGTCGGCCGTCGACTGCGCGGCCGGGATCACGATCGGCACGAAGAACGGCAACGCGAGCACCGGCAACAGCAGTTCGGCCATGCGCGTGTTGGCGGTCATGCCGGCGAACAGCGTGCCGATGCAGGCGAGTCCGATCGCCGCGAGGACCATCACGCCCGCGAGGGCGACGAACGATCGCGTGACCGGAAGGTTGTAGAACAGCGCGATGGCCGGCAATGCGATGACCTGCACGCCCAGCACGAACACGAGATTCGCCAGCCCTTTGCCAATGAATATCGCCTCGCGCGGCACGGGCGACACGAGCAGGGCGTCCATGGCCCCGTCGCGCGCCTCCACACCGAACGACCGGTGCATGCCCAGCAGGCCGCTGAACGTGAACGTCACCCAGAGCACGCCGGGTGCGAGGTCGAGCGGGCCGACGGCGGTCGGATCCCAGGCGAAGAAGAAGATCACGAGCGAGAGCAGCGAGAGCACGAGCGCGGACAGGAACGCGCTGCGCGTGCGGAATTCGATCGCGAGGTCCTTGCGCGCGATGACCCAGGCCGCCGAAAGCGTGCCGGGCGAGCGAGCGATGGTGCGCATTGGCGGCGGCTCTGTCGCGGCATTCACCTCGGTCACGCGACCAACTCGCGGTACTCGCGCGCATAACTGGCGCGGTCCAGTCCTTCGGCGCGATCGAACCGCACAAACCGGCCCGCGCGCATCACGGCCGCGTGCGACGCCAGCGCGAGCCCTTCGTGCAGGTGATGCGTGACAACGACGAGCGCCGCGCCCGCCGCTCGGCGCTCGGCCAGCAGGGCGGTGAGAGCTGCACCGCCCTGCTCGTCGAGTCCCGTATAGGGTTCGTCGGCCAGCAGCACGTCAGGGCCGTGCACGATCGCGCGCGCGACGGCGACGCGCTGCTGAAGCCCGCGCGAGAGCGCGCGGACGGCAATGTCGGCGCGGTCGTGCACGCGCAGGGCCTCGAGCGCCCGCTGCGCGACCGCCGCCGCGTCGCGTAATCCGTGCAGTCGCGCAGAGAACTCCACGTTCTCACGCGCCGTGAGGGCGTCGTAGAGCATCGAGCGATGCGAGATCAGCCCGACGCGCGCGCGCGCCGCGACGGCGGGCAGCGCGACACCGCCGATGCTGGCGGCACCAGATGAGGGCGCGAGCAGCCCGGCCAGCAGGCGCAGCACGGTGGTCTTGCCCGCGCCGTTCGGGCCGAAGAGCGCGAGGCAGTCGCCGGGCGCGAGCGCGAAGGCCACCCCGTCGACGGCGCGACGCGAACCGAACGCGCGCGCGAGTTGCCGTGCCTCGACCAGCGGGTCGCTTGTGGTCACCGGGTCAGGTCGGGAAAGAGCGGCGGGGCGCAGGCATCTGCGAAGATTACCAGCGTGTGACGATCTATGGAACGAGCGAAGGGCAACCGCGTCCGGCGCACCAGCGCGCGAACGGGGTTGCCCCCTGCTGTCTCATCACCAAGGCGAAATGTTTACGGCGTAACCATTCGCCTGGTGTAGCTGTCGTTACGCCTTGGGTTCAAACTCGAACAGCGACTCGAGTCGCGTGATGGCAATCATCAATCGGACCGGGCGCGTGACGTGCAGCAAACGCGTGTTGAGGTCACGCTCGCGGGCGCGCTTTTGCAGCAGCACGAGCACACCAAGTCCCGAGGCATCCAACTCGACACAGGCGCTCATGTCGACCTCCACGGCCGGCACACCGGCTTCCGCCGCGCGCTCGAGCGATTCGAGCGCCGCGCGCCGGAACTCCAGGCGGTTGTCGGAGATGAGTCGAACTGGCGCGATCAGGGGTTCCACAGGCGCCTCCACGGCGACGGTTCTTTGGCTGGTCATGGGTCCTCCCGCGCAGGGAAAAGCCAACTGACTGCCTGGAGCCGGATGCCGGTGGGACCTGGATCCGTTGCTGCCGGACCCACGCGTCCCCGTGGTACCAATGATGCTTCCACTTTCGGCAACCGGACGATCTCGGGGAAATCCGAGACTCCTGGCTTTGCGGCCCCGCCTCGCGACGGGTGTGCTCTTATCGGTGTGGCGATCTGCGCGTTCGGAACAGAAGTAAAGCGAGAACCGTGCCATTGAACGTGGCGTCGTAAGTTGTTGTTAATCAACGCCGTAGAGCGGTATCACAAACTGACCTCCCCACCCCGCCTAGCGCCGCGCCACTGTTGTGGCAGAAAACAAGGCACCGTCAACAATTTGTACGCCACGCGCCCGCATCCCCGCACTCCACCCGGCATCCCACACCCCACCCCGCAACCCGTAGCCCACCGCGCATCCCGTATCCACCTCGTATCCCGCATCCCCTCGCATTTGCGCTTCCGTAGCTAATCCATAAGCATTGTCGCATGACGAACATCGATGTCCTCCTAAGCGAAACCCGCAGTTTCCCGCCCCCGGAAGACTTCCGGCGCGACGCCCTCATCCGCGACCGCTCGCCCTACGACCAGGCCGACCGCGATTACGAGCAGTACTGGGCCGACCGCGCGCGCGAACTCTCGTGGATCAAGCCGTTCACCAAGACGCTCGACTGGGATCCGCCGCGCGCCAAGTGGTTCGCCGACGGCAAGCTCAACGTCTCGGCGAACTGCCTTGACCGGCATCTCGACGGCCCGCGCCGCAACAAGGCCGCGCTGGTGTGGGAAGGCGAGCCCGGCGACCGCCGCACGCTGACCTACTGGGAGCTGGCGCGCGAGGTCCGCTCGTTCGCGAACGTCCTCAAGTCCCTAGGCATCGCGAAGGGCGACCGCGTCGGCATCTACCTGCCGATGATTCCCGAGGCCGTCATCGCCATGCTCGCGTGTGCCCGCATCGGCGCCATCCATTCCGTGGTGTTCGGCGGGTTCTCGCCCGAATCACTGCGCGACCGCATGAACGACGCCAAGGCGAAAGTCCTCGTGACCGCCGACGGCGGCTATCGCCGCGGCCAGGTCGTCCCGCTCAAGCGCAACGCCGACAAGGCGCTCGCTGAGTGCCCGACCGTCAAGCAGGTGGTGGTCGTGCAGCGCCGGCCGTCCGGACCGATCGGCGAAGCGCACGTTGCCATGAAGGAAGGGCGCGACCACTGGTACCACCGGCTCATGCAGGACGCGAATGACCGCTGTGAGCCCGAGCCGATGGACGCGGAGGACGTGCTGTTCATCCTCTACACCTCCGGTACGACGGGCAAGCCGAAGGGCATCGTGCACACCACTGGCGGCTACCTCGTGGGCGCGATGACATCCACAAAGGATGTGTTTGACCTGCGCGAGAACGACGTGTTTTGGTGCACGGCCGATGTGGGCTGGGTCACAGGCCACACGTACCTCGCGTACGGGCCGCTCGCCAACGGCGCGACCTGCGTGATGTACGAAGGCGCGCCCGACTGGCCCGAGCGCGATCGCTTCTGGGCCCTCTGCGAACGCCACGGCGTGACGATTCTCTACACCGCACCCACGGCCATCCGCGCCTTCATGAAGTGGGGCGCCGAGCATCCCGCGGCGCACGACCTCTCGCAGTTGCGCTTGCTCGGCTCGGTCGGCGAGCCCATCAACCCCGAAGCCTGGATGTGGTACCACGAACACATCGGCGCCTCACGTTGCCCGATCGTCGACACGTGGTGGCAGACGGAAACCGGCGCCATCGTCATCTCGCCCCTGCCGGGCGTGACGGCCACCAAGCCGGGCAGTGCGACACAGCCGCTCCCGGGCTACAACGCCGAGCTGCTTGATTCGCTCGGCAAGCGCATCGACGTCGGCGGCGGGCTGCTCGCGCTCACCAAGCCGTGGCCGTCGATGCTGCGCACGATCTGGGGCGACGACGCGCGCTACGTGCAGACGTATTTCAGCAAGTGGGAGAACCGCCCCGACCTCTATTTCCCCGGCGACGGAGCCAAGCGCGACGACGAGGGCTACTTCTGGATCTTGGGCCGCGTGGACGACGTCCTCAACGTGGCCGGACATCGCATCGGCACGATGGAGGTCGAGTCGGCGCTCGTGGAGCATCCCAAGGTGGCCGAGGCCGCCGTCGTGGGAAAGGCGCACGAGCTCAAGGGGCAAGCCATCTGCGCGTTCGTCACGCTACGCGACGGCAACGCGAAGTCGCCGGCGCTGCGCGACGAGCTGCGCGAGTTCGTGGCGACCAAGATCGGCGCGCTGGCGCGGCCGGACGACATTCTCTTCTCGGCGGACTTGCCGAAGACGAGATCCGGCAAGATCATGCGGCGACTGTTGCGCGACATCGCCGAAGGCCGCGCGCTGGGCGATACCACCACGCTCGCGGATCCGAACGTGGTGGCGGCGCTGAAGGATCAGTACGAAGAGAAGGAGGGATGACAAGTGCACGAAAAAGGCCCGGGGCTCTCGGCCCCGGGCCTTCTTTCGTGCTGCGGCTATCGCTCAGGGCGCCTTGGACGCCGATTCGCTGGCAGCGGCCATCGCGGCGACCTTCGCCTGCGTCACGTAGTCGCGGAACTGGTCATACGTCGGTACGCCGTCTGACACGATCGTGCGGCCGTTGATGATGAACGTCGGCGTGCCGCGAACGCCGAGGCGGCGACCCTCGTCGCGGTTGGCCGCGATTTGCGGGAGCATACGGCCGGAATCATAACAGTCTTCCCACTCGCCGACGTCGAGTCCGACCATCTGGGCGATCTCCTTCAGCACGCTCTTTGGATTCTGCGTGGCAAACGCGTTCCAGCGGTCCTGGTTGGCGAAGATCGCGTCGTGCATCTCCCAGAACTTGCCCTGCTCGTTGGCGCAGGCCGCCGCGTTGTGCGCCGGTACTGTGTTGCGGTGTCCCTCGAGCGGAAAATCCATGAAGCGGAACGAGATCTCACCCGTCTCAATGAGACGCGCGACAACATCGGGCTCGTTCACATTGGCGAAGTAGCCACAGCCGGGGCACTCGAAGTCCGCAAACTCGATGACCTGCACGAGGGCGTTGGTGTCACCTCGTAACACTCCGGCCGCATTCACGGGCGCCATCGCCGCATCGAGCGTGAGCACCTTGGCGGGACGGGACATCACGTATCCCAGCGCGGCAATGCCGGCGACGGCGACGACGGCGATGACTCCACCGAAGGACTTGGACGATGCGGTGTTCTTCCGGGCCACTCGGGAACTCTCCTTGGGATGCCGATACTCTCAGGGCGAACCACGGAAACTACACGCCGAACGGCATCCCGGAAGCGCTTGGGGTAGGAACCCGGGGCCAGACCGATTAGGTTCCTTATTGTTGTACGGTCAATTCCTACTGACCCTTGAAACGGATGAGATGAGCAGACAGAGACAAAATCGCGGGCGCCCTACGGCCGCCCCCGCGTCACCGTTCGACCAGGCACGCGATGAGATGTTCCAGCATGTGATGCGCTGCGGCGTGATCGGCTCGGCCCCCGAACACCAGAAGGAATGGTTCGACGAGACGATGCAGTACTTGGCTGAGCGCTACCATGAGTTGAGCAAGAAAGAGGTCGTGGATCTGCGTGTGCTGGGTGAGCGCTTTGCGGCGCCTACCCGCAAGCCCGAAGCGGCGAAGGAGACGGAGGCCGAAGCGGCGTCCGAATCCGAAGCAGCGGTGGAAGGCGAGCTCGACGAGGTCAACGCGGCGTGAAGTGATGGAACCCCGGCACGGAACACCGTCGCCGGGGTTCGCTGCTTTTGCGCTTCGGCGTGAGTCTTTTCGACGACGCCGCACGGCT
>JAKFFA010000091.1:0-23492 GCA_036675455.1 Gemmatimonadaceae bacterium | reverse complement strand
CGACACGCTGCTCGCCGGCCTGGAGCGCAAGGCCGCGGCTCTCGGGCGCACTGTCGCCGCCGCGCGTTGAGCGGCGCCGCCGGCACGCGCAGCCCTCATCCCATGACCACCGCAGCCACGAAGATCGTTTGCACCATCGGTCCCGCGTCGTCGAGCCCCGACGTCATGCGCCGACTCATCCTGAGCGGCATGAACGTCGCCCGGCTCAACTTCTCGCACGGCACGCATGAACAGCATGCGCGCACCGTGGCGAACATCCGCGCGCTGGCCGCGGAACTGGGCCGGCCGATTGCCATCCTGGGCGACCTGCAGGGGCCCCGCATCCGTGTCGGCATGCTGCCTGAGGCACGCACCATCGTCGAGGGCGAGCAGCTATTGCTTGTGCCGGAATCGGATGTCGAACCCGGGATGCAGGATGGCGCGATCCCCGTCACCTACGACGAACTGGCGCACGACGTCGTGCCCGGCGGCACGATCCTCATCGACGATGGGCTCATCGCGCTCAAGGTGGACGAGATCGATGGCCGCCGCGTGCGCGCCACCGTCAAGTACGGCGGGCTGCTCAAGAGCAACAAGGGCATCAACCTGCCCGGCATCGATGTCTCCGCGCCGTCGCTCACGGCAAAGGATCGCGAGGACATCCCGTTCGCCATCGAGCAGGACCTCGACTATCTCGCGCTGAGCTTCGTGCGGCGGCCAGAGGACATCCACGAGCTGCGCGCGCTGCTGCCCAAGGGCTTGCTCATCGTCGCGAAAATCGAGAAGGACTCCGCGCTGCACCGCATCGAGGACATCCTCCGCGCGACCGACGCGGTGATGGTCGCGCGCGGCGACCTCGGCGTGGAGCTGCCGTTCGAGGAGGTGCCGCTGCAGCAGAAACGCATCATCGGGCTCTCGAGCCGGTTCGGGCGGCCCGTGATCACGGCCACGCAGATGCTCGAGTCGATGGTGCAGCACCCGCGCCCGACGCGCGCGGAGGCCAGCGACGTGGCGAACGCGATCCTCGACGGCACGGATGCCGTGATGCTCTCGGCCGAAACGGCGGCCGGGCTGCATCCGGTGCTCGCGGTGGAGGCCATGCGGCGCATCGCCAACGCGGCGGAGCAGGCGCCCGTGACGCGCGGCCTGGGCATCGACCGCCTGCAGCCGGGCAGCGCGTCGACGGAGGAGACGATCGCGTCCGCCGCCGTCACGGCGGTGCGCGCGCTGGGCGCCACGACGATCGTCGTCTTCACCAAGAGCGGCTTTTCGGCGCGCATCGTCGCCGCACGGCGGCCCGGCGTGCGCATCGTCGTGCTCACGGACAAGGAGCGCACGTATCGCCAGCTTGCGCTGGTGTGGGGCGCGATCCCGTTCCTCGTGCCGCACTGCGACACGTACGAGCAGATGGCCACGCTCGCGCGCGCGCTGCTGCTTGAGCACGGCTATGCGCGGCCCGGCGACCGCGTCGTCTTCACGGCCGGCGTGCCGTTCGACACGCCGGGCTCCACGAACCAGCTCAAAGTGGAGACCGTGTGAGACTGCGCTTCCTCGGCACCGGCACGAGCTTCGGCGTCCCGCAGGTTGGCTGCGCGTGCGACGTCTGCCGGTCTGAGGATCCGCGCGACAAGCGCACCCGCGTCGGCGCGTTGCTGGAGTCGGACGGGCTGCGTCTGCTCATCGATACGCCGCCCGAGCTGCGGCTGCAACTCATCGCGGCCGGCGTGGACCGTGTCGATGCGGTGCTCTTCACGCACGACCACGCCGATCACACGCACGGTATCGACGACATTCGGTCCATCTCCGTGCGCCGTGATGGTGCCCTGCCGATGTACGGACCGGCGGAGACCCTGGCGTCGCTCGCGCGCAAGTTCGCGTACATCTTCGACGAGAGCATGAAGGCACTGCCCGGCACGAGCAAGCCGGAAGGTTTCGCGCAGGCGCTCGAGGCCGGCGTGGCCACGCGCATCGGGCACCTCGACGTGCTGCCCGTGGAGGTGCCGCATGGCCGGTTGCGCGTGTTCGGGTACCGCATCGGCCGGCTGGCGTATGTCACGGACGCCAAGTCGCTGCCCGATGGCGTCATCGCGCAACTGCGTGGCGCTGACGTGCTCGTGATCAACGCGCTGTTTCGCACGGCGCATCCCACGCACCTCTCGATCGGCGAGGCCGTGGACGCCGCGCGCCGCGTGGGCGCCTCGCGCACCTACCTGACGCACCTCACGCACGAGACCTCGCACGCCGACCTCGCGGCGTCGCTCCCGAGTGGAGTGGAACCCGCGTACGACGGCCTCACCGTGGAGATTCCCGACGCATGACGCCATCTATCCGCCTCGATGTCTCGGGCATGCTGCGCTCGGCGGTGCCCTCTGGCGTCACGCCGGAGGAACTCGACGCGCTCGCGGAGCGGCTGGCGGCGGCGCATGAGGCGACAATCGGCGCGACGGCGGGGAAGGCCGACCGCGGGTCGCACGGGTTCCTCGAACTCGAGGCACAGCAGCCGGAACGCGCGCGCGTGCAGGCCTGGGCGCGCGAACACGCGGCCGGGCTCGACGACGTCGTCGTGCTGGGCATCGGCGGCTCGGCGCTGGGCGCGGTTGCGCTGCGCAGCGCGCTGTTGGCGCGCGACTGGAACGCGATGTCGATCAAGGCGCGCGGCGGGCGTCCGCGCCTGCACGTGCTCGATAACGTCGACCCGCGCTCGGTGCGCGCCGTGCTCGATGGCGTGCACCCCGCGCGCACGCGCTTTCTCGTGATTTCCAAGTCGGGCAGCACCGCCGAGACGATGTCGCAGTACCTGGCGGTGCGTGAGGCGCTGCGCGCGGCGTCGTTGGAGGCGCGCGACCATCTCGCCTTCGTCACTGACCCGGAGCGCGGCGTGCTGCGCGAGGTCGCGGCGAAGGAGGACATCCCGACGTTCGACGTGCCGCCCAATGTCGGCGGGCGGTTTTCCGTGCTGACGCCCGTGGGCACATTGCCTGCCGCCCTGCTTGGCATCGACGTCGATGCGTTGATCGCGGGCGCGGCGGCGATGCGTGACCGTTGCACGGGCGACACGCTGCGCACGAATCCCGCGCTGGCGTTCGCCGCGCTGCAGTGGCGCGCGCACACGACGTCCGGCCAGCTCATGCACGTGCTCATGCCGTACTCGGACGCGCTGCGCGACTTGGCGCCGTGGTTCGTGCAGCTCTGGGCCGAGAGTCTTGGCAAGTCGACGTCGCAGGGCGCGCACGTGGGGCCGACGCCCATCGCGGCCGTGGGCGCGACGGACCAGCATGCGCAGGTGCAGTTGTTCATGGATGGTCCCGTGGACAAGACGATCACGTTCATCGACGTCGAGGAACACCCCCGCGAGCTCACGATCCCCGGCGCGAACGCGCCGGCCTCGCTCGCCTACCTGGGCGGGCACGGGTTCGGTGAACTACTGAGGACCGAAGCGAGGGCGACGGCGGGTGCACTCGCGCGCGCGGGCCGGCCGACCATGACGCTGCGCGTGGCGCGCGCCGACGCATGGCATCTGGGCGGGCTCTTCATGTTCTTCGAGCTCGCGACGATCTATGCGGGGCAACTGTACGGCGTGGACCCGCTCGACCAGCCCGGGGTGGAATTGGGGAAGCGACTGACCTACTACCAGTTCGGGCATCCCGATTGGCAGAAGATGCGCGAGGTCTGGGAGTCCCTCCCGGCCAGCGATCCACACTGGGTGCTCTGACCGCGTTGCAGTCGCTGCGCGCCGGGGCCAAATTCATGCGATGACTGACGCCCCTAACTCCGTTCGCCACGCGCTGCGTGCCGCTGTCGCCATCGAGGGCGACCGCCTTACCGTCAAGGATCCCGCTGCCTTGGCCTCGCCGATGATGGATGCGCTGGTGCGGCTCGCCGTCTTCGGCGACGCCGACGAGAAGGAGTGGGCACGCTGGGCCATCTGGGAGGCGGGCCGCGCGGTGGGGACGTACTCCGCGTCGATCCACGACTTCTACATGGCGCGCGGCCGCGGCGACGTGAAGAGCGTCACCGTGCCGGCGATGAACATCCGCGGCCGCTCGTATGACACGGGCCGGTCGATCTTCCGCACGGCGATGAAGCTCAAGGGCGGCGCCATCATCCTCGAGATCGCGCGCTCGGAGATCGCCTATACGGATCAGCGTCCGGCCGAGTATGTCGCGGTGATGCTGGCGGCCGCACTGCGCGAGGGGTACCGCGGGCCGGTGTTCATCCAGGGCGACCATTTCCAGGTCAATGCCAAGAAGTACAAGGCGGACGCCAAGGCCGAGGTCGACGCGGTGAAGCACCTCGCGCGCGAGGCCGTCGCCGCGGGCTTCTACAACGTGGACCTCGACACCTCCACGCTCGTGGACCTGAGCCACAAGACGCTCGACGAACAGCAGCGACTCAACTTCGAGGTCGGCGTGGAGCTCACGCGCTATGTGCGGTCGCTCGAGCCCAAGGGGGTGACGATCTCGCTGGGCGGCGAGATCGGCGAGGTCGGCACCGAGAACTCGACGGTCGAGGAGCTGCGCGCATTCATGGACGGCTACAACCGCACGCTGGCCAAGCAGGCGAAGGGCATGACCGGACTGTCGAAGATCTCGGTGCAGTCGGGCACGTCGCACGGGGGCGTGATGCTCGCCGATGGCAGCATGGCCAGCGTCAAGCTCGACTTCAAGACGCTCGAGGACCTGTCGCGCGTGGCGCGCGAGGAGTACGGGCTCTCGGGCGCCGTGCAGCACGGCGCGTCGACGTTGCCGGACGACGCGTTCTTCAACTTCCCGAAGACCGAGACTGCGGAGATCCACCTCGCGACCGGCTTCCAGAACATGCTGTTCGACCTCATGCCGGCCGCGCTGCGCGATGAGATGTACGAGTGGCTCAAGGTCAACACGGCCGACGAGCGCAAGAGCGACGACACCGACGAGCAGTTCTTCTACAAGACGCGCAAGAAGGCGCTTGGCCCGTTCAAGCAACGCTTGTGGGACCTGCCCGACGAGGTCCAGGAGACGCTGGCCAGGGCCTACGACGCCAAGTTCGAGTTTTTGTTCGACAAGCTTGGCGTCGGCGGAACAGCTGAGGCGGTGGCGCGGTATGTGAAGGGGCCTGCCATCCCGCGGCCGGCGCCCGGAGCCGATGGACCTGCCGAGGCGGCAGCGCCGGACGATCCGGACGCGGGGGAGTAGGACGTTTTCGCCGGGCGTCCCGGCGTCGACAACCAGCATCAGCACCCATTCGGAGTCCCCCCCATGCGTACGACCCTGCTCATCGGCTCGCTTCTCACGCTGGCGACCGCCTGCGTCTCCAAGTCGGAGTATGACCGCCAGCTCGCCAACGCCGCGGCGTTGTCGGCGGAAAAGGATTCGCTGCTCAGCGAAGTGGTGTCCACCTCGCAATTCATCGCCGAAGTCAACGCCGAGATCGACAAGGTGCGCGACGGCAAGCCCGTCGCCGCCGCCGATGGCGAGATGGAGTCGCTGTCGCCCACGGAGGCGCGCAAGCGCCTGGGCGAGCGCATCGCCTCGCTCACCGAACGCGTGCGCGAGTCCGAGGAGCGCCTCGCGCAGAGTCGCCGCCGCGTGACGCAGCTCAACCGCTCCAACGCGACGCAGAACGCGCAGTTCGTGGCCTTCGACTCGACGCTGAAGCAGTTCCAGGTCATCATGGACAACCAGAAGGGCCAGATCGTCGCCCTGCTGGACCAGGTGAGTGTCCTCACATCGGAAAACCAGGCGCTGCGCGAAACCAACACGCGGCTGGCCAGCGAGAGAGCGACCATCGCCGCCGATCGCGAGGCGCTTTCTGCCGAGCAGAATACGGTCTATTGGGTAGCGGGTGAGAAGGACGACCTGATCCGGCGCGGCATCGTGGAGCAGCGCGGCGGCATGCTGGGCATCGGCAAGACGCAGGTGCTGGCGCGCACGCTGGATGCGTCCGAGTTCACGGCCATCGACCGGCGCGAGACGACGGAGATCGAGTTGCCGGATCCGTCCAAGACGTACCGGTTGATTTCCTCGAACGACCTGTCGGGCCTCGACTCAACGTCGGCGCGCAACGGTCGCTTCAAGGGCACGATCCACATCGCGGAGCCGTCCGTGTTCTGGCGGACCTCCAAGTTCCTCGTCCTCATCGAACAATAGGAGAGTTGCGTGACTGACCGAGACGCGGGCGAGAGCGCCGTGGTGATCGAACGGCGTGGCGGGGGATTCGGGGTGTTCCTCGCGGGGCTCGCGGTCGGGGCCGGGCTCGCGCTGTTGCTCGCACCGCAACTGGGCGAGGAGACGCGGGCGGACCTCGCGCGCGGCGCGCGGCGCGTGAAGCGCAAGGCGCGCCGCTTCGCGGCGACCACCGGCGACGCGGCGCGCGACATGATGGATTCCACCGGCGATGCTGCGCGCCGCGCGGTGAGCGAGACGCGTGAGGCCATCGAGCGGCGACTTGCACGCCATCATTCGCTCGACGCCGACGCGTCGGCATACGATGGAGAGGACGACGGCGTCTGACCTCCCACGGCTGGACGTTCCTCAAGGATCTCTGGGGCAAGATCAGCCGGGATGACATTTTCTTCGTGGCCGGCGGCGTGGCATTCAACATCATGCTCGCCGCCGTCCCGTTTTTCCTGCTGTTGGCGGCCGCGCTGGGCTACGCGCTCGGGCAGGATGTGGAGGCCGCTTCTTCCACCGTGCGCACGGTGATCGGGCGGCTGCTGCCGGCGCAGACGTCACCCACCGGCACCTCGTTGCTCGACCCGCTGCTGGCCGACGTCGTGCGCAACCGCACCGCGGCCGGCATCGGCGGCGCGCTCGGCTTCATCTGGCTCTCGACGCGGCTGTTCGGGTCGCTGCGCAGCGTGATGGCCCTGGTGTTCGAGCGCCGCGGCGACCGCAATTTTTTGCGCGGCAAGCTGTGGGACGTCTACCTGACCATCTCATCGGCCGTGCTGGTGTCTGTGTGGGTGTTGGTCAACGGCCTGCTCGTGGTGGGCACCGGCCGGCTGGGGCAGGTGCTCACGCAGATGGGCGTGCTGCCCGACATCGTGAGCGGCGCGGAGGTCGTGTTCGCGCGCACGGTGTCGATCGTGCTGATGATCACCATCTTCTTTTCGCTGTACCGCTGGCTGCCGGCGCGGCGCACGCCGTGGACCATCGCGCTCGTGGGCGGCGTGGTGGCGGCGACGCTGTTCGAGCTCGCGCGTATCGGCTTCGCGATCGTCGTGGACCGGTTCCCGCCGACGTCGCTGTACACCGGCACGCTTGCGGCGCTGGTGATGATGATGTTCTGGACGTACTATGCGGCGCTGATCTTCGTCATCGGCGCGGAGATCGCGCACGTGGCGGAGCGACGGCTGGCTGCGGTACGCGGGTGAGCGCCATCGGCCCGTCGCGCTTCTAGCGCGTGCGGCCTTCTCACCTGCCACATCCCTCCCTCATTTCGCGATCCCACCCGTGAAAACAATCGACCTGCGCAGTGATACCGTGACCCGTCCGACTCCCGCCATGCGCCGCGCGATGGCCGAGGCCGAGGTGGGTGATGACGTGCTGGACGGCGACCCGACGGTGCGCCGCCTCGAGGAGCGCGTGGCCGCGATGCTGGGCAAACCGAAGGCGCTGTTCTTCCCGTCGGGCACGATGGCCAACCAGACGGCGCTGTGGCTGCTGGGCACGCCCGGTACCGAGGTGTTCTGCCACGAGGGCGCGCACATCGTGGATTGGGAGATCGCGGGCGCGGCCGCGCTGGCGGGCTTGCAGGTGCGCATGGTGCGCGGCGGGCCCGTGCTCGAGGCCGACGCGTTGCGCGCGGCGTTCCGGCCCGCGTCGCCGCACGCGCCGCGCGCGTCACTCGTGTGCGCGGAGAACACGCACAACGGCGCCGGCGGCATGGTGACACCGCTCGCGGCGCTGCGCGCGATCCGCGAGGCGGCGGCCGAGGCGGGACTGCCCGTGCATCTGGACGGCGCGCGGCTCTGGAACGCACATGTGGCCACGGGCACGCCGTTGGCTGACTTCGCCGCGTGTGCGGTCACCGTGATGGTCTCGTTCTCGAAGGGCTTGGGCGCGCCCGTGGGCGCGTGCCTCGCGGGCGACGAGCAGGCGATGACGCGGGCATGGGAAGTCCGCAAGCGGCTGGGGGGCGGCATGCGTCAGTCGGGCATCCTCGCGGCCGCGGCGCTGCACGGGCTGGATACGCACCTTCCTCGCATGCACGAGGATCACACGCGCGCCAAGCGGCTGGCGGCGCGGCTTGGCGAGGCTAACGGCGTGTCGGTGGTGCCGCCGGATACGAACATCGTCATGGTGGACTTGCTCGGCGGGCAGTCGTCGGGCGCGGTGGTCGAGAAGGCGCGTGCGGGCGGTGTGCTCGCGACGCCGTGGAGTGCGACGCGCGTGCGGTGCGTGCTGCACCTGGATGTTGGTGACGACGATGTGGAGCGGGCGGGGGAGGTGTTGACCGGAGCCCTTAGTGCGTGAGTGAAGGCCAGATGCACGGTCGGGTCGGCCTACTACTTCTCGCGCTCGCCCTGTCGGCATGCGGTGGAACCGCGGACGGACGCGACAGGGTCGTTCGATCGAGCCGGGTCTCGGGCGACACGGTCGTCATGGAAGTTCGCGGAATTCTGGGGCCGAATGTCGAGGTGGTGAAGGAACTGGTCATTGGAACCGCGGTGGCAACCGAGGGACCTTACCAGTTCTCGTCCATCGGTGCGCTCGCGGTGGATCGTCGTGGCTGGGTCTTTGTCTACGACGACGAGTCAGGAGAGTTGCGCGTCTTCGACTCCGGCGGTGCGTACATCAGGAATATCGGCCGCCAGGGCGGCGGACCCGGGGAATACCGACATGTCGCGGGCATCGCGACCACACCGGACGGTCGACTCGCTGTGAGCGATCCGTTCAATGGACGGATCGTGATCTACGCGGCCGACGGCAGCCCGCATGCGCACATTCCTTGGACCTTCGGCTCCGTGGTCCAGGCGCTGTCCGCCGTGTGGAGTGATTCCGCGGGCAACCTGATCTTGCCCGTCGACCCCAAGCGCAAAGGAGCCACCGCATCGCGCCGTGCAACCCGCACATCCTGCATCGAAGTCTCAGGCGCGTGTTGCGAGTACTGCCGCTTTGCGCTCCACGGTATCCAACAGCGAGGTCCAGCTCTGCGTGAACTTCGCCACGCCCTCCTCTTCCAGGGCGGCTCCTACCCGCGACAGCGAGACGCCCTGTCGCGCGAGCGCCTCAGCCGTTTCGTGCGCCTGCTCCACAGCCCGGTCGTGCAGGCGGACCTCCGGGCGGCCACTGGTGCGGTAGGCGCGAAGGGTGGCTGGCTGCAACGTGCTCACGGTGGCCGGCGCCACGAGTGCTTCGCAATACCTCAGCGGCGATACGGATGGGTCCTTTACGCCTGTGGACGCCCACAAGGGACGCTGCACGCGCGCGCCCTCGGTGGCGAAGCTGCGCCACACGGGCCCGGCGAGCATCTGCGTGTATGCCTCCCAGGCGAGCGTCGCGTTGGCGATTGCCGCGCGGCCCTTGAGCGCCTTGGCCTCTGGCGTCCCAATGCGCTCGAGCTCTCGGTCCACGGCCTCGTCCACGCGGCCCACGAAGAAGCTCGCCACCGACGACACCCAGTCGAGCGGTAGCCCCATCTGCCGCCGCGCGCCAATGGCCGACAGATACATGTCGATCACCTCGGCGTAGCGCTCCACCGAGAAGACCAGCGTCACGTTCACGTTCATGCCGAGCGCGAGACATTCCTCGATGGCCTCAAGTCCCTCGCGGGTGCCCGGGATCTTCAGCATGAGATTGCGACGACCCACGAGCTCCCAGAGATGGCGCGCGTGCGCGACCGTCGCCTGGGCGTCCCACGCGTGCTGCGGCGCGACCTCGAGCGACACGTAGCCGTCGCGGCCCAGTGACTCGTGATATAGCCTGCCGAACGCATCGCATGCTTCCTGCACCTCGGCCGCCATGAGCCGCTCGAGCACTTCCTCGGGCGAGAAGCCGGCTTCCGTGAGCGCAATGATATCCGCGTCGTATAGACTGTCGCGCGCGATGGCGCGCTCGAAGATCGTCGGATTGGTCGTGAGTCCACGCACCCCCTCCTCGGCGATGAGGCGATGCAGTTCGCGCGAGCGGATCAGGTCACGCGCGGTGAAATCGAGCCACGGACTCTGCCCGAGGTCGACCATCGTGTGCAGCGCGCTGCGCTTCGCTTTCTCTGCGGTGGTTCGTGGCATCGTGGTCCCCGGCAGTGAGAGAACGGGCCTCGGGCATCGGCAGGGCATGAAACCGCAATTTCCGGTCCACGGGTCGGCCTGGGCGTCGCGTGTGGCCCGCCGCTCCACGCTCCGCATCCGCGCACCGCCTCACAGCGCTGCACTGCCACCGGCCCTCAACCCCCGCTATGTTTCACTTGTTCCAGGTCCCGGAGGGCTTAGGCCCACCAACTCCGCCAGGGCCGAAAGGCAGCAACGGTACGTGGAGTCCTTCGTTGCTCCGTCAGGCCTGGAACACTCGCGCGGGTGAGCACCGGACAACCGGCCGCTCCCCGCGCGTCGTATTTCGGCTCGGGGACTTCTGGCCAGCGCGAGGGCGTGGGCCCAGGCGAGGGCGAAGCACGCCGCGGCGAAGACAGCGCGGCAGCGGCGCGAACGCAGCCACGAAGCCAGTTGGCCTGCCGGGCGCCGGGACTCGCGTCAAGGCGACGCGGCCGCAGGACCGCGCAGCGAGTCCGAGAGCGTCGCCGTCGCGAGTCCCGGTGCCAGGCCGGCCAGCGCACAGAAGCAACCCGAGGAGCCGCACTCACGGCACCCGCCCCCCGCGGCTATTTTCCATCGATGTCCCTCGCCCTCGCGCGCAAATACCGCCCGCGCAAGTTCTCCGAAGTCGCCGTCCAGTCCCACGTCGCGAACACCCTCCGCAACGCGATCGCCGGCGACCGGGTGGCGCACGCCTACCTGTTCTGCGGCCCGCGCGGCACCGGCAAGACGACGCTCGCGCGCGTGCTGGCCATGGCGCTCAACTGCGAGAACCGGCGCGAGGACCGCGAACCGTGCGGCGAATGCCCGTCCTGCACTCGCATCTGGAGCGGCAGCGCCTCGCTGGACGTGGTCGAGATCGACGCCGCCTCCAACCGCGGCGTGGACGACGCGCGCGAGCTGCGCGAACGCGCCATGTACGCGCCCTCGGGAGCGGACCGCTACAAGGTCTACATCGTGGACGAAGCACACATGCTGACCCGCGAGGCGTGGAACGCGCTGCTCAAGATCCTGGAAGAGCCGCCGCCGCGCGTCGTGTTCGTGTTCGCCACGACCGAACCCCAAAAGATCCAGCAGGCCGCCGCGCCCGTGCTCTCCCGCGTGCAGCGTTTCGATCTCAAGCGCATCGGCCCCGCCGACGTGCGTGAGCGGCTCGCCAGCGTGCTCGCGAGCGAGAAGATCGACGCCGACGCCGACGCGCTCGCCATGCTCGCGCGCGCGGCCGACGGCTCCATGCGCGATGCGCTCTCGCTGACCGACCAGGTCCTATCGCTGGGCGGCGGCGCGCTGACGTCGCAGCGCGTGCGTGATGCGCTCGGCCTCGTGCACGAGGACGAGCACCTCGCGTTGCTCGACATCATCGTCGAGCGGCGTGCGGCCGACGTGTTCGCCGCGGTCGCGCGTCTCGCGGACCACGGCGTCGACTTCGCGATCCTGCTCACAGACTTCGCCGACTTGCTGCGCGCGCAATTGGCCGTCGTGCTGGGCGGCACGCTGCCCGACTTGCCGGAGCGCGTGCGCGAGGAGCTCAGCAAGCGCGCCGAGCGCTTCGCGGCCGGTGACATCCTGCGCATGCTGCACTTGGTCGTTGAGATCGAACCACACCTCAAGCGCAGCTCGCAGCAGCAGATGCTGTTCGAGACGCTGCTCGTGCGGTTCGCGCTGCTGGACCGGACGATTGATTTGGAGCAAGTGCTCAAGGGTGTGGAGGGCGGCTCGGGAGGCGGCGCCGGCGGGCGGAGTGCGCCGTCGGGCGCGTCAGGCAGCGGCGCGAGCGGTGGTGGTGGCGGCAGCACGCCGTCCGCACGCGCGACGGGATCTGGACCCGGATCGGGCTCCGGTACCGCCGCCGGTGGTCGCAGGCGAATGGATGCCGCATCGGTGTCCGCGGAACCGATGGCAATGACAACGAGGGCAGCGAGTTCGATGGCCGCGGCGCCAATGGCCGCGACCACGACCGCCACCGAAACCCTGGCCCCTCCGCCACGCGTCCCCTCACCGGCACCCGTCCGCACCCGTGTGCGCGACGAGCCCATAGTAGCGGACGCACCCTCCGCTCCCGCGGCCCCCCTGCACGCGCTCGACATCAACCGGCTGGCCGAGTGGTGGGACGACATCGTCGACGCCGTGAGCACCGACGGGCGGCAACTGCTCTCCTCGACGCTCGCGCATGCAACGCCGACCGCCGTGACGGCATCGGGCGTGGTTACGATTACGGTCGCCTCGGAGGCGCACGCCGAGCACATCGCTTCGGGGCAGGCGGATGTCCTCACGGCGCTCCGCCGCCGATTCGACGGGGTACAGAAGCTCAACGTACGGACCGTGCTCCCGGACGCCGACAGCGCGCCGCGTCGGCTCAGCGAGACCGCAGTCAAGGCCGACCGCATGGCGATGTTGCGCAAGCAGTCCCCGTTGCTCGACGCCGCCGTTGACGCGCTCGACCTGGAGCTGCTCGATTGAGTAACTTGTTCTCCCTACCAAACTTCGCTCACCTCACGCGATGACCGATTTCCTGAAAGTCCTGCAGCAGGCCCAACAGATGAGCGGCAAGCTGCAGGAGATGCAGGATGCCCTCGGCCGGCTCACGGTGACGGGCAGTGCCGGCGGCGGCATGGTCACGGTCGAAACCGACGGCAAGGGCAACGTGCGCCGCGTCTCGATCGAACCGTCCGTCGTGAACCCGGCCGACGTCGAGATGCTCGAGGACCTCGTCGCCGTGGCGGTGCAGGAGGCGCAAAAGAAGGCCAAGGAGCTGGCCGAGCAGGAGATGAAGAAGGCCGCCGGCGACTTGGGGTTGGGCGGCCTGCCATTCAAGCTCCCTTTCTGACCGCGCGGAACTCCACGTGTCCGCCATCGACGAACTCGTGACGGAACTGTCGCGGCTCCCGACCATCGGCCGGAAGTCGGCGCTGCGCCTGACGTATCACCTGCTCAAGCAGCCGCGCGAACAGAGCGTGCGGCTCGCTGAGACGCTGCGCACGCTGGCGGAGCGGATCAAGCCGTGTGCGGAGTGCTTCAACCTGACGGAATCCGAACGGTGTGACATCTGCGCGGACCCGCGCCGTGACGCAACGGTGGTGTGCGTCGTGGAAGAGGCGTCGGACATCGCGTCGATCGAACGGTCGGGGGAGTTTCGCGGCCGCTATCACGTGCTGGGCGGGCGGTTGGCGCCGCTGGACGGGATCGGCCCGGAAGATCTCACAGTGGATGCACTGGTGCGGCGCGTGAAACAGGGGGAGATTCGCGAAGTGATCGTGGCGACGAACCCGAGACTCGAAGGCGAGGCGACCGCACTGTATCTTCAGGAGCAACTTCGTCCCGAGGGCGTGACCGTGAGCCGGCTCGCCCGCGGGCTCCCCATGGGCGGCGACCTCGAGTACGCGGACGGGGTCACCATCGCCCAGTCCCTTGCGGCAAGGCGGGTGATGTGAGCGCGCGCGCGAGTCGTCAGGCATTCTGGTTCGGGGCCGGCTTGGCCGGTGGCCTGCTGGCCGGCATGATGTGGTGGTCGCGCGAGCAGCACGCGCACAAGCAGGCGCTCTA
This sequence comes from Gemmatimonadaceae bacterium, assembly GCA_036675455.1. Taxonomy (GTDB): domain Bacteria; phylum Gemmatimonadota; class Gemmatimonadetes; order Gemmatimonadales; family Gemmatimonadaceae; genus Pseudogemmatithrix. The sequence continues at coordinate 9,736 of JAKFFA010000091.1, read as the reverse complement.
TCACCGACGGCCGATGCGTCGGCTGGCGGCGTTGGGCTGGATCGGCCGCGAAGCACGCCCCACGGTCGAGTCGGTGTTGATGTTGCGGGACTACCTGAACTGGGAACGGAATCCCGTATTGCTGCGCCGCGCACGGCGGCTGCTCGCACGGTTCGAGAACGCCATCGTATAGGACGGGATCATGGCCGTTGGGTCTGCTAGCTGGTCGTTCACCGAAGAGGACTTCGGCGCCATCACGGAGGCGCTGCAGCGGTTCCTGCACGAGACCAACGCGCGCTGCGCGTTGCTCGTCGATCGCTCGGGGCAACTCGTGGCCACCGTCGGTGAACAGCCGAACTTCGACCCCACCGCGTTCGCGACGCTCACCGCCGCGGACTTCTCGGCCAACGACCAGCTCGCCAAGCTGATCGGCGAGGACGACTTCAGCTCGCTGTTCCATCAGGGCGAGAAGGAGTCGATGTACCTCGCGGACATCGCGCGACGCGTCATCCTCGTCGCACTCTTCGACAATCGGACTACGCTCGGGCTGGTCCGGCTCCGGATCAAGGACACGGTGCTCGAACTGACGAAGCTGTTCCACGACGTGTTCACGCGCGCGAAGAGCTCGGCCAACGAGCCCGGCCTCCTCGCGGGTGCCGATGATGAAATCGACCAACTGTTCAGGTAAGGGAGAACAGCCATGTCGATGATCAACTACGCCTCGCGCGAGATCAACTGCAAGATCGTCTATTACGGCCCCGGCCTCGGCGGCAAGACGACGAACCTCGAGCACGTGTACGGCAAGGTGAAGCCCGACACGCGCGGCAAGCTCATCTCGCTGGCGACGGAGACGGAGCGCACGCTGTTCTTCGATTTCCTGCCGGTGGATCTCGGGACCATCCGCGGATTCAAGACGCGCTTCCACCTGTATACGGTGCCCGGGCAGGTTTACTACAACGCGTCGCGCAAGCTCATCCTGAAGGGCGTCGACGGCATCGTGTTCGTCGCCGACTCGCAGGTCGAGCGCATGGAGGCGAACCTCGAGGCCATGCAGAACCTGTACGACAACATGGCCGAGTATGGGTACGACCTCACGAAGATGCCGTTCGTGATCCAGTACAACAAACGCGACCTGCCCAACGCCGCGCCGCTCGAGGAACTGCAGGCCTCCCTGAATCCGGGCTGGGAAGTCACGGAACCGGCGCGGCAGAAGGTCACCGCCGATCCGTTCCATCCGGGTGAGAACCTCATCGAGCAGTCGGCCGAGGGCGATTGGATCGAGCGCGCGACGTATTTCGAGGCCGTGGCCGTCACGGGCGACGGCGTGTTCGACACGCTCAGGGCCGTGAGCAAGCTCGTGTTGAAGACGCTCGCCTGACGGCGCACCGACCCACGTCCATGTCCGGCGCGCGCGCGTGAACCTGCCCAACGCGATCTCCACGGCTCGCATTGCCGTCTCGCCGCTGATCGCCGCGCTGCCGTTCGTTGAATCGGTCGCGTGGCGCATCGTGGCGTTCGTGCTGTACCTCGTCACGGCGATCAGCGACCACATCGACGGCAAGATCGCGCGTGACCGTGGCCTCGTGACGGACCTGGGCAAGATCCTCGACCCGACCGCCGACAAGCTGCTGCTGCTCGCGACTTTCGTCCCGATGTTCCTGTTGCAGGCGGCGCCCGATGACCCGCTGTTGCGACTGCTGCCGGCCGTCGCCGAGCGCTCACAGTACGCGTTCACGACGTGGGGGATCGACGCGCTGTACTTCCCGTGGTGGGTCGCGCTGCTGATCGTCGGACGTGAGGCGTTCATGACGTGGTTCCGCGGCTTCGCCAGCGCGCGCGGTGAAGTGATCGCGGCTCAGCGTCTCGGCAAGTGGAAGGCGGGTTTCCAGTACACGTGGATCGGCGCGGCCTACTGCTGGTTCTGGCTGCGCCTGCTGCAAGTGCAGCAAGGGTGGGACGGGCCGCTGGCCATGTTCCTCGCGCGGCTGCTGGGCGCCGTCGGCGGTGTCACGCTCATCGTCGCGTTCGTGCTCACTGGGCTCTCGCTCGTGGACTACATGCGCCGGCATGGCGCTGTGTTCACGCGCCGCCCGGTGAACTCCAAGTAGCGCCGGGCGCGGCCGTGGACGTCGAACTGGTCACCATCGGCGATGAACTGCTGTTGGGCTTCACGGTGGACACCAACGGGGCCTGGTTCGCGCGTACGGTGGCCGAGCACGGCATCCGTGTGGTACGGCGGACCACCGTGGGGGACGAGGCGCAGGCCGTGGCCGACGCCGTGCGCGAGGCGCGTGACCGTACAGGCGCTGTGATCACCAGCGGCGGCCTCGGGCCGACGGCGGACGACCTGACGAAGCCCGCGCTGGCCGAGCTCTTCGGGCGTGGCCTGACGATCAATGCCGATATCCTGCGCGGGCTCGAGGAACGCTGGCGCGCGCGCGGCTGGCCCGGCGAGCTGCCCAAGGCCAATCGGGTGCAGGCTTTGATCCCGGCGGGTGCGACGGTGCTCGTGAACCACCACGGATCCGCGCCCGGCATCTGGCTCGAGGACGAACGTGGGCACTGGGTGGCGATGCTGCCCGGCGTGCCGCGGGAGTTCCGCGGCATGACGGTCGACGAACTGCTGCCGCGGCTGCTCGCGCGGGCCCAGCAGGCGGACTCGGCGCCGAATGGCGAAGGGCCGTCCTCGACTCCGCGAGTCCCGACCGTCGTGCGCTCGCGCACGCTGCGCACCACGGGCATCGCAGAATCCGCCCTCGCCGACCGGCTCGGCGAAAAGACGCTCGCCAAGGACCCGCTGGGCGTGCCGCTGGCCTTTCTGCCCGGCGTCGACGGTGTGGATCTGCGGCTCACGGTGCGTGACCTGCCGGCGGCCGAGGCCGACGCGCGGCTCGACGCCGCCGCGGCGGCGCTGCGCGGCGTGGTGAGTACCTGGCTCTACGGCGAGGGCGAGACCGACCTCGCAGCGTTGGTGCTCGACGCACTGCGCGAGCGCGGGCTCCGGCTCGCCGTCGCGGAGAGTTGCACCGGCGGCATGCTCGGGATGCGTCTTACGGCCATCCCCGGCTCTAGCGACGTGGTCGCGGGTGGCGTGATCGCTTATGACGACGCCGTGAAGATCGGCCAGTTAGGCGTGCGGCCCGCGACGCTGCTGGCGCGCGGGGCCGTGAGCGAAGAGACCGCGCGCGAGATGGCCTCGGGCGCGCGCACCCGAGTCGGCGTCGACATCGGCGTGGGCATCACTGGCGTGGCCGGGCCGGGCGGCGGCACGCCCGAGAAGCCCGTGGGCACGGTGTGGATCGCTGTAGATCTGCGCGGGGACGTGCGCGCCACGCTGCTCTCCACTGTCGGCGACCGTCAGGAGGTCCGCCAGCGCAGCACGCAGGCGGCGCTTGCGCTGGTGTGGCGCACGGTGACGCAGGACGTGGGTACAGATACGCAGGGGACATCGGCCGCATCGACTGCCAAAGGGCCGTAACCCCAAGCGTGTGCCTGCCGTAGGGTCCGTGTCCGCGACATTCCGGCACGAAATCCGCGGCACGAGTGTTGCCCCCTTCATAGGCAACCTACGACCTTTCCTATCATGACCGACGAGCGCACGACCACACCCGACGGAATGCCGGACGCCGCCGCGCAGGGGCCGGAGAACACGCCGGGACAGCCACATTCCGATACTGCCGCCACGACGCAGGGCGATGGCACTTCCACCGAACCCGAGATGACCGTGGCCGCCGACGCCGCCTCCGACGTGGATGCCCTCGCTGAACAACTGACGGCCGAGCTCGAAGAGCAGAAGGACAAGTACGTGCGGCTCTTCGCCGAGTTCGAGAATTACAAGAAGCGCGCGGTTCGTGACCGGCAGGACGCCGAGCAGCGCGGCATGGCCAACATGCTACGCGGCCTGCTGGAGGCGTTGGACGACGTCGCGCGCTTCGCGCACGTGGATCCCAAGTCCACCGATGCAGCCACGGTCGTCGAGGGCGTCGCGATGGTCGAGCGCAAGCTGTTGAAGTCGCTCGGCGGACACGGCCTCGAGGTCGTGAACCCGGCTGGCGAACCCTTCGATCCGGCGCTGCACGAGGCGCTCTCGACCGCTCCCGCCGCCTCCGCGGAGCAGGATCACCTCGTCGCCCAGGTCTATCAGGTGGGGTACGTGTTCAACGGTATGCTGCTGCGGCCGGCGCGCGTGGTCGTGCACCAGTGGAACGCTTGATGGCAGTCCACCGCATGCTCCTCGCGCGGGACTGACCCGCCCATGGCCCAGAAGGACTTCTACGCGGTGCTGGGCGTGTCCGCCTCCGCCACCGCCGACGAGATCAAGAAGCAGTACCGCCGCCTCGCGAAGCAATACCACCCCGACACCAACAAGGGCGAGGTGAAGGCCGCGGACCGCTTCAAGGAGATCTCCGAGGCGTACAACGTCCTGGGCAACGCCGAGAAGCGAAAGCAGTACGATGAGATGCGCCGGCTCGGCGCGTTTGACCCGTTCACGTCATCGCGTGGCTCACGCTCCGGCGCGGGGGCGCGTCCGGGCGCCGGTGGCGGCGCGGGGCCGCGTGTCGAGGATTTCGATATCGGCGGTCTGGGCGGGCTGGGCGACATCTTCAGTTCGATGTTCGGCGGCGGCGCGCGCCAGCAGCGCCCATCGGCGCCGGAGAAGGGACAGAGCGTGGAGACCACGCTCGAGATCCCGTTCCGCGTGGCGGCGCTGGGCGGCAAGGTGCCCATCGAGCTCGAGGTGAACGAAGAGTGCGCCACATGTAGCGGCAGCGGCGCGGCGCCGGGCGCGCGCATGCAGTTGTGCCCCGAGTGTCAGGGGCGCGGCGTGATCTCATTCGGCCAAGGCTCGTTCGCGGTGAATCGGCCTTGCCCGCGTTGCCTCGGCAAGGGTTCGGTGCCAACCGAGCGATGCCCGACTTGCGATGGCGCCGGCTCCACACGCACGCACAAGAAGCTGCTGATCACCGTGCCGCAGGGCACGGAGAGCGGGTCCAAGATCCGGCTCAAGGGGCAGGGCGGTCGCGGGGTGCGCGGCGGCCCCAACGGCGACATCCTCATCACGTTCCAAGTAAAGGGCGAAGCCGACTACGAGCGCGAGGGCCTCGACCTCGTGGTGCAGGCGCAGGTGAACATCGCGCAGGCCACGCTGGGTTCGAAGGTGACGGTGCGCACGCTCGATGACAAGAAGGTCACCATCACGCTGCCGGCGGGCACGCCCGGCGGAAAGCGGTTTCGCGTGCGCGGGCACGGCATCGAAAAAGATGGCCAGAAGGGCGACCTGATCGTGCAGGTGTCACTGACAGTGCCGGAGCACCTCACCGCGGAACAGAAGCGCCTCATGGAGCAATTCGCAGCGGCGACGAAGCTCGAGTACTAGGCCGCTATTTCGCTGCGCCCAGCGTAGCCACGACCGCGCTCACCGTCTCACCCACACCGCCGACGTCGCCCAGCCCGAACTGCCGGTGGACGGGCGCGCCGGCCTGGTCGAGCACCGCGATGCGGTTCGTGTGTGCGATCTCGCCGTCCTCCAGTACGGTGTAGCGCACGCCGAGCACGGCCGCGAGTTCACGCACAGTGTCGTCGGTGCCGGTGAGGACCGACCAGCCCGCCGGATCCAGGTGCGTATCCGTCGCCCACATGGCGAGGCGCTCGGGCGTGTCGCGTGCCGGGTCCATCGACGCCGCGACGAAGGTGACCTTCTTGCGCTGGTCGGCGCTGAGCGCGCCCTCGATGCGCTTGAGGTCCGCGACGATGCGCGGGCAGGCGACGGCACAATTCGTGTACAGCATCGTGACCACGGCGACGCGGCCGCGCGTGGCTTGCTGCAGCGTGAGCTCGGCGCCCGACTGATCGCGCCACGTGGCGTCGAGGTCGAACAGCGAGATATCGGTGGGCGCGAGCAGGTCGGTCGGCTTCTCGGCGCGTCCCTCGGCCGCACGGAAGGCGAGCGCACCGAGACCTGCGGCGCCCGCGACGAGCAGGCCGAACGCAACGCGATTGATGGTCGTCATGACAATGTCCTTGGTCTGCGAAGTCAGATAGCGCAACGGAAGCCGAGCGATCCCATCGAGGTGCGACCCTCGAGCCCCGCGCGCACTGCGAAGCGCAGGAACGCCGGGTAGTTCGAGGCGTCGGCGGCGCCGATGGCGGCGCTGGCGCACACCTGACCGAAGTCGCGCGCGCCGACGCCGCGCGAGTCGTCCGAGACGAGGACACTGTTGAAGTCCTCGACCCATTCCCACACCAGCTCATGCAACCCGCGCACGCCCCACGCGTTCTTCTCGGGCACCGGCCGCAGCGGGAGCCCGCGGCGGGCGTAGACTTCCATGAGGTCCTGGATGAATGCCGCGTCGCGTGTTGCGTCGCGCCGATTGGCGCTCGCGGCTGCGGCGTACTCCCACTCGGCCACCGTCGGGAGGCGCTTGTCCTGCGCCTTGCAGTATGCGCGCGCCGCCGACCACGAGACCCAGATGACCGGAGCATCCATGGCGCCGCCGGCTTCGAGGTCATTCCTCCAGTCGCGCAGGTAGGTCATGCGATCCGCATGCACGCCACGCACGCGACTGCGCCGCCATTCCGGGTGCGCGCGTACGAAGTCGACAAACTCGCCGCGTGTCACGGCGTCGACGTCGAGCCGGAAGCTCTCGACGCGCACGCGATTGGCCGTGCTGTCGGTGGTGCTGCCGTAGAGCGAGCGGAGCTCGCCGGCCGGGAGGCGCACCATCTTGCCCTTGATTGGCGGATCCAATGGCACCAGCTCCGTCGACCGGCCTGCGATGTCCTCTACAACCGAAGCCGTTGCCCCGTCAGCCAGCGGTGCCGCCGCCGCGCGAGGCGCCGCCGCACTCACGAGCGTGAGCGCGACGGCGGCCGAGGCCACGTTCCGAAGGATGAGGGTGAAGGTCTGCACGGTTGGTCGAGGTTTGATATCTGCGATTCTGTTAGTCGGCCGCTTAGTGGCCGGCGACGCCCAGGCCCTTGATCGGCTGGAAGACGTCGTGGTTCTTGTCGCCCACTACCTTGATCATGCCCAGGGCGCCCTTGTTGAAGGCGCGGAAGATGGCGTGGTCCACGAGGACCAAGTTGCTGGGCGTTTCGGCGCGGAACTCGACGATCGCGGCGCCACCGGCGGGGATCATCGTGGTCTGCACGTTGCGCTGCGTTACGTCGCTGCCGCCCTCGCCGTACACGTGGTCGAAGACCTCGCCGATCACGTGGAACGAGCTGCTGAGGTTGGGCCCTGCGTTGCCGACGAACAGGCGCACCGACTCACCGGCGTTGACGATCGGCGCATTGTCGCCCGTGAGCGCGCCCATCGACCCGTTGAACACCACGTGTGTGGGCTGTTCGTTGACACCGCGCTCGAAGTCAAGCGTGTGCGGCTCGCCCTTCTTGCCGGGCTTCGCATAGAACTCCGACTGCATGATGTAGAACTCGTTGTCCACGGCGGGCAGGCCTTCCTTGGGCTCGACGAGGATCATGCCGTACATGCCGTTGGCGATGTGCATCGGCACCGGCGAGACGGCGCAGTGGTACACGTACAGGCCGGGGTTCAGCGCGCGGAAGGTGAACTCCGATCCGCCGCCGGGGAGCGTGAGGGTGACCTCAGCGCCGCCGCCCGGGCCCGAGACCGCGTGCAGGTCGATGTTGTGCGGCACGCCGCTCGTGACGCTGTTGGTGAGGTGGAACTCCACCAGGTCGCCCTCGCGGACGCGGATGAAGTTGCCCGGCACCTTGCCGCCGAACGTCCACATGGTGTAGTCCACGCCGTCGGCGAGGCGCTGCACCGTCTCGGTCGTCTCGAGCTCCACGATCACGCGCGTGGCGTAGTCGCGGTCGATCGGCGCCGGCACCGCGGGCGCCTGGGTGAGCTGGGCGATCTCCGTGCCCTTGATCTCCGGCAGCTCGCGCACCGGCACGCTCGGGCGGTAGCTCGAGCCCGGGTCGCGGGCGCTGTCTGCGGCCGTCAGGACGGCGAAGGCGGCGATGATGGCAAAGGTGCTCGCCACGAGCACTCGGCCCGAGTGGCGGCGGGTCTTGGGGCTGTTGGCGAAATCGCGGAGCGTCATGTCAGGCTTCCCTCGGGAGGCGTTGGATACGGCGTGCACTACTCTTGCGAGGTAGTATCGCCGGGGGCCGAGGGGGCTACTGTCGGACTACAGTGGAAATCTTGTCGGGGGATTTCCTACAGGCGGCGACGCGTTCCCACCACGTGAGGGAAGGGCCGTAGGGGATTTTGGCCGGGCGCTCGGACCTGATTGAGCGGTGGCGAGCCGCCCCGAGGCGCGATACGTTCGGCAACACGTGAACGCACGACTGGACCTCGGCCGGCTATGGAGCACACTATGAGACCCGTGCGAGAACACCCGATGCGAAGGGCTTCACGACCGCCCGGCCTGACCGCGATGTTCGCAGCCCTGGCCATGGTCCTCGGCTGTGATGGAGCCCGCGCGGCAGGCAGCCCTGCGACGGTTGTTCGTGATAGCGCCGGAATCGAGATCGTTGAATCGGGCGCGCCATCGTCGACCCGGGGCGACGATTCCGCGCCGTTGCGTGTCGACAGTGTGCCAACCCTTTCGATCGGCGTGGAAGCGGGCGAGGAGGTCTATCAGCTCCACCGCGTTTTTGATGCTCGCCGACTTCCGGACGGCCGCATTGCGGTCGGGAATTCCGGCTCGTCCGAGATCAGGGTGTTCGACGCGGATGGGAAGTACCAGATGAGCGTCGGTCGCGCCGGGGAAGGGCCTGGGGAGTTCGGTCCGTTCGCCTCCATCTACTTCTATGCGGCCGGTGACAGCCTGATCGTGCCCGACGACGGATTCCGTGTTCACGTGTACGGTCCGGGCGTCGAGTACCTGGAGACGCGGCGGTTCACGCTCATGCCGGAGGTGGGTCGGCCGTTCTTGCAGGGCGTGTTTACGGACGGTTCGTGGCTCGTGCAGGCGTATGAGAACGGTGGCACACTTCGCGGTGCGCCGGGCACCGTGATACGAGCGCGATTCTCACTGCTGCGGTACGGTGCCGATGGCCGGTTCATTGACTCGCTCGCGACGCTCGACGCACGTGAACGCTACGTAAACGAAGTCGACGGCGTCACTCACTACCCATACATCCCGCTGTCGGCGGATCCGTTGCACGTCGTGGTCGGCGACGAGTTGGCGACGCTGGTCAGCGACAAGCCGGAGCTGACGTTCTTGGACCAGTCCGGGAAAGTGGTGCGACTGGTCCGCTGGCCGCGCGAACGTGTTCCGTCAGACGATGTGTGGCCTGCGTTCAGGGACAGCAGCATCGCCTCGTTCGCGAACGATGACGAGCTGGTCCGCCGCATGTTTAGCGCCTTTTTCCTCAAGGAACTCCCGCTCCCGGAGTTCGCTCCGCTCTACCGATCGATGGTCGTGGATGCCGAGCGGCGCGTCTGGCTCGAGCGCTTCCAGATGCCGGGCGTGGATGCGCTGCGTGCCTGGGACGTGATCGATACGAACGGTGCGTGGCTCGGAGTGGTGCACGTGCCGCGTAACTTGCGGGTCTTCCAGGTGGGCGCGGACTTCTTGCTGGGGCGCTCGTTGGACTCGCTGGGCGTTGAGCGCGTGCAGATCCATGCGCTGCGCGTGCTTGAATCGCCTTGAGGGGATGTTGACTAGGTAGCCGCGTGTCGTTGGAGTAGGGGCTTCACGCCACGCGCACGGGCAGCGCGCGCTTGCCCCGCTCGATCACGCCGCCGCCCAGCACCACATCGCCGTCGTAGAACACCACTGAC
>JAKFFA010000019.1:0-91316 GCA_036675455.1 Gemmatimonadaceae bacterium | reverse complement strand
CCACCCGGCGGACCGAGCGCGTGATGACCACGATGGGCGCCGGGACGGACCTGCACACGCCGGCGGCCATCAGCCGCGCGGTGGAAGCGATTCGCGTGCACACTTCGCTCGTGCCCGACGTCGCTATCGTCGTCGACGAGGGCCTCGATGGCCTTTCGCGGGCGATCGAGGTCGAGTGCACGCTGCCGTACGACGCAGTACCCGGTTTCCCGGCGTGCGCCGTCGCGCCGCTCACCGGGCGCCTCATGCTGGGGACGCTGGCCGGCAAGCGGGTCGTCGTCATGCAGGGACACGCGCGCGCCTACGAGGGCCATTCGCTGCGTGACGTCACCTTCCCGGTGCGCGTGGTGCGCGCGTTGGGGGCGCAGGTGCTGGTCGTCACGGGCGCGAGCGGCGGGATGCATCCCTTGTGGTCCGCCGGCGACCTCATGCTCATTGCAGACCACATCAACTTGCTCGGTGATAATCCGCTGGTCGGGCCCAACGACCCGACGTTGGGCGCACGCTTTCCCGACATGAGCGCGCCGTATGACGAGTCGTTGCGCGTGATCGCGCGCGTAGTTGCCGCCGCCGAAGGCATCCCGTTGCGCGAAGGCACCTACGTGGCCGTGTCCGGTCCGAGTCTTGGTACCCCCGCCGAATTCCGCATGCTGCGCGCACTGGGCGCGGACGTCGTCGGCACGTCCACCGTGCCCGAAGTGATTGTGGCGGTGCAGGGCGGCATGCGCGTGCTCGGCTGCGCGATCATCGCGAAAGCAGGCATGCTCGGATCGGCGCGCGCAGCCGAGCCGCAGCTCACCGCGCTCGTGCGCGGCGTCGTGGAGCGACTATGAGCGCGCCCGCCACGGAGAAGTCGTCGGTGCGTTACCGCACCTTCGCGCATGAGATGACGCCCGACGCGCTCGAGCGCGAGGTCGCCGAGCGCTGGACGCGCGACGGCGTGTTCGAGGCGGTGCAGGCGCGGCACGCCGACGATGCGCCGTGGGTGTTCTTCGAGGGTCCGCCGACGGCCAACGGACGCCCGGGCATCCATCACGTGCTCGCGCGCACGGTGAAGGACCTGTTCTGCCGCCATCGCGCGATGCAGGGGCATCACGTACCGCGCAAGGCGGGCTGGGACACGCACGGCTTGCCGGTCGAGATCGAGGTCGAGAAGGCGCTCGGCATCTCGGGCAAGCAGGACATCGAGCGCATCGGCGTCGCGGAGTTCAACCGCCGGTGCCGCGAGAGCGTCTGGACGTACAAGGCCGAGTGGGAGCGGCTAAGCGCGCGCATGGCGTACTGGCTCGACTATTCGGACCCGTACGTCACGTACTCCAACGAGTACGTCGAAAGCGTTTGGTGGGCGCTCAAGACGCTGCACACGAAGGGGCTCCTGTACCTTGGGCATAAGATCCTGCCGTACTGCCCGCGCTGCGGCACGACGTTGTCGTCGCATGAAGTGGCGCAGGGGTATGAGGACGTCGAGGATCCATCGGTGTATGTCGCGCTCGACGTAGTCGAGCGCGAGACGGCGGACGACAGACGGCGGACGGCAGACTCTAGACGGCAGACGGCGGATGCTGGACGGCCGGCAGACGAAGCACCGCTCACATCAAAGCAAGTGCGGCGCCGGATCATCGTCTGGACCACCACGCCCTGGACGCTCGTGTCCAACGTGGCGCTCGCGGTGCATCCGGAGCTTGAGTACGTCGAGCTGCGCAAGAAGAACGTCGACGATTGGACCATCATCCTCGCGGCGTCGCGCGCGGGCGCGGTGCTTGGCGCCGATTACACGGATCGTTGGGACACCATCGCGACGATGAAGGGCAGTGCGCTCGTCGGTCTCGGCTACAAGCGGCCGCTCGATTGGGTCGACTACCCGGACGAGGGCGCGCACGAGGTCATCGTGGGCGAGGACTTCGTCACCGCCGAGGACGGATCCGGTGTGGTGCACATGGCGCCCGCGTTCGGCGCGGATGACTATGCCGCCGGGCAGCGCCACAACCTCGCGTTCCTCAAGCCGGTGGACGATCGCGGCGAGTTCCCGGCGGCGATGCCCGTCGTGGGCGGCAAGTTCGTCAAGGACGCCGATGCGCTCATCATCAAGGAGCTTGAGCGTCGTGACCAACTGTGGAAGGCGCAGACGTTCACGCACTCGTATCCGCATTGTTGGCGCTGCGGCACGCCGCTGCTGTACTTCGCGCGCTCGAGCTGGTTCATCCGCACGACGCAGTACCGCGAGGCGATGCTCTCGCGCAATGCGCATGTGAACTGGAACCCGGACGACATGCGCGACGGCCGCTTCGGCGGCTGGCTCGAGAACAACATCGACTGGGCGATCTCGCGCGACCGCTACTGGGGGACGCCCTTGCCCGTGTGGGTGAACGACGCCGACCCGGCGGAGGTGGAGGTCATCGGCTCGTACGCCGAGCTCATGGCGAAGGTTGGTGCGAGCGCGGTGCCGGGTGACTTTGACCCGCACAAGCCCTTCGTCGACGAGTATACCTGGCCGGCCGCGAGTGGCACGGGCACCATGCGGCGCGTGCCGCAGGTGATCGACGCGTGGTTCGATTCCGGCTCGATGCCGTTCGCGCAGTGGGGCTATCCGCACAAGCCGGGCAGCGAGGCAAAGGTGCGCCGGTACTTCCCCGCCGACTTCATCGCCGAAGGTGTTGACCAGACGCGCGGCTGGTTCTATTCGATGCTCGCGATAGCGACCGGACTGGGCGACGCGCTGCCGAACAACGGGTCGGATGACGCGGCTGCGCCATACCGGGCCGTCGTGGTCAACGACCAGGTGCTCGATGCGGCCGGACAGAAGATGTCCAAGTCGCGCGGCAATACGGTGGAGCCACACCTGGTGCTCGAGCGCCACGGTGCCGATGCGGTGCGGCTGTTCCTGATGGCGAGTTCGCAGCTGTGGGTCCCGCGGCGGTTCGATGAAGCCGTGATCCGCGAATCGGCGGGGCGGTTCCTGGTCACGTTGCGCAACGTGTACGGCGGCATCTTCGCGCAGTACGCGAACTTCGGGTGGAATCCATCTGAAGCGGACCCTGCGGTGGCCGACCGTCCCGTGCTGGACCGCTGGGTGCTCTCGCGGCTCGCCGCCGTGGAGGCCGAGGTGGACGGGCTACTTGAGGCGTTCGACGCCACGGCCGCGGCGCGGACGCTCATGGACTTCGTCACGGAGGATGTGGCAAACTGGTATGTGCGCCAGTCGCGCGCGCGGTTCTATGACGTGACGAGCGACGACAACCGCGCGGCCTTCGCCACGTTGCACGAAGTGCTTGTGGTGACCTGCCGGCTGCTGGCGCCGTTCGCGCCGTACGTGTCGGATTGGATCCACCATGAGCTCACAGGGACGTCCGTGCATCTCGCGGCGTTTACGCGCGAGCGGAGCGCGAACGCTTCCGGCATCACCGATCGCGCCGCGGCGCCGCGCGACCCGGACCTCGAGCATGCCATGCAGGCCGCGCGTACCATCGCGACCCTCGGCCGCGCTGCGCGCGAGAGCGCCGGCATCAAGGTGCGTCAGCCCTTGGGTTCGATGACCTGCGTCGCGCCCGGCGTCCCGCAGGCACGACACGGCATGATCAGCCAAGTCGTCGCGTCCGAACTGAACGTCAAGCGCGTGACGTTCGCCGATTCGGCGGCCGATTGGGTCCGTCTCGAAGGCAAGCCGAACTTTCCGGTGCTCGGCAAGGTACTGGGAGCGGCGATGAAGGCCGCCAAATCGGTGGTGGAAGGCCTGTCGCAGGACGACCTGCGTGTGATCGAGCGCGGGGGCACGGTTACTGCTGCTGTGCCGGGCCACGGCCCCGTGGAGTTGGACGCGTCACGCGTGCAGATTACGGCGCGCGCATCCACGGCCTTGGTGGTGCAGCAGGGTGAGGGGTTCTCGGTCGCGCTCGATCCGGCGGTGACGCCGGATCTGCGAGCCGAGGGCATGGCGCGTGAACTGGTGAGCCGGGTTCAGCGTCTCAGGAAGGAATCAGGCCTCGCGGTGAGCGACCGGATCCGGCTCGCGATCGCCGCGTCGGCGGAGGTGCAATCGGCCGTCCATGCACACCTCGCATGGATCGCCGGCGAAGTGCTGGCCCGGGAACCCATCACGCTCGGTGACGGGTTGCCCGCGACTCTCGCGTGGGATGGGACCGCCGAGGTGGACCTCGACGGACCGGTCGCGCGCATAGCTCTTTTCAAGGACATCTGACGATGCCAACCCAGACACCCCCCGGCGAGAAGAAGTTCAAGCCGCTCTCGAAGAAGCAGATCGCCCACTTCGAGAAGCGCCTGTTGGAGGAGCGTCGGCGCGTCCTCAAGGAGCTCGGCCACTACGACGAGACGTTCGGCAACACGCCGCAGGGCGCCGATGGCGACCTGAGCGCGTACTCGTTCCACATGGCCGACCAGGGCACTGATGCGATGGAGCGCGAAAAGGCGTTCCTGTTCGCCTCCAAGGAAGGCCGCTTCCTGTGGCACGTGGACCAGGCGCTGCGCCGCCTGTACCGCACGCCCGAGCAGTTCGGTAAGTGCCACCAGTGCGGCGGCGAGGTCGGTTTCGACCGGCTCGACGCGCTGCCCCACGCGCGCTATTGCATCGAGTGCAAGCAGCGTGAGGAAGAAGGGAAGAAGTGAGGCGTCCGCGGTTCATCACGCTGGTGGCGGGGATCGTGCTGGTCGACCAGTTCACCAAGATGCTGGCGGTCGACCAGCTCTCGCCGGCGTACGTGCCGCACCCGGTCATCGGCGAGGCGGTGCGGCTCACGCTCGTGTACAACCCGGGCGCGGCGTTCGGCCTGCATCTGGGCCCGTGGTCGCGCTGGATTTTCACGGTGTTGACGGCCGTCGCGCTGGTCGTGCTGTGGCGCATGTACCGCTCGAGCGGCCCACACGAGCACGTGAAGGCCACCGCGCTGGCGATGGTCTCGGGCGGCGCCATCGGCAACCTCGTGGACCGGCTGCGTTCGTCGCGTGGCGTCGTCGACTTCCTCGACGTGGGCGTGGCGGCGTGGCGTTGGCCGACGTTCAACGTGGCCGACATCGCCGTGAGCTGCGGGGCGGTGTTGCTCGCCATCGTGCTCTGGCGCGAGGAGGACCTGCGCGAGGAGGCGGAGGTGGTGAGTGAAGGGGTGACTTGACGGAGCCGCTGCCGCCGGGCCGCCACGCCTTCGACATCACGGCGGACGATGTGTCCGGGCGGCTTGACCTGCTCGTGGCCCGCCATACGGGTCTCTCACGGACGCAGGCCGCCACGCTGATTGCCACCGCGCGCGTGCGCGTCAACGGCGCCCAGGAACGCGCGAGCTTCCGGCCCGAGGCCGGCGCGCACGTCGAAGTCGACATTCCCGAGCCCGAGGGGCGCGCGGTCACGCCCGAGCAGATCCCGGTGCGCGTCATCTTCGAGGATGATGAGCTCGTGGTCGTGGATAAGCCGGCTGGCATGGTCGTGCATCCCGCGCCGGGCAACTGGACAGGCACCCTCGTCAACGCGCTCATGGGACGCGGCCAAGGGTTGGCCACCGGTGGCGGGCCGGAGCGCGCGGGGCTCGTGCACCGCCTCGACAAGGAGACGTCGGGACTGCTCGTGGTGGCCAAGACGGATCGCGCGCACCGCGTCCTGAGCGCCGCCATCGCCGCGCGGCGTATCTCGCGCCGCTACGCGTGCCTCTGCTGGGGTCACCTGGACGGCGACCAGATCTCCGTGGACAAGCCCCTCGGCCGCGACCCCAATGACCGCACGCGCGTGGCCGTGCGCGCCGAGGGCGGCCGCACGGCGCGGACGGATTTCGTGCGGCTCGCGCGGTTCCAATCGGTAGACCTGCTGCGGGCGCATTTGCACACGGGCCGCACGCACCAGATCCGCGTGCATTTGGCCTCGGTGGGCCATCCGGTGGTGGGGGACGACACGTACGGCGGAGGCGGCGGACGCCGGTTGATGTCACTTCCGCCCAAACGGCATTTCCTTCATGCCGCTTGGCTCGTCTTCAATCACCCGGTCAGCGGTGAGCGACTCGACGTGCGCTCGCCATTGCCCGAAGAGTTGCGTCGGTCGCTGGCCGCGGCGGCCGACGATCCAAGCCTGTTTGCCCACCCTGACGCGCTGGAGTACCTTGGCTTCTATAGAGGAATCGGCTGATACGGCGGGGTCGCGACCGGAACTGATGGACGCGGATGCCTTCACCGCGGCCGCGCTGCCGCGCTACCTCGTGGCCCGCGCGGGTGGCCAGCGCGTGGCGTGGGAGATGTCGGCGGTGCGCGAGATCATCCCCGCTCGCGCCGGTACGCGGCTCCCGGGCGCCCCGGCCTGGGTGATCGGGTTGCTGAATCTCCGCGGAGCAGTCGTCACAGTGATGGACCTCGCGGGCCGGCTCGCGCTGCCGGCCGGCGCGGGCCAGTCGGTAATCGTGCTGGAGATCGACGGGCGCGCGATGGGCGTGCGCGTCGATGCGGTGGAATCGGTGGCATCGGCGGAAGACACCCGCGTCGAGCCGGTTGAAGCCGCACGGGCAGCCGCCGGCCTCGTGGCCGGCGTGGTACGGCTGCAGGATGGTGAACGGACGGCGTTGCTGATGGATGCGCGCGCGCTGGTACACTCGGTGCTCACGGCGGCCTGAGTTCCTATTGACGGACTTGACCTTTTGAATGGCGGGGGAAGCGTGGCTCCGACGGTGCTCATCTGTGATGATGCGATCTTCATGCGAACGATGGTCGGCGACATCCTGCAGCAGGCGGGATTCGAGATCGTCGGCGAGGCAGAGACGGGGACGCAGGCGGTCGAGCGCTACAAGGCGCTCAAGCCCGACCTCGTGACGATGGACATCGTGATGCCGGACATGGGCGGCATCGACGCCGTCCGGGAGATCACGAAGTTCGATCCCAATGCGCGCGTGCTCATGTGCAGCGCGATGGGACAACAGTCGCTTGTGGTGGAGGCCATCCAGGCGGGCGCCAAGGACTTCGTCGTGAAGCCCTTCCAGCCGAGCCGCGTGCTGGAGGCGGTGCAGCGGGTCCTCGGCTGACGCCGAGGCCGCCCGAGCGCCGCCCCACTCACGGCCGACGACGGAAGCCACCGCGTGGATCCCTCCCGCTACGCTGACCTGTTCCGCACCGAGAGCCGTGACCAGCTCTCGGCGATCAATCGCGCGCTGCTCGCCCTCGAGCAGGGCGACGCGACGCGTGAACCGGTGGATGCCATCTTCCGCGGCGTGCACACGATCAAGGGCATGAGCGCGACGATGGGCTATACGGCCGTCGCCGAGTTCTCGCACGAGCTCGAATCGCTGCTGGAGAAGGTTCGCGACGGGGAGCAGGGCGTCACGCCAGACCTGATGGACGCGTTGTTTGCGGCGGCCGATGCGCTCGAAGACGGCGTGGACAATGCGCGCGAGGACGTCGCGATGTCGGCCGATATGCGCCGCGCGCTGGAGCGTCTGCACGACGTGGCCGGTGGGCGCTCTACGGCGGAGTTCCGCGTCGTGCGCATGAGCAGCGCGTCGATGCAGGCGCTCGGGGGGTTGGTGGGCGTGGCTGCGGATGCCGGCGCGGCTCCCGCCGGTGCGGGCGTGCTCGTCACGGTGGAGCAGGACGCCGCGGCCCTATTGCCTGGCGTGCGCGGGTTCATGGCGATCCAGCGGCTGCGCGAGTTGGGCACGGTGACCGCCTGCGTGCCCAGTGTCGACGCGCTGCAGGCCGCGACGACCCCGCAGCGTTTCCAAGTGCGACTCGTGACGACGGCAGGAGCCGCCGAGATCGAACGCGCGGTGCGCAGCGCGGGTGAGGTGGCGTCCGTGACGGTGGCGGAGGCCGCCGGGTCCGATGCGGACATCGCGCCGGAGCCGGGCGCAGAGCGTGCTGCGGACGCCGCGCCACCCGCACGTAACCGCCGTATCACTGACCAACTCGGCCTCGACGAGCTTGGGAATCCAGTCGCGGGCGCCAGCGCGGCCACCCGCACGCGCTACGTGCGCATCGAGCTCGCGCGCCTCGACACGCTGCTCAATCTCGTGGGCGAACTGGTGATCGTGCGGGGGCGGCTGCAGGCGCTCACGCGGCCGATCCCCCATGCGCCGCTGCAGTCGGCGATGGAGGAGGCGACGCGGCTCATCGGCAACCTCCAGTCGGAGATCATGACCAGCCGGCTCGTGCCGGTGGGGCAGGTGTTCGACCGATTCCCGCGTCTCGTGCGCGACGTCGCGCGCCAACTCGGCAAGGACGTGCTGTTCCACGTCGAGGGCAAGGAGATCGAGCTCGACCGGTCGGTGCTCGACGAGATCGGCGAGCCGGTGGTGCACCTGCTGCGCAACGCCGTCGATCACGGGCTTGAGCGCCCCGACGTCCGCGAGAAGGCCGGCAAGCCGCGCGCGGGCCGGCTCACGCTCGCCGCGCAGCGCGACCGCTCATCCGTGGTCATCACCGTGCGTGACGATGGGCGCGGCATCGACCGCGCGCGCGTCCTCGCGCGCGCGCTCGAACTCGGCCTCGTGGAGGCCGGCACCGCGCGGCTCGACGACGACGCGCTCATGCGCCTGATCGCGCATCCCGGCTTCTCCACGGCCGACAAGGTGACGGATGTCTCCGGGCGCGGCGTGGGCATCGACGCGGTGCAGGCGCGCACGCGCGCGCTGGGCGGCACGCTCGGCCTGCAGACCACGCCGGGCAAGGGCACCACCATCACGATTCGCTTGCCCGTGACGCTGGCCATCGTCCGCGCGCTGCTCGCCCGCGTCGGGAACGAGAGCTATGCGCTCCCCATGGCCCACGTGATCGAGACGATCGAACGCGCGCCGGCGGAGATCCGCCGCGTGCAGGGCCGGGACATGCTGGTGCTGCGCGACGAGGTGCTGCCGATATTGCATCTGCGAGAACTCGTGCGGTTTGCCGGCGACGACGATCGCGGCGGCATGGAGGAGATCGTGGTCATCGAGCGCGGCGACCGGCGCGCGGGCCTCGTGGTGGACGAGCTGACCGGCCAGGAGGATATCGTGGTGAAGTCGTTCGACGCGGTCCGGGAGGGGCTTCCGCTGTTCAGCGGGGCGACCATCCTCCCGGACGGCGCCCCCGCGCTCATTGTGGACGTGGGAAGCCTTCTCTGATGGGAGCATCAATGCCGGACGACATGCGGTCCCTCACGCCGCCGCAACTCGACGCACTGCGTGAAATCGCCAACATCGGCGCGGGCCATGCCGCGACGGCGCTGTCGCAGATCACGGACGAGCGCATCATGATCAGCGTGCCGCACCTGACCATCGCGCCGCTCGGCGACATCCCCAACCAGGTGGCCGGACCCGAGGAGCCCGTGGCGGCGGTGCTCATGCGCATGGAAGGTGACCTGACGGGCCTCACGTTGCTCGTGCTGCCGCAACCGATCGCGCTCAAGGTGGCGGCGCTCATGATGCGGCGCCCCGTGACGGCCATGGGACCGATCGAGGAGTCCGCGATCAAGGAGGCGGGCAACATCCTCGCCGCGGCGTACCTCAACGCGCTCGCCGACTTCATGAAGATGACACTGTTGCCGTCGCCGCCGAGCCTCGCGGTGGACATGAGCGACGCGGTGCTCAACTCGACCTACCTCGAGATCGCACAGGGCTCCGATTTCGTGTTCTGCGTGGAGAGCGAGTTCTACCTGCAAGATCGTGGCGAGCGGCTGCGTGGCTTCTTCCTGCTGCTGCCGGATCCGTCGAGCCTGCACGCCATCCTGCGGGCCGTCCGCGTCGCGTGACCGCTGCCGGCGCCTCGTCCCCGGTGTCGCCGAAGGACCGCGAGGTCCTGCGCGGCTTCGCGCGCCGCATCGACCCGGCCGACGCGGGGGCGCACAACAACCTCGGGGTGCTGTACTTCAACAAGGGGCTGTGGCAGGAAGCGGTCGCTGCGTTCACGCGCGCGCTCGAGATCGATCCCAAGATGGAAGTGGCGCAGCGCAACCTCGAAGTCGCCTACTTCAACACGGGCTACTACGACCAGCGCGTCTCGGAGCTGCGCGAGCGCATCCGGCTGCGGCCGGACGACCGCGAGGCGCACTGGGAACTCGGCCGCGCCTTCGCGCTGCTGGGCGAGCACGACCTCGCCATCCCCGAGTTCGAGGCGATTCTCGCGCTGCGGCCTTCCGACGTGCGCGCGATGAGCCAGCTGGGCCTCGCCGAGAAGGCCGGCGGTCGGCTGGGCGAGGCGATGGCGTGGTTCCGCGCGGCGCTCGACATCGACCCCGAGAGTTCGCTGCTGCACTTCTACCTGGGCGAGAGTCTCTACAACCAGGGCGCGTTCGACGATGCGCTCGCCTCGCTGCAGGAAGCGATTCGCCTCAATCCGGACAATCCGGACGCGCACTTCCTGCTGTCGTTCGTGCTGGGCGATATGGGACGCCACGATGAGGCGCTCGCGGCCGGCAAACGCGCGGTGCAGCTGAACCCGGCCCTCTCGCGTGCGCAGGCGAACCTCTCGCTCGACCACTACGACCCGCGCAAGTACGAGGAGCTGCTGCCGGGCCGCCAAGCTCGCCGCAGCGCGCGCATGAGCGTGGCCGAGGGCGAGCCGCTCGCCCACTACACGCTGGGCGTCGCCTATCGCCAGCAGGGCCTGCTTGTCGAAGCCATGCGCGAGTTCCGCAACGCGCTCGAGCGCAACGAGGACCGCGCGCTCGTGTTGCAGGCGATGGCCGAGCTGCACCTCTTGCAGAAGGCGCCCACGGAGGCGATCGCGCTCTACGATGAGCTGCTCGAGCTGCGGCCGCAGAGCCCCAAGCTGTGGAACGAGCGCGGCGTCGCGCTGCACCAGACGGGCCAATACGAGGAGGCGTCCGAGAGCTACCGCCGTGCGCTCGTGGTCGACCCGCGGTACGCCCTGGCGCGCAACAACCTTGGCGTGGCGCTGTTCCACGCGGGCAACGACGAGGAGGCGGTGGACGCGTTCCGCGACGCGCTCGCGGCGCATCCGGGCTTCGTGAAGTCGCGGCTCAACCTCGCGCTGTTGCTGGTGCGCAGCCGGCGTTACCAGCTCGCGCTCGAGGCATACCGGCAAGTGCTCGAGGGCGCGCCCGAGGATCCGGTTGCCTGGAACGGCGTCGGCGTCGTGCTGGCCGAGCTGCGGCAGTTCACCGACGCGCGCACCGCCTTCGCGCGCGCGATCCAGGCGAACCCGGACTATGCCGAGGCGCATTACAACCTGAGCTTCACGCTGTCCAACATGGGCGATTTCGATGGCGCGCTGCGCGAGACCAAGCGCGCGCTCGAACTCGACCCGTACTATGTGGCGCAGCGGTTCTCGCTCGCGATCGACCTCGAGTACGAAGACGCGGACCTCTCCGTCGTCCCGGATCTGGGTGGCGAGCACCGCCTGAGCGGCGAGGTCGATGCGTTCGCGTTCGACCCGACGCTGCTCGACTCGATCTTCCGCGAGCTCAAGCCTGTCGCCGAGCCCGTGTCCGCGCCCCCGCCGCCGGAAGCTGATCCGTACGCGCTCGCGGCGGACTTCCTCTCGCAGGGGCTCGTGGACCGCTCGATGGCCGAGACCAGCCGGGCGATGGCGCGCGGCGCGGACGCGGCCGACGGCAACGTGCTGCTGGGCGAGGCCCTCGGGCGGCAGGGCGCGTGGGGCGACGCACTCGAGCGCTTCGAGGCCGCACGCGGGCTGAAGCCGACGCACGTCGGCGCGCTGCGCGGCGAGACGCAGGCGCTGCTCATGCTGGGCCGCGGCATCGACGCGGGCATGGCCGCCGAGGCGCTCGTCGAGGCGATGCCCGACGATCCAGACGCGCTCATGCTCGCCGCCACCGCGCGCTTCGAGGCGGGGGATTCCGACGGCGCGTTGGCGGCGCTCGCGCACGCGCGGTCGGTTGCGCCGCGTCGCGCCGACGTGCTGCGTGGAATCGCCAACATCACGCGCGCCAGCGGACGGCTCGACGACGCGATCGCGGCGTACCGGCATGCGCTTTCGCTCGACGCCGACTTCGCCGCGGTGCGGCACGACCTGGCGGAGTTGCTCGTGCAGCGCGGCGACTTCGGGGAGGCGGAGCAGGAACTGCTCGCGGCCCTCGACTCGGTGCCGACCTACGCCGACGCGACGCTCGCGCTCGCGCGGCTCTACCGCGTGGAACAGCGCCCGCGCGAATCGCTGCTGCTGCTCGTGGAGTTCCTCGAGCGCGACCCGTACAGCTTCGATGGTCTCGTGGCGCTGGGCGAGTTGCTGCTGGAACTCGGCCGCGACGACGATGCCGCCGTCGCCTTCCACCGCGTGCTGCGGTTCGATCCCGACCACATCGGTGCCATCTTTCACCAAGGGGTGCTGCTCGCGCGCCAGGAGCGCTACCGTGAGGCGCTGGCGAGCTTCAAGCGCGTCGGCGAACTCGACCCCGACAGTGATTACGCCCGCCGGGCCTTCCGCGAGTCGCGCGCCGCGCGGCGCCAGCTCGATGCCCACGCGGGCGTGGTGGAGGACTGATGGCGATCGAAGGCCCACTGCGCGAACTCGGTATCCACGACGTCTTCCAGCTGCTCGACCTGAGCCGGAAGACGGGCACGCTGCACGTGGTCTCGGAACTGCGCGACAACGAAGGCACCGTGCTGTTCGAGAACGGCAAGATCATCTCGGGCAGCATCAAGTCCAACCCGCACCGCATCGGCGACCTGCTCGTGCGCTCGGGACGCCTCACCGATGCCGACATGGCGCAGGCCCGTGAGGCGCAGGAACTGGGCGACGGCCGCCGGCTGGGCGAGATCCTTGTCGCACTCGGCCTCGTGACCCCGAAGGAGATCGAGCGGCAGATGCGCCTGCAGATCGAGGCCGTCGTGTTCGAGCTGATGTCGTGGCGCGAGGGCTTCTTCCGCTTCGAGGAGGGCCACGCCGAGGACCTGCTGCGCGACGCCAGCGTGCCGATCTCGACGGAGTCGCTGTTGATGGAGGGCGCGCGGCGCATCGATGAGTGGTCACGCATCGCGGACCGCGTGCCGAATCTCTCCGTCGTGCCCGAACTGTCGCCGGCGGACGCCGACCATCCGGCGCTGCTCGACCTGCTGCCGCAGGAGTGGCAGGTGCTGTCCATGATCGATGCGAGCCACGACCTGCGTGCCATCGCGCGCGACCTCGCGATGAGCGAGTTCGAGGTCGCGCGTATCGTATACGGTCTCGTGAGCACGGGCGTCGTCTCGCTGCGCGCACCGGAGCGACCGTCGCGCGCCTCGCCGCTGCCGTCGGACACCGCCCTGGCGGGGACGAACACGCCCATCGCCGTCTTGCCCGAGCCGTTGCACCGCGGCGCGTCTGCGTTCCGGCGCGGCGACTTCGCGGCGGGTCTCGGCGCGTGGCGCACGTTCGTGAAGGCGATGCCGGGGTACCCCGGCGTCTCGGCGATCCGCGACGGCATCGCTGCGGCCGAGCGCCTGTTGGATGTCCTCCAGCGCGAGGTGCCCGATGGCCGCTGACGACATCCGCGCCATGAGCGACGCGCTCGCCGCCGACCCGTCCAGCCTGGTGTTCCTGCCGCTGGGCGAGGCCCTGTTGGCGCGCGGCGAGTACGCGCACGCGTCGCGCGTGGCGCAGCGTGGAGCGGCGCGACATGCGGGCCGAGCGGACGCGCACGACCTCGTGGCCCGCATCGCGCTCGCGCAGGGCGACGAGGCGCGGGCCGATGAGGCGTGGACCACCGTGCTCGGGCTCTCACCCGGCTTCGGCACGGCGCATCGCGGCCTCGGCTTCCTGCGCTATCGGCAGGGCCGGCTGGAGGAGGCGCGTGCGCATCTCGAGGCGGCGCTCGCCGAGGATGCGACGGACGCGAGCGTCCTGTCGGCCCTCGATGCTGTGGCGGCGGCCGAAGCGGCAGCCGAAGCGGCAGCCGAAGCGGCAGCCGAAGCGGCGGCCGAAGCGACGTCCGAAGTGG
This sequence comes from Gemmatimonadaceae bacterium, assembly GCA_036675455.1. GTDB lineage: Bacteria > Gemmatimonadota > Gemmatimonadetes > Gemmatimonadales > Gemmatimonadaceae > Pseudogemmatithrix. The sequence goes on along the minus strand of JAKFFA010000019.1, from coordinate 77,464 downwards.
CGGCGGAAGCGGCGCCCGCACCGAAGCGGAAGCCCACGTTCGCGGGCATTGACCCGCCGCCGCCGCACCGGCCGACGCACGCGGGCGCAGATGCGCCTTCGCCGACGGCGACGTCATCCGCCGCGCATCATGCGGCGACCTTGTTCGACGCGCTGCTCGGCGACTCGGCGCAAGTCGCCCTCTTGCTCGAGTCGGACGGCGTCGTCGCCGCCGGCCGCTATGAGACGTCCGACGGTACCGACTTGGGCGCCGTGCTCGGTGCGCATCTCTCCGGCGTGAGTGACGAGGCGCAACGCGCGATGCGGCACTTCGACCTCGGCGCGTGGACGCGCATCACCATGGAGACCGACGCCGCGATCATCGCCATGGCGCCCGTGGGTGAACCGGTGGTGCTCGTCGCGGCGCCGCAGGAGATGCCGCTCGGGTTTGTGCGCCGCACACTCGAGCGCTGCGCCACGACCGCGCGCGCCTGGCTCGGGGGTGACGCGTGAGCGCGTTCGCCGCGGTGATCGGTGCGGTCACGCGCCATCGCGGCGTCGCCGCCTGCCTTGTCGTGTCGGAATCAGACGGCATCGTGGTGGACGGCACCGCGCACATCGGCGTCAACACGTCGGCGTTCGCGGCCCTCACCGCGTCGCTGTACGTCAAGGCCGGTCGCGCGGCCGAGGCCGCGGGCTTCGGCACCGTGCGCTTCTTTGAGCTCGAGGCGGAGCAGGGGCGTGTGATCGCGGTCGGGCGCAACGGGCTCGTGATCGTCGCGGTGGCGGACGCGCGCGTGAATCTCGGGCTCGTGCGTGTGGAACTGTTGCGCGCCGCGGAGGGATTGTGACGCGGCACTCGGTGAGCATCCAGTGGGCCGAGGCGCCGCTCGCGCGGTTCGTGGACGACGCGCGCGTGCAGCTCGCGGTGCTGATGTACCCCACGGGCCAGGTGCTCGCGCAAGTCGGCTTCAAGCGCTCCATCGACGTGCAGACGGCCTGCGCGCTCTCGGCCGCCATCCAGGCGTCGTCATCGCACTTGGGACTCATGCTGGACGGCGTACCGTTCCGTGGCCTGCATCACGCCGGCGAGGAGCGCCAGCTATGGCTGGGCGAGATCCCGCTGCATGACGGCACCCTGTTGTTGCTCACGGTCTTCGATGCCGAGAGCTCCCTGGGTATCGTGCAGCTGTATGTGAATGAGTTGCGCGCGACGGTCGCCTCCGTGGCGCCGGAGCCGGCGGCCGCGTCGCCGGCGCTGGCCGAGGACTTCGAGCACGACCTCAATCGTAACCTCGCGCAATTATTCGGGCGGGCCGGCTGATGCGGACCGATCGACGCCTGCTGAAGGGAACCTGTCACCGTTCACCGGTCCTGCCGTGAGCCTCGTCAACTACGCCACCCGCGAGATCACCTGCAAGATCGTCTACTACGGCCCGGGGCGGTCGGGGAAGACGACCAACCTCCATTACATTTACGGCCAGGTGCCGGGTGACCGAAAAGGCCAGATGGTCTCGCTGGCCACGCAGACCGACCGCACCCTGTTCTTTGACTTCCTGCCGATCGATCTCGGGACGATCTCCGGCTTCACGACGCGGTTCCAGCTCTACACGGTGCCCGGCCAGGTCTACTACCAGACCACGCGCAAGCTTGTGCTGCAGGGCGCGGACGGCGTCGTCTTCGTGGCCGACTCGCAGGCCCGCCAACTGCACGAGAACATCGAGTCGATGCAGGACCTGCACCTGAACCTCGCGGAGCAGGGGGTGGACGTGCGGACCATGCCGCTGGTGATCCAGTACAACAAGCAGGACTTGCCGGCGGAACTCACGACGCCGCGCCAGGAACTCGAGGAGGCGCTCAACTTCCGCGACGTGCCGTCGTTCGCGGCCGACGCGCTGCATGGCCCGGGCGTGTTCGAGACGCTGCGCGGCATTTCCGAGATCGTGTTGCGCAAGCTGAGCACCGGACGGGGCGAGGGCTGAATGCGTCTCGATCCGCGCCTCACGTTCGAGCGGCTGGTCGTCGGGGCGGGAAATCGCCTCGCCGCCGCGGCCGCACGCGCGGTGGCCGAATCGCCCGGCAGCACGTACAACCCGCTGTTCATCTACGGTGGCTCGGGACTCGGCAAGACGCACCTGCTGACAGCGACGGGCCATCGCCTGCTTGCCTTGCAACCGCAGGGCGAGGTGCTCGCGCTCACGTTGGACGAGTTTTCCGAGCAGTGGCACGCCGCGGTCTCCGCGGGCGAGACGCAGGCCTTTGGCGGCCGCCTCGGGCGCGTGGACCTGCTGCTCATCGACGACATCCAGTTCCTGACGGGCCGACGCGAGATGCAGTCGGAACTGCTGCGCCTGTTCACGACCATGCAGGACGAAGGCAAGCAGATCGTCTGCGCGAGCGACCGGCCGCCGACCGAGATCGCAGACGTGGATGAGCGGCTGATCCGCCGCATGGCTGGCGGACTTGTGGTGGACGTCGGCGCGCCGGAGTTCGAGGCGCGCGTGGCGATTCTGCGCGCGGCCTGTGAGGAGCGTGGGGTGCGCGTGCCCGACGATGCGCTCGAGTCGCTGGCGCGCCGCGGACTGGGCAACGTGCGCGAGCTGCACGGCGCCCTCAATGCGTGGCTCGCGCGCGAGGCGATCGGCGGCCGCGTCGAGACGCCGCTCACACCATTGCCCGGGGACCCCGCGGGCCAGCGCTCGTCGACGGAGTTCCTGAGCTTCCTCTCGGACGTCGCGTCGGTGGTGCAGCAGCACATGGAGTCGTGGCAGGTGCGGCTGCGCGAGGTGATTGCGTACTGGCAGGGCGAGGGCTACCGCACGGCGGTGCTCTCGCGTGCGCTCGAGCTGCCCGAGGACCCGGGCGTGCAGGCGCTCGTGGACGCCTACGTCGACGCGGTCGAGAACCTGCGCGCCCTCGAGGCCGAGGCCACGCGCATCGACCGCGCGCTAGGCGGCCATGAGGTGTTCCGCGACCCGGAGCGGCTGCGCGAGGCCGAGGACTTCGTGGAGCGCGCGCGCGTCGGCGAGATGCCACCGGGCGGCCCGAACCCGTCGTTCACGCGCGAGGGGTTCGACGTCGGCGCGGCGAATCAACTCGCCGTGCACGCCGCGGACGCGGTCATCGCCACGCCGGGCACGCGTTACAATCCGCTCTTCGTCACCGGGCCGAGCGGCGTCGGCAAGACGCACTTGGTGCACGCGATCGGCAATGCCATCGCCGCGCAGGCGGACGGGCCGATCGCCGTTGCCTGCGTGCATGCCCAGACGCTGGTCGACGAACTCATCCGCGCCATTCAGGAAGGGCAGGTCGAGCGCTGGCGATCGCGCTACCGCGCGTCGCACGTGCTGATTGTCGACGACGTGCAGTTCCTCGCGGGCAAGGAGCGCACGCAGGACGAGTTCTTCTTCGTGTTCAACGCGCTCGTGGACGCGGGCCGGCAGATCATCCTCTCCAGCGACCGGCCGCCGTCCGAGATCCCTGAACTCGCCGAGCGCTTGCGCTCGCGGTTCGAAGGCGGGCTCACGGCGGAGGTCCAGCCGCCGGATCGTCCGCTGCGTGAGAAGCTCGTCGCGCGGTTCCTGGCGTCGCTCGGCCAGCCGGCGCCGCCGGAGTTGCTGGACGTCGTCTGCGACGCGTCGGTGCAGAACGTGCGCGAGCTGATCGGACTCGTGAACCGGCTGACGGCGGCGGCGGACGCGGCGGGCGTGGCGCTCGACGCCGACCTCGCGCGCGCGGAACTCGGGCTGGGCGCCGGCGCGCTGCCGACGATGGCGCCCAGTGCGGCCGTCGACGCCGCCGGTGATCACGCGTTCCTCGACCGTGAGCGCGTCGTGTGGGAGTGGCCCGACATCGGCGGCCGGCTCGTCGAGGAGCTCGGCTGATGGCGATCCGCGGCTCACTCAAGGAGGCGTCGCTGCCGGACGTGCTGCAGCTGCTCGCGATGGGCAAGAAGAGCGGCTGCCTGTCCGTGACGCATCGCAGCAACTTCGGCTCGATCTTCTTTGACAAGGGGAAGATCAGCTACGCGTCCATCGTGAACCGGCGCGACCGGCTCGGTGACATCCTCGTGAAGAGCGGGCTGCTCACGCAGCAGTCGCTCGAGGAGACCATCGAGCAGCAGGACCGGTCGCGCGGCAAGCGGCTGGGTGAGCTGCTGGTGGAACGCCAGCTCATCACGCGCGACGACCTGCACGCGCAGATCCGCATCCAGATCGAGGAGGCCGTCTACTTCCTGTTCACGTGGGCGGAGGGAACGTTCAACTTCGAAGCCGACATCCGGCCCGAGGAACAGGACTTCCTCGTGTCGATCAACCCGGAGTCGCTGCTGCTCGAGGGCGCGCGCCGCGTCGACGAATGGAGTCTCATCGAGAAGAAGGTGCCGACGTTCGACATCGTCTTCGAGCTCGACCGCCGCCGTCTCGCGGAGAGCGGCGCGCGTCTGACGACGGAGCAGCAGGTACTCGTGCCGCTCATCGACGGCCGGCGCGACGTGGCGTCCATCGTGGACGAGTCGGGCCTCGTCGAGTTCGAGGTGGGCAAGGCGCTGTTCGGACTCGCCACGGCGGGCTTCCTGCATCGCGTCGGCAAGACGCGTCCGCCCGACGAGGTCGCGACCGACGTGCGCATCGAGGAGCACCGCAACCTGGGCATCGCGTTCTACAAGACGGGCATGCTCGACGAGGCGGTGCGCGAGTTCCGGCGTGTGGCCGAGTTGCGGCCCGAGGACATGGGCGCGCGATTCCACCTCGGCCTCGCGCACATGCGGCTCGGACGCTGGGCGGAGGCGCTCGCCGACTTCGAAGCCGGGGCGCAGCAGCGCGGGGCGAAGGCGGCGGTATTCCACAACCTGGCGCTCGCGCTCGAACGACTGGGCCGGCTCGATGAGGCGCGCGACGCGCTCGAGGAGGCGCTGCTGCGCGGTGGCGAGCACGAGCCGCGCATCCACCTCTCGCTGGGTGTGCTCGCGCTGCGCGCCGGCAACTTTGATGTGGCCGATGCGCACTTCCAACGGGCGCGACCGCTGTTCGGATCGCGCGCGCCGTCGGCGGTGTGGTATCACTGGGCCGCGCTTGCGGCGGCTCTCTCCGGCCAGCACGACGAGGCGATCGGGCTCCTCACTGAGGGTACGCAGGCGCACCCGCACGCGGCGCCGTTGCACAACAACCTGGCGGTGGCGTTGGCCACCGCCGGCTACCACGACGAGGCGCGCGCGGCGGTCGAGCGCGGCATGCAGGAGGATCCCGGTCTCGCACCCTTGCACCGCAACCGTGGTGACCTCCACCTCGCCGAAGGCCACGCGGACCAAGCGCTGGAATCATACCTGCGCGCGGTGAAGCATCACGAGACACTCGGCCCGGAAGTCTGGGCGCGCATCGGCTCGTTGCGCGCGGCGCACGGCGAAGCCGCGGAGGCCGCGGCCGCATGGGAGCGCGCGCTCGTGCTGGATCCGGCGCACGAGGAAGCCCGCGAACGCCTCGCCGCCGCGCGCGGGGCCGCGTGATGGCCGACGCGATCGACGAGCCGGGATTCCGCGCGCTCACCGAGAAGATTGCGCGCGACCGGGGTTTTGGGTGTGCCAATTACAAGGACGGCTGTCTCCGCCGCCGCATCGCCGTGCGCATGCGCGCCACCGGCACGACCGACTTCGCGGGATACGTGGCGCGCCTCGACCACGACCCCGACGAGTACGAGCGCCTGCTCGACGCGCTCACGATCAACGTCACCAAGCTCTTCCGTGACGCTGCCGTCTGGCAGGCCGTCGGACAGACCGTCATTCCCGTCCTGTGGTCGCTCGACGTGCCGCAGCTCAACGTCTGGAGCGCCGGCTGTGCGTCGGGCGAGGAGCTTTACACGCTGGCCGCGCTGTTCCATCGTCACGCGGAACAGACCGCGACGCAGTCGCGGTTGCGCCGGCTGCGCATCCTTGGCAGCGACATCGACCGCGCGTCGATGGAGGCCGCGCGGCGCGGCGCGTACGCGCCCGAGGCGTTCGCCGAGATGCCGCCGGAGCTCCGCGCGCGCTATTTCTCCGCCGACGCCCCGCATCGTGCCGCGCCGGAGCTCAAGGCGCGCGTGGAGGTCGAGCGGCGCGACCTGTTGTCGGAGCCGGCGCCCGCGTCGGGCCTGCACCTGATCACGTGTCGCAACGTGATCATCTACTTCGGTCGCGCGAGCCAGGAGCCGCTGCTGCGCAAGTTCCACGCGGCGCTCGCTCCCGGGGGGTTCCTCGTGCTGGGCAAGGTCGAGACGGTGCTTGGGCCGGCGCGCCAGCTGTTCGAGGCCGTCGACGCCCGGCAGCGCATCTTCCGCCGGGCCCCAGGCACGTGACCGACCATCATGTGCGCATCTCCAACTTTGCCGTGGCGCGCTGGGAGGGCCGGCTCATGACCATCGGGCTCGGCTCGTGTGTGGCCATCGCGCTCTACGACCCAGCGCATCGCGTCGCCGGGCTGGCGCATGTGCTGCTGCCGGATCCCTCGGTGGCGCGTGACGCGGCCAATCCGGCGCGCTTTGCGAGCACGGCGGTGCCGCTGCTCGTGCGTGAGATGCGCGTGCTGGGCGGGCGCGGGCCGTTGGCCGCCAAGCTCGCGGGCGGGGCATCGCTGTTCGGCAACCTGCTGGGCGCGGGTGGCGCGCAGATGGGCGCGCGGAACGTCGCCGCGGCACGCGCGGCGCTCGAGAAGGCCGGCATCGCGGTCGTGGGCGCCGAGACGGGCGGCGCGAGCGGGCGCAGCGTCACGCTTGATGTGGCGACCGGAAGGTTCAGCATCCGGTCCGTGCGCGGAGGTGAACATGTCATCTAACGAGCGGTCCGTGCTCGTGGTGGACGACAGCGCTTTCGTCGCGACGATGCTCGCCGAGATGATCGGCGGCATCGACGGTTTCCGCGTCGCGGCCGTCGCGCGCGACGGTGAGGAGGCGCTGCGGCTCGTGCACGCGCTCGCGCCCGACATCGTGACGATGGACATCGAGATGCCGGGCGTCGACGGACTCGCGGCGCTCGGCTACATCATGAGCGAGGCGCCGCGGCCCGTGGTGATGGTGAGCGGCGCCACGACGCGCGGCTCGGTCGACCTCACCATCCGCGCGCTCGAGCTGGGCGCGTTGGAGTTTGTGCGCAAGCCGACCGGCAACACGCGCGAAGCGTGGGGTGAGGTGCGCGCGCGCCTGGCGGACGCGCTGCACGCCGCCGCGCAGATGAATGTCGGTAGCGTGCCGATGCTCGCGCGGCCGCGACTCGCGACGCCGGGGCCACGGGCAGCGGTCGTCCGGCAGGCGCGCGCGGCGGTGGCCATTGCAAGTTCGACCGGCGGACCGCGTGCCCTCGCCGAGGTCGTTCCCGGCTTTGCGACGAACGTGGGCGCCGCGGTGCTGCTCGTGCAGCACATGCCGCCGGGATTCACCGCAGGGCTGGCGCGGCGCCTCGACCAGCTCGCGGACTTGCCGGTCGTGGAGGCGCGCGAGGGGGACATCCTGCAGCCGGGGCACGTCTACCTCGCGCCCGGCGGCCATCACATGATGATCACACGCGCGGGGGTCGGCGCCACGATCGTGCTGACGCAGGGGCCGCCGATCCACGGCGTCCGGCCGGCTGCGGATCCGTTGTTCCGTTCCGTGGCGGAAGTGTTTGGTGCAAGGTCGGTCGGAGTCGTGCTCACCGGCATGGGGAAGGATGGCAGCGCCGGGCTGCGCGCCATTCGCGCCGCGGGCGGCGGCGCCGTCGTGCAGGATCGCGCGACGTCGATCATCTATGGCATGCCGCAGCAGGCCTTGGCCGATGCCGGCGCGGACCGCGAGGTTGCGTTGTCAGACGTCGCACAGGCCGCGCAGGACCTGCTGGCGCGCCGCGTCGTGGGGGTCGCGTGACGCGCGATGCACGGGTGCCGCGCGATGCACGGGTGCCGCGCGATGCACAGGTGCCGCGCGATGCACAGGTCGCGCGTGCGCCGCGCGCCCACCACGGCGTAACGGATGCCGTGCGCGTGCTCGTGGCCCGTGTGGGAAGCGAATACTTTGCGTTCCCGCTGGCCGATGTGCTTGAGGCGGTCGACGCGCCAGTCGTGACGACGGTGCCGTTGACGCCCACGGGCGTGCTCGGCCAGTGCACGCACCGCGGCCAGTTACTGCCGGTGCTCGACCCGCACCGGCTGTTGGGCGCACCGCTCGATGCCGAGCGCGGTACGGTGCTCATCATGGCCACCGACGCCACACCCTTCGCCCTGCACGTGGATGACGTGACCGACATGGTCACGGTAGGACCAAGTGACTGGCGTGCGCTGCCGGAAGGGACCGACCGCACGGGAATGCTGGCCGGACTGCTCGCCATTGACCGCATGCTGGTCGCCGCCGTGGAGATGACGGCCTTCCGCGCGACGGCTGCCACACTGTTGACTACGGGGACGCGATGAACGGAACCACGGAACGCACGCAGCTCGTGACCTTCCAGGCCGCGGCGGAGCTCTTCGCGACGGACATCTTCGCCGTGGAGCGCGTGTTGCGCTTCGCGGCACCGCGCATGCTGCCGAACGCGGCGCCGTGGCTGCGCGGCGTGATCGACCACGGCGGGCGCACGATCCCGGTGGTCGACCTACGCGAACGGTTGTCGCTGCCCAAGGCCGAGGCGGACGAACGCGCCCGCATTCTTGTGATCACCGTCGGGGACACGTTGATCGGCATGACGGTGGACGCAGTGCATGAAGTGGTGACGGTACCGACGGCCGACATCGAGCCGCCGCCGGCGATCTACCGTGGCCTCGCCAAGGAGTACCTGCGCGGTGTGGTGCGCGTGGATCAACGCATGTTCGTGGTGCTCGACGCGGGCCACCTGCTCGGGTCCACTGAACGCATCGAGATGGAACGCGCGATGCGCTCGGCGCCGGGCACGGAGGAACGTGATGGTTGACGACGGCCTGTCGCTGGAGGCCCTGCGCGCGCAGTTCACGGAGATCGACGAACGCCTCGACACGGGCGGTTTGTCCGACGACGCGCGTGCGCGCACCAAGGTGGAGATCGTCACGCTGTTCAAGACGGTCGAAGCGCAGCTCGCGGGCCTGGCGACGCTCAAGGACGAGATCCGCACGCTCGTGGACAAATGGAAGGCGCTGCAGACGACGCCGGGCAGCGCGGCGCCGCAATTCGTCGCGGAAAAGCCCGTGGTCCACGCCGACCATATCGGGGCGTCGACATTCATCGAGAAGGGATGGAGCCGCCTCTCGCTCGGTGATCACGAAGCGGCGGAGACGGCGCTGACCAAGGCGCTCGAGCTCTCGCCCGATGATCCGCAGGCGCAGGCGCTGCTGGGCTGGGCGCAGATGCTGCAAGAGAAATACGACGACGCGCTCATGAGCTTCCAGAAGGTGCTCATGAAGGAGCCGGCGAACTCGCTCGCGCGCATCAACGTCGGTTACATCTGCCTCAAGAAGAAGATCTTCGGCGAAGCCATCGAGCACCTGTCGAAAGCAATCCGCCTCGGGAACGACCGCAAGGCGGTGTTGTACGCCCACTTTTACCTGGGACTCGTCTATCTTGAGCGGGAGATGTACGAGGACGCGCAGACCTTCTTTCACAAGACGATCGCGCTCGGGCCGAATCTCGTGGAGGCCTATTACGAGCTCGGCCGCGCGCATTGGTTCAATGGCGAGCGCGACGCCGCCCGGCAGGTCTGGCAACAGGGATTCGGCACCAACAAGTTCAACCCGTGGGGCAAGCGGTGCGCCGAGATGCTGCAGCTGGTCGAGTCGGGGGGCGAACCGCCGCGCGCCGTGTGAGGTTGTGCGGGCGACTGCTCCTGTGGGTTGCGCTGCTCGTCGGCCCCTCGGCGGCCGTGCGCGCGCAGGGTACGACCGGGCAAGGCGCCGGCGCGGAGGTGAGCGGCGGCCCGGACACCGCCGCCCCACAGCTAGTGGACCTCCCATCCGGCGCACAGCGCTTCGACGCCGGGCGATTCACAATCGTCGCGTACCCGCCGGAGGAGCGTCTCGCGCGCACGCTGCTCGCGGAGGCGCTGGCGCGCGACACCTTCCCGGGCCTACCCGCGCTGCACCGCCATGTGGTGATTGCGCTGGCGCCCGATGACGCGACGTTCCGTGCGCTGGTGGGCGCGGGCGCGCCGGAGTGGGGTGCCGCCATCGCGTTCCCGGCATCGCATCGCATAGTTATGCACGGCCGGGATAACGGCGCCGCCGGCGATCCACGCGTCACGCTGCGGCATGAGTTGGCGCACTTGGCGCTCTTCGAGGCATTGGGACCGACCGTGCCCCGCTGGTTCGACGAAGGATACGCCTCATTTGCGGCGGGCGAGTGGGGACGCGACGACGTGCTGGTCACGAGCCTGGGCCTCGTGTGGCGCGGGGTGCCGACGCTCGCTGGACTCGACTCGGGATTCTACCGCGGTTCGGAGACCGCCCAACGGGCGTATGCCCTCGCGCACCGCGCCGTGGCCGAGCTGGCCTCGCTCGACCGCGAGCGCGGGCTCGCACTGTTCTTCCGGTACTGGCAGGAGGACGGCGCCTTCGAGCCCGCGCTACGACGCGCCTTCGGCATGACCAGCGCGGATTTTGAGGCGCACTGGCGTTCGCGTATCCGCCACCAGTACGGTGTGATTGCGGTGGTGGCGGACCTGTCCGTGCTCTCGCTCTTCCTCGTGTTCCTGCTGGGTCCACTCTGGTGGCAGCGGCGACGGCGACAGCAAGTGCGGCTCGAGCGACTGCGCGCGGCCGATGAACTGCTGGCGGCGCGTGAGCGCGAGGGGGCACTGGCCGCGTTGCTGGGCGAAGACGCGGCGGGTGGCCCAGATGGCGGCCGGATTAAGGGTTCGTGAAGCCCGCACGGTTTTGGTTGACACAACTTCTAGGGCGGCCTAGACTCCACCCCCTATGACGCGAAGCAAAACAGCAGTCACGAACGTGACAGCGCGCCCGGCCCTCTGGTGGGGCCTGTCCGCCGCCGCCCTCGTGCTTGGATATGCGGATCTCTGGAGAGGCGGCATCACCATCGCGCCGATCCTGCTTGTGCTCGGCTACTGTGTTCTGATCCCGGTGGCGATCTTGAAGTGATGGACCGGGTGGCGGTGACCGGCGCGGACTGAGCGCGGCGGGCAGCAGAGCCGGGCGAATAGCTCAGTTGGTTAGAGCACCTGCCTTACACGCAGGGTGTCGGGGGTTCGAGTCCCTCTTCGCCCATCCACGAACCAGCCGGACCGTATCCGGACGGTCCGGGGTAGATAGTTCAACGACTTTGGAGGAGATGACAGTGAAGGCTCGGCAGCTTGTTCGCTCCGTCGCCAGTCTCGCGGCGCTTTCGGCCGCATCCGGGTTCGTGACCCTTGAGGCGCAGCGCATGCGCCAGCCTCCGCGTCCCGACACGCCGCGCCTCATGGTGCAGGTGTTCGGGTCGCCGGACAAGGTCGCCGGCCCCGAGGTCTCCGAGGCGCTCCGCGAGGAGATGATCGATTCCTATCCGTCCCGCGTGCTTTGGGTCATGTCCAAGGAAGACGTCCTTGGCATCCTCGAGCAGTCGGGTTATCCGACCAACGAGCAACTCTCGCGGTCGGACGAGGCCGCCTTGGCCAAGACGCTGCGCGCGGATGAGTATGTGCGCGGCAACGTGACGCACGATGGCGAGGTGTACCACGTGAAGGCGCAGCTCGTGCTCACGCGCGACGCGACGCTCACGCAGCCCCTGCCAGAGGTTACGAACCGCGATGCCAGTGACGCCGGTGAGAAGCTCGCCGACCACGTCGACGACGCGCGCAAGCAGCTCGAGTACGAGAAGAAGTGCCTCGACCACGCGCGCAACAATCGCCTTGACGAGGCCGTGAAGGCGGCCAACGACGGCATCAAGGCGTATCCCAACGGCACGCTGGTGCGCTACTGCAAGCTGAACGTCCTGGTGCGCCGTGAGGCGTCGTCGGAAGAAAAGCTCGCGATGGCCAATGAGATCCTTGCGATTGACCCGGTCAGCAAGGCGGCCCTCGCCGTGGCTGCCGACGCGCAGCAGGCGGCCGGTAACACGGAAGCCGCCAACGAACTGCTGGTGCGCTTGCTCGCCACGGATCCCGGCGACGCCGCACTGGCGCGCCGCGTGGTGGACGCGCTGGCCGCCAGCGGCAACTATGATGTCGCCAAGGAGATCGTGCTCAAGGCCGTCGCGGAGAACCCGGGCGACATCGGGCTGATCCGCCTGCAGTTCCTGATCCTGTCGTCCGCCGGCGACTATAAGCCGGCGCTCAAGACGGGTGAGGAGATGGTCCAGATGGACACCTCGCTCGCGACCGCCGAGTTCTTCGGCCGTCTCGTCGCGCTCTACGCGGCCGACAGCCAACCGCAGAAGGCCGCCGAGGCCGCGGCGCGCGGCACGCAGAAGTTCCCGCAGGATGCCTCGCTCTGGCAGACCTATGCGCAGACGCTGCGCACGACCGGTCAGCTGCAGCAGTCCATCGATGCGGCCAAGCGCGCACTCGAGCTCGATCCGACCATCCAGAACGGCTGGACCCAGGTCGCGATCGCCTACAACGAGCTCAACCAGCCCGATAGCGCGCTGGCAGCGCTGCGCATGGCGAAGGAAGCCGGGGATGACCCGGACCAGGTGGGTGGATATGCACTCAACATCGGCAACCGCATGTTCCAGCAGGCCACGTCGGCGCAGCCGATGGTCGTGGATTCCCTGCGCAAGGCGCTGCCGTACCTGCACTTTGCCGACAGCACCATCGTCGATGTCGCGGCCAAGACGAACGCCAAGTTCCTGATCGGCGCCTCGTCGTACTACATGGCCTCGGTGCTCGCCCAGTCGCTGCAGCAGACGAAGAGCTGCGAAGACGCTCAGGCAGGAAAGGCAGAGTCGACGAACGCCACGATCTACGTGCAGCAGGGCGGACGTGCGGCGCCGGACAACGCGTCGCAGATGCTGGGGTACCTCAACCAGCTGCTGCCGTTCTTCACGCAATCGGTGGAGCAGCTCTGCAAGGGTAACTGAGCTGGCCCAGTGTCAGCCGATGCCCGCCGTCGCCCCGCGCGACGGCGGGCATCGGCGTTCCGGCCGTTCATTTCGCGCCGGCATCGGTCCGCTGGCGTTCACGATATCTTTCATGCGATGACCGCTCCCGCTGGCAATCCCCGCACGCATGACACCGCCTGGCATGCGCCCGTGCTCGTGCACGAGGTGTGTGAGGCGTTCGAGGGCCGGGACACGGTGCTGGACGGCACGCTCGGCGGCGGGGGCCACGCCGAGGCACTGCTGGAGCGTGGCCATCACGTCGTCGGCGTGGACCGCGATGCCACGGCCCTGGCCGAGGCGCGCGCCCGGCTGGCCTCGTACGCGGACGCGGGGCGGTTCGAAGCCGTCGCCGGCAACCATGACGAGATCGACGCGATCGCGGCGTTGACAGGCCGCCGTTTCGACGGCGTGCTGCTCGACCTTGGCGTCTCCTCTCGCCAACTCGACGACGACGCGCGCGGGTTCTCCTTCCGGCCCGGCATCGCGCTCGACATGCGCATGGAAGGGACTGCGGGGCCGACCGCGGCCGATGTGCTGAACGACACGGAGGAGCGGGGACTCGAGCGCATCCTGCGCGAGTTTGGCGATGAGCCCAAGGCGCGCCGCATGGCGCGCGAGATTGTCCGCCGGCGCGAGCGCCAGGCGTTCGCGACGAGCGATGATCTCGTAGGCGCCATTCGTGCCGTGCTCGGCTCACGCAGCGGCCCGGCCGAGTTCGCCCGCTTGTTCCAAGCCGTGCGCATCGCCGTGAACGACGAACTCGATGGACTCGACCGTGGCCTCGTGTCGTTGCGCGAGCGGCTCACGCCGGGCGGTGTGATGGCCGTGATCGCCTACCACTCCGGCGAGGACCGCCTCGTGAAGCACGCCTTCCGCGCGTGGAGCACGGCCTGCACATGCCCGCCGCGCCAACCCATGTGCACTTGCGGCGGCGTGGCGCTGGGCGAGACGCTCACACGCCGGCCGGTGCTGGCGTCCGAGGCGGAAACGGCCGGCAACCCACGCGCGCGCAGCGCCCACCTGCGCGTCTGGCGCCGCGTGGGGGCCTGAGCATGCGCGGCCGATCGATCGTCTTCCTCGCCCTGCTTGGTTTCGTCTTGGTGGCTACGGGCGTCATATGGAGGCGGAGCACGGGCATCGCGATGTCGCGCGAACTCCGCGTGCTGGAAACCCGCCGGACCGCGCTCGAGGCGCAGCAGGCCGACCTGCAGGGGTCGATCCGCGATGCCAGGAGCCGCGACCGGCTCGTCAGCATCGCCGAGCAGCGGCTCGGCATGCGCATCCCTCCTGAGACGCTCGTGACCTTCCTCCCACGCCCGGCACAAGACGCGGCCCCGGACAAGACGCCGCAGTGATTCGCGTGAGCCGCGTGGGTGTCGTGCACGGCGCCTTCGTCCTGTTTGCCGCCGCGCTCGTCGCGCGCGCCGCCTGGGTGCAACTCGGACAGACCGACGACTGGCGCCGCCGCGCGCGTGGGCAGCAGTTCACCAACGCCGAGTTGCCGGCGACGCGCGGGTCGATCCTGGACGCGACAGGGGACGTGCTGGTCGAAAGCCGGTCGCTCGTGCGGCTCGATGTCGCGCCGAACGAGATCCGCGACCCGGACGCGCTGCGCGCCGCGCTGCGCCGCCAGCGCGTGCCGGCGTCGTTCATCCAGCGCGCCACCGACCGCGATCGCAAATGGGTCGAGCTGCCCGGGCACTTCCTGACCACCGACGTCACCGACCTGCTGGGCATGTACGGCGTGCATCCGCGGCCCGTGGTCGAGCGCGTGCCGCCGGCCACCGACGGCCTCCGCCGGTTGCTGGGACGTGTCAATGATGAGGGCGAGGCCGTGGGCGGCATCGAGGCGGCCCTCGACACGCTGCTGCGCGGCACGCCGGGTCGCACGTCACTCGTGAAGGACGGCGACGGCCGCCGGTTTGCGACGCCGGAGGAAGAGGTCACGCCCGCGGTCGCCGGACTCACGGCCGTCCTTACACTGCACCAGGGCTTGCAGGATATCGCCGAGCGCGCGCTCGCCGATGCGATCTCGAGTCTTGATGCGAGCGGTGGCGACATCGTCGTGCTCGACCCGCACACCGGCGAAGTGCGCGCGTTGGCGAGTCGGCGCGCGCGCGCGGACTTCGCCGGCGCCACGGCGCTCACCGAGCCGTATGAGCCGGGCTCCACGCTGAAGCCGTTCCTCGCGGCCGCGCTCATCGAACGCGACCGCGCGGAGCTGGATGAGGTCATCAACACGCACGGTGGGCGCTATACGATCAACGGCCGCACCGTCTCGGACGTGCATCGGGCGGATTCCATGACGTTCGCCGAGGTCATCCAGTTCTCGTCGAATGTCGGCATCGTGCAGCTCGCGGAGCGGTTGTCGCCGCGCGAGCATTATGAGATGCTGCGTGACCTGGGCTTCGGCATGACGACGGGCGCGCCATACCCGAGCGAGTCGTCCGGGCGGCTGTACCCTGTGGCGTCATGGTCGAGCCAGTCGCAGCACTCGCTGGCGATGGGCTACGAGCTGTCCGTCACGCCGCTGCAGTTGGCGGTGGCGTATGGGGCGATCGCCAACGGCGGGGAACTGCTCGAGCCGATTCTCGTGAAGGAACTGCGTACAGCTGACGGTGATGTGGCCTACCGCGCGAGCCGCCGTGTCGTACGGCGCGTGATGTCGGAGGAGACCGCGCGCACGGTGCGCGGCATCCTCGGCGATGTCGTGGAGACGGGGACCGGTGGCGCGGCGCAGCTCGAGACGTTCGAGGTGGCCGGCAAGTCGGGCACGGCGCGCCGCGCCAGTCGCGACGGATCGGGGTACGAGGATGGCGCCTACACGGCGAGCTTCGTCGGGCTCTTCCCGGCGGAGGCGCCCCAGATCGTCATCCTCGTGAAGCTCGACAATCCCGCTGGCTCGTACTACGGCGGCACCACGGCGGCGCCGGTGACGAAGGCGGTGCTCGAGGCCGCGATCGCCGCGCGGGACGCCGCGCTCGACCGCCGCGAGCTCTCCGAGGTGCCGCAGCGCGTGGCCGCGACGGTCGCGCCGGTGCCCGACAGCGTGCGGCTCGCGGACACCGTGGCGCGCGAGGCCGCCCAAGCCACGACGCCGTTCGTGTTCGAACTCGGCGTGCCGCTGCCGCAGCCGCGACGTGTGATCACGCCGCGCGCCGTGCCCGAGGTCGGTGGGCTCTCGCTGCGTGATGCGGTGCACGCGTTGCACCGCGCCGGGTTCCGCGTCACGCTGTCGTCCGCGCAGGTCGGCGACGCGTCGGGTACGAGTCCCGACGCAGGCACGATGCTCAAGCCAGGCGCCGTGGTGAAGTTGAGCGCACGTGGTCGCGGCGCAGGCAGTGGTCGATAGCATGGGTGAGCCGTCGGTACGGAGGGTCTCGCACGAGCACGCCGAAAACGCGGTGCCCGTGGGCCGCATACGCGAGGCGCTTGAGGCTGCAGGGTTGCTGGCCGGCTCGCGGGGCGCCCTACCCGCCACGATCACCGCGCTGACGGACGACAGCCGCCGCGTCGTGGCCGGCAGCTGCTTCGTCGCGGTGCGCGGCAGCGTGCGCGACGGCCATGAGTTCGTCGAGCACGTGGGCGCGCTGGGCGCCACGTGCGTGATCTGCGAGGACCCCGCGGCCACGGCGCTGCCCGCGCTGCTGGTGAACGACACGCGCGCGGCAGCGGCCGTCGCCGCGGCGGCATTCCACGGGGAGCCGGCCGGCCAGCTCAGGCTCGTCGGCGTCACGGGCACCAACGGCAAGACCACGACCGTCGGGATACTACGGCACTTGCTCGACGCGCCGGAGGCGCGCGCCGCCAGCCTCGGCACGCTTGGCGTCCTCGTCGGCGGCCCGGGGGCGCCGTTGCCTGGTGGTGCCGGGCTCACCACGCCGGGTCCGATCGAGCTCCAGCGCGCGCTGCGCACGCTCGTGGACGCCGGCGTCAAGCGCGTCGCCATGGAGGTGTCGTCGCATGCGCTGGCCCAGCAGCGCGTGCGCGGTGTCGCGTTCGATGTCGCGGTGTTCACCAACCTCACGCGCGACCATCTCGACTACCACGGTACGATGGACGCGTATTTGGCCGCGAAGGCGCTGCTCATCTCGGCGCTGAAGGCAGACGGCACCGCCGTGGTGAATGCCGATGACCCGGCGTGGCTCGCGTTGCCCGCGGCGCCGCGCACGTTGCGCTTCGGCGTCGCCGCGGCGCACGCGGACTCGCGCGCGGTCGGGGCGCCATCCGCCGCTGCTGCCGGCATCGACGTGCGCGCACTCGAGACGCGCTTCACGCCGCGCGGCAGCGAATGGAAGCTCGCGGCGCGCGGCGAGACACATCCGGTTCGCCTGCCGCTCATCGGCGACTTCAACGTCGCCAACGCGCTGGCCGCGGCCGCGGCGGCGCTCGCCAGTGGTCTCACGGTCGCCGAAGTGGCGTCGCGACTTTGCACGGTGCCGCAGGTGCCGGGCCGGCTCGAGCTGCTCGCCGAACAGCCGACGATCCTGCGCGACTACGCGCACACGCCGGATGCGCTGGCGCGGGCGCTGGCGGCGCTGCGGCCGTTCACGCCGGGTCGCCTCATCGTGCTGTTCGGATGCGGCGGTGACCGCGATCGCGGCAAGCGACCATTGATGGCCGTCGCCGCGCGTGAGGGGGCCGACCACCTCGTGGTCACCAGCGACAATCCGCGCACCGAGGATCCCGAGCGCATCCTGGACGAGATCGTCGCGCCGTTGGACGCCGGTACGTATGACCGCATCGAGGATCGGCGTGCCGCGATCGCGCACGCCATCGCCTTGGCGCGCCAGGACGCCGCGCGCGACGTCGTGTTGCTCGCGGGCAAGGGCCACGAGACCTATCAGATCCGCGGGACAGAGACGTTGCCATTCGACGAGAAGGAGATCGTGCGCGAGCTGACAGGCGGCAGGGCATTGGGCGCCCGATGAGCTTCTGGACGCTCGACCGCATCGCGCGGGCGCTCGGTGCGCATGGTCCCGCGGGACCTGCGGCGATCACCGGCATCACCACGGACACGCGGGCCATCGCGCCGGGTCAGTGTTTCGTGGCGCTGCGCGGCGAGCGGTTCGACGCGCATGATTTCCTCGCAGACGCCGTGCGGCTGGGCGCGGCCGCGCTCGTCGTGGATGACGCACGCCGCGGCGCCGGGCTCGGCGTGCCCGTGTTCGAGGTGCCGGACACCCTGGTGGCGCTCGGACAGCTCGCGCGCTACCGGCGCGATGCATGGGCGCGGCCCGTGATCGCCGTCGCCGGATCCAACGGCAAGACAAGCACCAAGGAGCTGCTGCGCGCCGCACTCGGCGCGCGCTTTGCGGTGCATGCCACGGCGGGCAATCTCAACAACCGCATCGGCGTGCCACTGACGCTGCTCGCGCTGGACGACCACGCGGATGTCGCCGTGGTCGAGGCCGGGACCAACGAGCCGGGCGAGATCGCACTGCTGCGTGAGATCATCCGGCCGGACGTGGTCGTCGTGACGACGGTGCAAGAGGAACACCTCGAGGGGCTTGGCGACCTAGCGGGCGTGATGGCGGAGGAGATGGCACTGTGCGATGACGCGCCGCTGGCGATCGTGCCAGCCGCTGAGCCGGCGGTGGTGGAGGAGGCGCGTCGCCGCGCCACGCGCGTGGTATCCGCAGGACTCGATGCCGCGACACACGGCCTGCACGAAGACGGCCGCGGCTGGCTGCGGTGGGATGGCCACCGCGTCGAGATCCCGCTGCGCGGCGCGCACAACCTGCGTAATGCCGCGCTTGCGCTGGCGGTTGCGACGGAGTTCGGCGTCGCGGCGGCGGACGCCGCCGCAGGCCTCGCCGCCATGCCCGCGCCCCCGATGCGCTCACACGTGGCTCCCCTCGGCCGCGCGACGCTGCTCAACGACGCATACAACGCCAACCCGGGCTCCGCGCGCGCGGCGATCGAGCTGTTGCGCGACGTCGGCCGCGGGCGTCAACGCGTTGCAGTGCTTGGCACCATGCGGGAGTTGGGAGCGCACGCGGCGCGTGCGCATCGGGAAGTCGCGGAAGCGGCGGTCGCGGCAGGCATCGAGCTCATCTGTGGCATCGGCGAGTTTGCCGACGCGCTGCGCGGACTGCCGTCGTTTCCGGCGAACGCGCGGTTTCTGGCAGCGGACGACGTCGACGACCTTTGGCCGGCGCTCGAACCGCGCCTCGACTCCGACGCGGCAATCCTTCTCAAGGCCTCGCGCGGCGTGCGGCTCGAACGACTCGTACCCCTCTTGACCACCTGGTCGACGGCAAGGACCTGATGCTCGAATATCTGCTGTATCCGCTGACGGACTACGTGAGCGGGTTCAATATCTTCCGCTACATCTCGTTCCGCGCCGCGGGCGCCGGCATGACCGCGCTGCTGTTCTGTTTCGCCGTCGGCCCGCTGATCCTGCGACGGCTGCAGCTGATGCAGATCCATCAGGTGGTGCGGGCCGGCACGCCGGACTCGCATGCCGGCAAGGGCACCACGCCGACGATGGGCGGCTTCATCATCCTCGCCGCCATTGCGGCCTCGACGCTGCTCTGGATGCGCATTGACAGCGCGTATGTGTGGCTGGCGCTCATCGTTACGCTGCTCATGGGTCTCATCGGCTTTCTCGACGACTTCCTCAAGCTGCGGCAGAAGCGGGAAGGGCATGAGAACCGCGGCCTGGTAGAGCGGTACAAGCTCGCCGGCCAGGTGTCGATCGGGCTGCTGTTGGCATGGTATCTCTGGCAGATCCCCATCAATCCGCTGCCGGGCGCGTCGACCACGCTGCCGTTCTACAAGTACGTGTTGATCGTGCCCACGCAGCCGTGGCTGTACCTGCCGTTCGTGACGTTCGTGATGACGGGCACGAGCAACGCCGTGAACCTGAGCGACGGGCTGGACGGTCTCGCCGCAGGTCTCATGGCTATCGCGATGCTGACGATGGCGCTGTTCGCCTACGTGATGGGCCGCATCGACGCGGCCGAGTACCTCGGCATCATCTACCTGCGCGGCGCGGGCGAGCTCACGATCTTCTGCTCGGCGGTGTTCGGCGCCTGCATTGGATTCCTTTGGTACAATGCGCACCCCGCGCAGGTCTTCATGGGCGACACCGGCTCGCTGGCGCTGGGCGGCGCGCTGGGTGCGGTCGCGATCCTGCTCAAGAGTGAGTTCCTCGTGCTGCTCGTGGGCGGCGTGTTCGTGGCGGAGACCGTGTCGGTGATCCTGCAGCGCAGCGTGTTCAAGTACCGCAAGCGCCGGTACGGGATCGAGCACGCGCGCAAACATCGCGTGTTCCTACGGGCGCCGGTGCATCATCACTTCGAGATGAAGGGCTGGCCGGAGACGCAGGTCGTGGTGCGGTTTTGGATCCTTGGCATCCTGTGCGCGTTCATCGCGCTGTCCACGCTCAAGATCCGGTGACGAGCGACGAAGTCGCGGTCGTCGGGCTCGGGCGCAGCGGGCGTGCCGTCTCGTCGCTGCTCGAGTCGACCGGCGCGCGCGTGTATGGCAGCGACGCCGCGCAGCCGCCTGGGCATGACCTGGAGCGCATCGCGCGCGCAGCGTATGTCGTCGTAAGCCCGGGCGTGCCGCCGAATGCGCCGCCGCTCGTGCGCGCGCGCGAGGCGGGACGGCCCATCTTCAGCGAGATCGAGATCGCGCTGCGCGCGTTGGGCAGCGCGAAGTACGTCGCCGTCACGGGCACCAACGGCAAGACGACGGTGACCGCGCTCATCGCGCACCTGCTGCGCGCGCTCGGGCATGCGACGGTCGAGGCAGGGAACATCGGTACGCCGCTCAGCGAGGTCGCGATGGCGCCGACCCGGCCGGCGTGGGTCGCGATGGAGCTGTCGTCATTCCAACTGCATGACACGCCGTCGGTGAACCCGACCGTCGCCGTACTCACGAACCTCGCACCGGATCATCTCGATCGATACGAGTCGCTCGAGGACTATTACGCCGACAAGATGCTGCTGTTTCGCCATGCGACAGCCGCGTCCGTGCGCGTGGTCAACGCCGATGACCCGGAAGTCGTGCGACGCACCGCGGGCCTGCCCGGCATCGCACGGCGCTTCTCGCTCTCGGACGCCCACGCCGATGCGTGCTTCGACGCCGCACGCGGCGTGCTCATGCTCGCCGGCGCGCCGCTGGTCGAACGCGAACGGCTCCCGCTGCTCGGCGACCACAACGTCGCGAACGCGCTGGCCGCGTCGCTCGCCGTGTGGCAGGCGGTGCCGCCCGAGCAGGCAACGCTTGCGCGCGCCCAGCTCGCGGTGGGGCTCAGCACGTTCCGCGCGATCCCGCATCGGCTCGAGCCGCTCGGCGAGCGCGATGGCGTGCTGTGGGTGAATGACTCGAAGGCGACCAACATCGGCGCCGCGAAAGTGGCGCTCGAGGCGATGACGCGGCCCACGATCCTGCTGCTCGGCGGACGCCATAAGGGCGAACCGTACACCGCGCTGCTGGACGCCATGCGGCGCCCATCCGGTGAGCGGCGCGTGAAGGTCGTGCTCGCCTATGGCGAGTCCGCGCCGCTCGTGGAGGCCGACCTCGCCGCGCACGTGGCGGTGGAGCGGCTCGGGTCGTCCTTCCCACAAGTGGTCGATCGCGCGCGCGCACTCGCGGCGCCGGGCGATGTCGTCCTGCTCGCTCCCGCCTGTTCCAGCTACGACATGTTCAAGAACTATGAGGAGCGCGGCGCGGAGTTCCGGCGCCTCGCTTTGCCGCAATGACGGTAATGTTCACGTTTCGCGTAGCGCGGTCATGACAGCCATTCCCGCGACACACGCCACGCCGATAGGCCCGCGCGCCGGCACGGCCGATCGCGAGCGCTGGCGCATGAGCCTCGCCGCGCGTCTGCTCGTCATGCTGACGGCGGTGCTGCTCGCGTTCGGCCTGGCCACACTCTACTCGGCGAGCTCGATCGAGGCGATGTCGTTGGGTCAGCCGAGTTGGCACTTCCTCTGGCGCCAGTTCATCGGCATCGCCGTCGGCATCGTGGCGTTTGCGGTCGCGGCCAAGCTGGACGCCGAGCGATGGCGTGCGTGGGCGTGGCCGCTGCTCGGTCTCGCGATTCTCGGGCTGCTCATAACGGTGTTGCCGTTCACGCGGTCGATCGCGCCGCCGATTCACGGCTCACGGCGATTCCTCTTCGGCGGCTCTGTCCAGCCATCGGAGCTGGGCAAGCTCGCGCTCGTGATGTGGACGGCGATGCTGATCGTGAAGAAGGGCGGGGAAGATGGCCTGCGCCGACTGTCGAAGGGCATGGGGCCGTTCCTGGTTGTACTGGGCGTGCTCGGACTGCTGGCCGCGCTCGAGCCAGACTTCTCGGTGGTCGTGTTCTACGCGTTCGTCATGGGCGTGATGCTGTTCGCCGCGGGCGCGCGCATCGGTCACTTCGTGCTCGTCGGGCTGCTGTTGATTCCTGTCGCGCTGAGCGAGCTCAATCGACTCGATTACGCACTGCGTCGCGTCATGGGATTCGCCGGTGCGGCTGAAGCGGGCCAACAGGTGACCTACCAGCTCAACCAGTCGCTGATCGCCGTTGGGTCGGGCGGGCTGTTCGGCGTCGGCTTCGGCCAGGGGCGCCAGCAGTACGGCTTCCTTCCACTGCCATATAACGATTTCATCGGCAGCAACATCGGCGAGGAGTGGGGCTTCATCGGGCTCGCGGCGCTCATCGGCGCCTATGCGCTGTGGGGATGGCTCGGCTTCCGCATCGCGAAGCACGCGCGCACGCCGTTCCAGCAGTTGGCCGCCGTGGGGCTCACCGTCACCATGGTCGTGACGGCGTACCTGCACATCGGCGTGGTGGTCGGCCTGCTACCGACGACCGGCCTGACACTGCCATTCATCTCGTATGGACGGTCCAACGTGTTGCTCTCGCTGCTCATCACGGGCATCCTCGTGAACATCGGCAGTACCAAGGAGCGCGTCGTCGGTAGCAACGCCACAAATCCGCTCGCGACATGAGTGAAGTCGCGATGTGGATCGTCGCCGCGCGGCGGTCCTCGCGCACCGGACGATGACACGGCTCGTCGTCTTCACGGGCGGCGGCACGGGCGGCCACCTGTATCCCGGCCTCGCGATCGCGCGGGCGCTCGTGCGCGCGCGCGACGACGTGCAGCCGTTCTTCGTTGGCGCGCTGCGCGGCATCGAGCGCGAGGTGTTGCCGACCACGGAGTTCCCGCACCTGTTGCTCGACCTGCATCCGCTATACCGCCCGCGCGTCTGGAAGAACTGGCGCACGTTGCGCGGCGCGTGGCGCGGGTGGCGTGAGCTCGGCGCGCTGGGTCGCGAGCGGCCGCCGGCGCTGGTCGTCGGCACAGGAGGCTACGCGGCCGGCCTCACGATGTACTGGGCATCGCGCCGCGGCATCCCAGTCGTGCAGCATATCGGCGACGCGGTGCCGGGCATCACGGCGCGCTGGACGGCGCGCCTCTCGACCGAGGCGTATCTCGGTTATCCCGAGGCCGAGTCGCTGCTGCCGCGCGGCCGATGCGTGTACCGCGACACCGGCAACCCGATCGAGCCGCCGCCCGACATCCGGCCGACGCCCGCCGCGGCGCGCGCGCGGTGGGGATTTCCGGCGCACGCCACGGTGCTGTTGGTGTTCGGCGGCTCACAGGGCGCGCGCGCGCTGAACCAGGCCATGGCGGCGTGGATCGCGCGCGGCCTGCCGCGTGGGCTCTGCGTGCTCTGGGCAACCGGGCGCGCGCATCACGATGGCTACAGTCATCTCGACAGCGCGGACGTGCGCGTCGTGCCGTACCTCGCGCCGATTGCTGAGGCCTATGCGGCCTGCGACCTCGCGCTCGTGCGCGGCGGGATGATGGGCACGAGCGAGTTGAGCGCGTGGGGCGTGCCCATGGTGATCGTGCCGCTGCCGAACGCGGCCAACGATCATCAGACCGCCAACGCGCGCGTGCTCGAGCGCGCTGGCGCGGCAGTGCACCTGCCGCAGTCCGACCTCTCGGCGGAACGGCTGGAGCGCGACGTCGCGGCGCTGATCGACGATCGTGCGCGCCTGACCGCCATGGCGGACGCCGCGCGCGCGCGCGGCCGGCCGAACGCGGCGGCGGAGATCGCCTCTCATGTGTCGAGGTTGCTCGGCGCGCGGTAGTATCTTTCCCCCAATGGCCCTCCTCGACCCCACCGACCCGCGACCGATCCATTTCATGGGGATCGCCGGCGCCGGGATGAACGCGCTCGCCGAGCTGTGCCGGCGCCGCGGGGCCGCCGTCACGGGTTGCGACCAGGATCCCAGCGGCGCGGCGGGCCTCGTCGACATGGGGGTCGAAGTCGCGCGCGGTCACGACGCGGCGCATCTGGCAGGCCAGCGCGCGCTGGTCGTGTCGAGTGCGATCCCCAAAGACCACACCGAGGTGCTACGCGCGCGGTCCCTCGGCATTCCCGTCGTGCGGCGCGCCGAGGCGTTGGCGGAGGCGACGGCGGGCGGCACGCTGATCGGCGTCGCGGGCACGCACGGCAAGAGCACCACCACGGTGATGGTCACCGAAGCGCTGGCCGCGGCGGGGAAGGCGCCCACGGGCGTCGTCGGCGCGCGCGTGGCGGCATGGGGCGGCAACCTCTCGGCGGGCGCGGATCAGATCTTCGTCGTCGAGGCCGACGAGTACGACCGCTCGTTCCTCGCGCTCACGCCCACGGTGGCCGTCGTCACGAACGTCGAGGCGGACCATCTCGACATCTACCGCGACCTGCAGGACATCCACGACACGTTCGCGACGTTTGTACGGCGCGCGCAGTATGTCGTGCTCTGCGCCGACGACGCCGGGGCGAACGCGATGCCGTCGCCATCGACAGCGGAGGTCATCCGCTACGGCATCGAGAATCCGGCGGCGCGGCTCGTGGCGCACGACGTCGTGAGTCGCGACGGCGGCACGTCATTCCGCGTGCGCTACGACGGCAAGGAACTCGGCGGCATCACGCTTGGCGTGCCGGGCCTGCACAACGTGCGCAACGCGCTCGCGGCGCTGGCCTGTGGCATCGGTCCGTGGGGCCTCACGGTCGCGCAGATGGCGCCCGGGCTCGCCGCATTCGTGGGCGCCGAGCGGAGATTCCAGCGCATCGGCGCCGCGCGCGGCGTACAGGTCGTCGACGACTACGCGCACCATCCCACGGAACTGCGCGCCACGCTCGAGGCCGCGCGCGCCGCGTATCCCGGACGTCGGATCGTGGCGGCGTTCCAGCCGCACTTGTTCAGCCGCACACGCGATTTCGCGCGCGAGTTCGGTGAAGCGCTTTCGCTGGCCGATGTGGTCGCGCTCGCGGACATCTATCCGGCGCGCGAGCAGTCCATGCCGGGGGTCACGAGTGCGTTGATCGCGGACGCGGCGGCGGCGGCGGGCCGTGCGCCGGCGTGGACGGGCGCGCGCAGTGCGCTCGCCGAGGGGCTTGAGTCGATCGTGCGCGAGGGTGATGTCGTGTTCACGATCGGGGCGGGGGACATCACGCGCACCGGGCCGGAACTGCTGCGGCGGTTGGGCGCCTGATGAGTTTCTTCCGCGATGAGCGATCGGCCGACAGCGGCGTTGCCGGCATGCCGCGCGCGTCGGGAGCCGCCGGCGGAACTGGCGCCGCGCCAGGCGACGTGCCGCGCTGGCGCCGGCGGCTGCGGCGTATCGGCGCGCTTCTGATCGCGCTCGCGTTACTCGCCTCGCCGTGGTGGGGCCGCGCGCTCTTGCAGCAGCTCGATTTCTTCCGCGTGCGGCGCGTCGAGATCCAAGGCGCGCGTTACGCCGCCCCCGACGAAATCGTTTCGCGGTTGAGGGTCGACACGACCGCCTCGGTGTGGGACGACGTGTCGCCGCTCGAGGCGCGCGTGCGTGAGCATCCACAGGTCAGTGCGGCGCGGATTCGGCGCAAGTTGCCCGGCACATTGGTGGTCGTGATCGACGAGAATCCGCCGGTCGCGCTGGTGAGGTCGGCGGAACAGAATGGAGGGCTCGTCGTCACGGATGCCTCAGGCGCGATGCTGCCGGTGGATCCGACGATCATCGACGTGGACCTGCCGGTGCTGGTGCAGCGGGACACGTTGCTGCTCCGGTTGCTCGGGGCGGTACGCGAGGCGAATCCGGCGCTCTTCGCGCGCGTGAGCGAGGCGGGCCGGACGACGAAGGGCGATGTGGTCCTCGTGCTCCCAGAGCACCGGATCCTGGCGGCGCCTGACGTCACCGCGGCGCTGCTTGCGTATGTGATGCCCGTGGAGATCGACCTCGCGCGGCGCGACGTTCGCGTCGCGGAACTGGACCTGCGTTTCCGTGACCAAGTGATCGCCCGACAGCCAAGAACAACAACGCCATGAACCTCGATCGACTCGTCGCCGGCCTCGATATCGGATCCGCCAAGACCACGGCGGTGATCGCCGAGGTCGTGGGCGACCTGCCCAAGCATCCGACCGTCAACATCCTCGGCGTCGGCCAGTCGCGCACGACGGGGCTGCGCCGCGGCGTGGTCGCGGACATCGAGGAGACGCAGCGCTCGATCTCGAAGGCGCTCACGGACGCCGAGCGCATGGCCGGCGCGCGCGTTGAGACGGTCTACGCCGGCATCGCGGGCGAACACGTGCAGGCCATGACGTCGACCGGCATCGCGTCCGTCACGGGCAGCGAGATCACGCGCAGCGACGTGGACCGCGCCAACGCCGTCGCGCGCGCGCAGGCGATCCCGCAGGACCGCGAACTCATCCACGCGATCCCGCAGGAATACACGGTCGACAAGAATCAGGGCATCCGCGACCCGATCGGCATGATCGGCACGCGGCTCGAGACGGAGATGTACCTCGTCACCATCGGCGCCTCGCCCGCCATGAATCTGCGCAAGGCCGTGGAGCGCGCGGGCTACCGCGTGGGCGAACTCGTGCTTGAGCCACTGGCGAGCGCGCTGTCCGTGCTCACGGAGGACGAGAAGGAACTCGGTGTGGCGCTGGTCGAGATGGGCGCCGGCACGACCGACGTCGCCGTGTTCCACGAGGGCAAGATCCGCCACCTGGGCACGGTCAACTACGGCGGCATCAACGTGACGAGCGACATCGTGCACGGGCTTGGCGTCACCCAAGCGGACGCCGAGCGCCTGAAGGAGCAGTACGGCGCGGCCTATGAGCCGCTGGTGAAGGGCAGCGGCGAGCAGATCCGCCTGCCGAGCACGGGCGCGCAGGGCGACCGCCAGATTCCGCGCGACCTGTTGGCGCACATCATCCACCAGCGGACGCAGGAGATCTTTGAGATCGTGCTGCGGGACATCGAGGAGGCCGGGCTGATTCAGCGGCTCTCCGCGGGCGTGGTGGTGACGGGCGGTGCCGCGGCCCAGCCGGGCACGGCGGACCTGGCGAGTGACGTCTTCGGCACGGGCGCGCGTTTGGGCATGCCGGGCGAGTTCCTGGGTGGCTTGGCCGATTCCGTGCAGTCGCCGCGCTTCGCGACGGTCACGGGCCTGGTGCAGTACGGTGCGCACCGCGTAACGATCGGGACGAGCACGAGCAAAGGCCGCCGGCTCAGTCTGAGTGGCAGTACGCCGTCCATGGACAATCTCGCGGCGCGGTTCAAGACTTGGTTGCAGGACTTTTTTTGAGGGCGAGTGGCGCACCGTGGCTAGCAGGTAGCCGTGTTCAGTGCACTTTGTGACGTCATGTTGCTTACGTCGCTCTGCACGTCGCAACCTTGGGAAGACGCTCGGCGCGAGTTCGCACCTTCGGCCGAGTAGAACCTACGCGGAGGTTGCTCAATGGCCCTGCGTCGATCGAGCCTATCAACTCTTCTGCTCGTCGTGTTTGCTCTCGCGGCGGCCGTACCCTCGCGCGACGCAAGCTCGCAACAACTTCCGCCGAGACCCTCGCCGGCGGTGGCATATCAGCGCCTCGACAGCCTTGAGCAGGCCGCGCTCACCGGCACGACGTTCGCGCTGCGGCTGCGACGCCTGTACAGCCGAGGCACCGTGCGTGATTCCTTTGCGCGAGCTTCCCTCGAGGCTTTCGCGCGAAACGAGTTCCGATTGCCAAGAAGGTAAGAATGTTGAGACTCGCGCCAACACATCGTCAACAGCGCCGCCTGAATCCGTTTCTGCGGCTTCTGGTCGCGACTGCGCTTATGCCGCCGCTTTGCGGAAGCTGCCTCGGAGGTACCGGAAGAGCGCGCTCCGGGCGGCGGCATCGTGGTCGGTCATGAGCGTGGTACGTCTCAGTCCGGTGCTGTTTCGATCCTGGTGGCCTTCGGTCCGCTCGGCGAATCAGCCCTGCGGCATTTGTATGACCAAGGCAGTGTGCGGGATTCTGTGGCGCGAGCCTCGCTTGAGATTCTGGCGCGAAACGGGTTCCGATGGCCAGCGCACGAGGCCACGGCGCAGGACAGGCCTCCGCGGCCCTTACCTGCGCACGCTTACACGCGACTCGATAGTCTCGAAACCGCCGCGCTCACCGGCGCGACCTTCAGGTCGCGTCAACACGCCGTGTCGACAATCACGAGCATCGGACTAGGCCAAGGTGACTGCGTGCGCGGAACGGCCCCGCAAACAACCGAGTACCCGGGTCTGGTGAGTTCACTCGCCTCAATCTTTCGGCGCTCTGAGGATGCCGAGTTGCGTCGTTCGATCCTCGGCTTAATGGGATTCCAAGCCGAGTGTTCCGAGGCCGTGGCGTTTCTCGCAACGGTGGCCCAAGAGCCGCCGCCCGCGCCGCCTGCCGGATCCTTCGTGACCGACGGATTCCGCAACACCCTCCAGTCCGACGCCGTGTCTCTGCTGTTGTCCTTCGGCGACCTCGGCGAACAAGCCCTGCGACGACTGCACAGCGAGGAAACAGTGCGCGACCCATTCGCCCGTGAGCTGCTCGAGAAACTGGCCGAGAACGCCTTCAAACGGCCGAAGTAGCTGGAAGCCCAAACCGAACTGCGGCCCGCAAGTTGCTAGCAAATCCTCCGCAAGCCGTATCGCAGGGCGCCCCGCATCCCGCATTCTTCATCCCACCCCGCAACCCGTACCGTAGGGCGCCCCGCATCCCACCGCGCATCGCCCTTTAGCTGCCGTCTACCGTCCGCCGTCTGCCCTCATCACAAAAATGACCTTCCGCGCTGTCCCGTGTACAACTCCGCATGCGAAATCCGCTCAAGCGCAGCCGTTTCCCCACTCCCATCAAATCGTCATACCCCATATGACGAGCGCGCGGGAATTCGCATAGATTGCCCTCGCGCCCCGACTCGCCCTTGTCTTCACGCCCGACCGACGGAGCACCACGCCCGATGAGCATCTTCGAATTCGAGGAGAACGCCTCGCAGAACGCCCGCATGAAAGTCGTGGGCGTCGGCGGTGGCGGCGGCAACGCCGTCAACCGCATGATCGAGGAGCACCTCGAAGGCGTCGAGTTCATCTCCGTCAACACCGACGCCCAGGCGCTGCTCAACTCCAAGTCCGACGTCAAGATCCAGATCGGCAAGAAGCTCACGCGCGGACTCGGCGCCGGTGCCCGACCCGAGATCGGGCGCCAGGCCATCGAGGAGAACCGGGACGAGGTCGCGCGCACCCTCGGGGGCAGCGACCTCGTCTTCATCACGTGCGGCATGGGCGGTGGCACCGGCACGGGCGCCGCGCCGATCGTCGCCGAGCTCGCGCGTGAAGCGGGCGCCCTCGTGGTCGGCATCGTGACCAAGCCCTTCCTGTTCGAGGGCCGCAAGCGCATGCGGCAGGCGGATGAGGGCATTCAGGAAATGGTCAAGCATGTCGATACCATGATCGTCGTCCCGAACGAGCGTCTCCTCGCCGTCGTCGGCAAGGGGATCCCGTTCCAGGACGCGCTCAAGAAGGCGGACGAAGTGCTGTTGCAGGCGACCGGTGGCATCTCCTCGATCATCACGAAGGCCGGCGTCGTCAACGTCGACTTCGCGGACGTGCGCACGGTCATGAAGGACGGCGGTTCCGCGATCATGGGCACCGGCATCGGCCGCGGCGACGACCGCGCGGTGGAAGCGGCGAAGATGGCGATCGAGTCGCCCTTGCTGGACAACGTCTCGATCGCGGGTGCGCGTGGTGTGCTCATCAACATCACGGGCGGCAACGAGATGACCCTCGGCGACATCAACACGATCGCCGAGATCGTAAAGGAAGCGGTGGGCGAGGATAGCGAGATCATCTTCGGTGCCGTGAATGAACCGGCCATGACGGGCGAAGTCCGTGTGACGGTGATCGCCACCGGGTTCGAGCGAAAGGCGGCGATGAGCCATGGAATCAACCGGGCGGGCACGCCGGTGATCCCGTTGCTCGACCCAGCGGCCCGTCAGCGGTTGCAGCAGCCGGGAACCGGCAGCGGCAACGCGGTGCCTGCCCCACGTGCGCGGCCCAATCCGCGCCCGGTCGAGGATCTCTCCGATATGGAGATCCCGACCTTCATTCGGAGACAGATGGATTGAAGCCACGTACGACGCGGGTCCTCACCGGCACGGCCATCATCGGCCTGGCCATCGCCGCCCTTCGCCTCCCGGCACCCACGCCGGGCACGCCGGGCGAGTTGCTCAGCGCGCCCATGCCCGATCTCCAGCCTTGGACGCAGCGCGACACGCTCGAGTACGGTGAGACGCTCGCCGGCCTGTTGATGAATCGCGGCCTGACCTCGGGCGAGGCCGCGCGCGTGATCCGCGCCGCCACGCCGATCGACCAACGCCGCGTGCCTGCGGGCATGGAGGTCATCCTACGCGGCGACACCACGCAGGCGTCGCGAGCGCAGGAAATCGTCTTTCTCGTCGACGTCGACCGCACGGTCAAGATGACGCGCTCGGGTGATGCTTGGATCGCCGCCGAGGAGATCCTGCCGTGGTCCACCGATACGGTGGTCGTGCGCGGCATCGTGACGACGTCGCTGTACGACGCCGTCGAACTCGGCGCGCAGGACCTGCTCTCGTCGCGCGCGCGCGCGGAGCTGGCGTGGAGCATTGCCGACATCTACGAATACCGCGTCGACATGTCGCGCGAACTGCGCGAGGGCGATGAGATCCGCGTGCTCTTCGAGCGCGCGACGGCGCCCAACGGCGCGATGCGCATCGGCACGGTGCTCGCCGCCGGCCTGCAGCGCGCCGGCGATGAGATCCAGGCCATCCGCATGAACCTGGAAGATGGCCGCGGCACGTACTACGACCAGGAAGGCCGCTCGCTCGCGACGGCGTTCCTGCGCGCGCCGCTCTCGTTCCGCCGCATCTCCAGCGTGTTCGGCCGCCGCAAGCACCCCGTGCTCGGCACGTGGCGCGCGCACAAGGGCATGGACTACGCCGCCAACTCGGGCACGCCGGTGCGTGCCATCGGCGACGGCATCGTGATCTTCGCCGGCCGCAAGGGCGGGTACGGCAATGCCGTCGAGGTACGGCACCCGAACGGCTTCGTCACGCGCTATGGGCACCTGCGCGGATTCGCCAGCGGCGTGCGCAAGGGCACGCGCGTGGACATCGCGCAGACGATCGGCTACGTGGGCATGACGGGCTTGGCGACGGGTCCGCACCTCCACTTCGAGGTGCTCGTGAACGGCGTGCAGCGCGACCCACGCCGCGCGCTCGATGTGCCGGCCGGCCCGCCGCTCAAGGGCAACGCGCTCGAGACGTTCCAGGAGGTGCGCGAGACGGTGCTGGCCGAGCTCGGACGCCCCGCTGGCGTCGTACGCCAGGTCGCTGCGTCCAACTGAAGCGTGCGGGGCCGCGTAGACGTCGTGGCCGCGTGCTGACAAGCCCCGCTACGACTTCATGATCACCTGGATCTTCTGCATCGCCGCGGGGCTCACCCTCGCGGCCCTGACATATCGCGTGCGTTTGGGCGGCCTTCCGTCCCGGGGCACCACCGTCCTCGCGCCTCTCGCGCTGCGCGCCGTCGCGAGCACCGCGATCATGGCACTACTGCTCGATGCGCCGCTTGGGCCGTCGCGGCCGTTGGCGCCGTGGGTCGCGCTCGACGCCTCGGCCAGTTGGCTCGCGGGCGGCGATACCGCGCGGTGGCATGCGGCGCAACGCACGGTCGATTCGCTGCGGGCCGCTGGTGCCGACTCGGTACTGCTGTTCGGCGATTCCGTACGCCCGATGCGCACAGCGCGCCCGGAGGACCGTGCATCGCAGGTCGGCCCGCTCGTGGACGCGGCGCTGGCCATGGGGCGTCCCGTGGTCGTCGTCACCGACGGCGTGCTCGATGATCCCGCACGCATCGCGCGCCTGCCGCGCGGATCGCGCGTGATCGCGTTCGCAGCCGATACGGCTCCGGACGCCGCCATTGCCGGCCTCGAAGCGCCGCGCGGCGCGTTGGGCGGCGACACGATCGAGACGCGCGTCGTGATTGCCGCAGGCGCGGGCGGCGCACCGGCCGCGCAGGCCCGGGTCCGTCTGGACGACCGCGAAGTGGCGACCCTCGACGTCGCCGCGCTCGAGCCGTACGAGGAGCGTGAACTGCGCTTGCGTGTGCCGATTCCGGCGCTCGACGCCACGCGCCGGCTCTCGGTAGCGATTGGTGGAGAGGCCAACGACTCCGCCAGCGTGGAGATCGTCGTCTCCGGCGCGGCGGCCGCGGTGTTTGTCTCCACGTCGCCCGACCAGGACGCCCGTTTCGCGCTCGCCGTGCTGCGCGGCACCCGCCGCGGACCCGTGCAGGGATTCTGGCGCGTGGCGCCCGGCCAGTGGCGCACGGACGGCGCGCTGCGGCCTGTGTCTGAAGCGCTCGTGCGTCGCGCGCTCAGCGCCGCGCCGCTCGCCGTGCTGCACGGCGACACGGCGTACTTCGGCGCGCCGCGCAGTGTCGTCGCGCGCGCGTTGGTGCTCATCGCCCCGCCCGCCGTCGGCGAGGACTACTACCCGACAGGCACGGGCGATTCGCCGCTCGGGGCGGCCTTGTCCGGTGTGCCCTGGGATTCCCTGGCGCCGCTCGACGTCGGCGTCCTGCGGCCGGAAACAAACGCCGCCGGCTCGCGCTTCACCGCTGTCGTGGCGCGGCGCGCGCGTCGCTTTGACGAGCGCACGGTGGTCCACCTGCTCGACGCCGATCGCCGCGTCGCCGTGGTCCCGGCCAGCGGACTCTGGCGTTGGCGCCTGCGCGGGGGCCGCTCGGCGGACGCGTTTGACGCGGTGTGGGGGAGTATATTCGACTGGGTCGGCGCCGAGGAACGTCCGGGGCTCGATGGCGCGTTGGTGGGTGGCGCCGGCGAGGCGAGTTTCCAGGCGCTCCGGCGCGAGACAGCGGCGGAGCGCGCCGGCATCTCCACGGAACTCGTCCCACGGCGTCCCACCGTTGCCTCGGGCGAAATCGGGAATGCGGCGCCGAGCGACACGGCACCGCGTGCCCGCGGCGCGTGGTGGTTGGTCGCGCTCGCGCTGGTCGCCCTTTGCGCGGAATGGCTCCTGCGCCGGCGAATCGGGTTGCGCTGATCCGGTCGCCGGCGTGCATGATGGCGCACCCTGAACACCGGACTCTCCGTTGGCCCAGCTCTTCAAACGCAAGGACGACACGCCGCAGCGCTCCCTCTGGCAGCGCATCAAGGACGTCGCGCTCACCGACGTGGCCGTCATCGCGCGCGGCGGCGTCGACGCGGGCTCGCTCGAGGCGCTCGAGCAACTGCTGCTCGAGTCGGATTTCGGCGTGCCGGTCACCGTGCGCCTCGTGGACGAGGTGAAACGGCAGGCCACGCGTGGCACCGTGAAGTCGCAGGACGAATTCCTACGCGCGCTCGAAGCAGGCGTCACCGCGGCGCTCTCTGCCGGCAAGGCGGACCCAGCGCTCACCTTCGCCGCCGAAGCGCCGACCGTCATCCTCGTGCTCGGCGTCAACGGCGCTGGCAAGACGACCTTCATCGGTAAGCTCGCGGCGCGACTGCGCGCCGGGGGCAAGACGGTGCTGCTCGGCGCGGGCGACACCTTCCGCGCGGGCGCCATCGACCAGTTGCGCGTGTGGGCCGAGCGTACGGGCGCCGAGTTCGTGGGCGGCGCACCGGGCGGGGATCCAGGGGCAATCGCGTGGCAAGCGATCGACGCGGGTGTCACGCGCGGGGTGGACGTCGTGCTCATCGACACGGCGGGCCGCCTACACACGAGTGGCGCGCTGATGGAAGAACTGCGCAAGGTGCACCGCGTCGTGCAGAAGCGGCTGCCGGGCGCACCGCATGAGGCGCTGCTCGTGATCGACGGCACCGTCGGTCAGAACGCCGTGCAGCAGGCGAAGATGTTCTCGGAGTCCGTCCCGCTCACTGGGTTGGTCGTCACCAAGCTTGACGGCACCGCGCGTGGCGGCGTGGTGGTCGCGGCCCATGAAGCGGTCGACGTACCGGTCAAGTTCATCGGCGTGGGCGAGCAGGCGGGCGACCTGCGGCCGTTCGAGCCCGCGGCGTTCGCGCGCGAGTTGTTCGAGGGGTGAGCCCGCGCGAGGCGTCCGCCGCGGCGGGTCCGAGGCGCACCCTCGAGACGCCCGTGCACTTCCTTACCGGCGTTGGGCCGCGCCGTGCGGAGTTGCTCAAGCGTCTTAACATCTTCACGGCGCGCGACCTGCTGTTCCACATCCCGCACCGCTACGAGGATGCGAGCACAGTGGCGCCGATCGCGCGGCTGCGCGTCGGCGAGGACGCGACGGTCATCGGCACGGTCATCTCCAAGGGAATCCTGCCCACGCGCAAGGGACTGCGCGTGTTCCAAGCCGTGGTGCAGGATGCGTCCGGCCTCATCGAAGTGGGCTGGCCCGGCCAGCCGTGGCTCGACCGGCAGATCAATAAGGGCGACGTGCTGCTGCTGAGCGGCCCCGTGCGCTTCTTCCACGGCCGGCAGCTCTCGCCACGCGAGTTCGTGAACCTCGGCGCCGACGCGGATGGCACCGGCGAAGGCCGCGTGCTCGCCGTGTATCCGGCCACGGAAGGGCTCTCGTTCAAGATGATCCGTGGCCTGATCGAGCAGCACCTGGATGTGCTGCTGCCGCAGGTCGAGGAGTATATCCCCGCCTCGCTGCTGGCCGAGGCTGGAGTGCCGCCGCTGCGCGAGGCGCTGCGTGCCGTGCACCGGCCTGTGTCCGTTGCCGAAGCGCTCAGAGGTCGCGCGCGCCTGGCCTACGAGGAGCTGTTGTTCGTCCACATCCTGCAGCGCCGCGCGCGCGTGCTGGCCAACCGGGCCCACGACGGCATCGCATTCACCAATCGCAAGGAACTCACGTCGCAGCTGCGTGAGACGCTGCCGTTCGCGCTCACGCATGCGCAGGTGCGCGCCGTCAATGAGATCGTCGCCGACATGGCCGCGTCTCGCCGCATGCAGCGGCTGCTGCAGGGTGATGTGGGCAGTGGGAAGACGGTCGTCGCAGTCTTCGCCGCGCTGCTCGCGATGGAGAACGGCTATCAGGTCGCGTTGATGGCGCCTACAGAGTTGCTCGCCGAGCAGCACGCGCGCACGATCGACAAGCTGCTCGCGCCGCTCGGCATCATCCCGGCGCTCATCACGGGGAGCCGCTCCGCGGGCGAACGACGGCTCGCAGCCACGCGGCTCGAGAGCGCCGAGCCGCTCATCGCCGTCGGCACGCATGCGCTCGTGCAGGAGGGCACGAAGTTCGCGAAGCTCGGCCTCGCGATCATCGACGAGCAGCATCGCTTTGGCGTGGACCAGCGCCGGTTGCTCGCCGAGCAGGGCGAGCGGGGCGCCAAGGGCAAGCCCGACGTGCTGCTCATGTCCGCGACGCCGATCCCGCGTTCCCTGGCGCTGACGATGTACGGCGACCTCGACGTGAGCACGCTCGACGAACGCCCGCCGGGCCGCCAGCCCGTGACGACCGCGCTGCGCCCGGACTCCGGCCGCGCCCGCGTGATGGCGTTCGTGGAGCGTCAGGTCGCGCAGGGGCGGCAGGCGTACATCGTGTACCCGCTCGTGGACGAGTCGGAGAAGGTGCTGCTCAAGGCGGCCACCAAGGCGTACGAGGAGCTCTCGGGCGGCCCGTTCAAGGACCGCCGGGTGGCCCTGCTGCACGGTCGCATGTCCGGTGACGAAAAGGACGCCGTGATGCGCCGGTTCCTCGACGGCGAAATCGACGTGCTCGTGGCGACGACCGTGATCGAGGTCGGCATCGACGTGCCCAACGCGACGGTGATGGTGATCGAGCACCCGGAGCGGTTCGGCCTCTCGCAGTTGCATCAGTTGCGCGGCCGGGTGGGGCGCGGCGCGGAGGAGTCCTACTGCATCCTGCTGGGCGACGTCAGCGACGAGGCGGCCGAGCGGCTGCAGTTGTTCGTCGGCACGGACGACGGGTTCGCGATCGCGCGCGCGGACCTGCGCCTGCGCGGCATGGGCGACCTATTCGGGGAACGGCAGAGTGGCGTGCCCACGTTCAAGGTGGCGGACCCGCTGCGCGACGAGGAGCTCGGCGAGTTGGCGCGGCGCGGCGCCGAGCGACTGTTGGCCGACGACCCCGAGCTGTCGCGCAAGGATCATAAGGGCCTGCATGACACGCTGCTCCGGCAATACGGCCGGGCGCTCGAGCTGTTCCGGGTCGGCTGAGTCGGACGCGGGCGCCGGGTGCCGGACTGGACAGCAGGCCCACCTGCGGGCCGCGACGGCACCCCCGGCTGGCGCGCGGCGTGTCCGCGCAGGAACTTTGGGCACCCATGAGCACCCGTGCCCACGCGCCGATCGATCCCGCCGCCCAGTCGGCACCCCGTCCGGCGCGCATGGCCCGCCGCATGGCGATCATGGCGGCGCTCGCAGCGCTGCTGGTCGCGCTCGTGGTGGACCGGTTGTATCGCAACGATCTCCTCGTGGGAGCGCGCGAGCACACGCGCGCGCAAATGATGCCCTACGCGAGCGCCTTGCAGCGCGCCGTCTCGCGGCGCGTGGCGCTGCTGTCCGGCCTGCGATCGTTCGCCGACTCTCGCGCGTCGCGGCGCGCGCTTGACGCCGAGTTCCCGGCATTCGCGCAAGGCACCATGCTGGGCACGAGCGGTGTCCGCGCGGTGCAACTCGTGGAGAGCGGGCGCATCGTCGCGACATGGCCGCTGGAAGGCAACGAGGAGGCCCTGGGATATGACCTGCTGCGTGACCCACGGCCTGAGATCGGCGGCGACGTGGGGCGCGCACTCGGGTCGGGTGAGGTGACCGTCACGGGGCCCATCTCGCTGGTGCAAGGTGGATCAGGGTTGCTCGTGCGCCAGCGCCTTCGCGCGCGCGAAGGCTTCCCCGATCTGGCCGCCATCGTCCTGGACGTGCCGACGATCATCGCGGAGGCCGGCATCCCGTCGGCCGCATCGGGGCTTCACCTGCAGGCCCTGGATCGCGGCGGTGCGTGGTTTGGTGGCGACCGACCGGAGCGCGTGGGGGATCCGGAGGTGATCGCGATCGAGGTGCCCGACGGCGACTGGTCACTGCTGGGCGCGCCGGCGACCGGGTGGGAGGCGGCCATCGCGCCAACTTTGCTGGCGGAGCGACTCACTGCCGCCGCGCTCATCCTCGTCGCCGGCCTGCTTGGCTTCGTGCTGGGTGGCCGCGCGGATCGCCTTGCGCGCGAGGTGGAGCAGAGCGGGACGCGGCTCGATCTGGCGCTGAGGGCGGGCCGCATGGGCGCGTGGGAATGGGACATCGCGGCACGGCGCATGGTCTGGAGCGATGCCGCTGCCGCCATCTTCGGCTACGGGTCTCGCGACGTCACCGGGGAGCTCACACAAGTGCTCGACCGCGTGCACGACGACGATCGCGAAACGCTGCGACGCGCCATTGACGCCATGGTGCGCGGCGAACGCCGCCAGTTCGTCGACGAGATCCGCATCGTGCTCGATGATGACAGCATGCGGTGGGTGCTGCTCATCGGTGAGGTCGAACGCGATGAGACCGGCGCGCCCGTGCGCTTGCTCGGCGTGGTCAGCGACGCGTCCGAGCGGCGTGAACTCGAGGAACGCCTGCGCCATGCGCAGCGGCTCGAAGCCGTCGGCACGCTCGCCGGCGGCGTGGCACACGATTTCAACAACCTGCTGACGGCGATCATCGGGTTCACCGAACTTGCGCTGGACCATGTCCAACACCTTGGCGACGACGAGCGCGGCGAGGCCATCCGCGGCGACCTGCGCCAAGTCATGCTCACGGCCGACCGCGCCGCGACGTTGACCTCGCAACTGCTCGCGTTCAGCCGACGCAAGACGACGGCGCCCGCACTCGTGGACCTCAGCTCCGTCGTGCACGACCTGGAGCCCATGCTGCGCCGGCTGCTCGGCACCGGCAACGAACTGGGATGTGAACTCACGCCGGGCCTCGCGCCGGTGTGGGTGGACAGCGGCCAGCTCACGCAGGTGCTGCTTAACCTCATCGTGAACGCGCGCGACGCGATGCCGTCCGGCGGACGAGTGGTCGTGCGGACGATGGCCGTGCGCTCGGGCGGTCCCGGACGACCGAGTGACGCGCCGCCGGGAGAATGGAACTGCCTCATGGTCGAGGACACCGGCACCGGCATGTCGCCAGAGCTGCAGGCGCGCGTGTTCGAGCCGTACTTCACGACGAAGGAGGTGGGGCGGGGCACCGGGCTGGGCTTGGCCGTCGTGTACGGCGCTGTGGAGAACGCCGGCGGCCAGGTGACGGTGCGAAGCGCCGTCGGCGAGGGCACCACCTTCTGCGTATACCTGCCTCCGCGACGCACCACGGGAGCGTATCAGGTGCCGTTGGTCGCGGTGTCCGCCTAACTTTCGTGGATGACCGCTTCCGCCGATCGC
The DNA here is from genome assembly GCA_036675455.1 of Gemmatimonadaceae bacterium. GTDB lineage: Bacteria > Gemmatimonadota > Gemmatimonadetes > Gemmatimonadales > Gemmatimonadaceae > Pseudogemmatithrix. The sequence goes on along the minus strand of JAKFFA010000019.1, from coordinate 38,827 downwards.
AACAACGCCTCCGCGTACCGCATTTCAGACCTCGGCGCCCATGTCGGCGCCGCCGTCACCGTGCACGGCTGGGTGACGCACACCCGGTCCTCCGGCAAGGTGGCGTTCATCGTCATGCGTGACGGCACGGGCATCCTGCAGTGCGTCGTGGTCAAGACGCAGGTCGACGCCGCGGTGTGGGAGCGCTTTCAGTCGCTGACGCTCGAGACATCGCTGACCGTGCGTGGCGAGGTTCGTGCCGATGACCGCGCGCCGGGTGGCGTGGAACTCGGCGTCACGTCGATCGAGATCATGGGCGAGAGCCCGCTCGACTACCCGATCCAGCCCAAGGAGCACGGCGTCGACTTCCTGCTCGACAACCGGCACTTCTGGTTGCGCAGTCCGCGCCAGGTCGCGATCGCGCGCATCCGGAACGAAGTCGAGCAGGCCATCCATGACTTCTTCTACGAGCGCGGGTTCCTCCGGGTGGATACGCCGATCCTGACGGCCGCCATCGGTGAGCGCAGCGGGCTGTTCGCCACCGAGTACTTCGACGAGGGCAACGCGTACCTCGCGCAGACCGGCCAGCTCTACGGCGAAGCCGCGGCGGCGGCGTTCGGCAAGATCTACACGTTCGGGCCGACGTTCCGCGCAGAGAAGTCGAAGACGCGCCGGCACCTGACCGAGTTCTGGATGATCGAGCCCGAGGTCGCGTTCAACGATTCCGAGGCGAACATGAAGTTGCAGGAAGACTTCGTGTCGTTCCTCGTGCAGCGCGTCGTCGAGCGCCGGCCGGCCGAGTTGAAGGAAGTTGAACGCGATGTCAGCAAGCTCGAGAAGGTGAAGGTGCCGTTCCCGCGCATCGATTACACCGACGCGGTCGCGACGCTGCAGAAGAAGGGCAGCAAGGTCGAGTGGGGCGACGACCTGGGCGCCGAAGACGAGTCGCTCCTGGTTGAGGACTACGAGACGCCGATTTTCATCTGCAACTATCCCAAGGGCGCCAAGGCGTTCTACATGAAGGAGAACCCGGCCGACCCACGCACGGTGCTGTGTAATGATTGTCTCGCGCCCGAGGGGTACGGCGAGATCATCGGCGGCTCGCAGCGTGAGGACGACCATGACCGGTTGCTCGCGCGCATCCACGAAGAGAAGTTGCCGGTGGACGCGTACTCCTGGTATCTGGACCTGCGGAAGTACGGCACGTTCGTACACTCGGGCTTCGGGCTCGGGCTGGAGCGCACGGTGGCGTGGATCTGCGGCACGCCGCACATTCGCGAGTGTATTGCGTTCCCGCGGATGATGCACCGGCTGAATCCCTGAGCAGGCGTGCTGATGGGGACGGTCCACCCTAGTCCTGAGGTCCGTATGCGCCATCGTCATCTCATCCCCGCCATTGCGCTCGTACTTGGCCTGAGCGCCGCGGCGCAGGGTCAGGACGCGCCGGTCAAGCGACTCGGTGCTCCAACCGCTACGCATCCGGCGGAGTTCACGCGTATCGAGGGCATCCGTGAACTCAGTGACGGGCGTGTGTTCCTCGTGGACGCGCATGAGTTGCGCGTGGTGCGCATTGACTTCAACTCGGGCGAGGTCGAGCCGGTGGGCCGTATTGGCCGCGGACCGGGCGAGTACCAGGTGCCGACCGGCCTGTTGGCGCTGCCGGCGGACAGCGCCGTCGTGGTCGAGATGACGGGCGGGCCGACGAGCGTGCTGCTCACGCGCGATGGTGTCTCGGAGGAAGGAGTCGAGGTCGAGGGAGCGGCCAGCGGCCGCACGGCGTTCACGGTGCGCAGCGCGACGGACGCGCTGGGGCGCGTCTATTACCAGAAGCGCATCATCCGGACCGTGGACGGCAAGCCGGTCGCCTCGGACACGAATGCGATCGTGCGCGTGGACCGGGCGAGCGGTCGCCGCGACACCATCGCATATGTGAGCACACGCTCGCGTTCGCCGCTGATCAAGGAGAGGCGTGAACAACAAGTGGTGGGCGGTATGGTCGTCAGCCAGGCCCGCGCCGCGCCAATCCCGTTCACGTCGGTCGACCAGTTCGCCGTTGCGCCCGACGGGCGCGTCGCGGTGGTCTCGGTCGAGCCATACCACGTGACGTTCTTCAGCGCCAGCGGCGTACGAACGGATGGTCCTGCGATCACATTCACGCCCGTGCGTGTGGACGACGACGTCAGGGAGGCATACCGCGTGGACGCCAAGCGTCCGCGCCTGGGCGTCATGATCGAGCGGGGCGGTGGCATCACGCCGCGTATCGCGCCGGCGCGATACACCGAGCCCGAGGAGTGGCCCGACGCGCTGCCGCCGTTTCTCGGGGACGCGGTCTCGTTCGCGAGTGACGGCAACCTTTGGGTCCAGCGTGCGACACATCCCGACGCACCGACGACGTACGACATCATCGACGCGTCCGGTCGCGTGACATCGCGCGTCGCGCTGCCGGAAGGGCGGCGTCTTGTGGGCTTTGGGGATGGCACCGTCTACCTCGTCCGCATCGACGACGACGACCTCGAATACCTCGAGCGGTACGCGTTGCCCAAGTGACGATCGCGCGCAATGCCGGCCAGCCGCTGGATCTCGACGCTGTCCTCGCCGTCCGCGTGAATCGCAGCGCGGCCGAGCGCCGCGCTGCCACGATTCCCACGCGTCGCACGGTGAAGAAGGAGTGGCAGGCCGCATGGCTGCTGCGCGCGATCACGCTGATGGACCTCACCACGCTCTCGGGCGACGACACGCCGGGCAACGTGAAGCGGCTCTGCGCCAAGGCGCGCCGGCCGCTGCGCGAGGATCTCGTGCGTGCGCTCGGCGCCGAGTCGCTCGGCATCACCGTGGGCGCGGTGTGCGTCTACCACCAGTTGGTCGAAACGGCCGTCAAGGCGCTCGAGGGCAGTGGCATCCCCGTGGCGGCGGTCTCCACGGGCTTCCCGGCCGGCCTCTCGCCGTTCGCACAGCGGCTCGCCGAGGTGAAGGCGTCCGTCGATGCAGGCGCGCGCGAGATCGACATCGTCATCACACGCGCCCACGTGCTCACGGGCGACTGGACCGCGTTGTACGACGAGGTCAAGGCGTTCCGCGAGGCGAGTGGCGAGGCGCATATGAAGGCGATCCTCGCCACGGGCGAACTGGCGACGCTCACCAACGTCGCCCGCGCGAGCCAGGTCGCCATGCAGGCCGGCGCCGATTTCATCAAGACGAGCACGGGCAAGGAAGGCGTGAACGCGACGTTGCCTGTGTCGCTCACGATGGTCCGCCAGATCCGCGAGTACGAGGAACGCACCGGCTTCCAGGTGGGCTACAAGCCTGCCGGCGGCATCCGCAAGGCCAAGCAGGCGCTCGACTACATGCTGCTCATGAAGGAAGAGCTCGGCGATCGCTGGCTGCGCGCCGACTTGTTCCGCTTCGGCGCCTCCGGACTGCTGACCGACATCGAGCGGCAGCTCGAACATTTCGTGACTGGACGATATGCCGCCGCCTACCGGCACCCGATGCCATGATGTTCTCCACCCCGAGCGAGCCATATGACAACCGTCGCTGAGATCTTCGAGACGATGGACTACGGCCCGGCGCCCGAGAGCGACGCCGAGGCGCGCGCCTGGCTCGCCGCGCACGGGAGCCGGTTCGGGCATTTCGTCAACGGCGCGTTCACCAAGCCGGGTGCGACGTTCGACGTGATCGACCCGAGCACATCGAAGCTGCTGGCCAAGGTCACGCAGGGCAGTGCGAAGGACGTGGACGCGGCGGTGGCCGCGGCGCGGAAGGCGTTTCCGAAGTGGGCCAAGCTCAGCGCGCATGCGCGCGCGCGTCATCTGTATGCGCTCGCGCGCATGGTGCAGAAGCATTCACGGCTGTTTGCGGTCGTCGAGACGATGGACAACGGTAAGTCGATTCGCGAGACGCGAGACTTGGACATCCCGCTCGTGGCGCGGCACTTCTACCATCACGCCGGCTGGGCGCAGCTCATGCCCAGCGAATTCGAGGGCTACGAACCGCTGGGCGTCGTGGGCCAGATCATCCCGTGGAACTTCCCGCTGCTCATGCTCTCGTGGAAGATTGCGCCGGCCTTGGCGGCCGGGAACACGGTGGTGCTCAAGCCGGCCGAGTTCACACCGCTGTCGGCGCTGTTGTTCGCCGAGTTGGCGCATGAGGCAGGGCTGCCGCCGGGCGTCATCAACATCGTCACGGGCGACGGGCGCACGGGCGCGGCGATCGTCGAGCACAAGGGCGTCGACAAGATCGCGTTCACGGGCTCGACGGATGTGGGCCGCATCATCCGTCGTGCGACGGCCGGCACGGGCAAGAAGCTCTCGCTCGAGCTCGGCGGCAAGTCACCGTTCATCGTGTACGAGGACGCGGACTTGGACGGCGTCGTCGAGGGCGTCGTGGACGCGATCTGGTTCAACCAGGGCCAAGTGTGTTGTGCGGGTTCGCGGCTGCTCGTGCAGGAGGGCATCCATGACCGGCTCGTGGCCAAGCTGCGCGCGCGCATGGAGAAGCTCCGCATGGGCAAGCCGCTCGACAAGGCGGTGGACATGGGAGCGATCGTCGCACCCGAGCAGCTCGAGCGGATCACGTCGCTCGTGAAGCAGGGGAGGGACGAGGGCGCCGAGATGTGGCAGCCGTCGTGGAGCGTGCCAAAGAACGGCTGCTTCTATCCGCCGACGTTGTTCACGAACGTCGAACCCGCGAGCACCATCGCGCAGGTGGAAATCTTTGGCCCGGTGCTGGTGACGATGACGTTCCGCACGCCGGAAGAGTCGGTCGCGCTGGCCAACAACACGCCATTCGGGCTGGCGGCGAGCGTGTGGTCGGAGAACATCAATCTCGCGCTGGACATCGCGCCCAAGCTCAAGGCGGGGGTGGTGTGGATCAATGCCACGAACCTGTTCGATGCGGCGGCGGGGTTTGGCGGGTACCGCGAGTCGGGGTTCGGGCGGGAAGGCGGCCGTGAAGGGATGTGGGAGTACTGCAGACGGCAGACGGCAGACGGTAGACGGCGGATACGGGCGACGAGGGGGGCGGGCGGCGGCGCGCTCTCCGCTCGTTCGGCTGCCGTCTCGAAACGCGCGGTGATTGCGCGTGGTGGCGCTGCGCTCGAGCTACCTGCGGTCGACCGCACGCCGAAGCTTTTCATTGGAGGCAAGCAGGCGCGACCCGATTCCGGATACTCGCGCGTGGTGGTCGGTGCCAACGGCAAGCGCGTCGGAGAAGTCGGCGACGGCAATCGCAAGGACATCCGCAACGCGGTCGAGGCGGCGCATGCGGCGCTCGGCACGTGGGCGCGCAGCACGGCGCATCTGCGGGCGCAGATCCTCTACTACGTTGGCGAGAATCTGGACGCGCGGGCAGGCGAGTTCGCGGCGCGGCTGCGGGCGATGGGCGGAGTGTCGGCCGCCGAGGCGCGCGATGAGGTTGACGCGAGCGTCGCGCGGCTCTTCACATACGCCGCGTGGGCCGACAAGTGGGACGGTGCCGTGCACGGCGTGCCGATCCGCGGCGTCGCGCTGGCGATGCACGAACCCATCGGTGTCATGGGCGTCGCGGCGCCAAACGATTCACCGCTGCTCGGCTTTGTCTCGACCGTCGCGCCGCTGATCGCCACGGGCAACACTGTCATCGCGCTGCCCAGTGAGACGCAACCGCTGAGTGCGACCGACCTTTACACCGTGCTCGAGAGCTCCGACCTGCCGGCCGGGGTGCTCAACATCGTCACGGGCGGCAAGGACGCGTTGGTGAAGGTGCTTGCCGAGCACGACGACGTGGCGGGCGTCTGGTATTGGGGTACGCGCGAGGGCGTGAAGACCGTGGAGATGGCGTCGGCATCAAACATGAAGCGCACGTGGTGTCACGTGGGCTCGCCGGACTGGACGGACATCGCTGAGGCCGAGGGGCGCGAGTTCCTGCGGCAGGCGACGCAAGTGAAGAACATCTGGATTCCGTACGGGGAATAGCATGTTCTCACGCGAGTTCTACGAGATCCTGCACATCATCGGCATCGCGTTCGTGATGGCCGCGTTCGGCGGCATCGCGGTGCACGCCATGGAAGGTGGGCAGAAGCGCGGCTCGCGCTCGCGCGTGGCGGTCGGCACGCTGCACGGCATCGGGCTGCTGCTGATTGTGACGGGCGGATTTGGCATGCTGGCGCGCATCGGGTTCACGGGCGGGCTGGCGGCGTTCCCTGGCTGGTTGTGGGCCAAGATCACTGTGTGGGTGATTCTCGGGGCGATGTCGGCCGTGCCCTATAGGCGGCCGCGTCTCGCGCTGCCGGCGCTGGTCGTGACGCCGCTGCTGGCGGGCGTGGCGGCGTACTTCGCGCTTTATAAGCCGTTCTGACCGCCGCCGCGCGCATGATACCGCGCCAACCACGCCGCGCCCCACGACTCGAATGTCCCCGCCCGCAGTGCCTCGCGCGCCCGCGTCATCAATCCCACCAAGAACGCGACGTTGTGCAGCGAGAGCAGCCGTAGTCCCAGCATCTCCTCGGCCACGAACAGATGCCGGAGATACGCGAGGTCGTACGTCGTGCAGCACGGACACGGGCAGCCCTCCACCAACGGCCGCCGGTCCAGCCGATGCCCCGCGCGCCGCACCTGCAGCGTGCCGTCGGGCGTGAACGCGGTGCCGTGACGCCCCATGCGCGTGGGTACGACGCAGTCAAACACGTCGATGCCGCGCCGCACGCCTTCGATCAGGTCATCGGGGAAGCCGACGCCCATGAGATAACGCGGCCGATCGCGCGGCAGCAGGGGATCGCACACCTCGAGCGTGGCGTGCATGTCGGGCTTCGCCTCGCCCACGGAGAGGCCGCCGATGGCGATGCCGTGCCAGTCGCCCGCGCCAAGGATGCCCTGGATCGACGCGCGCCTGAGTTCGGGATGGATCCCGCCTTGCACGATGGGGAACAGCGCCTGGCGCGGTGCCGGCAGGTCGTCCGCGGGGTCGTCCGTGGCCAGCGCCGGCGCGCCAGGCGGCGCAGTCAGGCCAGTCACCGGCGCGCGGCCCTCGCGCGTGATCCGGTCGAACTCGACGCGGCAACGATCCAGCCATCGCAGACTGCGCTCCATCGCCGCGCGTGACGCGCCGAGGTCCGACTTGCCCTCGATCAACTCATCGAGCTGCATGATGACGTCCGCGCCCAGGTTGCGCTCGATGCGCATGACCTTCTCGGGCGTGTAGTCGTGCAGTGAGCCATCGAGATGGCTGCGGAACTCGATGCCGCTCTCGCGCACGGTGCGGTGCTTGGCGAGCGAGAACACCTGGAAGCCACCCGAATCCGTGAGCATCGGACCCTGCCAGCGCGCGAAGGCGTGCAGGCCGCCCAGCGCGCGCACGACCTCGTCGCCGGGTCGCAGGTAGAGATGGTACGCATTGGAGAGCACCATTTGCGCGCCCGTGGCGGCGACCTCGTCGCGCGAGAGACCCTTGATGGTGCCGTGCGTGCCCACGGGCATGAAGGCCGGCGTCTCCACCACACCGTGCGGCGTGGCGAACCAGCCGAGCCGCGCGGATCCACTCTCGTGCGACGTGCGGAAGGCGAAGTCGTGCAGCGTGCCGGATGACGAAGAACTCAAGACTCCGTCCCCTTCACCTCGTCCCACAGCGAATCGAGCACTTCGAGGCCGGCGGTGCGCACGTCGATGCCGCGCTCCGAGGCGAGCGCTTCGATCGATTCGAATCGCCGCTGGAACTTCGCGTTGGCCTTGTCCAGCGCGAGCGAAGGATGCGTGCCCGCCTTGCGACAGAGGTTCACGACGGCAAACAGCAGGTCGCCGAGTTCCTCTTCGAGTTTCGCGTGGCGCGGATCGCTGGACGGAACGCCGTGCGTCTCGAAGGGGCCGCCATCGATCGCTTCGCGCACCTCGCCCAGCTCCTCGACCACCTTCTCCAATGGTCCTTCCACATCGGGCCAATCAAACCCGACCCCGGCCGCGCGCTCCTGCAGCCGGTGCGCGCGATGCAGTGCCGGCAGTCCCGTCGGCAGGCCATCAGCCAGTGACCGCCGCGACTTGGCCTTCATCTGCTCCCACGGCGTGCGCTCGGTGTCGGTGCCATATAGCCACGGGTGCCGGCGCCGCATCTTGCCGACCAGCGAGCCCGCCACGTGCTCGGGCCCAAACGCGCCGCGTTCCTCGGCGATCACCGCGTGGAACAGCACCTGCAGCAGCACGTCGCCGAGTTCGCCGCACGTCGCTGCGTCATCCCCTTCGCGCAGCGCGTCGTCGAGCTCATGCATCTCTTCGTTGAGATACGGCCGCAACGACTCGTGGGTCTGCGCGCGATCCCACGCGTCGCGCGCCCGGAGGTCGCGCATGATGGCGAGGGCATCTTCAAGTGTGGCTTTGTCTTGCATCGCTTTGGGAGGGCCGGTAGCTTCGATTTCTCGGATGAACACGGAATCTACGCCCGAACACTTCCTGCGCGCTTGGGTCGACGTTGACCTGGGCGCGCTGCTGCGCAATGCACGGGCTGCGGCGCGCCAATCCCAGCGTCCGCTCATCCCGATGGTCAAGGCGGACGCGTACGGGCTCGGTGCGATTCCCGTGGCCCGCGCACTCGAAGCGGTCGATCCGCTCGCGTTCGGTGTGTCGAGCATTGCCGAAGGAACCGAGCTACGTGAGGCGGGCATCCAGCGGCCCATCATCGTTTTTACGCCGACGCTGCCGGTCGACCTGCCGCGCATGCGTGCCGCCGGACTCACGCCGACGCTTGACGATGAAGCTGGGATCCGCGCCTGGGATGCGTTGGGCGGCGGTGCGTGGCACCTCGCCATCGACACCGGCATGCACCGCGCCGGCGCGCTGTGGGATGAGGTTGAGTCATTGCACGACGTGCTGCGCGCCTCGCCGCCAGCCGGTGTGTTCACGCATTTTCACTCCGCGGAGCTGGGCGACGGGTCGCTCGAACGGCAGGAAGAACGGTTCCGCGTGGCGTTGGGCCGCCTGCCGGCGCGGCCTGCGCTGGTACACTCGGACAACAGCGCGGCGATCACGCGCCGCTCACCGTCGCCGTGGGACTGCGTGCGCCCGGGCGTGTTCCTCTACGGTGTGGACACCGGTCCGCTGGCTGCCATCCACCCGGAGCAGGTCGCACGCTTCCGCGCGCGAATCGTCGAGATCCACACCATCGCGGACGGCGAGAGCGTGAGCTACGACGCCACGTTCCATGCGCACGGCGAGCGTCGCATCGCCACCCTCGCATGCGGATATGCGGATGGGTATCGCCGCCATAGCAGCAACGTGGGCCGCGCACTCGTGAATGGCCACGAGGTGCCGGTGGCCGGCATCGTCACGATGGACATGCTCATGCTCGACGTCACGGACGCGCCGTGCAAGGTCGGCGATGCGGCCACGCTGATGGGCTCGGACGATGGGGCCACGCTCACGGTCGACGCCGTCGCGGCGCGCGCGGGCGTCTCGCCGTATGAGCTGCTCACGGGCCTGCGTCAGCGCGTCGAACGACGCTACCTTGGCGCGCCGGCGGTGTGACGTCCATGGCGCACATACGTTGAGCGAGCGCCGCGCGGTCATCCTCGTGCTGGACGGCGTCGGCATCGGCGAAGCGCGCGACGCGGCCGCCTATGGCGACACGGGCTCGCACACGCTGGGCAACGTCGCGCGCGCGGTCGGCGGTCTCGCCCTGCCGAACCTCGAGCGCGCCGGACTCGGGCACATCGCGCCGCTGGAGGGGGTAAAGGCGGTCGAGTCGCCCACGGGCGCCTGGGGACTCATGCAGCCAGCGTCCGCGGGCAAGGACAGCACCACCGGCCACTGGGAGATCGCCGGCGTGCACCTCGCGCGTCCGTTCCCGACGTATCCACATGGCTTCCCGGCGGCGATCATCGACGAGTTCGCTCATCGCACGGGCCGTCCCGTGATCGCCAATGCGGTGGGCAGCGGCACAGCGCTCATCGCGGAGTACGGCGCGGAGCACGAGCGCACGGGCGCGTGGATCGTCTATACCTCGGCCGATTCCGTATTCCAGGTGGCCGCGCACGAGCAGGTAGTGCCGCTGATCGAGCTCTACGCCGCCTGCGAGACCGCGCGCGCGATGCTCGTGCCGCCGCACGACGTGTCGCGCGTGATCGCCCGGCCGTTCGTCGGTGCGGCCGGCAACTGGCATCGCACCGGCAACCGGCGCGACTTCGCCATCGCGCCGCCGGAGGAGACGTTGCTCGACGCGTTGGCGGCGGCCGGTATTCCGCGCACCGGCGTCGGCAAGGTGGACGACCTGTTCGCACGCCGCGCCCTGGAGGGAGGCCACACCGCCGATAACGCCGACGGGATCCGGCGCATACTGGACTGGCTGCGCGACAAAAAGAAAAGCCCCAATGGGTTGTTGTTCGCCAACCTAGTAGATTTCGACCAATTGTACGGGCACCGGAATGACGTTCCGGGGTTCTATCAGGCACTGCGTGGCTTCGACGCCGCGCTGCCGGCCCTTATCGACGCCCTCCGCGAGGACGACCTGCTCTTCATCACGGCCGACCACGGCAATGACCCGACCACGCCTTCGACCGACCACGCCAGGGAGAACGTGCCCCTGCTCGTGCTGGGGCCGCGGGTGCGTCCGGGCTCGCTCGGCCGCCGCGAGACGTTCTCAGACCTCGGGGCAACCGTGGCCGAGCACTTCGGTGTCCCATACCGTGGTCGGGGCCGGTCGTTCCACAGCCAGCTGACCGCTTCGCTGTGAACGCAGTGGCGACCGACGACCGGTTCACGGCATTGCGCACACAAGCCACCGAGGCGATGCGTCGGGCGTATGCGCCCTACTCGAAGTTTCGGGTGGGGGCCGCACTGCTGACGGACGCCGGTGAGACGTTTGTCGGCTGCAACGTTGAGAACGCGTCGTATCCCGCCGGACTCTGTGCCGAGCGCGTCGCGCTCGGCGCAGCGGTCGCGGCGGGGCACCGGAAGTTCATGGCGATTGCCATCAGCTCCGAGGCCGCTGCACCTGCTCCGCCGTGCGGCATCTGCCGCCAAGCGCTCGCCGAGTTCGGACTCGACCTCATCGTCGAGTCGGCTGCACCCGCTGGACCCGTCATGCGCTGGTCGCTCGCCGAGCTGCTGCCGCACCCGTTCACGCCCTCTTCGCTCCATTCATGATGAATCGGCGGCTGCTCCGCGCCCCACTGTTGCTGGCGCTCCCCTTGGCGTTCATCGTTGGCGCCTGCACCGAGGACATCGAGTCCGGCGCGGCTTGTCCGACGCTATGTCCGGGGCAACAGCTCGACATCATCGATACGGTGATCACCCCTGCGGTCGTGCTCGACACGACCATCGGCGACTTCCCGCTGCTCGGCTTCGAGCCCTTTTTGCTGCTCGCTTCGCGTGGGGACACGCTGGATGTGCGCGGCATCGTCCGCTTCGACACATTGGTGCGCTTCTTCAAGCCCAACGACACGACCGACGCCATCCCGGTGACGTCGGTCGACTCGGCGACGCTGCACATCTTTTTGCGGCGTACGTCGTTGCCGTTGCCGGCCACGTTCAGCATCGAGGCGTTCGACGTCGGGGATCCGACGCTGCCCGACCTCGACCCCTCGACGCTCGCGCCGTTCTTCACGCCCGAGCGCCGCATCGGTATCGTGACGCTCGACAGCGGCGACGTGAACGACTCGACGGTCGTCAAGATTCCGCTTGACGCCGCGATGGTGCTGGCCAACATCTCCGACCCGGCGAAGGTCATGCGCTTCGGCTTGGTGTTTCGCGCGGCGGGCGGCGGCCAGGTCCACGTCGTCACCTCCAGCGACTCGGCGCAAGGGCCGCTGCTGCGCTATCGCGTCTCGCCGGACACGTCCGTTTCAGTCGCGGAGATCCGTCCACGGTCCAGTACGCCCAAGTCGCCGGCCTTCGTGGCGGCGTTCCTCGAGGATTACAACTACGCCGCGGGCATTCGTGGCATTGTGGCCCCTAACACGTTCGCGGTCGGCGGAATGCCCGCCGTGCGCAGCTACCTGCGGTTCGAGTTGCCGACGTGGCTGACGGACTCCGTGGCGATCGTCCAGGCGAGCCTGGAACTCGTACAGGACCCCATCCGCGGCCTCGATGACACGGTTGCGGTGCCCATCTACGGCCAGATGGTCTTGGCCGGACATGAGGTCACTGACCTGCGCCGCGCGATGTCGCTGGTGGCGCCGATTGGGGCCTTCATCACGGACGAGTTGGTGGTGGCGCCCGGCGACTCCGGCGTGGTCTCCCTGGAAATCAATGCGCTGATCCGGCAGTGGCGCACGGTGAATGGGGAACGCCGGTTTCCGAACGCCCTGACGTTGCGGTCGCGTCTTGAAGGCGCCTCCGGGTTCGCCGCCCGGTTCTTTGACATGGATGCCGCGCCGGAACTCAGGCCGCGCCTGCGCGTGAGCTACGTCCCTTCCGTCAGGTTCGGGAGGCCGTGATGATGATCCTTCAGCTTCGTTCCATCGGCATGTGTCTGGCGGGGGCTGCGGCGGCGGTACTGCTGCCTTCGTCGACGTTCGCCCAGGGCTCGCTCGGCGCCCAGGGCTTCGGATATCCGACGGGTCAGCTCAGCTCCGGCGCGCTCGGGATGGGCGGCGCAACGGCCGAGGCCGACGCGGCCACACCGCTCAACCCGGCGGCGCTCTCTTCGCTGACGCGCTTCGCGATCTACATGCAGTTTGAACCCGAATTCCGGAAGACATCAACACCGGATGGCGAGGCGAGCACCGCCACGATGCGATTCCCGAACTTCTCGGGCAGCGGCAGCTACCGGCGTTTCACGGGTGGCGTGGCGTTCTCGACGCTGCTGGACCGCACGTGGTCGAACACCTATGAAGACAGCCAGTCGGTCGGCGGCGTGCTGTATCCGTCATCGCTGCACGCGTCGAGCAACGGAGCCATCAACGACGTGCGTTTCGCCGCATCGTACCTGCTGAATGCGACCATCCAGGTGGGCATCGGTGTGCACGCGATCGCCGGCGAGAATCGTGTCGAGTTCGGTCGCGCCTTCCCCGATTCGACCGGACTCGGCAGCGTGGCGCAGGCGTCCGTGGTCAACTACTCCGGGCGCGCGTTCTCGGCGGGTCTCATATGGCGCCCAACGCAGCAGGTCATCGTTGGCACGTCGGCGCGTTTCGGCGGCCCACTGCGCGCGGAGATGAACGGTGACTCGCTGTCACATGCCGACGTGCCGTCGCGCTATGGCCTCGGCATCACCTACGTCGGCATCCCGAACACGACGTTGTCGCTGCGCGGCGAGCGCACGACGTGGACCGACATGCGGGGGCTGGGCACGTCCGAGGTCAGTTACTTTGACGCGACCGACATCGGCCTGGGCGTTGACGTCAGCGGCCCCACCATTCTCGGGTCGGCGACGACGGTGCGACTCGGTTTCCGCGATCGCGGGTTGCCGTTCGGTCTGCGCGGGGAACAGGTGTCGGAGCGGTCCCTCTCGACCGGACTCGCCCTGCCGTTGTCGCAGGGTCGCGCCCAGATGGACTTCGGTCTGCAGCGCGCGGTGCGCAAGGCGACCTCGATGACCGAGACCGCCTGGGCACTCAGCATCGGTCTGGGCATCCGCCCGTGAGCCGGTAGGCACGCAGTGCGCGGCGACGCGAGCGGCTCCCCGCGGCCATGAGCGCGACGCCGACCGGGTCACGGTCCGCCGCGCCCCGCGCGCCGCTGGTACTCGTGGCGGACGACGTTGAGGCGAACGTGGAACTGCTGCGCGACCAGCTGGCGTCCCTGGGATGCGAGCTGGTGCACGCCTCGGATGGTCCATCGGCAATCGTGCTGTGCGCCGAGACGAATCCGGATCTCTGCATCCTTGACGTATCGATGCCGGCGGGGGAGCTGGGTGTGGACGCGCGCGAGACCGGCTTCGAGGTCTGCCGGCGTCTCAAGCGCGACCCGCGGACGTCGCGCATCCCGGTCATTTTCGTGTCCGCACTCAACGACGCGAGCGACCGGCTCAAGGCCATCGAGGCGGGCGGCGATGACTTCCTGCTCAAACCGCATAACCGCCATGTGCTTGGCGCGCGCGTGCGCGGCCTGCTCAAGCTCAAGGGCGCGACCGACGCGCTCGAACTCAGTCTCAAGCGCCAGCGCGCGCTTTCCAAGGCGCGCGACGACCTCATGCGCATGATCGTGCATGACCTGAAGACGCCGCTGACGTCCATGCTGGCGACGCTCGAGATGTTGCGCGACGGCGACTTCGGCACAATCGAAGAGCGGCCGGCGCGCGCGCTCTCGGACGTGGAAGGGAAAGCCGAAGACTTGCTCGGGCTCATCGAGGACTTGCTCGACGTCACGCGTGTGGAGGAGCAGTCGCTGGCGCTGCAACCGGAGCCAATCGCGCCGGCAGCACTGTTTGCGGAGTTGCTGCACGACTGGGCACTGCGGTTCCGACAGGAGCAGACGACGGCGACGGCCGAGGCGACCGATGACGCGCCCGTGTTCCGTGCGGACAAGGCGCTGCTCAAGCGCGTGTTCTCCAACCTGATCCAGAACGCGGTGACACACTCGCCGGTGCCGGTCACGCTGCACTTGAGCGCGCGACGGGACCCGGCCGGCATCGTGCTGGCGCTCGCCGACGATGGACCCGGCATCCCGGACGAGTATCAGGACCTGATCTTCCAGAAATTCGAGCAGGTGCAGGCACCGAACGCGCCGCGCGTGCGCAGTTCCGGTCTCGGCCTCGCCTTTTGTCGCGTGGCGGTGGAGTCGCATGGGGGCCGCATCTGGGTCCGCAGCCGCGAAGGCGAGGGCAGCACATTCCACGTGCAGTTGCCGCTCGAGCCGCAGCCGCGGCCGCCGCGGCGGTTGCGGACGGGGGAGCATCCCGCGGTGCCGACGCCGTGATGGTCTCCGCATGAAAGTCCACCTGCGCACCTTTGGCTGCCGCGCGAACCACTACGACAGCGAGCAGCTGCGCGCGATGTTCGGTCGCGCCGATGTCGAGGTGGTGGAGACGGCCGGCGACGCGGACGTCGCCGTGTTCAACTCATGCGCCGTCACCGCGGATGCGGAAGCGGACTTGCGACAAGCCGTGCGCCGGGCGGCGCGCGAGCGTCCCGGACTGCGCAGTGTGATCACGGGCTGCGCCGCGGCGCGGTCGTCGAGCGCGCTGCAGGCGCTGCCGTCCGTCGAAGCCGTGCTCCCCGGCGCGGCGCTCGCTGAAGTCGCGACGGCGCTCGGGCTGCCGCCGGCGGTCGTCGTCGGTACCGCGGAAGCGCAGCGCGGCGCGCGCGGGCTGTTGCGCGTGCAGGACGGCTGCGACGAGCACTGTACGTTCTGCGCGACCACGCTCGCGCGCGGTGCGCACCGCTCCCGCAGCTCGGATGCGCTGGTCAAGGAGGCGCGCGAACTGGCGACGCACCACGCGGAGATCGTGCTCACAGGCGTGCACGTCGGGTCGTGGGGCAAGGAACTGGGCTCGACGCTGGGTGCGCTGCTCGAGCGCCTCGTGCGCGATGTCCCGTCCGCGCGCTTCCGCCTGGCGTCGGTCGAGGCGACCGAGGTGGATGCGCAGCTCGCGGCACTGCTGCGCGCCGGCGGCGATCGCGTGTGCCCGTATCTGCACGCGCCGCTGCAGTCGGGCAGCGACCGCGTGCTCAAGCGCATGGGCCGTCACTGGTACACGGCGGACGCCTACCGAGACGCCATCGAGCGGCTCACACGCGATCGGCCCGTCTTCGGCCTCGGCGCCGACATCGTGTGCGGTTTCCCGGGCGAGACCGACGCCGACCATGAGGCCACGCTGCGGCTGGTCCGTGCGCTGCCGTTCACGCACCTGCACGTGTTCCCCTTCTCGCCGCGCCCGGGCACCGCGGCCGAGCGATTGGACGCCGCCGTCCCGAGCGACGTCGCGCGCGAACGCGCAGCACAGGTCCGCGCGCTCGGCGACGCGAAGGCGGCCGCTTATCGCGTCAGCCGCGCCGGCGGCCCCGCCCACGTGGTCGTCATCCAGGGTGGCGCCTCACGACAGGGCCTCACGGAAGACTATCTTTCGGTGCGTCTGCAGGGCGCCGCCTCGGCGATCCCGCGCGGAGCCCGGTTCCACGCGCGCTTGCAGGCCGGCGAGGCTGGCGGCTTGGATGCGGAGCCGGTCAGCAGCTGAGGGATTTGTTGGGATGGCGGGTGCCCCCGCCTTCCGCATCGCCGTTCGTCCGCCGTCTCCCCTCTACCGTCCGCCGTCTCGCACGCCAAGCCCATGAGTAAGCCGACAGTCTACATCGAAACGTACGGTTGCCAGATGAACGTCAGCGACTCCGAGCTGATGTACGGCAGCTTGGTTGCCGACGGATACACGGCAGTCGAGTCGCCCGAAGGCGCGGATGTCGTGCTGGTCAACACGTGCGCCATCCGCGAGAACGCCGAGCAGCGCGTGCTCGGCCGCCTGGGGGAGTTGCGGCGCGACATCAAGCCGGATGCGGTGCTCGGGGTGACCGGGTGCATGGCGCAGCGGCTCGGACCCCGGCTGCTCGAGACCGACACGCGTGTGCAGATCGTCGTCGGACCCGACGCGTACCGCATGCTGCCCTCGTTGATCGACGGCGCGCGCCACGGCGAACGATTCTCGGCGACGGATTTCGATCTGGAGGAGCACTACGAGGATTTCAGCGCGCGGCGATTTGAAGGCGTGAAGGCCTGGATTCCCGTACAGCGCGGCTGTGACTATCGCTGCACGTATTGCATCGTGCCGACGACGCGCGGGCCGGAGCGCAGTCGTCAGCTCGCCGAGGTGGTGCGCGAGACGCGCGAAGTGGTTGAGCAGGGCATCACCGAAGTCGTCTTGCTGGGCCAGACGGTGAACTCGTACCATGACGGCACGCACGACTTCGCCGACTTGCTGCGTGCCGTCGGCGCCGTGGATGGCATCCGGCGCGTGCGATACACGAGCCCGCACCCGAACGATTTCTCTGACCGTGTGATCGCCGCCATGGCGGAGACGGCCACGGTCTGCGAGCACGTGCATCTGCCGATGCAGAGCGGGTCGACGTCGATGCTCAAGCGCATGCTGCGTCGCTATTCGCGCGAGGACTATCTGGATTGTGTCGCGCGCCTACGCACGGCCATGCCCGGCCTGGGCCTCACGACCGACATCATCGTTGGCTTCCCCGGGGAGACCGACGCCGAGTTCGAGGACACGTTGTCGCTGTGCCGTGAGGTGCGGTTCGACGACGCGTTCACCTTCAAGTTCTCGGCGCGCGAGGGCACGCCAGCGACGCGCATGCCTGCGGAATGGACCATCGCGCCGGACGTCATGGACGCGCGCTACGACGCGCTGTTCGCGACCGTCCGTGGCATCTCCCGCGAGCGGAATCTCGCGCGCCTCGGCGAGCGGCTCGAACTGCTGGTGGAGAAGGAGGCGCGCAAGGGACACGGCATGTTGCAGGCGCGCTCGCGCGACTTCAAGACGGTACTCGTACCGGGCACGCCGGACCTGATCGGCACCTATCTTGTCGCGGAGCTCACCGGCACCACCGGCGCGACGTTCACGGCCACGCCCGTGCACGCGCGGCAGGCGCTGCCGCTGGCGGGGTAGGCGCGCCGATGCCGCACCGCGCATTGATATGATGCGCTCGGCGTTGGGATGATGCCACCGAGCGCGCGCCGAGCCGCACGTTCGGCGCATGCCTCACGCGTTGCGCGGCGCGATTGCCTGGGTGCTCGGCACGGCCGCTGGACTCGCCGGGCTGCCGCCGGGCCTCCTTTCCGTCGCCGCCGCCGGTAGCGCGGGCTGGTTGGTGGTCCGCGGCCAGCGCGCCGCGACGGCCGCGCTGCTGCTGTTGTCGGTGGCGGGCCTGCAGGTGGGCACCGACCTCGCGCGCGCGGACCAGCGGTGTCTCGACGAGGCCACGCATGGCACGAGTTGGACGGCCCGCGTCAGGACGCCCGTGGACCCGGGCAGCTTCGTGCTCGGCACACTCGTTCTCGATGACTGCCGTGTGCATGTCGCCATTGCGGTGCGCAGCGGACGGGCCGCGGCCGGGAGCGTGGTCGCCATCACGCGCGCGGAGGCGAGCGCGGGCGATCGCGGCCTATTGCTGCGCGAGGCCCGGGTATCGCTGGTGGAGGCGCCGGGTCCGCTTGACCGCTGGCGAAACCATGTCGGCCGCACGCTCGACGAGCGGTTCGGCCGCGACGCGCCAATCGTGCGCGCGCTGCTGATCGCAGACAGTCGCGGCCTGTCGCCTGAGCTGCGTGACCGCTACGCGGACGCAGGACTCGTGCACATCCTGTCGATCTCAGGCCTGCACGTCGCCATCGTCGGCGGCGCGCTGCTCTTGCTGTTCACGTCGTTGCGACTCGGGACTACGGCGGCGGGCATCGCCGCCGTGGCGGTCACGGTCGTGTACGTGCTTGCGATCGGCGCGCCGCCGCCAGCCGCGCGCAGTGCGACGCTCTTTGCCGCCACGACGCTCGCGCGCGGCATGCAGCGCCCAGTATCGCCGTGGGGGAGTTTCGCGCTCGGCGCGGTGATTCCGCTGGTCGACCCGCGCACGGCGCTGGATCTGGGTTGGCAGCTCAGCGTGTCGGGTTACGCCGCCATCATCGTCGCCGGCCGAGTGGGCCGGCGTCGCGTGCCGGACGCGTGGCGTGGTTGGCGCGGGACACTCGCGCGCGAGCTCGTCGCCGGCGTGCTGACCACGCTGGCCACCGCACCGCTGGTGGCTTGGCACTTCGGGCGGCTGAGTCTCGTCTCACCGCTCAGCAACTTGGTCGCCGGCCCGATCGTATCGCTGCTGCAGCCGGCGCTGTTCCTCGCGATGCTGCTGCCCGTGGATGCGCTGGCCGACTTCGTCGCGGACGCGTGCCTGCCGCTGCTGCGCTCGTTGGATGGCGTCGCCGCCGCGGCCGCGTCGATGCCGGGCGCAGCGGTGGTCGTTGCCCCGACGCTCGTGGGCGCCGTGCTCAGCGGTGTGGCGGCATGCGCGCTGCTCGTGGGCGGCTGGGCGCGCCATTGGCGACCGCCGGTGATCGTCGCGCTGGGCGCCGTGGCGCTGCTGGCTTGGCTCCCGTCGAACGTCTCGCGCGGCGTGCCATTGGCGGAGGTGCACCTGCTCGACGTGGGCCAAGGCGATGCGATCGCCGTGCGCACGCCGGGCGGTCGCTGGGTGGTCATTGACGCGGGACGGGCGTGGTCGAGCGGCGACGCAGGACGCGCGACGGTGATCCCTTACCTGCGCCGCCGCGGCGGTGCGCTCGCGATGCTCATCCTCACGCATCCGCATATGGACCACATCGGCGGCGCCGAGAGCGTCGTACGTGCGCTCAGGCCGCGCGAGGTGCGCGACGCCGCGTTCGTCGCGCGCAGTCCCGACTACCTGGAACTGCTGGCAAGCGTCAAGGATGTGGGCGCGCGGTGGCAACGCGTGCGTCCGGGCGAGGTGGTGGACGTGGACGGCGTGCAGTTCGCGTTCCTCGCCCCGGATTCGGCGTGGACCGTCGCGCTGTCGGACCCCAACGAGGCCAGCACGGTCGTGCGCATGCGGTTCGGCAACGTGAGCATGCTATTCACTGGCGACGCGGAGCGGCGTGAGGAAGCATGGCTCGTCGCGCGCGCGGACAGCGGACGCGTCACGCTGGACGCCGACGTGCTCAAGGTCGGGCATCATGGGTCGCGCACCAGCACCACGCCGGCGTTCCTGCGTGCCGTCACGCCGCGCCTCGCGCTGGTTTCGGTCGGTGCCGGCAACTTTTACGGCCATCCGGAGCCGGAAGTGATGCGTCGCCTGGCCGCGCAGGGCGCCACGGTGCTGCGGACCGACCAGCTCGGCACCGTCGTGCTGCGCACCGACGGTGAATACATTGAGGTGGATGCCGCTGGGCATCGCTGGCGCGCGGCACGCTCGCCGTAGCAGAATTCGTCCCTGTCGCGCCCGCGCGGGCGCGACGCACACCCTGTCCCGAGCATCGTGGTCACCCATACGGACACATCCGTCGTCACGATCGACCGCTTCATTGTCGAACACGAGCGCCTGTATCCCAATGCGACCGGGCGCTTGTCCGGCATTCTCTACGACCTCGCGCTCGCCTCCAAGATGATCGCCAACAAGGTGCGTCTCGCGGGCTTGGCCGACATCCTCGGCGCCCAGGGCACGGACAACGTGCAGGGCGAGGCGCAGCAGAAGCTCGACGTCATCGCCAACGACATCATCATCAAGGCGCTCGACCATGGCGGCCGGCTCTGCGCGATGGCGTCCGAGGAGGAGCCCGACATCATCCGCATCCCGGAGAAGTTCCGGCGCGGCAAGTATCTGCTGCTGTTCGATCCACTCGACGGCTCGTCGAACATCGACGTCAACGTTCCGGTGGGCACCATCTTCTCGGTGTTGCAGAAGGTGACCGACGGCGAGGACGGGTGCCTCGAGGATCTGCTGCAGGCCGGCGCGCGGCAGGTGGCCGCGGGGTATGTGATCTATGGATCGAGTACGATGCTCGTGTACACGACGGGGCAGGGCGTGCACGGCTTCACCCTCGACCCGTCGATCGGCGAATTCCTGCTGTCGCATCCCGATATGCGCATCCCGGAGCACGGCCGCTACCTCTCGGTCAACGATTCGTATTCGCCCCTGTGGAGCGACGAAATGCGCAACGTGATCCGGCGCATGCGCGGGCTCGATGGCAAGCGGGAGGCCATGAGTGTGCGCTATGTGGGATCGCTCGTGGCGGACTTCCATCGCAATCTGCTGGGCGGCGGGCTGTTCGCGTACCCCGCGAATTCGAAGAGCCCGAAGGGGAAGCTGCGCCTGCTGTACGAGTGCAACCCGCTCGCGTTCATCGTGGAGCAGGCGGGCGGCGCGGCGACGAACGGGCGTGAGCGCATCCTCGATGTCCAACCGACCGAGCTGCACGAGCGCTCACCCTACTTCGTCGGTTCCAAGGCGGACGTGGAGACGGCGACGGCGATGCTCAGCGGCAAGTGAGCGCGCAACGCAGGAGCAAGGCGCGCCCGCCGAGCCCGACGGACGAGCGGCTTTCGCCGTCCGGGATCCCGATTGCGCCGGTTTACGGTCCGCCGGGAGCTGAGGCCCGCGGCCAGGCCGCTCCCGAGGCCGGACTCGACGCGCGACTCGGCGAACCCGGCCGTTTCCCGTACACGCGCGGCGTGCAGCCGACGATGTATCGCGGCCGCCTCTGGACCATGCGTCAGTACGCGGGCTTCGGCACGGCCGAGGAAACGAACACGCGCTTCAAGCTGCTGCTCGCGGCGGGCCAGACCGGTCTTTCCACCGCGTTTGACCTGCCGACGCAGATGGGCCTGGATTCGGATTCGCCGCGCGCGCTGGGCGAGGTCGGCCGCGTCGGCGTCGCGATCGACACGGTGGAGGATCTGCACCTTCTCCTCGCCGACATCCCGCTGGACAAGGTGTCGACGTCGATGACGATCAACGCGACGGCGGCGGTCCTACTCGCGATGTATGTCGTGGTTGCGGAGGAGCGCGGCATCGCGCGCGCGGCGCTCTCGGGCACCATCCAGAACGACATCCTCAAGGAATACATCGCGCGCGGCACGTACGTCTTCCCGCCGGAGCCGTCGCTCGCGCTGATCGCGGAGACGTTTCGGTTCTGCGCCGCGGAGGTGCCGAGCTTCAACCCCATCTCGATCTCGGGCTACCATATCCGCGAAGCGGGCGCGACGGCGGTGCAGGAACTGGCCTTCACGTTCGCGGACGCACTGGCGTACGTGCAGCGCGCCGTGGATGCCGGGCTCGCGGTCGATGATTTCGCGCCGCGCCTCAGCTTCTTCTTCGCATGCCACAACGATCTTTTCGAGGAGGCGGCGAAGTTCCGCGCGGCACGGCGCATGTGGGCCACGCTGATGCGCGAGCGGTACGGCGCCAGCGACGCGTCGTGCAAGCTGCGTTTCCACACGCAGACGGGTGGTGTGACGCTGACGGCGCAGCAGCCGCTGAATAATGTCGTGCGCGTGGCGGTGCAGACGCTCGCGGCCACGCTCGGCGGCACACAGTCGCTGCACACCAACGGATACGACGAGGCGTTGTCGCTGCCGACCGCCGAAGCCGCCACGCTCGCGCTGCGCACGCAGCAGGTCATCGCGCACGAGAGCGGGGTCGCGCAGACGGTCGACCCGCTCGCGGGCAGCTACTACGTCGAGGCGCTCACGGACGAGCTCGAACGGCGCGCACGTACGTTGCTGGCGCGCGTCGAGGAGCTTGGCGGCGCGGCGAGCGCGCTGGAGGCGGGGTTCTTCCAGGAGGAGATTGCGCGGTCCGCGTACGAGCATCAGCTCGCGGTGGAGCAGGGACTGCGCGTCATCGTCGGCGTGAACAAGTTCGTGGACGAGGAGGCGCCGCCGATCCTCGCCGCGCCGGATTTCGCCGCGCTTGCGGCTGGCCAGAAGGCGCGCTTGGCCGGGGTGCGCGCGTCGCGCGACGCCGGTGCCGTGAAACAGGCCTTGGATGCGATCGCCGCCGCGGCGCCCGCCTATGTGGGAGGCCGTGCCGCGCCGGATGCGCCGCTGATGCCGTTGATCATCGACGCCGTGCGCGCGCGCGCGAGCGTGGGCGAGATATCGGACGTGCTGCGCGGCGTGTGGGGCGAGTACCGGCCGGCGTGACCGCGATGCGAGGTGGGATGCCACCCGCATCGCAGTGCCGGATCGCCTGGTGATTGCCTTGTGATCGCCGCGGCGCGTGCTTGAAGCGTGGCCTCGCGCCCGCTAACATTCACTGGTTGTGTGATTTACGACCACTGAGCCAGATGCCGACCTACGAGTATCGCTGCCCGGAAGGGCATGAGTTCGAGAAGTTCGTCCAGAAGATCAGCGACGCAAAGTCCGAGTTGACTTGTCCGGTGTGCGGCGCGGTCGCGCAGCGCCGGATGTCCGCCGGTGGCGGTTTGCTGTTCAAGGGCTCCGGCTTCTACATCACCGACTACGGGAAGGACGGCAAGAAGGACCAGCGCGCGGCCACGACGGCGGCTGGCGAGAAGTCGGGCGGCGCGAGCCGCAGTGACTCGTCGGCGTCGTCCAGCGCGGGCTCCTCCTCGGAGTCCGGCGCCTCCGGATCCAAGGCAGCGTCCGGTGACGCGGCCAAGTCCACGAGTGGCACCGCGCCGGCATCCGGCGCCAAGCCGGCCGCCAAGAGCGACAAGCCGAAGTCGGGCCCCGCGAAGTGAGCGTCGACTCCCTGCGCGCCGCCCTCGCGCGCGCGGCGGTGTCACTGGGCGCCAGTGAGGACACGACGCCCCTGCTCGAGCGCCCGCGCGATCCCGCGCACGGCGACTGGGCGACGAACATCGCCATGACGCTCGCCAAGCCGCTCGGCCGGAAGCCGCGCGACATTGCTGAGTCCTTGCTCGCCGCGCTCGACCGCACGGCTGCCGGCGTGGCTGAGGCGACAGTCGCCGGCCCGGGGTTCATCAACTTCCGGCTCTCGACGGCCGATCTCGCGTCCGGACTCGCGAAGGTGCTCGACACCGGCGCCGCGTGGGGCACGGGTACCGACGGTCGCGGCAAGACGGCGAACGTCGAATTCGTCTCGGCGAACCCGACAGGGCCGCTACACGTCGGCCATGGCCGGCAGGCGGCGCTGGGTGACTCGATTGCCTCGCTGCTCGCGTCGCAGGGATGGGATGTCACACGCGAGTTCTACTACAACGACGCCGGCGTGCAGATCCAGAACCTCGCGCTGAGCGTGCAGGCGCGGCTGCGCGAGCGCGCGGGCGAGACCGTGTTGATCCCCGAGGGCGGCTACCACGGCGAGTACATCAAGGACATCGCCGCCGTCTATGCCGCCGAATGCCCGGCCGACGCGCGTGGCGACGACCTCGACGCCGTGCGCCAGGTGGCCGTGCGCGAGTTGCGCAAGGAGCAGGACCTTGACCTGCGCGCCTTCGGCGTGCAGTTCGACCGCTATTTCCTCGAGTCGTCGTTGTACACGGACGGCATGGTGACGAAGACCGTCGAGCGGTTGCAGGCGATGGGCCACACGTTCGAGGACGACGGCGCGCTCTACCTGCGCACGACAGACTTCGGTGACGATAAAGACCGCGTCATGCGCAAGCGCGATGGGACGTTCACCTATTTCGTCCCCGACGTCGCCTACCACGTCACCAAGTTCGAGCGCGGTTATACGCGCGCGATCAACGTGCAGGGCGCAGACCACCACGGCACGACGGCGCGTGTGCGCGCTGGCCTGCAGGCGCTCGGCATGGGCGTGCCGCAGGGTTATCCGGAGTACGTGCTGCACCAGATGGTGACCGTCATGCGCTCGGGCGAGGAGGTCAAGATCTCCAAGCGCGCGGGCAGCTATGTCACGGTGCGCGACCTCATCGACGAAGTCGGGCGCGATGCCGTGCGCTATTTCTTCCTCATGCGCAAGGGTGACTCGCAGCTCGTCTTCGATGTGGACCTGGCGCGGTCGCAGTCCGAGGAGAATCCGGTCTACTACATCCAGATGGCGCACGCGCGATTGAGCGGCATCTTCCGTGTGGGCGATGTCGATGTGACGTCGATCGACGGGACGGGTGTGGACTGGGGCGTGCTCGACCAGCCCGAAGAGCGCGAACTGGTCAAGGCGCTGCTCGATTGGCCGGCGTTCGTCGCCGCCGCCGCCGACGCACTGGAACCGCACCGCGTGGCCAATTGGCTGCTCGAGACGGCTCGTCTCGTCCACCTCTGGTACCACAAGCATCACGTGCTGGGCGAACCCGAGCCCGTCATGCGGGCACGGCTCGCGCTCGCGAAGGCGGCGCGCATCACGCTCGCCAACGGGCTGGGCCTGCTGGGCATCGGCGCGCCGGAGCGCATGTGATTGCTCGAGGGGTGGGGATCCGCCGGTGGATCCAGCGCCCGGGCGGCACTGGCAACATCCTTAACCTTCGAATTCCTTCCTGATGTCCGTCCTCGTCGTTGGCTCCGTCGCGCTTGACTCCGTTGAGACCCCGTTCGGCAAAGCCGACGATGTGCTTGGAGGGTCCGCGAATTATTTCGCGGCATCCGCATCGCACCAGACGCCGGTGCAACTCGTCGGCGTGGTCGGCAGCGACTATCCCGTCGAGAAGCTTGAGGCGCTCCGGCAGCGCGGCGTCGACCTTACCGGGCTCGAGCGCGCCGAGGGGGAATCGTTCCGCTGGCGCGGCCGCTATCGCCACGACCTGAACTCCGCCGAGACGCTCGAGACGCGCCTCGGCGTGTTCTCACATTTCCGCCCCAAGCTCCCGGCCGAATTCCGTTCGGCCAAATACGTGTTTCTCGCAAACATCGATCCGCGCTTGCAGCTCGACGTGCTCAGGCAAGTGGATAAGCCGAAGCTCGTGGCCTGCGACACGATGAACTTCTGGATCGAGTCGCGGCGCGCGGACCTGTTGGAACTGCTGACGCACGTGGACCTGCTCACGCTGAACGACGCCGAGGCGCGCCAGCTCACCGAGCAGGCCAACCTCGTGCAGGCGGCGCGCTGGATCATCGCACACGGCCCGCGCACGGTGCTCATCAAGAAGGGCGAGCACGGGGCCTTCATGTTCACGGCCGACTCGGTGTTCTTCGCGCCGGCGTATCCGCTCGAGTCGGTGTTCGACCCGACCGGCGCGGGCGATTCGTTCGCCGGCGGGTTCATGGGCTGGCTCGCGCGCTCAGACGATCTCAGCGAAGCCAATATGCGGCGCGCCGTCGTGGTCGGCTCCGCCATGGGCTCCTTCGTCGTCGAGAACTTCTCCATCACGCGCCTGCTCGAACTCACGCGCTCCGACATCGAGGCGCGCGTGGCCGCGTTCCACCAACTCGTGACCTTCGACAAGGCGCTCGACGCGTGAGTCCGCCGAAGGTTCCGGGCTCGACGCCCCCGCCGCAGGACTCCGGTGAGACGCCGGGCCTCACCTACGCCTCAGCCGGCGTCGACATCGACGCGGCCGACGACTCGAAGCACCGCATCAAGCGGCTGGTCGAGTCGACGTTCACGTCGGGCGCGCGCGGGGCTTTCGGCGGATTCGGCGGCATGTTCCGCGTGCCCGAGGGCCTGCGCAAGCCGCTGCTCGTCTCGAGCGCCGACGGGGTGGGCACCAAGATCAAGGTCGCCATCGAGGCGGACCGGCACGACACGATCGGCCACTGCCTCGTGAACCACTGCGTCAACGACATCCTCGTGCAGGGCGCGCGGCCGTTGTTCTTCCTCGACTACGTCGCCTTCGGCAAGCTGGTGCCGTCGGTGGTGGAAGCGATCGTCGCCGGCGTCGCGGCCGGGTGCCGCGAGAACGGTGCGTCGCTCGTGGGCGGTGAGACGGCCGAGATGCCGGGCGTGTACACGCCTCCCGACTACGACCTCGCGGGCTTCATCGTGGGCGCGGTGGAAGAGGACGAGGTGATCACGTCCGCGCGTGTGCAGGACGGCGACGTGCTTGTGGGTCTCGCCAGCAGCGGCCTGCACACCAACGGCTACTCCCTCGCGCGGCGCATCGTCGGAGAGCGCATGCGCCTCGGATCGCACGATGTGTTCCCGGATGCGGGTGGCCGAACGGTCGCCGATGTGCTGCTGGCCGTGCATCGCTCCTACCTTGGCGTGCTGAGTTCCGTGCTGCGCCAGGTGCACGCCATGGCGCACATCACGGGCGGCGGCATCCCCGGTAACCTGGACCGCGCGCTGCCGGCGCACCTGGACGCGATCGTGGAAACGTCGGCGTGGGACATTCCGCCCGTGTTCCGTGTACTCCAAGAGGCCGGCAAGGTCGACTCCAGCGAGATGTTCCGCGCCTTCAACCAAGGCATCGGCATGATTGTGATTTCGGACACATCCGGAGCCGCTGCGGTGCGTGACCTCGCGACGAAGGCCGGCGTCGATAGTTGGGTCATCGGACACACCCGCCAGGGTACCGGGCGGGTCCACCTCGTCTAAATTCGGAGCGCGCTGCATGCGTCCCATTCTCTCGGTTTCCATCCTCGCGACGGCCTTGCTCATCGCACCGCTGAGCGCGCCGCTCGTCACACCGCTCGAGGCGCAGGACCGTCCCGCCTCGTGCCCGACGGGCACGCTCTCCCAGCAGGCCACAGCCGACGCGTGTGAGAAGGCGATCGACCTGTTCGCCTACATGATGCCCCAGCTGGGCACCGCGTTGGTCGGCGGCAGCCACACGCTCGGCATGGGCAGCACGCTGGGCGGTTTCCCGCACTTCTCCGTGGCGCTGCGTGCGAACGCCGTGAGTGGCGACCTGCCCGACGTCGAAAACATGAGTGTCTCGTCGACGGGCGCGAACCGCGACGCGATTGCCACGAACTCACAGTTCGTCGCCTTGCCAGCGGTGGACTTCGCGCTGGGCATCTGGAAAGGCTTCCCGATGGGCGTCTCACGCGTGGGCGGCATCGACCTGCTCGGCAACGTGACGTACGTCCCGTCGATCGAGAACGGCGGGCTGACCATCGACCCGACGGACGGGTCGACGAAGTTCGGCATCGGTGCGCGTATCGGCATCCTCGAGCAGTCGCTCGTGGTGCCGGGCGTGTCGTTCTCGTACCTCGTGCGCGACGTGCCCACGCTCGACATCACAGCGCAGTCACCGGACGCTGACTTCGCGATCGATGACTTCAGCGTCCAGACCAAGTCATGGCGGCTCGCGGCGCAGAAGAACCTGCTGCTGGTCGAGCTCGGCTTAGGCGTGGGCCAGGACACGTACGAGTCCTCGGCGAACATGACGACCACAGTTGGTGCGGTCACGGCTCCGCCGATTGACCTCGATCAGTCGCTGACGCGCACGACGTTCTACGGTTCGCTCGGCTTCAACCTGTTCCTTGCCAAGGTCGTCGCCGAAATCGGGCAGGTGAGCGGCGGTGACGTGCCGACCTTCAACTCGTTCGACGAGGCCGCCGACAAGTCGCGTCTGTACGGCTCACTCGGCGTTCGCATCAGCTTCTGAGCCCCCTCGACCCACCCCCGCCGCGGCCGGGCGCGCACGACGACGCGGCGCGGATGCGCCGCGCGCTGTTGCTGGCGCGGCGGGGGTGGGGACGGACGGCGCCGAACCCCATGGTCGGCGCCGTTCTCGTACGCGACGGACGCGTGGTCGGCGAGGGCTGGCACGCGGAGTACGGCGGGGCGCACGCAGAGGCCGCCGCGCTCGCGGCCGCCGGTGAGCGCGCGCGTGGCGCGGACCTGTTCGTGACCCTTGAGCCGTGCGCGCATCACGGCAAGACACCGCCCTGCGTCGACGCGATCATCGCGGCGGGCGTGCGCCGCGTGGTGGTCGCGCTGGCCGACCCGAACCCTCAGGCGCGAGGCGGCGCCGCGAAACTGCGCGCCGCCGGCATCGAGGTGGACATCGGGGTCGAGGCCGAGGCGGCGGCTGCGCTCAACGCGCCATTCCTGTTCGCGCATACGAAGGCCACGCGGCCGTTCATCACGCTCAAGCTCGCGCTGTCGATTGACGGCGCCATCGCGCCGGGCGGAGGTCAACAACGCTGGCTCACCGGTGAGGCCGCGCGCCGGCACGTGCACCGGCTGCGCGCGCAGGCGGACGCCATCGGCGTAGGCATCGGCACGGCACTCGCGGATGACCCCGCACTCACCGTGCGCCATGGACGGCGTCCGCGCGTGGCACCCGTGCGCGTGGTGTTCGATCAGGCGGCGCGGCTGCCCCTCACGGGCAAGCTCGCGCGGAGCGCGCGCAAGGTGCCCGTGTGGGTGCTGGCTGATGCGACGGCCACCAACAGGGCGTGGGCGGACGGGGTCGCCGGGCATGGGGCACCCGGATCGCACGACGCCCTCGAACGCATGGGCGTCGTCGTGCGCACTGCGGGCGGACTCGACCAACACCTGGCCGCCATGCGCGCCGACGGCATTCGGCATCTCTTCGTCGAGGGAGGCGCCGGCATCGCCGGGGCGCTCCTGACAGCCGGTTGGGTGGACCGGCTGGTTATCTTTAGGGCGCCGGTCCTTTTGGGGGCCGGTGCCCTGTCGGCGTTCGGTACGTTGGCCTCGTCTCCACTGGCCGGCACCGGACGATGGCGCATCATTGAGCGTCGCGCGTTCGGCGACGACTTCATGACCGAGTACGAGCCGCCGGGGCGGGATTCCATTTCCTCTCGCTGATTCCACTTCCCATCGCCGTCGGCCGCATGTTCACAGGACTGATCACCGCCATTGGGGAAGTTCGCGACGCGTCCACGACGGACGTGGGCCGCGAGCTCGTCATCGCCGCGACGTATGAAGGCCTCGTGCTGGGCGAGAGCATCGCCTGCAACGGCGCGTGCCTCACGGTGACCAACGCGGGGAGCGGCTGGTTCTCCGCCGCGGCGATCACGACGACGCTCGAACGCACGACGATCGGCGCGTGGGCGCGCGGGACACGCATCAACCTGGAGCGCGCGCTGCGCGTAGGCGACCGCCTCGGCGGCCACATCGTGCAAGGCCACGTGGACGGCGTCGGGCGGGTGCTCGAGACGGGCCGCCACGGCGATGCCCTGCTCATCGACATCGAAGTCGGCGCCGAGGTGGACGAGTTGCTCGTCCCGCTCGGCAGCATCGCCGTCGACGGTGTCAGTCTCACCGTGAACGCCCTGCCGCGGCCGGGCGTGCTGCAACTGTCGGTCATCGACCACACGGTCCGCCACACCACGCTCGGCGCGCTGTGCCCCGGCGATGGCGTGCATCTGGAAGCGGACGTCCTAGCGAAACATCTCAAGCGCCTCGCGGCGCCACTTCTCAATACGTGACCATGTTCGGGACCATCGAGCAGGCCCTCGCGGACCTCAAGGCCGGCAAGTTCATCGTCGTCGCCGACGACGAGGACCGCGAGAACGAAGGCGACCTCATCTGTGCGGCGGAGTTCATCACGCCGCAGATGGTGAACTTCCTCATGCGCGCGAAGGGCATGATCTGCGTCGCGCTCTCCCCGGAGCGCGTTGCCCAACTCGGCCTCGAGATGATGGGCGCCGAGAACACCGACCTGCTGCGCACGGCGTACACCGTCACGGTCGACGCCGCGCCGCGGCACGGCGTGACCACCGGCATCAGCGCGGCGGACCAGGCGACGACCATCCAGCTGCTCGGCATGCACACCTCGCAGCCATCCGATTTCCGGCGGCCGGGACACGTGCATCCGCTGCGCGCGCGTGAGGGCGGTGTGCTGCAGCGCGTAGGGCATACCGAGGCGGCGGTGGACCTGATGCGCCTCGGCGGCCTGCAGCCGGCGGGCGTCATCTGCGAGATCCTCAACGACGACGGCACCACCGCCAAGCGCGGGGACCTCGACCGTTTCGCGAAGCAGCACGATCTCACGTTCATCACGGTCGCGCAGTTGGTCGCGTACCGGCTGCGGAACGAGCGGCTCGTGCACCGCGAGGCGGACGTGCGCCTGCCCACGGAGTTTGGCGAGTTCCGGCTCGTGGGCTATCGCAACGATGTGGACACGCGCGAGCACGTCGCGCTCGTCTACGGCAATGTCGCGGGCCGCGAGGACGTGCTCGTGCGCATGCACTCCAAGTGCCTCACGGGCGATGCGTTCCATTCGCTGCGCTGCGATTGCCACTGGCAGTTGCACGAGGCCATGCGGCTCGTGGTCGAGGCGGGGGCGGGTGTCATCGTCTATCTCGACCAGGAGGGACGGGGCATCGGGCTGCTCAACAAGCTCAAGGCGTACCAGCTCCAGGACGCTGGCGCCGACACGGTCGAGGCCAATGAGCGACTCGGCTTCGCGCCCGACCTGCGCAACTACGGCATCGGCGCGCAGATCTTGCTCGACTTGGGCCTGACCTCGATCCGCATCATCACGAACAACCCCAAGAAGCTCGTGGGCCTCGAGGGCTACGGCTTGCGGCTCGGTGAGCGCGTGCCCATCCACTCGCCCTCCACGGCCGAGAACGCCAGTTACCTCGAGACCAAGCGCACGAAGCTCGGTCACCTGCGGGCGATCTGATGCCGGAGTTCATCGGAACACCGTCCGGCGCGGGCCGTCGGGTGGTGATCGTCGCGTCGCGCTTCAACGAGCCCATCACGCAGAAGCTGCTCGACGGCGCCACGGAAGCCTGCCTCAAGCACGGCGCGGCCTTCGACGACATCGACGTGCTATGGGTGCCCGGCGCGTGGGAACTGCCGGTGGCGATGGCGCGCGCGCTGCAGACGGACCGCTACTCGGCGGCCATCGCGGTGGGCGCCGTCGTGCGGGGCGACACGCCGCATTTTGATTATGTGGCGGGCGAAGCATCGCGCGGGCTGGCACTGCTGCAGGGCGAATTCGGCGTGCCCGTCGGCTTCGGGCTGCTGACGTGTGACACGATGGAGCAAGCGGAGGCCCGCGCCGGCGGCGCGCACGGCAACAAGGGTTGGGACGCGGCCGTCGCCGCGCTCGAGATGTCGGATCTCTTCGCGCGGCTCGACATGGCGCACGGGGAGGACGACGATGCCGGTGCGCGTTGAGACGCGGGGTCGCTCGCGCGCGCTGCAGGCCTTGTACGCATGGGACGTGCGACAGGACGACTCGGCGCTGGAGCGCATCGCCGGACTCGTGTGGGATGACCTCTCGGTGCCGGCCGACGAACGCGCGTTCGCGGGCGCGCTCGTTCGCATCATCGCGCTCGAGCAGGCGGCCATCGATTCCGAACTCGCCGAGGTCACGACGAACTGGCGGCTCGAGCGCCTCGGGCACATCGAGCGCTGCGTGCTGCGCCTCGCGGCCGCCGAGTTGCTGCAGGCCGGCACGCCGCCGCGCGTCGTGATCCAGGAGGCCGTGCGGCTCGCCGAGCGGTACGGGTCCTCCAAGAGCGCGCGCTTCGTGAACGGCGTCCTCGACGCGCTGGCACGGCGCACGGGGCAACTCACGTGAAGATCGTCGCCGTCAACTGGCAGGACCTTGAGAACCCGCTCGGCGGCGGCGCGGAGACCCACCTGCACGAGATCCTGGAGCGCTTGGCCGCGTGGGGGCACGAGGTCGTGCTGCTGTGTGGCGGTTGGCCGGATTGTCCGCCGCGCGCGACGCGCGGCGGCGTCGAGATCCACCGCGTGGGCACGCGGCAGAGCTTCGCGTTCCTCGCGCGGCGCTACTGGCAGCGGGAACTGCGCCACCGCGCGTTCGACGTGCTGTACGAGGACATCAACAAGGTGCCGCTCTACACGACGCGCTGGGGCGCGCCGCAGGTGGTCGCCGTGGTGCCGCATCTCTTCGGCGGGGCGGCGTTTCAGGAACTCAACCCGGTGCTGGCCACGGCCGTCTGGCTCGCCGAGCGACCACTGGCGCGCGCGTATCGCGGCGTGCCGTTCCAAGCCATCAGCGAGAGCACGGCGGACGATCTGGCCGCGCGTGGCGTGCCGCGCAGGGACATCGTCGTGATTCCGCCCGGCGTCTCGTACGACCACTACACGCCGGCGCCCGAGCAGCGCGCGCCGCACCCGACGTTTGCGTATCTCGGCCGCCTCAAGCGGTATAAGGGGGTGGACATCGTGATTCGGGCCTTCGCGCAGCTGCGGCGCCCGGACGCGGTGCTGGAGATCGCCGGCGCCGGCGATTATCGGCCTGCGTTGGAATCGCTCGTGCGCTCGCTTGACCTTACAGGGCGCGTGCGGTTTCTTGGCTTTGTGACGGAGGAGGCAAAGCTGGCGCTGTTGCGGCGCGCGTGGGCCGTGGCGCTGGCCTCACCCAAGGAGGGGTGGGGACTCACGAACGTGGAGGCGGAGGCCTGCGGCACGCCGGTGGTGGCGTCCGACTCGCCCGGCATCCGCGAGTCGGTGCGCGATGCAGAGACGGGATTCCTGACGACGCACGGAGATGTCGACGCGATGGCGGCAGCGATGGAACGATTCGCGTCATCTCCGGCGCTCGTGACTCAGATGGGGGCGCGCGCCCGCGCCTTCGCTGAAACCTTCACGTGGGACCGCTGCGCCCGCGCGACCGAGGCGCATCTGTCCCAGGTGATCAACCGGGGAGGATAGGGCTCTTGGAAATCCACTTCCATGCGCACCACGCCGAAGTCTCGGAGGCCATGGTACGGCGCGCCGAGCGACTCGTGCTCCGGGCCGCCGAGCGCATCCCGCGCGTCGTCCAGGCCGTCGTCCGCTTCGAACAGGACGGCAACACGCGCCGCGTGACCGTCGAACTCAAGGCCGCGCGCAATCACGGCCTGATCGGTACCGGCGAGGCGCGCTACTGGGGGCCGGCGCTCGCGGGCGCCATCGCGCGCATCGAGGGACAGGCCTCGCGGGAACGCCGGACCCTGCCGAAGGATCGTGCGCACCGGCAGTCGCGCGCGCGGCTCTGACCCGCCAGCTTCCCCTTCATGTCCAACCTGACCGTCGGCGCCCTCGCCGAACGCCTGCGTGACATCCTGCAACTTGAAGTGCTCGGCAGCCCGGACGGGCTGCGACGGACGGTGCCGACGGCCGACGCCTCGGGACCTGGCATGGTGCTCGCCGGCTACACGGCGCGCTTCGTGCATGAACGCCTGCAGGTGTTCGGCGAGACCGAGGTCAGCTACCTGCGGTCGCTGTCGCATGCGGACCGCGTCCGCATCCTTGACACGTTTTTCGGCTACGATATTCCCTGTGTGCTGGTTACCAAGGGACTCGATTTGCCGGAGGGCATGGAGTCGGCAGCGACTTCGGCGGGCATCGCGATCCTGCGATCGAAACTGAAGACGCAGGAGTTCTATCAGAAGATCGTACCGTTCCTCGAAAACGAGTTTGCGCCGACCACGTCATTGCACGGCTCGCTGGCCGATGTATACGGCGTGGGGCTGCTTTTCACGGGCGGCAGCGGCATCGGCAAATCGGAGTGCGTGCTCGACCTGGTCGAACGCGGACACCGGCTCGTCGCGGACGACCTCGTCATCGTCAAGAAGAAGGGCAGCGACGTGCTGATCGGCACAGGGCATCCGCTGCAGCGGCATTACATGGAGATCCGCGGCGTCGGCCTCATCGATGTGCGCACGATATTCGGCATCCGCGCCGTGCGCCAGCAGAAGCGCGTCGAGGTGGTCGTTGTGCTGCAGCAGTGGAAGGAAGGGATGGTCGTCGAGCGCACGGGCCTCGACATGGAGATGACGACGATCCTCGACGTCGAGGTCCCACGTATCAAGGTGCACATGAACCCCGGCAAGAACATCACGGTGATCGCCGAAGTCATCGCGATGAATCACCTGCTGCGGTACAGTGGTGTGGACCCGGCGGAGGCATTCAACGACCGGTTGAAGGGTCACTTGCGCGAAAAGGCCGACGTGCAGCGCTACCTGCTCGATGACGTCGAATAAGCGCGCGGTGGTGGCGGGACACGCTGACTATGCCGCCGGCATGGTCTCCGCCGTCGCGCAGATCGCCGGCCTGGGAGAAATGTTCGTGCCCGTGAGCAACACCGGGCTGGCTCCCGAAGCGATCGAGGCTGCGCTGCGCGAACAGCTGCAGGCGTCCGGCGCGCGCGTGATCTTCACCGACTTGCCGGCCGGCAGCGCCACCCTGGCGGCGCGGCGCGTGGCGCGGACGGATCCCGGGCTCACGGTGGTGACGGGAGCGTCGCTGCCCGCGCTGCTGTCGTGGGCCTGCGGCTGCGACCTCCCGGTCGCCGTGGCAAAGGGCAAGGACTCCATCGTGCTGCTGGAGGGTGCAGGTGGCCCTTGAACACTTCCGCATCGACGACCGGCTCATCCACGGCCAGGTGGTCGTCGGGTGGGGGCAGCCATTGGGCCTACGGTTCATCGTGCTGGTGGACGACGAGGTCGCCGAGAGCGAGTGGGAACAGGAGCTCTACCGCATGGGCGTGCCGCCCGAGATGGACCTGTTCTTCGACTCCGTCGAGTCCGCCGCGCGCCGACTGCCCGGCTATCGCGGCGACCGGCGGTCGGGCCTGCTGCTGACCGGTGACATCCCGACCATGGAGCGGCTCGTCGCCAAGGCCCCCGGCATCGACCGGGTGACCGTGGGCGGCATTCACCACAAGCCGGGCCGCGTGGCCCGGCTGCGCTACGTGTTCCTCACGGACGACGAGGAACAGCGGCTGCGGGCTCTCGCGACGTCGGGAGTGCGCGTGACCGCGCAGGACGTGCCGGGGGCGTCACCGGTGCCGCTGGCCGAACTGCTGAGCGGCGACGGGACGGGCTGAGTGGACGCAAACCTGTTGCTCATCCTTCCGGTCGCCGTGCTCGGCGGGCTCTTCGGCCTCGACGTCGTCAGTTTCCCACAGGCGATGATCTCGCGTCCGCTCGTCGCGGCCACGGCCTCGGGTGCGCTGCTCGGCTACCCGGGCCGCGGGCTCGTGATCGGCATCGCGCTCGAGTTCATCGCGCTCGAGTCGCTGCCGTTCGGCGCTTCGCGCTATCCGGAATGGGGCTCGGCGGCCGTCGTCGGCGGCGCAATCTTCGCGACCACGCCGGATGGGACGCCCTCGGCGATGACCTTCGCGGCGGTGGCGGCCCTGGTCACGGCGTGGGTGGGCGGTTGGTCGATGGTGCTGCTGCGTCGCTGGAATGCGCGTTGGGCCAAGCGGCAACAGGAAGGCATCGCGCGAGGCTCGGGGGGCACGGTCGTCGGTCTGCAACTCGCCGGCATGACGGCCGACCTGCTGCGCGGCGGCCTGCTCACCTTCCTGTCGATGGCGGGCTTCCTCGCACTGCGCTCGGAGACGATCCACCGTCTGGTGATGACCAACACGATGTCGCGCGCCGTGGTCGTGTCCACGGCATCGGCCGTCGGGCTCGCCGCCATCTGGAAGGTCGTGCACAGCACGAGCGGCGCGCGCTGGCTGCTCGCGGGGGGCCTCGCCATCGGCTTCGTGATCGCGGCCGGTCTGCTATGATGCGCACGCCCATGGCGACCCCCACCGTCGGGCGCGAGCTGCCGCGCGGCGTCCGGCTCTCCATGCTGCTGCGGCTGTTCGCCATCCAGGGCGTGTGGAACTACGAGACGATGCTCGGTAACGGCATCGCATTCGCGCTGGAGCCGGCGCTGCGCCTGTTGCCGGGCGGGAAGGGCGGTCCTGCGTACCGCGAGGCCATGGCGCGGCACAGCGGCTACTTCAATGCGCATCCGTACTTGGCCTCCGTGGCGGTCGGCGCGCTGGCGCGCGCGGAGCTGGACGGAGCGCCGGCGACGCAGATCGAGCGATTTCGCTGCGCCGCTCCCGGTCCGCTCGGCTCCGTGGGAGACCGCCTGATCTGGGCCGGCTGGCTGCCGCTGTCCTCGGCGCTTGGCCTGCTCGCCTTCGGGCTGGGTGCCTCCACCGCTGGCGTCGTGTCGGTCTTCCTCGGAACTTTCAATGTCGGGCACATCGCGATGCGCGTGTGGGGGCTGCACGCCGGATGGCGCGATGGGCTGCGGGTGGCGCATGCGCTTGGGAATCCGCTGTTGCGACAAGGGCCCGCGCACGTCTCACGCGCCACGGCGCTCGTGGCGGGCATCGCGCTGCCGGTGGCGGCGCAGGGCATCATTGGCCCGGGGCGCGCGGTGCTGGGTGGCGTGTTGGCGGCCGTGGCCGCCGGCGCCGTGTTGGTGACGTGGCTGCACGGCCGGGTCGAAGGATGGCGCTTGGCCACCTTCGTGCTGGCCGCCTTCGTCCTCTATTCACTGGTGAGCTGATGCTGGAACGTGCGGTGGTCGTGGTGAACGCGAATGGGATCCACGCCAGACCGGCGGCCGAGATCGTGAAGACGGCCGGACGGTTCCAGTCGAATATCACCATCGCCCGCGATGATCTCGAGGTGAACGCCAAGAGCATCATGGGCGTGATGATGCTGGCCGCCGAGTGCGGGGCGACGGTGCGCCTGCGGGCCGACGGTCACGACGCGGACGGCGCCCTCGAGGCGCTGTCCGCACTGATCACCTCCAAGTTCGGCGAGCAGTAGGCATGCCGGCCACGCTCGTCGGGGTGTCCGCGTCACCCGGCATCGTCGTGGGCCCCGCGCACCTGCTGCGCTGGGAGGTGCCGGAGGTGAAGACGCGCGTCATCGACGACGCGGACGTCGAGGCAGAGCTCGACCGGCTGCATCGCGCGATCGACCGCGCCGTCGAACGCCTGCGGGCGGTGAAGACGCGCGCGGCCGAGAAGGCGGGCGAGGCGGAGGCCGCCATCTTCGATGTCCAGGTGTCGATTCTCGAGGACGTCGAATTGCGTGGACGCGTGGACAGTCTCGTGCGGCAGAACATCGCGGCCGAGAAGGCGTTCGACCTCGTCATGCTCGAATGGCGGGAGCACTTCAGCCGCTCCACGAACCCCATGATGCGCGAGCGTGTGGGCGACCTCATGGACGTGCACATCCGCCTGCTCTCGTTGCTGCTGAATCTGCCGGACCACGACCCCGTGGACCTCGCGCCGGGCTCCAACGCGATCCTGGTCACGCACGACCTCACGCCCAGTCTCACCATCCAGCTCGACCGGCGCGCGATCGCAGGCATCGCCACCGACGCGGGCACGCGCACCTCGCACGTGGCGATTCTCGCGCGCTCGCTCGGGCTGCCGGCGGTCGTGGGGCTCATCGACGCCACGTCGCGCATCGTGGCCGGCGAGCGTGTCGTGCTCGACGGCACGAACGGGCACCTGATCGTGCGGCCCACCGCGGCCGAGCTCACGCAGTTCGCCGACCGGTCGCGGCGCGAGTCGGCCGCGCAGCAGGAACTCGCGTCGTTGTCCGGCGCCGAGGCGGTGATGACCGATGGCGAGCGCGTGACGCTCCGCGCGAACGTCGACCTGCCGGATGAAGCGGCGGCCGCCGCCGCCAGCGGCGCGGAGGGGGTGGGACTCATGCGCACCGAGTTCCTCGTGGTCGGTCGTGCGGCCATGCCCACCGAGGATGAACAGGTCGCGGCCTACTCGAAGGTGGTGAGGGCGTTCGGCTCGCATCCGGTCGTCATCCGCACCTACGACATCGGCGGCGACAAGCTGCCCATCGGCGGATTCCCGCACGAGGCCAATCCGTTCCTCGGCTGGCGCGCGATCCGCATGTGCCTCGATGAGCCCGAGTTGTTCAAGGTGCAGTTGCGCG
Source organism: Gemmatimonadaceae bacterium (assembly GCA_036675455.1). Classification (GTDB taxonomy): domain Bacteria; phylum Gemmatimonadota; class Gemmatimonadetes; order Gemmatimonadales; family Gemmatimonadaceae; genus Pseudogemmatithrix. The sequence continues at coordinate 979 of JAKFFA010000019.1, read as the reverse complement.
CGCTGCTGCGCACGGCGGTGCTGGGCGACGTGCGCATCATGCTGCCGCTCGTGGTCTCGGTGGCGGAGGTGCGCCAGGCGCGGTTCCTCCTCGAAGAGGCCGCCGGCGAACTCGCGACGCGCGGCGTGCCGCATCGCGATGGCATCCCGCTGGGCGTGATGATCGAGACGCCCGCCGCCGCAGTCGCCGCCGACACCTTCGTCAACGACGTCGAGTTCTTCAGCATCGGCACCAACGACCTCGTGCAGTACACACTGGCCGTGGACCGCGGCAACGCCTCGCTCGTGACCCGCTTCACGCCGCTGCATCCGGCCGTGCTGCGCCTCATCGCGCGGTCGGTCGAGGTCGGCCAGGCAGCCGGACTCGAGGTCAGTGTGTGCGGCGAGATGGCCTCGCAGCCGCTGATGGCTTACGCGCTGCTCGGGCTGGGCGTGCGCACGCTGAGCGTGGGCGCCACCGGGCTGCCGGCCGTCAAGCGCATCGTGCGTGGCGTGAACGCGGCTTCGGCGGCTGCCGCGGTGCGCGAGGCCCTCACTGCGGAGACGGCGCGCGACTCGATGCTGCTGCTGCGCAAGGCACTCGGGCGCGAACTCGGCGAGGATCTGCTGGACGGGCTGCTGGGGCTGGCGTAGGGGCGTGGCGTGGCGGTGCGTGGCGCGGGCTTGAACCGCGGCGCGTCCCTTCGGGTTGCTGCGCCTCCCGCGCCCGCATTATCGTTCGAGTTGCGCGAGAACCTGTGGGCCGGCGCGAGGTGCCGGCCTTCGTTGCGTTCGCCCCTTCCCACATCCAGCCCGTCTCCCGTGCGTCACCGCCACCTGTTCACTTCCGAGTCCGTCACCGAAGGGCACCCCGACAAGGTGGCCGACCAGATCTCCGACGCGGTGCTCGACGCGCTGCTCGCCCAGGATCCGCTGTCGCGCGTCGCCTGCGAGACGATGGTGACGACGGGCCTGGCGACGATCTTCGGGGAGGTGACCAC
>JAKFFA010000083.1:0-5055 GCA_036675455.1 Gemmatimonadaceae bacterium | reverse complement strand
CAAGACGATGAACAGGAAGATCAGGTTCGCCGTGCCGGTGATGTTTCGTGCGGTCGCCCGCGCGTCGGCGGCGCTGGCGCCCATCCAGCGGTGCCAGCGGCGCAGGCCGCTGAAGAACGCCTGCCCGCTTTCGCCTTGCGGCGCGGGGATGACGGCACCGGAGTATGGGTCGAGCGCGAGTGACGGGTTCGCGCGGTCGCGGAAGCGTACGCTGACCGGGTCCGTCGCGCCGGCCTTGATCACCATGGAGGCGACGGCGGCGCGATCGACGGCCGCGCGCGCGAGCAGCGTGTCGAGGGGCAGTCGGGCAGTGGCGAATCGGTCGGACGGCGACGCGGCGGGGCCGCTCATTCCGTCTGCCGCGAGTTCCGGCACGGTAGCGCGCGGCACACCATCGATCCACGCGATCATCTGCCGCTCGTAGCCGAGCATGACACCGGTGACCGACATCAACAGGATGATGACGCCGGCGGAGACGCCCATGGCGAGGTGCATCCAGAAGAAGACAGTGCGGATGCGGTGGGCTATGCTCTTGCGCGGCATGCGAATGGCGACGGGGGTGAACGCGGTCGTATTAGATGAGAATGAGTTTCAAACAACAATACGAAGCGTAAGGCATTTCACCCGTTCACGGAAGCGCGGGGTTCACTTCCCGTGCGCTTTCAGCGCATCTTGACCCGATGATCTCCGCCGTCGATTTCTGGCTCGCGCTGCTCGCCGTCTCGGCTGGCGTGACGCTGTATGCCTACTTCGGATATCCCCTGCTCCTCTGGGCACACCGCAGCGTGCGCAAGCGGCAGCCGGCGGTGCGAAAGCCGCTCGCAGGCGATTCCGCGACGGCCGGAGCGCCCTCACCCAGCCAGCAAGACTGGCCGCGCATCTCCATCACGCTGCCCGCCTACAACGCCCAGGCCACGCTGCGCCCTGTGCTCGAGGGGCTCACGCGCGTTGATTATCCGCGCGACCGGCGGCAGATCCTCGTCGTATCCGACGGCTCGACCGACGGCACCGACGACCTCGTGCGCGAGTTCGCGCCACAGGGCGTCGAGCTCCTGCGCATCGAGGGCCGGCTCGGCAAGACTGAGATCGAGAACCGCGCGATGGATGCGCTCACGGGCGACATCATCATCAACACTGATGCGTCGGTCACGGTCGACGCTGCCGCGATCAAGCATCTGGTCGCCGCGCTGGGCGATCCCGCCATCGGCGTCGCGTCGGGGCGTGATATTTCCGTCGCGTCGGTCGGCGCCACCGGCCACGGCGGCGAGGCCGCGTACGTCGGTTATGAGATGTGGATCCGCGAGCTCGAGACCGATGTCGACGCCATTGTCGGCTCGTCGGGTTGCCTCTACGCCATCCGCGCGCCGCTGCATCGTCGCAAGTTGCCCGGCCACCTGAGCCGCGACTTCAGCTCCGCGCTGTGGGCCAAGCTCAACGGCGTGCGCGCGGTGACGGTCAACGACGCCATCTGCTACGTGCCGCGCGCCGCGTCCATGCGCATCGAGTACCGGCGCAAGATCCGCACGATGTCGCGTGGGATTCAGACGCTGTTCCATCATGGCACGCTGTTGAACCCGCTGCGCTACGGGCTGTTCGCGTGGTTGCTGTGGAGCCACAAGCTCATTCGTTGGCTCGTGCCGTGGTGCCTGGCCCTCGGCGCAGTCGCGGTGGTGGCGCTCTTCGCGCTGACGTGGCTTTCTGGCGGCGCGGCCGATGCGAGCGTGCTGGGCCGCGTCCCAGTCAGCGCGTTACGGCCGTGGTCGGCCGCCTCGTTGCTCGCTCTCTTGGCCGGTCTTGGGTTGGCCGCGGTCGGTTGGTGGTGGCCGCGGAACGGGCGGCCGCCACGGCTCGCGTCGATGGCAGCGTTCTTCGTGTCGGGCACCGTGGCGGGGATCATCGCTTGGACCAGGGCGCTGGGTGACCGACGCGCGCCGGTATGGGAGCCGACGCCACGCGCCATGGGAGAGCGGGCCTAGCTCGGTCTCACTTCGAAGCGCTCGTAAGCCGATCAGCCAGCGCCGCGACCGACCGCTCCAGCCGCTGGTAGCACGCCGTCACATCCTCCAGCGGCTTCCCATACGGATCCGCGATGACCGCGCCGAGCCGACGCGCATGGGGATCGAACGCGCCGAGCAGCACCGCGCGCGCGCGCGCCTCCGGGAACCGCTCGGCCAGGATCGCGAGGTTCATGCGGTCCATCACAACGATCAGGTCCGAGTCGTCGGCGATCTCCTGCGTGAGCAGTCGCGCGCGATGTGCGTTGAGCGAGACGCCCATCGACTGCGCGGTCGCAATCGCGTTATCGTGCGCGGCGCGGCCCGTGCGCGCGGAGAGGCCCGCCGATGAGACGCGATGCGTCGTGATGCCGCGCCGCGCGAACTCGCGGATCAGCAGGGCCTCGGCCATCGGGCTGCGGAAGATGTTTCCGAAGCAGACCATGATGATGCGCGAGCCGGCGGTGAGTCCGGCAGGCAGTCTGGCCCCGCGCGACCGCGATGCCGGCTCGAGTAGTGAGCGCCAATAGTGGCGGCGCTGGGGCGGAGTCAACGAGCGCAGTTCGCTCACGACCCTGCGCACGCCCGCCGGTACGACCGCCCGTATGACCTTCCTCACGCCGTCAGCGCACGACGAGAATCGTGATCAGCGGGCCGATGAAGAACGACGCGATCTGCAGCACGGCCGCGCGGTCCCACGGCGCGCCCTGGGGCGGCACGACCAGCGCGTCGCCGTCGCGCAGGTTGAGCGCGGCCACCGTGCGGCCACGCGCAATCGCGCCGCTGAGTTCATCGCCGTCCCAGAGGACGGTGTCGCGTCGCACGACGCTCATGTTGTCGAGCGCGGCTGTGGGGGCCGGCCCGCCGGACAGCGTGATGAGTTGGTCGACCAGCGTCTCCGGCGGCACGGCGAGGAAGCCGGGTGTCGTGACCTGGCCGAGCACCGCGATCCTGATCAGCGGATGCGCGCTGACCTGCACTTGGCGCACGACCTCGCCCAAGTCGCGCGTGAGCGCGCTCTCGAGTTCGGAGCGCAGCACGCCGTAGAGCCGCACCTGCTTGATGCCGGGGACATTGAGAATCAGCGAGTCACCGACCGTGAGCGTCGTGTCCACGAGTTGCGTGGGGCCGGAGACGCGAAGTTGGATGCGGTCACCCACGCTGAAGTCACCCGCCGTGAGGCGATGCCGCACCTGTGCGGCGTCCTCGCGCGCGCGGTCGCGCAGCCGCTCGGAGTATGCCGTCGACGCCGCGGAGGCATCCAGCACCTCGAGAGCGGCCGTGAGTTCGGCGCGGTCGGCCATCCAGGCGGAGCCGGCCGCGGATCCGTCGGCGGTCTGCGCGTGCGCGCCACGCGCGAGGAGCGAGGCGAGCCCGATTGCCACGGCGATATGCCAGGCGCGGCGAGAGCTGCTGATGTCAGTCCAGTTCGACATGCGGGGATTATAGGGGTGAGACACACTTGCCGCGACATCCCAACGGGATTGTTGCCGTCGCGCATCGGTCCTGTGACACAGGTCACCAATTCGCATCACCGTAAGTTGTGTTGCAACAACAGCTTGACTGGTTGTTTGACGCCCGCACGCATTGTGCAGTAGAAGTCCGTACGGGGACGTGCGCCCGTGACCGTTCATTCCATCAGCGAAACCACCAGAAATGACAGATCGCACGTCCCATGCCCGACCGCCGCTCACCCTGATCGCGAACAGCCAGGAATGGCATTCGAGGTCGCTGGAGAGCATCCTCGGCCCGCATGGGTACGCCGTCCTCCGCGCGTACACTGGCAAGCAGGCCATCGAGCGGGCCGTGACGTCCAAGCCCGACCTGATCATCCTCGACACCGACCTGCCCGACCGCGACGGCTTCGATGTGTGTCGCGAATTGCGGGCCGATCCGAATATCAGCCCGAGCACGCCGATCCTTATCACGAGCCCGGGCCATCCGAGCCGTCAGAAGCGGCTTGAGGCGCTGCGCGCGGGCGCGTGGGACTTCATCGGCTCGGCGCTGGACGGCGAGGAGCTTCCGCTGCGGCTCAACGCGTATGTGCGCGCGAAGCAGGAAGTCGACCGTGCGCGCGAGGACAGTCTGCTCGACGAGCTCACCGGCCTCTATAATATCCGCGGCCTGGCGCGCCGCGCGCGCGAGCTGGGATCGCAGGCCTTCCGGCACAAGGAGCCGTTCGCGTGCATCGTGCTGACGCCGCTCATGACCGCCGCGGCCGAGGGCGAGATCCCGGACGAGGTGGCCATCGAGATGGTCGAGAAGATCGCGGCGGTGCTGCGCGAGACCGGCCGGACGTCGGACGCCATCGGTATGCTCGGGCACGGCGAGTTCGGGGTGGTGGCGCAGGGCACGGATTCCGTGGGCGCGGTGCGTCTGGCCGAGCGCATGTCCGAGGCGGCGACGAAGCTGTTTGCCGGCAGTGGACTACGTGTGGCGGCGGGGTATGACGCGGTGCCCAACTATCATGACTCGCCGATCGAGCCGACGGACATGCTGATGCGGGCGAGCATGGCGATGGCGCTGTCGCGGTCGGAGGGGAATGGGCATGGGACGCTGAGGATCAGGCGGTTTGAGGGGCAGTTGCACTGAGCGGGTCGCGCTGATGTAGAGACGGACCGCGACATGACATCATGAAATAAGAAACGGGGCCTGGCGCTTGATGCGCCAGGCCCCGTTCTTACTGCGGATGGATCAGTTCAGCGGGCAGCCGAGTTCGTTGAGACCTTCGAAGATGTTCTTCTGGGTCTGATAGTCACCGGAAGCGTACGCGGCGTTGAAGGCGGCCATCACCTGCGCCGTGGTCAAGCCGTTTTCGACTTCTGCATTCCCGGCGTTCAGGAGTGCTGCAACTGTATGACGGCCAAGCGCCTTGAGGCCGCCACCACCCTGCGACACCACATCGAGAAGCGTCATGCCGGGGAACGCGTTGTCAAACACCGCGTCGAAGCTCATGCCCGGAGTATAGGCAGCGGGCCATGAGTCAAAGTGGTGTGCCTGCTTCCAGTAGCCAGGCGTGCAGCCTTGTGCGGCCGGTGGCGGAGGAGGCGGGATCTCGCCT
>JAKFFA010000063.1:0-24631 GCA_036675455.1 Gemmatimonadaceae bacterium | reverse complement strand
TACGGGGTGCGGGGGGTGGTGATGGATGCGAGGCACTACTGTTTGGCTGGTCGCGGCTGGAATCTTTGATGCGGGATGCGAGGGGCTTCGCATCGTGGTAATCCTCGCATCGTCGGAATCCTCGCACCGCCGTTCCTCCTCGCATCGCCGGCCTCTCGCAGCCTAACCCGTAGGGCGCCTCGCACCGCCGTTTAGTATGGCGATGCGGGGGGGGGGTGCGGGGGAGCGCGTCCGCTACCCCGCCTGCGGCAGCCGCCTGAACTCGCGGAAGCCGATCATGCGCCCGCTGGCCTCGTCGAACAGCGTCAGGCGCAGCGTCTTGAGCGCCGCCCACAGCGTGAGCTCGGGCGCGGCATGGAAGATCTCGTTCTCCTCATGCGCGGCCTTGAGCCGGTAGTTCGGGATGCGCGGGCCCAAGTGGTGCACATGGTGCAACCCAATGTGCCCCGTGAACCAGTGCAGCACGCCCGGCATGCGCAGGTGCGAGCTGCCCGTGATGGCGGCGGTGGCGTAGTCCCAGGAGCGCCCGCGCTCCCAGTAGGCCTCTTCGAACTGGTGCTGCACGTAGAACAGCCAGATGCCGCCGGCCGCCGCGACGTAGTAGGCCGGCACATAGAGCAGGAACACGGCCTTCCAGCCAAAGCCCATGATGCCGATCGCCACGAGACCCGCGAGTGCGATATTCGTCAGCCACACGCTCGTGAGCTGCGTCTTGCCGGTCGCGAGGCTCGGCATGCGGAATCGCTGCAGGATCATCATATGCAGCGGGCCGATGCCAAAGAGCACGAACGGATGACGATAGAGGCGGTACTTGAAGCGTCCCCAGCGCGACAGTGCACGGTACTCCGCCACGGTGAGCGTGCTGACATCGCCGACGCCGCGGCGGTCCAGGTCACCCGACGAGGCGTGGTGCAGCGCATGCTCGCGGCGCCACTGGTTGAACGGCGTGAAGGTCAGCACGCCGGTCACGAAGCCGATCGCGTCGTTGACGCGCGGCCACGGCAGGAACGACCCGTGTGCGCAGTCGTGCATGATGACGAACGTGCGGATGAGCAGGCCGGCCAGCGGCAGGATCAGCAGCGCGGTCGCCCACGGCGCGCGTGACATGAGCCAGTAGCCGAGCACCAGTCCGCCGATCAGCAGCGACAGCGTGACGGCCACCTGCCGCAGCGAGCGCAGCGTGTCCGGCCCGGTGTAGCGTGCGATGATGCCGCGCCATTCCGCCGGGTCGAACCGTCGGTCCGCCTCCCTGCTGTGGTCTGCGTTCACCGGCTGGGACTTGGACATCTGGACTCTGGCGTAGGGGAAAAAGCGGTGCTGCGGTGACGCGGGGGGCGCAGGGACGTGCGGGATCGCATTCGGAACGATCGATCACTCGATCGCGGTCAGCACCACGAAATAGACGAGTATGGAATTGCCCGGGATACCGGCGTAGTCATTTTCACCGTAGCCGAGGCTGGGCGGGATGATGAGCTGCCGCTGTCCACCGACGCGCATTCCGCGCACGCCTTCGTCGTAGCCGGGGATCACAGCCGCGGTGCCTACCGTGAACGGGACCGTACCAGACTGTAGCAGTTCGCCGTTCCGCAGGTACAGCTCGTAGGTCGTCGTGACGGCGGCCGTGCCCGTGGCCGGCACCTGTTCTCCGGCGCCGACGACGATGTCGCGGTAGTAGAGCCCGCTGGACGTTTTGGTCGACGCCTCGAGATCCACGTTCAGCGCTGGGTCGAAGTTCGTTTCCTCGATGTTCGGCACGAACGGCGAGTCGTCCATGCAGGCGGCGGCGAGGACGATCAGGAGCAGGAACGGGATGCGAAGGAGGCGTGCCATCGGGTTGCCGGGTGCTTTGGGGAGTTGGGGCTGGGCGCTCGACATCCAAGATAGTCTGGCTGGGCGGCCCGAGATCAGTCAGTGCGGCCCAGCGGACCCCGTTGACCGGCTCGACCCCGGCACAATGTCCACGCGCAGCTCGGTCCAGCCGGTGAGTTGATAGAACGCGACACGCAGCTCATGCGCGCCCGCTGTGATTGGCGCGTAGTGCACTTCCGACCCGCCGGGCACCGTGCGGTCGATCACGAGCCGGCCGTCGATCCACACACGCACGGCGTCGTCGCTGATCGTGCGCAGCGAGTGCTCGCCGGCCGGCAGGTTCACCATGCCGGTCGCTTCGAGCGCCCAGCGGTCCTGTGGCAGCGGCGCCAAGCGCGGGCGATACCACTGGTAGTCGAGCCGCGACTCGCGGCGCTCGAGCACGGGCTGCTGTGCAAGGATCGTCGCCAGGTTTCCTTCGCCGCGATGCGGATCGAGCAGCGTATCGGTCCACGTAAAGAAGCGGACGTTCCAATCGACCGTGGGAACATGTCGGCCGAAGCCAAAGCGCACGGGCACGCCGGCGGCGGACCGCACGCCGCGCGGTGAGACGGTCTCCAGGCCGATGTACTCGAGCGTGAGGTCCCAATCACCTTGGTTGTTCCCGAAAGGAATCACCGTAAGCGTGTCGCCGATGCGTCCGCGCGTCGCAGAGATCGACTCGACGCCGTCGCGCGCGACGACGCGCCAGCGGCCGGCGGGACCCACGGTTCGCAGACGCACCGCGTCGCGCATGGTATCCGTGGGCCACAGCTTGGGGGAGCGATAATCGAACGGACCCCATTCGTCGACGATGATCGACGAACGCTCGCGGCGCGGCGAGCCCGACGCTGGCAGGGACTGGTCGACGCCGGGGACAGTCGGCGCCAGTTCCGCGTAACGGGCACCGAGCAGCTGGCGTGGGTCGCAGGCGGTCTGATCAGTCGATGAGAAGTTCGACGCGGTGGCGCGAGCTGGCGCCTCGTCCGTGGCTTCGAGGCGTGACACCGTCTGGTTCGCCGCCGTGTCCAGTCCGCTCGTCTGCAACACGCGCCAGACCGTGCCGTTCGCCACGAACCGATTGCCGTTGATCGCATAGTCGCGACTGTCCGTGTCGCGGAACTTCGGGTATCCCCAGTCCGACGGCTCGATCGGGTTCGCCCAGAGGTAAATCGCGGTGGTGTCCGCGCGGAACTCATTCGCGCGAATCGTATTGTCCTGCCCGTGCTCGATGGCGATGCCCACGCGATTGCGCGAGAAGCAGTTGCCCACGACCTCCGACTCGTAGCTGTAGCCGCCCCACAGGCCGTGGTCGTTGCCCTCGACGATGTTGGCCACGAACCGGTTGCGGCTGAACGTGGCTTCCATGCCGTTCGTCGGCGCGAAGCTGAAGTCGTTGTGGAAGAAGTAGTTGTCGTTGGCGCCGCCCTGCCCCGTGTCCATCGTGTGCTGGCCCGCCCACAGGAACAACCCGTCACCGCTGTGCGTCGCGGAGTTCCACGCGACCACGTTGCGCATGCTCTGCTCGTACATGAGCAGCGCCGCGGAGTCCTGCCCGCGCCGATACCAGCCGTGGCTGTAGCCGCGCACGTTGTAGTCGAGCCGGTTGCGCACGATCGTGTTGTCGCTCGACCGGTACATGCCGATGCCCAGCGCGGAGTTGTGCGTGAAAACATTGTCGCGCACCATGACGCTGTCCGTGCGCGTCATCAGCAGCGCGTTCATGCCCTGCGCAGCGCGATTGCCGCGGATCACGCCGCCCGTCACGTCCTCCAGGTAGATCGCCGCGCCGAAACGCATCCACTCGCGCGAGTCGTTCTGGTGGAAGCTCATCCAGTCGACGAGGCTCTCGTGGCCCACTTGGCTGAACAGCCTCGGCTTCCAGGTATGGCTGAAGTCGTTGCCTTCGAGCGTGAGTCCGCGCGTGCCGCGCGCGAGCACGGCAAAGCGGTATCCGCGGATCGTGGCGTTCTTGAGCGTGACGTCGCGCCCGCCCTCGATGCGAATCGCCACGCCCTTGGCCATGTCCGGATCCGCCGCGACGTCGGATCCCTCGAGCCGCGCGAGCGCGAAGTCGACGGTGATGCCGTCGCCACGAATGATGATGATCGCCGAATCGGCGGACGCATGCGCCGGGAGGCGATACGTGCCGGGCGCAATGCGTACCGACTCCGTGATGACCATGCCCGCGCGCAGCGGAACGGTGCGCTGGGCACTTGCCACGGACGGCGCGAACAGCGGCACTGCGACGAGCGCAGCCGGCAGAAATCTCCGGCGCACGTGGGCGACGTGTCTCACAAATGCCTCCGCGGCGGTACGAGCAGGCTGCCGAATAGGATTCCCGCGACAATCGCCGTGAGCGCCGCCAGCACCGCGATCAGCGTATCGACGCCGACGGCATACTCACGCTCCATCACGAAGCCCACCGCGCGAAAGCTCACGCTGCCCGGCACGAGCAGCATGATGCCCGGCACGCGCACCAGCGTGCCGGGACGATTGCGCACCCGCGAATACAGGTTGGCCAGCGCGGCGATCACGAGACTCGACACGAACACGCCGGCCGCGAACGCGCCCGACTGGGTGCCGAACACCTCGCCGGTCACGCGGGTGAGCACGTATCCCAGCACGGCGGAGCCCATCACCAGTGGTATGTCGCGCTTCGCCGTGTTGAACAGCAACGCGAACGACGCGGCCGCGGCGACGACCGCGACGACCTCGATGCCTACGGGCAGCAGCTCATTGGCCGCCTGCACCGGCGCCCAGCCGATGGCGCGCGCCGCCTGCGCGGCCACCACGCCGCCGAACGTGAGCTTGAGCAGCGTCATCAGCGCGCCGGCAAACCGCGTCGTGCCGGAGACCAACTGTTGCGTAGCGAGTTCGGTCACGGCAGTCGTCAGCGTCAGGCCGGGCATCAGCACGATCAGCGCCGCGATCACCACGGTCTGCATCGTAAGCGGCGCCACGAAGTGCGCGAACAGCGTCGCGAGCGCCGTGGCCACGAGCGCCGCCACGGCTTCGGAGGCCGCGGCGAGGTTGGGACGCCCGCGGCTCATGAGCGCGATCCAGCCGATCACGAGGCCGAGCACACCCGCCAGCGCGATGTCGAGCCAGCCCGTCCGCAGCAGCGCCGCCACCGACGCCGCCGCGAGTCCGAACGAGGCGACGAACACGAGCAGTTGTCGCGTCCCGGGCGGGCGGTCGAGCGCCATCATCGCCTGCCACGCATCGGGCAGGCTCAGCGTGCCGGCGGACACCCGGTCGGCGAGGTCATCCAGCGCGACGAGCGCGGAGAGGTCGGTGTCGCCGGGCTCGAGTCGCAGCACGCGCGTCTGCTGCGTGCCGTGCAGCGCGTTGGCATCGCCCAGCGAGAGCAGCAGCCCCGTGGGCGTCGACCAAATTTGGCAGGTGATGCCGATGGCCTGTGCAACCGACCGGATCGCGCCTTCCAGGCGCGTGGCCGAGACGCCGGCGATGTGCAGCCGGCGCCCCAGCTCGACAAGGAACCGTGCGCGGTCGTCGAAGCCCGGCCTCACGCCACCCCTATGGCTACGGTGTGACGGCGGGTGCCGCCGGGTTCAGCCACTTCTCGAGGAACGCCCACGTGCGGTTCCACGAGTCGATCTGCTCCGGCGAGTCATCGCGCAGCAGCGTCTCGCGGTTGACGCGGCGATTGAACGTGTGGCCACCGCTGGCCGGGCCTTCCGTCGGATCCCAGTAGATCTTCGTCTCCGAGAGCTCCGGCTTGCGCGCCTCGAGCGCGTCGATGAGCGGCCGCGCCTCCTCGAAGTTCACGTCGCGGTCGTTCGTCGCGACGTGCACGAGGATCGGACGCTTGAGACTGTCCACATGGTAGTACGGCGAGCGCTTCACGTACTCGTCGCGCCGCTCGAACGGCAGGCCGAGCACGTCCTTCTGCGTGGAGAAGTTGCGCTGGTAGCCGGGCCCCTTGTACGAGAGGCGGAAAATGAGGTTCGTGACGGGCACCATCGCCACGCCCGCGACGAAGCGCGCGCGGTCGCCGCGCATGAGCAGGTGCGCCGTGATGAAGCCACCATGGCTCCAGCCCATGATGCCGATGCGCGCCGGGTCCACGTCGGGCCGCGCGAGCAGGAAGTCCACCGCCGACTCAACGTCGTCAAGCTCCTTGCCGCCGTAATCGATGGCTTCATGGTGCTCGACGCCGTAGCCCGTGCTGCCGCGGTACTCGGGCGCGACGATGATATAGCCGCGCTGCACCGCTTCGATGATGAACGGCAGGTAGTTCTGGTCCCAGTTGCCGTGCACGCCCCCGTGCACCCAGACCATCGCGGCGTGGCCCTTGGGTCCCTTGCTCTCGAGCGGCGAGTACACGTAGACAGGGATCTCCATGCCGTCCACGGAGCTGCGGTACGAGGTCTTCTCGTAGCGCATCACGCCCTTGCTGCGCGCCTCGAAAATGCTGTCGGTGCGCGCCTTGTTGTCGATGGCGCGCTGGTAGTTGGAGACCGGATGGTCCTCGTGCGGGTTGCTGACGTAGAGTTCGCGCGCGCGCGCGGAGTCCATCGGCACGACCTGGCGTGGGCGGTCGTTGCCTTGGGCGGCAAGCGGGGCCGCGAGCGGGGCAGCGAGGAGCAGGGGAGCGGCGAGCAGCAGGAGACGTCGCATCGGTGATGGTCCTGATCAGGTGGTGGAAGGCCGGACAATCATCTCCGGCTCACAAACGACTTCGCTGCGCACGGACGAAGCGATGAAACAGGCCTCGTGCGCGCGGTGATGCAGGTCGGCGTGCGCGTCAGCGGACGGGATACTGGACCCTGAGAAAGTCACGCGCGGCCGGAGCACCACGCGCGTCATGGCGTCGCGCCCGCGTTCATCACGCGCCAGCGTGCCTTGCGCATCGTCCTCGTAAGCGTCCACCATGTGCCCGGCCTTGGCCGCAAGGTGCAGGAACCACAGCATGTGGCAGCTCGAGAGCGATGCGACGAAGGCCTCCTCCGGGTCCACCGCCGCCTCGACCGAGTACGGCAGCGGCACGACATGCGTTGAGGCCGAGGCCGGCACGACGACGCCGCCGTCGAAATGCCATTCATGGGCGCGGCTGTATTTTGCCCCAGTGAAGGGAGAATCGCCGCGCTGCCAGGTGATGCGGGCTTGGTAAGCGCTCATGGGATGTCATAATACGTCCATTGCGATGTTGTTGCCCAGCCAACAGAATCTGGGGTATACGGCTGTGCGCATTTCGCGCCCCGCCAACCCCAGAGGTTCACATGCGGCCCAACCCACTCGTCCTCGTTCTCCTAGCAGCGGCCTGCGGCACCAGCGGTTCGTCGCCGTCCACGGCGGTCACCCCGAACGTCACGACCAATACGGGGCGCGTCGTGACGACGACCGGCGACGCGATCCAGATCAACGCGATGAACATCGACACGGATGTGCGCCTGTTCTCGACGGGGACGCCGGACCAGGTGTGGGCGGTGCTGCCGCAGGTCTACGCCGAGCTGGGGATCCCGCTCACGGTGAACGACCCGCGCACCAAGACACTCGGCAACGCGGGCCTGCGCGTCCGCCGCTCGATCGCGAAGGTGCCGTTGTACCGGTACTTCGACTGCGGCAGCTCAGGCAGCATGCAGAACGCGGAGACGTACCGGATCACGATGTCGATCATGACGACCGCGCAGGCGAACCCGGGGGGCGGCACGGTGGTCTCGACGGCCATCACGGGCACGGGCAAGAATCCGATCACCTCGAGCTCGGCGGAAGTGCGCTGCGCGTCGATGGGCAACCTGGAGATTCGGATTCGGGATATGGTGCAGAAGAAGATCGAAGGTATGTGAGGACGGCGGAGTAGGGATGCGGGGAACTGCATTCCACGCGGAGGCGCGAAGAACTGCTCGGAGCGTTTCGTGTGGAGGATGAAGATCGCACTTATAGGCCGCGACACGCCCCAAAGAGACCTCCAGCAGTTCTCGCGGTACCCCTCCGCGGCTCCGCGTGAAACAGGCCGTTCCCTCCCGTCCACAGACGTAAGCGCTACGAACGGCTCAGCAGTGCGCCGACGTCCCGACCGATCGCCTCCGGCGTATCGGTCGGGGCGTATCGTTTCACCACCTCACCATCCCGGTCGACGAGGAACTTGGTGAAGTTCCACTTGATGGCGCCCGTGCCGAGGAGGCCGCGCTTGGCGGATTTGAGGTGCTGGTAGAGTGGATGGGCCGAGGGGCCGTTCACATCGATTTTGGCGAACATCGGAAACGTCACGTCGTATGTAAGTGAGCAGAACCGCGCGATCTCGGCCGCGTCGCCCGGCTCCTGCTCCCCGAATTGGTTGCACGGGAAGCCGAGCACCGCGAACCCCTGCGGGGCGAGTTTCCGGTGCATCGTCTCGAGCCCCTCGTACTGCGGGGTGAACCCGCACTGGCTCGCGACGTTGACGATGAGGAGCACCTGGCCGCTCCACGGCGCGAGCGACGTCGGCTTGCCGTCCAGCGTGTTGATTGGGATGTCGTAAATGTCCATGCACGCTCCTCGTGTTGTGCGCGCCCGGCGCCGCCTGTTCCGCGTCGCCGTCGCAATAACTTTGACGTGATGAACATACCCCACACACGGCTGCTGCTCGCCTTGTTCGCCGTTCCCACGTTCGCGCTCGCCCAGGACGCCGTCGTGCGCGTCGATGTGTCGCATGCCGGCGAGGCCGTCGCGGGCGCCATCGTGCGTGTTGGATCGTCTGCCGCCAGCACGGGTCCGGCCGGCCGTGCTGCCCTTCGTGTCGCGCCCGGCACGCACGATGTCGTCGTGCGCCGGCTCGGGTTCATCCCTGACTCGTCCGTTCTCACTTTGCGCGCGGGACAGGACACGACCATCACCATCACGCTCGGGGCGCCCGCGGACGAAGAACTCCTCGCGGGCGTCATCGTCAGCGCCACGCGCAGCGGCAAGCGCATCGCCGATGAGGCCGTGCGCGTGGAGGTCCTCGACCGCGAGGAGATCGAGGAGAAGGTCATGATGACGCCGGGCGACATCGCCATGCTGCTCAATGAGACGGCGGGCCTGCGTGTGCAGACCACGTCCCCATCGCTCGGCGGCGCCGGCGTGCGCATCCAGGGACTCGGGCCGCGCTACACGCAGATTCTCTCGGACGGCCTGCCGCTGTATGGCGGCCAGTCGGGCGGACTCTCACTGCTGCAGATCCCGCCCGTCGACCTGGGGCGCGTCGAAGTCATCAAGGGCTCCGCCTCGGCGATGTACGGCGCGCAGGCCTTGGGCGGCGTCATCAACCTCGTCTCACGCCGCGCGGACGACGAGGCCACGCGCGAGCTGCTGCTCAATCGCACGTCGCGCGGCGGCACGGATGCCACGCTGTTCGCCGCCGCGCCGTTCGGCCGGCGCTGGAGCGGCAGTGTGCTGGCCGGCGGGCATGCGCAGGATCGAGGCGACGTCGATGCGGACGGATGGGCCGACCTGCCCGGCTACTCGCGTGTGGTGCTGCGCCCGCGACTGTTCCGCGAGGGCGCGGGCGGCAGCTCGCTGTTCCTCACCGGTGGATTCACCGGCGAGGATCGGCGCGGCGGCACGGTGTCCGGACGCACGGCACCCGACGGCTCGCCCTACGTCGAAGCGCTCGACACGCGGCGCGGGGACGTCGGCGCGGTGCTGCGCATGCCGCTGCGCGACGGGCGGCGAGTGTTCAGTGCGCGCGGCTCCGCCACGTTGCAACAGCACGCGCACACGTTCGGCGCGCGCAGGGAGGACGACCGGCATCGCACCGTCTTCGCCGAGGCGACATACACGCTCGTCGGCGACCGGACGGCAACAGTGCTCGGGCTGGCGTACCAGCACGACGACTACATCAATGATGACATCGCGCTGGCCGACTTTTCGTACGACGCGCCGGCGCTGTTCGCGCAAACGGAAGTCGTCGCCGCGCGCTGGCTCACGCTATCGCTGGCCGGCCGGCTCGACGCACACAGCGAGTTCGGCACGAGCCTGAGCCCGCGCCTCTCGGTGTTGGTGCGGCCGTTCGGCACGCGGGGCACACTGACTGACTGGACTGTGCGCGCGTCGGCCGCATCGGGCGTGTTCGCCCCGTCGCTCTTGACCGACGAATCGGAAGTCGTCGGCATCTCGCAGGTGGTGGTCAACGAACCGTTGCGCTTCGAGCGCGCGAGCACGGGCGCGCTCGATATCGGCGGGCCGCTCGGACCGCTCGAGGTCAATGCGACGCTGTTCGCCTCGGTCGTGCGTGATGCGCTGCAGGCGTCGGACGCGCCGCCGGCTGCGCCCGGCGAACCGCCGCGCCTGCTCTTATCACAGTCGAGCGGGACCGCGCGCACGCACGGCACCGAGCTCGTCGCACGCTACCTCGCAGAGCCGTGGCACGTGACGACGAGCTGGACATGGGTCGACGGCACCTATTGGGACGAGGCCAACGCCGAGCGCCGGCCGACGCCCCTCGTGCCGCGCCACGCCCTCGGCATGGTCGCCATGTACGAGTGGGAAGCACTCGGCCGCATCGGCCTCGAGTTCTATTACACGGGCGAGCAGGCGCTCGAGGAGAATCCCTACCGCAGCGAGAGTCCGGCCTACGTGATCGTCGGCGCACTCGCCGAGCGCGTGGTGGGGCCGGTGCGGCTGTTCGTGAACCTGGAGAATCTCACGAACACGCGGCAGACGGCCACGGACCCGTTGCTGCTGCCCGCGCGCGGCCGCGGTGGGCGATGGACCACGGACGCGTGGACGGAGCTATCGGGGCGGACGATCAACGGCGGAGTGCGCTGGACGTTCTGAGGCGCCGCCTCCCCCTACGGCGCATTCGCGATCGAGTCCAGTCGCGCCGCACGCGCAGCGGCCGAGTCGCTGGCGCGCAGCGCGCCCTGCACACCCGCAGCGCCAGGCAGCTTGGATGCACCGATCGTGCTGTCGATCGCACGTTGCTCGGCCGGTGTCCGCGGGGTGGTGTCGGCTGCTTCTTCGTTCGATCCGCAGGCCGCGGCAAGGGCGAGAGCCGCAACGATCCATCGGAGTGAAAGGGGGCGCATCTGCTCTCCACGAGTGTAAGTTTATATATAACTTAAGCGAAAACTGAAAATAGTGAGCGTTACCTTACTTTAGTTAAATCGTAATTAAGGTATCCATCAATTTGGGGGCGGCGTATGAAAGGCGACAGAATGAGCGACCTCAACCTGAAACAGATGGAAGAGTTACTTGCTCCGCTACTGGCGAGCGTCGAGCTTACGCCACCGAGAGGGGGATGGATCAAGGGAATCAGGACCTCATTGGGCATGCTAACACGACAGCTAGCTGCCCGCCTTGGCCTAACCCCTAGCGCCGTCTCACAGATGGAAGACCGCGAGGTGTCTGGCTCCATCACGCTCGCGGCGCTCGAAAAAGCCGCGCGTGCGATGAACTGCAACCTGGTATACGCGCTCGTGCCTCGGGCTCCGCTATCGGCGATCCGGAAGCGCCAAGCACTGGCAACGGCATCGGAAATTCTAGGACGGGTCAGCCATACTATGGGGCTGGAAGCGCAGACTGTCGCGTCTGAGAAGACCGATCGCATGACGCACGAGTTGGCCGAGGAACTGCTTCGCACTTGGTCCAGCAGGATTTGGGAGGCCAAGGCACCGTGAGCACGTTCGCCGGCGCGGACCCACCTGACGGTGCGACTCGCATCGACGAGGACGAGGCGGCCGACCTTCTTCCGCCAAACATCAGCACGCAAGCACAGTTGAACGAATGGGAGCAATTGAACATCGCTATAGCTGTTGAGTGGCTACTGGGTCAGAAGCTGACGGTCGCACATGTGCTCTCAACCGATTTCGCCTGCCGGCTTCATCAGCGCATGTTCGACCGCACGTGGCGATGGGCCGGCACATTCCGCCGCAGCGACAAGAGCATCGGACTGCCTTGGTTCGATATCCAACCGCTCCTCAAGGACTTGTTTGACAATACGCGCGCACAGTTGCATACCGAGGCTGTGTCAACGGACGAGGTGGCCGCTCGCCTGCATCACGGCCTCGTGTTCATCCACCCATTTCCCAATGGGAATGGTCGTCACGCCCGCCTCCTGACGGATGCATTGTTGACCGCAATCGGCCAAGCACCGTTTTCATGGGGGCGAAAGCCCCTCACCGCGGCAGGAGCGCCGCGGGAGGAGTATATCCGAGCGCTCAAGCGCGCGGACCGCGGCGACTTCAGGGAGCTGATTGAGTTTGTGCGGAGCTGACGGCCGGCAGCGACGCGAGGACTTCCTAGTGAGCAGGCCGAGGGGACCTGTGCGTCGGCACAGGCGGGGCGTGGGTGGGGCTCCCGAATCTGTCACAGAGACGCAGTGGAAGGAATCCGCCGTCCGCCGTCTACCGTCTACCGTCTGCCGTTAGTCCGCGTCAGCGGACTAACGGCTTGAACTTGATCCGGTGCGGCTGATCCGCGTCCGCACCCTTCCGCTTGCGCAGGTCCTCGATGTACGCCTGATAGTTCCCCTCGAACCAGACGACTTCCGAGTTTCCCTCGAACGCCAGGATGTGCGTCGCCAACCGGTCCAGGAACCACCGGTCGTGTGAGATCACCACCGCGCAGCCCGAGTAATCCACGAGCGCCTCTTCCAGCGCGCGCAGCGTATCGACATCGAGGTCGTTGGTCGGCTCGTCGAGCAGCAGCAGGTTGCCGCCGCTCAGCACGGTCTTCGCCAAGTGCAGCCGGTTGCGCTCGCCGCCGGACATCACGCCGACCTTCTTCTGCTGGTCGGTGCCCTTGAAGTTGAAGCTGCTCAGGTACGCGCGGCTGTTCATCTCCTTCTTGCCGACCATGATGAGCTCGTTGCCGCCGCTCACCTCCTCCCATGCGCTCTTCTTGGGGTCGAGCGTGCGCGACTGATCCACATACGCGAGCTGCACCGTCTCGCCGACCTTGAGCGTGCCGCCATCGGGCTTCTCATGACCCGTAATCATGCGGAACAGCGTCGTCTTGCCGGCGCCGTTGGGGCCGATCACGCCCACGATGCCGCCGCGCGGGAGTGAGAAATCGAGCCCGTCGATCAGCAACTTGTCGCCGTAACCCTTCTTGAGGCCCTTGGCGATCACCACGTCATTGCCCAGCCGCGGCGCCGGCGGGATGATGATCTCGTTGTTCGCGATCTTCTCGTTCTGTTCCTCGCTCGCCAGCTCCTCGTACTTCTGCAAGCGCGCCTTGCTCTTGGCCTGCCGCGCGCGCGGCGCCATGCGCACCCACTCGAGTTCGCGCTGCAGCGACCGCTGGCGCGCCGACGCCACCTTCTCTTCCTGCGCCATGCGCGTCTGCTTCTGCTCGAGCCAGCCGGAATAGTTGCCCTCGTACGGCACACCGCGCCCACGGTCGAGCTCGAGGATCCACTTGGCCACGTTGTCGAGGAAGTAGCGGTCGTGCGTGATCGCCACGACGGTCCCCGGGAACGTCTCCAGATACTTCTCGAGCCACGCCACCGATTCGGCATCCAAATGGTTCGTGGGCTCGTCGAGCAGCAGCATGTCGGGCTGCTCGAGCAGCACCCGGCAGAGCGCCACGCGACGCTTCTCGCCGCCCGAGAGGTTTTTGACGCCCGCGTCGCCCGGCGGCAGCCGCAGCGCGTCCATGGCCACCTCGATCGTGTTGTCGAGATTCCACAGGTCGAGCGCGTCGATGCGCTCCTGCACCTTGCCCTGTTCCTCGATGAGCTTGTTCATCTGGTCATCGCTCATCGGCTCCGCGAACTTGGCCGAGATCTGCTCGAACTTGGTGAGCAGCGCGCGCTGCTCCTTGACGGCGAGCTCCACGTTGCCGCGCACGTCGAGCGATTCATCCAGATGCGGCTCCTGCGCGAGGTAGCCGATCTTGGTGCCCTTGTGCGCCCACGCCTCGCCCTGAAAGTCGGTGTCGACGCCGGCCATGATCTTGAGCAGCGACGACTTGCCCGCCCCGTTGGGCCCGAGCACGCCGATCTTGGCGCCGGGATAGAAGGAAAGCCAGATATCGTCGAGGATGATGCGCGAAGGCGGGATGACCTTCTTGAGCGCCTTCATCACATAGATGAACTGCGGAGCCACGGGCTACTTCTCCTGTTGGGTCAAAAAAAGCCGGATGCGTGGGATGCGCCGAGCGCGCGCGTGCACCGGATCAATTCCGTCTCGTGGATCTGCCAGAGACGCTCTGGATGATAATCGATGAAGTTCGGGGAGGAATCGAAGCCGCAGGGCGCGACGAACGCCCCCAGGAAGTGGATGTAGACCGAGACCGCCAGCAGCACGGCCGTCAGCCCCACGAACAGCCGCGACCGGCGCAGCGTTTCCTCCCACGCGACCGCCAACAGCAGGATGAAGAACGGCACGGCCTCCGCCAGCAGCCGGTAGCCGAAGGAGTGGCCGCCCCACCAGATATGCCAGACCGCATGCAGGCCGATCAGCGCGGCGGTGCCCGCCAGCAGGTACACCGCAATCGGGTGACGCGCCCGTCCGGATATGACGCGTGGGAGCCGCACCAGCCCGAGCAAGAGGATGGGGCTGAACACGAAGAGTCCGCGCGCGGGAGAGAACAGTATGCCCAGAAGTCCCTCGAGCGGACGCGCGCCGGCCACCATGTCCTGTCCCTGACCCAAGGACGTCCACGACTTGAGCACAACCATCGAATAGACCAGCATCGCCACGGCCGGTACGGCCGCCATCGCGCAGAAGCGCAACGCCTCGCGCCGATGGTGCAGCAGCACATAGACCGCCAGCGGCGCCGCGAGCAGTGCGTTGGCCGGCCGGTTGAATACCGCCAAACCGAGCAACAGGCCCGCCCACGGAATCGCGCGTTCGCCGCCGCGTCTCACCAGCAGGTAGAGGGCGGCGTTCAGCAGCAGCAGCGACGGACCATGCTGCCACAGGCCGCGCGCCGCCACGCTCCACACGACGGTGCCGAACGCGTAGACCAGCGTTCCCAGCAGCGCCGTGGACCGCTCGCGCGCGACCTCCACCAACACCAGGAACATGAACGCCACCGAACCGGCCGTGACAAGCGCTGCGGTGAGCATCGAGAGCGTCACGCTGTGACGCGCGACGTTCACGCCGAGCAGCACGGCGCCCGCGTGCACCGGCACGTTCAGCAGTCCGGGCACGATGGGATAGTTCGACACCACGCGCCCGTCGACGACGCCGAAATAGTAGGGCAACGGCGCCGTGCATCGAAGCGCGTCGTAATCGCTGGCTCGGCCCGCCGCGTCGACCGGACACACGAACTCGTTGAAGTCGAAGTTGCCCTCGAACAGGATCGAGATCGGGAGCAGTTGGGCGGGGACCGTGTCGCCGGTCCCGCCGTGACGCAGCGGGGCGAAGAACACCACGAACGTCGCGAGGAAGAGCGCCGCAGCCGTCGTCGTGATTCGCGTACCATACTCGCGCAGCCTCCGCAGGCCGGTCATCATCCTCCCATGATGTGCGGCAAGCCGCAAAGGTACATTGCAGGATGCGAACTCGCTGTCTCGCGCTGCTGCTGCTGCTCGCCCTCGCGCCCTCGCTCGTCTCCGCCCAGCCCGCGCTGCCGGTCACGACGATCCGCGGCGGGAGCCCCGGTCCCACGGTCGCGCTCGTGGCCGGCGTGCACGGCGGCAAGGTGTCCGCGATCCGCGCGCTCGAGCAGTTGGCCGAAAAACTCAAGGGCATGCAGGACCGCCTCAGCGGCCGCGTCATCATCGTGCCGATCGCCAACGTCGCTGGCTACGAGGCCGGTTTGGCGCAAACGAGTCCGTCCGATGGCCTGAACCTCAACCGCGTCTTCCCCGGCGACCGCGACGGCAGTCCCACCGAGCGGCTGGCCGCGCGCATCCTCTATGAGGTCGTCGCCGGCAGCGACTACCTCGTGGACCTGCACGGCTCTGACGGCAACGAGGCGGTCGGCAGCTTCGCCTACGCCGCTCGGCCGGGCATCGATCCCGCCATCGACTCGGCGGCTCTGGACCTCGCGCGCCTGTGGGGCGTGCCGCACGTCGTATGGGACACCGACGGCCCGCGCACGTTGGCCGAGTCGATGTATCTGCAGACCGCTGCCCACCTCTCGCGCGTACCGGCCATCACCGTGTTCGAGGCAGGTGCGACGCGCGAGGACCCAGCTGCGACCGCCGCATTCCTGGCCGGCGCCGAGCGACTGCTCGGGCACCTGGGGGTGATGGTACTCGAGGCCCCGCCGCCGCCCATGCCCGTGGTTCACTCCGCTCGCGACGTGACGTTGTCAGCGACCGCCGGCCATTGGCAGCCCGCCGCGGGCCTCCGCCCCGGCGCGCACATCGAGGCCGGCGAACCGCTCGGCACGCTCACGGATACGTCGGGGGTGGGTGGGGCCTCGACAGTGCTCGCCACCATCAGAGGCATCGTCCTGCACCAACGTCTCGCGGGCGACGTCGAGCCCAACACCCCACTCACCATTCTCGCGGTGCGCAACAAATGACACGACGATGCGAAACGGTCGCAGGGCGCCCCGCATCCCCCCCGGCATCGCCGTAAATGGATTTTGCAGATATCGCCGCCCGCCTAAGCGAAAGCCCGGCCAGCGCCGTCCCGCTGGTCTTCCTCGCCGGCGTGCTCACGAGCCTCACGCCGTGCATCTACCCCATGATTCCGATCACCGCGGCAATCGTGGGCGGGCAAACGGTCGGCGAGCGCACGCCGCCGCGCTGGCGCACGGTCGCGCTGACGTTCGCGTACGTCATCGGCCTCGCGTCGGTGTATTCCCTGTTGGGCCTCATCGCCGGACTCACGGGTACGATGTTCGGCACCATCAGCACCAACCCGTGGCTCTACTTCGCCATGGCCAACATGCTGGTGCTGGCCGCGCTAGCCATGCTCGACGTGATTCCGGTGCGCTTGCCGGCCGCGCTCGTGCAGCGCGCGGCGACTGCGGGCACAGCGGGACGCGCCACGGGCGCGTTTGTGATGGGCGCGATGAGCGGCCTCGTCGCCGCGCCCTGCTCCGCGCCCGTGATGGCCGCCGTGCTCACATGGGTCGGCACCACGGGGAGCGCGACGCTCGGGTTCGTGTATCTCTTCGTGTTCTCGCTCGGCATGTGCACGCTGCTGGTCGTGGTCGGGCTGTCGAGCGGCGCTGTGTCGCGGCTGCCGCGCGCGGGCGCCTGGATGGTCTGGGTCAAGCGTTTATTTGCACTGCTGATGCTCGGCGTCGCCGAGTGGTATCTCATCGAGATGGGGAAACTGTTGATATGAAGATCTCAGGACGCCTGGAATCGATCCGCGCGCGCGCGCGCGCCGCAGCCACCGCCGTGCTGCTTGTCGCCTGTGTCGCGCCGTTGGTCGCCGCGCAAGACAGCGGGATTCCCGTGGGCTCGGCCGGTCCCAACGCCGCGCTCGAGACGCTCGCGGGCGAGCCCGTGCAGCTACACAGCGTCGTGGGTGAGAAGCCCGTGCTGATCGAGTTCTGGGCCACGTGGTGCAGCGTGTGCAAGGCGCTCGAGCCGACGATCACGGCGGCGCAGAAGAAGTTCGGCGACCGCGTGCACTTTGTGGGCGTGGCGGTGAGCGCCAATCAGTCCGCGGAGCGCGTGCGCCGGTACACGGCCGAGCACATGCGGGGCTTCACGCACTTCTACGACCGGCGCGGCCATGGTGTCGAGGCGTACGACGTGCCGGCGACGAGCTACATCGTGGTGCTCGACGCGTCGGGCAAGGTCGTGTACACGGGCGTGGGCGAGGATCAGGACCTCGACGCGGTGCTCACGAAGGTGCTGCGATAGTCTCGCCGACGCGCCCTTCCAGCGGCGCGTCGAACAACAACTCCGGCTTCTGCGGCTCGTTGGTGTGATACACGCGCAGCGTGTGGATCTCGAACTCATCCCGAATGCGGATCGCAAGCAGCCGGCGCAGCCGGTCCGGCGTCAGCGTCGGATACAGGTTGATCGTGCAGTGCGGCGTGAACGGATAGCGCGACGGTGCGAACGGCAGGCCGCAGTTCTTGAGGCGCTCGTGCAGGTCGCGCAGCGGTCCGTGCGGGTCGAGCGGCAGCGAGACGATCTCGCGTTGCACGAATCGCTCAGGCGGTCCAAAGCGTAATCGGATCGGCGCCGTGGTGGCGGCGACGGGCAGGATCTTCGCCTTGAGTTCCGGCACGGGCGTGTCCGAGAGCAGCGGCCCGGCGCCCGACGACCCGATCAGCGTGATGTGGGGCGGCAGGTAGCGCGCCATCTTCGGGTCGAACTCCTCCTGCAGCGCATGCACGCGCGCGCCGAGCTCACCCTCGAGCTCTGCGGTGATGAAGATCCCGTTCACCGCGTCACCAGTTGGAAGCCAATGCGCGCCGAGCCGTCCGGCCCCGGCGCGATCACTGGGCGCAGCAGCATGCGGTCGATCGCGTTGTCCGGCCGCTCCGCGTGCCAGCGCGTGACGGCCCAGCCGGACAGCATGCCGATGCCGGCGGCCATCGTGACGTCGCTGAACCAGTGCGCATCGACATGCATGCGGGCGTAGCCCGCGACGAGGCCCATGCCATAGGTGGCGATGGCGACCGTGCGCGCGTGCCCGGGCGCGCGGCGCGCCACCTCGCTCGTCACCGCCGCGGCGAAGGCGAAGGCCGCCGTCGTGTGGCCGGACGGAAACGACTCGTAATCGCCGTCGACGGCGCCAAACCCGCGACCCAGGTCGAAGTCGCCCCGTTGGTGCGGCGCGACGCGCGGCCGCGATCGCCCGGCCGTGCCCTTGATCACCTTCACGATGATGCCGCTCACCGTGATCGCTTCCACGGCGCGCAGGCCCACCGTGGCGACCGTCTCGTTGCCGGCGACGAGCCCGCCTCCCCACATGGCACCGCCCAGCGCCAGCACCCCGAACCCGCCGTAGGGGTTGCCCACTTCGCTGAGGGCGTCGGCAAAGCTGTTCTGTTGCGTCTGTGCGTCACGCACGTCGGCGCGCAGCGCGCCGTCGGCCTGAAAGGCCAGCACCGAGAGGCCCGCGACCGCCCCCAGTTTTACCAGGTCGCCGCGTGTGACGATCGGCGCGGGAGCCGTCTCCTGCGCCGCCAGCGGGGCGCACGGGAGGGCGACCGAAAGGGAGATCCACAGGCAAAGCTTCCGCATCGCCCATAGTTTAGCAGGTATCATGCGGGCGTGGGCGCCCGGCAAGGCTTTAATCTCACACTGGAACATTTCGGCGATTGCATATTCGTGACTTCAGCTCGCACGCCGACCGCGCGCAATGCGTGGCGCTGCAGGAGCTGACCTGGGGCGCCGGCTTCACCGAGAAGGTACCCGCCGCGATGCTGCTCGTCGCGCAAAAGCTCGGCGGCGTGGTTGCCGGCGCGTTCGATGACGACGGCGTCATGCAGGGGTTCGTGTTCGGCGTGACGGGCCTGAAGGACGGGCGGCTCGTCCACTGGTCCGACATGCTCGCCGTGCGGCCCGAGGCGCAGGGCACGCATCTCGGCGAGCGTCTCAAGGAGTATCAGCGTGACAAGTGTCGCGCCTTGGGCATCGACGTCATGTACTGGACCTTCGACCCGCTCGTGGCGCGCAACGCGCACCTGAACCTCAACCGCATGGGCGCGCGCGTCGACGAGTACGTCGTCGCGATGTACGGCGAGGGCACCAACTCACCGCTGCAGGGCGACATGCCGACGGACCGGTTCGTGATCACGTGGGCGATCGACCCGGCGCGCGTCGCCAAGCCGTTGACGGCGATTCCCGCGGACGCGCAGCCAGCCGACGCGCTACCTGACGCGCCACGTGTTACCGTGCGCGTGCCTCGCGACATCACCGCGCTTGCTGCGGCCGACCTGGCCGCCGCACGCCGCTGGCGCGAGTCCACGCGCCGCGCGTTCACGCATTACCTGCCGCGCGGATACGTCGTGCGCGGGTTCGTCGCCGACGCCGACGGCGGCGCCTACCTCTTGGAGCGCGCATGACCGGCTTCCGACTCGACCACTTGTTCGCAGGGCCCCCGTCATGACCGGCTTCCGCATCGACCGCATCATCCTGCGCGAGATCCACCTGCCGCTGGTGGAGCCGTTCCGGATCTCGTCCGGCGTGATGCGCGACCGA
Source organism: Gemmatimonadaceae bacterium (assembly GCA_036675455.1). Taxonomy (GTDB): domain Bacteria; phylum Gemmatimonadota; class Gemmatimonadetes; order Gemmatimonadales; family Gemmatimonadaceae; genus Pseudogemmatithrix. The sequence continues at coordinate 4,779 of JAKFFA010000063.1, read as the reverse complement.
CGCATCATGCTGTGCGAACTCTTCGACGCCGACGGCGTGAGCGCGTGGAGCGAGTGCGTCGTGGACGATGCGCCCAACTACTCGAGCGAGACGTTCGACACGGCGTGGCCGACGATCATGCGGTTCTTGGCGCCACGCCTGCTCGGGCATGCGTTCGACGCGCCGGGCGTCGTGCACGGCGTCCTCGAGCGCGACGTGCGTGGCCACAACATGGCCAAGGCCGCGCTCGAGATGGGCTGCTGGGCGCTCGCGGCCGAGAAGGCCGGCCTCCCGCTCGCGCGGCTGCTCGGCGGCACGCGCGAGCGCATCGCCACCGGCATCTCGCTCGGCATCCAGGAGGACATCGACACGCTCGTTGCGAAAGCGACCGCTGCGCTCGACGCGGGGTACCAGAAGGTGAAGATCAAGATCGCGCCGGGCCGGGACATCGCATGGATTGCCGCGGTGCGCGCCGCCGCAGGCGCCGATGCCCACCTCATGGCCGATGCCAACAACGCCTACACGCTGGATGACGCCGACCACCTTGCGCGCCTGGACGACCTCGACCTCATGATGATCGAGCAACCGTTGGCGCACGACGACATCGTCCGGCACGCCACACTGCAGGCGCGGCTGCGCACGCCGCTCTGCCTCGACGAATCGATCACGTCGCTGGCGCGCGCGCAGGACATGGTCACGTTGGGCGCCGGCCGCATCATCAACATCAAACCGGGACGCGTGGGCGGCTTCACGCCATCGCTCGCGATCCACGATTACTGTGAAGAGGCCGGCGTGCCCGTGTGGTGCGGCGGCATGCTCGAGAGCGGCATCGGACGCGCGCACAACGTCGCGCTCGCCTCGCTCTCCAACTTCACGCTGCCCGGCGACCTCTCGCCCAGCGCGCGCTACTGGGATCGAGACGTAGTCGACCCCGAGTGGACCATGGACGCCCAAGGTATGGTGCGTGTGCCGCTCGACCGGCCCGGGCTCGGCGTGACCGTGGATCGCGCGCGTATCGACGCGCTCACCGTACGCACGGAGGAACTCCGCCCCTGATGCAACAGACCGAGAAGGGAACCGTCGTCTCATCGCACTTCACGCCCGAAGACCGTCGCTTCTTGCTTGACTTGCGGCGCTCCCTGCACCGCGCGCCGGAGTTGTCATGGCAGGAGCACGGCACGCGCGAGCGGTTGCGCGCGGCGCTGCACGCGTGCGGTGTCACGGATATCGTGGATGTGGCCGACACCGGGCTTGTCGCGCGCGTGCCCGGCTCGGCGAATGGCTCGGCGAATGGCTCGGCCAAGGGCGGCGCGAGCGGCGGCAGCCGCGTGCCCACGGTTGCCGTGCGTGGCGACATCGACGCGCTGCCCATCACCGAACTCACCGGATTGCCATTCGCCTCCGAGACGCCGGGCGTGATGCACGCGTGCGGCCACGACATGCACGCCACGTGGGCCGTGGGCGCGGCGATGTTGCTCGCGCGCCAGCCCGCGCCCGGCGACGTGCGCATCGTGTTGCAGCCGGCGGAGGAGGTCGGCGAAGGCGCAGCCAAGGTGCTGGCCAGCGGCGCGCTCGATGATGTGCAGGCGATCTTCGGTGCGCACGTGGACTGGCGATTCAATGTGGGCGAGGTGGTCGCCGACTCGGGGCCGCTGGCGGCGTCCACCGACACGTTCTCCGTGACGTTCACCGGCCGCGGTGGACACGGCGCGCGGCCGCAGGACGCGATCGATCCCATCGTCGGACTCGGTTCGTTCGTGATGGAAGTGCAAACCATCGTCTCGCGGCGGCTCGACCCCGCGCTGCCGGGCGTGATCACTGTGGGCACGATCGAGGCCGGCAACGCAGCCAACGTGATTCCGGAGACGGCGACGTGCACGGGCACCGTGCGCGCGACGACCATCTCGTCGCGGCAACTGTTGCTCAGCGAGCTCAAGACGATGGCCGAGTCGATCGCGGTGGCGCATCGCCTGACGGCGGTGGTGGTCTTCAGTGAGGGCACGCCGCCGCTCGTGAACTCCGTGCGCGGCGCGGAGTGGGCGAAGTCGTCGGCGCGCGCGTTGCTGGGCGACGCGGCGTTACGGTCGCTCGCCGTGGCCAACATGGGCGGCGAGGATTTTTCGTTCTATCTCGAGCGCATGGAGGGCTGCTTCATGCGCGTGGGCACGCTGCGCTCGGGTGCGGAGTCGATCGGCGTGCACAATCCGCGGTTCGACCCGGACGAGGAGGCGCTGTTCGTGGGGACGGCGCTGCTGGCGACGTGTGCGCGGACGGCGAGCGCGGCGCTGGCGAACGGGGGGTGAGCGGAGATGCGAATCCCATGAATCGATTCTTCAGACGCCTGCGCGGCGCTTTCGGACTCGGGCTCCTCTGGGGCGTGGGCGGCGCCTTCGTGGGCGGTATGATCGAGCTCATCATGAACATCCTGCCCGGATCCGACCTCTTCCTCGGCGTCGACATCTGGCCCGCAGCACTCGCCATCCCCGCATTCCTCGCCGGACTCGCCTTCTCCTTCGTACTCTGGATCGCCGAGGGCCGCCGCTCATTCGACGCCCTCCGCCTCCCCCGCATCGCCGCCTGGGGCGCCCTCGGCGGCTTCTTCCTCGGCACCATCGTCGGCCTCCCCGCCATCGGCATCGCCGCCCTCGCCCTCACCAGCGCCGCCTCGGCGGCGGGCACACTCGCACTCGCCAGACGCGCACAGCAGCCGGAACTCCTCGACTTCAGCACCGAGCAAGATTCGCGCAAGCTCGGCGGCAAGTAGCCGTGCAAGAGCAACGCTCACACCCTCTCCGCGCCTCCGCGCCTCCGCGTGATAGTAGTTCCCCTTCCCAAGCATCGCCCTAAGTGAAAGCCCTGAAACGCCTCCGCGGAGCGCTCGGCATGGGCCTCACCTGGGCCGTCGGCTGGGCCGTCGCCGGCATCGCCATCGGCGTGTCCAGCATCCTCCTGCCGTTTCTCCCATGGAACGCCTTCTTCGAAGTCTTCGACGCCCCGCTCCCGGCGCTCGCCGTGCCCGGATTTTTCGCCGGCATGTTCTTCTCCGTGGTGCTCGGCATCGCCGCCCGCCGTCGCCGGTTCCACGAACTCTCGCTCCCCCAGTTCGCGGCGTGGGGCGCGGCGGGCGGCCTGTTGCTCACGCTGTTCCCGTTCGCGTTGGTGGCACTTGGACTCGCCAGTCGCGAAGGCTCGAGCGTGAGCACGCCGCAGATCTTGTCCGTGATCACCGTACCGTTCGTGCTGCTGAGCGCGGCGTCGGCGTCCATCACACTGCTCGTGGCTCGACGAGCCGAACGTCAGGACCTGCTCATGACAGGCCTTGGCGTAGAGGCGGACGCAATCACTTCATCCCGATCACATGTTCCACGAGCTGATCGATTGCAATCTCCGTCCCCTGCCGAAACCCCGACTCGCTGTTCTTCAAGAAGTCCGCCTCGTCCCGATGTAGGGCCGTGAAGACGTAGCGCGTGCCGCCCTCCACCGACTCCATCGTCACGATGGCCGTGATTGGGATGTCGTCGAAGACCGCCGGGCGATAGCCGGGAAACAGCATCGACGTCCACACGAGCCGCTCCATTGGAATGGCTTCCAGAAAGCAGCCGAGGTTGGGAAACTCTTGTCCGTCTTCCCCCGCGATGTCGATGCTGAAGATGCCGCCCGGCCGCACGTCCATCTCGGCGCGCGCCACACGTCCCCAAGCCTTGGGCATGTACCACTCCTTGAGATGCTCCGGCTTCGTCATCGCTTCCCAGACCAGGCGCACGGGAGCGTCGATGAACCGCTCGATCGCGAAGTCGAGTTTGGGGTCGAACTTGAATTGCTTCCTCATGATCCCGGCTCCTTCTCCTTGAGTTGTGTGACGTACTGTTCGAACCGATCCAGTCGGGCTTCCCACATCTGACGGCGCGCGCCCAGCCAGTCCTCGGCGACCTTGAGCCGTTGCGGGGCGATCTCGTACGTGCGCACACGCCCGCGCTTGCGCGATCTGATCAGCCGGCTCTTTTCGAGCACCGAGAGGTGCTGCACGAACGACGGGAGTTGCATGTCGAATGGTGCCGCCAGCTCGCTGACGGTCGCTGGGCCGACGGCGAGTCGCTCGAGAACCTTCCGCCGCGTGGGGTTGCCCAAGGCGTGAAAGACGCCGTCGACGACGGCTGGGGACTGAACCATTGGCGACAGCTTCCGAGTGATGGTTTGTGTTGATCCGACTTAAGCGGGGATTCCTACCGGGTTCCCATACTTCTGTAATTACCTAAGTATTGCCGGCCGCGCAAGACGTTGGTGACGCAGGCCCGCTCCACGCCGTCGCCGCTCCTAGGTCAGGATTTCGACGTACCCATCCGTCCCGTTCACGCGGATTCGTTGCCCGTCCCGGATGAGCCGCGTGGCGCCCGACACCCCGACGACCGCCGGTAACCCGTACTCGCGCGCGATCACCGCGCCGTGAGTCATGAGCCCACCGACCTCTGTCACGAGGCCGCGCACTGAGACGAACAGCGGCGTCCAGCTGGGATCGGTGAATGCCGTGACCAGGATGTCGCCCGCTTTGAGATCGTCGGCTTCTGCGATGTCCGCGATCACGCGCGCGCGTCCCTCGATGGTGCCTGCGGAAACCGCCAAGCCGACCAGTGCGCCCTCGGGGAAATCGTCGCGGTGATATGATCCGACAACGGCCTCGCCGTCCGACGTGAGCACGCGCGGCGGCGTGAGCGCGTGGTACGACACGAACGCGTGCTTGCGCTCGCGAATGAGCGCAGCGTCCACGCGCTCCGTGCGCACCGCCTCGCGGAACTCTTGCAG
>JAKFFA010000046.1:0-24709 GCA_036675455.1 Gemmatimonadaceae bacterium | reverse complement strand
CTGAGTGCGCAATTCAGCGTGCGACCGACCTGCGGTCGATCAGTCAGTCCGGCTGTTTGCGCACGCGGGCCAAGAGATATTCCCCGATCACGTACGCCTCATCTCCCAGGCACCGTCGCCGGAAAGAGGCGAATTCGCCGAGCCGGAACGCATCGGGGTCTGCGCCTCGACCCAGATAGTAATTGACGGATCCGAGGCTCGCTAGGACGTGCGTGATTCCGGTGCCGGCAAGGCAATCCTCGGTTGCGGGAGATTGCGCGAGATAGCTCCAGTTGGAGAGCATCACGTCGGCAATCATGTCCTGCGCAAAAGGCAGTCCGCGAGCTTCCCACAGCATCAGGACGCGTCCGTCCTCCGGGACGAACCGCTCGACAGCGTCAATCACGGGCGCATATCCCCACACCGTTGGATCCGGATGTTGTCTCCACACTCCGCGCGCCGACAGCATGCCGCCGGCGTGCGCGACCAGTGCGCCGTTTCCGAACCGCGCGGCAATCGCCGGTCCGAGCGGCCAGAGTGTGAAGAGAACGGCGCCGCAAATTGCGAGCGACCGCGCGCGCGGCGCGAGACGCGATGCCGCCCTTTCGAGCAATGCGGCCACCCCAACCGCCAAGGCGGGGATCGCTGGCATCAAGTAGCGCAGGTTGATCCGGCTGAATGGCACGATCACGATGGCGGCGTATGCGACGCCAACGAGCGCCACGCCAAGTGCTGCCCTCCGACTCCGCCAGAAGACCGCTACCAGTGGGATAAGTAGGAGCAGCGGGGAGAGACCGTAGTGGGCGCCCTCGAACTCGATCGTCAGGTTGCCCGGCGCGACGAAGGCATCAAGCACGTTGAACGGCGCCCGACTCTCGGGCAGCGCGCGGAGAATCGATTGGTCAAAGAGTGGGGGCGGCACACGGGCGCCGAACACGTCCGCCAACCACGGTTGCAGCCAACCCGGCGCTCCCTGTGGGTACAGCGGCGCACCGACCAGCAGTTCGTTCTTGAGGTACCACGGAGCACAGACGATGACCGCGACCAGTGCGGCGATCCCTGCCGTCCGTAGGTCACGGGCGCTCTGCCACCCCAACGGAATTAGTGCGACGGCATATGCTCCGGCCTGTGGCTTGATGGCCATCGCGATGCCCACGAGAACGGATGCGAGCAGCACGCCCTCTGTCGTCCTTCGCGCACGTGCGTCCACGAGTGTCGCATGTGCCGCAACCAGCGCCAACACGAGCGCCACATCGACACGTGCCGTGATTGCCACGAGCAAGAACATCGGCGAACCGATCACCACTAGTCCCGCCAGCCAGGAACCCACCTTGCCAACGTCGACAAGGCCGGCCAGACGCATCGTGCAGGTCACCACCAGCACACACATCATCGCCTGCATGAGCGCTGGACCCACCAGAATACCCGCGGCAAGCAGCGGAATCGTGGCGAAATGCGACGCACCCACCAGCGCCATGTGGAATGAATCCTCCGGTACACCGAGCGCGCCCGTGTCGAGCAGCCAGAGCGGAATCCGCAGGTGATACATCAGCGAATCCCACTCCGTCGGCGGCGCGATTGCGCCGATCAGCAACACCAGGAGCAGGCTGGCGATCGCCGCACGCGTCACCCAAGTGCGCGAGTCTGCCCGTGACGTCACCGCCGCGCCCATGCGGACAAGGTCGCGTGCGGCATCCGCGAACGCGCGACGCGACACCAGCAGTACCGCAGCGGTAATGCCCAGGACCACCGGCGGATACAGCACGCGGGCCACGCTCAGCGGGAAGAGTATTGTCGCCAGCCCACCAGCGCCCAAGACCGCGTCGACTTCCCAACGCAGGCCGTCTGCCGCGTGCGGGCGTCCCGGCATCCACGTGCGGATGCGCGCGCCAAGCGATACCCATATAAGGAGGAGCAGCACGGCGGCGAAGACGGCCAGGAGATGTGACAGCACGAGGGGTACGCCGGCTTGTGTGTCAGGCGTCACGATCGCTTCGAGCCCTGCAGGAGAAAGCCATTGCCGAGCTCCGTCCGTCGGAACCAGCGCTGCGCCGTGCAGGCCGCGCGCATCGCGACACGACCGGGCCAGGAAGTCATGAGCGGAAAGAGACGAGTCTCCATCGACCGTCGGACGCCACTCTCCGCACTGCGTGCATCCCGCAGCGCCGCCTCGTCACGAGCAGTCCCGTCGGCTCGTGCGGCCGGACTCTCGCAACTCGAGCGCTGGGCCTGACGCGCGTGGGCCCATGCATTCACGGGCTCAATGACATTGGCGAGTGGAAATCCGTAGTTCTCACAGCGATCCACTGTCACGCCGCACCGTTCGGCGAGCGCAATCAAGTCGGAGCGATCATATCGCCGCACGTGACCGGCCCATGTATCGGTGGCCGTCCACCGCGACGCATGTGCCGGCACGGAGATGATCAGGCGTCCACCCGGCCGCAAAAACCGCAACCAATCACGCAGGGCCGCCGTATCGTCTTCGATGTGCTCAAGGACCTCGAATGAAAGGAGCACATCGAACTGATTCTCCCACTGCTGGTCGGGCGACGCGCGCACCGCGATATCCGGCAAATCGCTCAGGATGCGTTCCGCCATGTGTCGTGCATCTGCCGACGTCTCCAGCGCGGTGCACGAGAATCCCAGGCCGTGTAGGTCGGCGAGCAGGCTCCCGGCACCCGTGCCGATGTCTAGCACGCGACCCGCCGGAATGTTCCGCATCCACTCAAGCACGACGGAGCGCCGAAGCAGGTAGCGCGGTGCCGGTACCCAGCCAAGCGCGGCGGCGGTCCGACCAAACTGACGATGAACCCTGACAGTCGGACTGTTCACGCCTCGGCACCAGCGCGCAGCATCCGCAACAGATCGGTGCCGACCTCGCGGGGTCCGATCACCGGGAGCGGTCCTTCTTGCAAGTCTGCCGGACGCGTGGCCAATCGCTCGATAACCAGAGCCAGCGCCTCATGGTCCCCGGGCGTCACGAGATGAATCCCGCGATTGCCTGCGGCGAACTCCCGCATCGCCGGCGTGTCACCACTGATGATCGGAGTCTGCGTTGCGGCCAGCTCATATACCTTGTTGGGAACCACCGTCCGCGCCTTGTCGGAAGTGCCGAAGATGCCGAGGCCCACGTCCGCCTCATCGATAAGACGCGGCAGGTCCTTCGGCGCCACCCAACCAAGCTGACGCACCGACCGCACGCCGAGCTCAGCGATGAGCGCCGTGATGCGTGGCTGCTCCTGTCCGGTGCCGGCTAGCACCCACTCAACGGCCGTACCCTGCTGCTCCAGCCGGTGCGCGGCCCGGACGATGGTCTCGAGTCCGTGCAGCGGGATGAACTGCCCATAGAAGAAAATGCGGAATGGAGTATGGCTGCCGGCCCGCGTGGTCCGGGGCGGGAACTGCGATGGATCCGTCCCCAGCGGTACCGCACCCACCGACCCGGGCGCGAGTCCCATCAGTCGTTCGAAACGCTCGGCGTGCGCGCGCGTGTCAATGAACGACTTCGACACCGCGCGCGCGGCGAGCCACTCTGCGGCACGCAGCATTAGCGCGATCGGGTGGTATCGGCCGAGCAAGCGGCGGTCATTCACCACCGTGTCATACGGCGAGATGAAGATGTCCCAAATGACGGGAGTCCCGCGCCAGCGAGCGAACGGCACAATGACGAGCGCATCGAATAGTCCGAGATACGGAACCAATACGGCCCGGTGCGGGGGTGCGTGAAGGTACGCGCGGACGAGCGTCGGCATCGCGCGCAGCCAACGCACCACGGCCGCGACTTGTTCCCGCGCGCCCAATGTGCCCTTGTCACGTACGCCGGCCCAAATGTCCACGTGCTGCTCATGGATCACGACGCCGACCTCGCGCAGGCCTTGCAGCAGTAGCCGAACGCGCGGTTTCGAAACGTCGTACGTACCCCAAATGAGCAGCGAGTCCCCGGTCGGAACATCATCGGGAGAAGTCGCAACATCCGTGGATGGCATGCCGTCCATGATAACCGGAGTGCCGCGCATCGGCGAAGCACTCTCGGCTCTGACAGCACACGTCCCCTCCGCGCATATTCTCCAGCGTGACCAACCCGACGCTCCTCATCGATTCGCCCGGTCGGCGATGACCACCGCCAACATCGATGTGCTGCAGGGCGCCCAACTCATCGTCTACCATCTCTACACGCTCGCCGTCGCGGCCGGTATGATCGCGCTGGCGGTGTCCGCCGGGCTCGGAGCACTGCGCGTCCCGCAATGGCGCGACACGTCCGCGGTCCTGACCCTCCTGGTCGCGGCGGCCGTCGGCACCGGCGTACTCGGCACGTCGCTGCTTATCGCCTTCGCCATCGCGGGCGTCAATGTCGTGTCGATATCCCTCGTGCTGATTACCGTGGCGCTCCTGGTGCGGCGACGGTTCGCAGAGCTGTTGCCGGCGGCACGTGGCGCCGCCACGGAGCTGCGCCGCTTGGCTGGCGTTCCGGTGCTCAGCGTGCTCGCTCTCGTCACTGTTGCGATGCTCATGCTCGCACTCGCACCACCGACGGACTACGACTCGCTGATGTACCACTTGGAGGTGCCGCGCCAGTTCCTGCTGCATGGTGGCATTCATGTCCCCGACGGGAACATGCACGCGTCCTACGTCGGGCTCGTGCACATGCTGTACCTGCCATTGCTCGCGGTCGGAAGCCTAAGCGCACCGGCGCTACTCTCGATGTTCTTCACCATCGGGGGTGCGGCGGCCATGGCCGTGGCTGCCGACGAGCATCTCGGCCGCCCCACGGGGAGCATTGCGCTCGTTCTGTACTGGGGGAGTGCCATCATGCTGCTGGTGGGCGCGACGCCGAAAGTCGATGTCACGGCCGCGACATTTGGGCTGCTCGGGCACCTCGTGCTGCTGCGGGCGATCACGCGCCGCACCGAGGTGCTGAGCTCGGCCGTTGTCGCAGGCGCGCTGCTGGGGTTTGCCGTCGGCGTGAAGCATCTGTCATTGGCGTACATCGCCGTGCTCGTGCCGGTTGCGGCGTATGCCGTGGTTGGCCCCGGTCGCCTCCCGCGCGCATGGAGGACCTTGATTCTGCCCGTCGTGCTGGCGTGCGCCGTCGCGATGCTGCCGTGGATCGTGAAAAACCAAGTGATGTTCGGCGCACCGTTATATCCGGATCTTGCGGAGGAGATTCCGCCGCAGTGGGTGCGCGGATTCCCCGGCTGGGAGACGGCTCGTTTAGCCGATATCCCCGAACCGCTGCGCGTGACGCGCGAGCCCTTCAGTCTCCGCGCCTGGCTGATGCAGCCCGAGACACTCGCGCCGGAAGGCGAGGGACTGCTCTACGGCGCCAACCCGGCGTTCGCGTTCGTGCTGCTCGCCCCATTGTTCCTACGCTCGTTCGCGGGCGTGGCGCTGGTTTTGCCCGGCGTCCTGTTCATACTGGTCATCGTACTGCGCGACCCGCTCATCAATCTTCGATATCTCATTCCGGCCATCGCGCCGCTGACGATCGGTGCGGCCTTCGTCGCCGCACGCATCGTCACGTACGTTCGCGATGCCCGCATGCGCGTGGTGATCTTCGGCCTCTCGGCTGGCGCGATCATCTTCGAACCCATGAAGTTCGCGTACCTGAAGATTGTGAACACCAATGTTCCCGCCTATCTCACGGGCGCCATGTCGCGCCAGGGCTTCATGCTGAGCGGAGTCGAGGTTGCTGGGCAGCAGCGACTGGCCGCGGCATTGAACCAACGTGTGCCCGCGGATGCGCGAATCCTGATGTTGTTCGAAAGCCGCGGGTTCGGCATCAATGCCACGGTGCTGCAGGACAACCTGATGCGGAACTGGTCGTATCTGGATGCGGTGACGGCATCCGGGAATTGCTTTGACGGCTCCGGGATCACGCACGTCGTCGTGGCCGGCGGCACCCTGGAGTATCTGCGATTTCGCGGGTTGGATCCGGTGTCGATTGGCTGGGACCGCTTCGACGCGCTCGCGAGTTCATGCCTTGAGCCCTGGTTTGCGGTACCGGGCTATGGCGTGTATCGCGTGCGCGATCGGATCAGCACAAATGCACCGCCATCGCCTTGAAACTCGCCACCACCGCGATCCCCGGCTCCAACGCCAGCTCGTGCGCTGAGCGCGTGGTCAGCGCCGCCACGAGCGGCGTGCCGCGCACGGAGACGGTCACGCGCGTCAGCGCGCCCAGCGTCGCGACCTCGGTCACGCGGCCCGCGAAACGGTTGCGCGCGGAGTCATGCGTCTGGTCGCGCGCGATGGTGATCTCCTCGGCGCGGATCACCGCATGGCCGGCGCCGGCCGCGAAGTCCCCCACGGCATAGAACGTCAGGCCCTCGGCCTCGAACGCGAACGCACGGTGGCCGAGCGCGTAGTCACCGGGCGCGCCATCCACCCAGTCCGGCGCGGCCTCGCCCAGGTCGCGCGCGACGCCCGCGAACACGTTCTCCGCGCCAAGGAACTCCGCGACGTACGGCGAGGCCGGCCGACGGAACACCTCGGCGGGTGAACCCTCCTGCAGGACGCGGCCGCCGTCGAGCAGCACGGCGCGATCACCCAGCATGCCCGCTTCCGCAAAGTCGTGCGTGACCTGCAAGGTCGTGAGACCCCACTCGCGGTGCAGCGCGCGCACCTCACGACGCACGAGCGTGCGACGGCGCGGGTCCAGCGCGCTGAAAGGCTCGTCGAGCAGCAGCAGGCGCGGCCGGCGGGCCAACGCGCGCGCGAGGGCCACCAGTTGCCGCTCGCCGCCCGAGAGACCGCCCACGTCGCGCGAGAACAGGGGCGCGACGCCGAGCCGTCCGGAGACCTCCTCGACGTCGGCAGCATTCGTCGTGCCGTATGCGACGTTGTCGTGCACGGACAGATGCGGAAACAGAAAGGCGTGCTGATACACAAGGCCGATGCCGCGCGACTCGGCGGGCACCCGTGCGGCATCGTTTCCGCCGAGCAACACTCGGCCAGAGATGGGCCGCAGCAGGCCGGCGATGACCTCGAGCAGCGTCGTCTTGCCCGAACCGGCGGGGCCGATCACGACGCCATAGCGCGACGGCTCGAGGGTGAACGAAACGCGGTCGAGCGTGAAGCGGCCCTTGCGCGCGGTCACGTGCTCGAGACTGATCATCTGTCCATCCCCCGCTCCGTGCGCAACGCGCGCAGCAGCGTCAGCGGCACGAGCGCGAGAATCGCCAGCACAGCCGCGACGGGCAACGCCTCGGCCAGCCCAAAGCTCGTGAAGCGATCGTAGCTCAGCACGCTCACGACCTTCGGGTTGTATGTGAGGATCACGATCGCGCCGAACTCGCTCACGGCGCGCGCCCACATCACCACCGACGACGCAAGCAAGCCGCGCGCGGCGAGCGGCAATGTCACGCGCCGGAACGCCCGCCAAGGCGCGTCGCCGAGCGTGCGCGCGACGCCCTCATAGCGTGCGTCCACCTTCGCGAAGGCCTCGCGCGCGCCGCTCACGAACAGCGGCGCAGACACGAACAGCATCGCGGCGATGATGCCCGCGGGCGATCCCACGATGCGCAGGCCGATGTCGAGCGCGGCACCGCCCACGGCGCTGTCGCGCCCCAGCAGGAGCAGCAGCGCGATACCGGCCACTGGATGCGGGATCAGCAACGGCAGATCGAGGATGGCGGAAAGCACGGCCCGGCCGGGGAACCGTCGCCGCGCCAATAGGTACGCCAGCGGAGTGCCGCCAACGACACCGAGCAGCGTCGCGACGGTGGCCGTGACGGCGGTGAGCAGCAACGACGCGCGCAGCTCGGCGTCACTGCCGAGCCGGCTGAGTCCCTCGACGCCGCCGGCGCCCATGAGTCGCAGCACGGGCGCGGCGAGGAAGAGCAGCAACGCGGACGCGGCCACCGCAGCCAGCACGCTGCCCGTGCGTTGCGCCGCGCGCGAGTTCATGGCGCCTTGGACTCGGGAGACGTCATGGCGCCTTGGACTCTGTCTCGGATGCGGCGGTTGAGTCGCCGGACGCCCCGCGCGTCACGGGCTCCTCCAATGCGTCGAGTCCCGCGCGCCGCAGTATCGCTCGCCCGTCGTCCGAGAGCAGGAACGCGGCAAAGCGCTCGCCCAGCTCACGGTGCGGCGCATTGACCGGCACCGCGAACGCATAGACGATCGGTTGGCCGCGGAACTCGACCGTGTCGCCGACGCTTGCGCCGCGCACGTTCACGGACGCCCTCGCGTATACATCGGCCAGTGCGGGATCCGAGAGGTCCACGTCGGCGGGCAGCGTGACGTACCGCAGGCCCGCCGCGCGCGCCATCGACTCGTACGACCAGATGTAGTCGAACTCGCCGGCTTGCAGCAGCCCCACGAGGTCGGCTTCCTTGGGGCGCACATTGCGCTCGGGACTGCGCTCCCGCAGCTCGGCGCTCAGGCCCGGCTGGCGATAGTAGTGCTCGGCCAGCTGCCACACCATGAGCGTGCGGTAGCCGTTGGGGTCCAGTTGCGGGTCGGCGCGGCCCACCTCCACGCCTTCCCGGCGCAGCACCTGCCACCAGGTGCCGGGCACCATCTGGTCGGCAAAGCGCGAGCTGTCCGTGAACGCGACCACCATGCGGTTGCGCGCGAACTCGGTGTAGCGGTCCACGTGCGCCGGCATCAGGTAGCCCGGAAACACCGCTGCGTCGGCGAGCGCGATCAGGTCGGGAATCTTGCCCAGTTCGGTGAGCTTGCGCGCCGACTCGAGCGAGCCGGCGCTTTCTTGCGCGACATCGACGCCCTCGCGCTCCGCAAAGGAATCGAGCGCGGCGCGCAAGGGCCGCGCGAGACTGCCGGCATTGAAGACGACCAGCGGGCCGTCGGACGAGGCATCCCCACACGCCACGGCGGCGGCCAGCAGCGAGAGGGCAAATGCTCGCGCCCAGGCATGCCGGCGCGCGCGTGAAAGAGCTCCTCGTGCGCCCGATGGCGCCTGAAACTTCTGTGCGTGCATGCCGTGTAGTGTCGCGAGTCGCGGCGCCCGACACCAGTGCGCGCGCCGTATATTCCGGCGTCCCGCCGCACAGGAGAATGATGACCGAAGCCGCCCTCGAAATCAGGGGAGTCTCAAAGAGCTACGCCGAACATGTGGCGGTGAGCGACTTCTCGCTGTCGGTGCCGCGCGGCACGGTGTACGGCCTGCTGGGTCCCAACGGCGCCGGCAAGACCACGACGATCCGCATGATCCTCGACATCATCGCGCCGGACTCGGGCTCGATCTCGATCCTCGGGCGGCCGCACGGTGATCGCGGCGTCCTCGACAGCGTGGGCTACCTGCCCGAGGAACGCGGGCTCTACAAGAAGATGTCCGTGCGCGACGTCCTGCGCTTTCTCGCGGAGCTCAAGGGGGTGGACCGCCGCACCGCGAACGCCCGCATCGACGAGTGGCTCAGCCGCATGGGCCTGCGCACGGACGCCAAGGACTGGGGCAAGGCCAAGGTGGACGAGCTGTCGCGCGGCATGCAGCAGAAGGTCCAGTTCATCGGGACGCTGCTGCACGACCCGTCGCTCGTGATCCTGGACGAACCGTTCAGCGGCTTGGACCCCATCAACGCGCAGGCGCTCAAGGACACCGTCGTGGAGCTGCGGCGGCGCGGCAAGACCGTGATCTTCTCGACGCACGTGATGGACAGTGCGGAGCGCCTTTGCGACTCGGTCTGCATCATCGCCGGCGGCCGCAAAGTGCTCGACGGCAAGCTGGCGGACGTGCGCGCGGAGAATGCGGGTCATACGGTCGCGCTCGCGCTCGACGGAGATCCGGACACGGCGATCTCGTCCGTGCTGCGTGACCGCGCGCTCGTCGCGCGCATGGATGACCACGGGCGCAACTTCGAGATTGAACTCGCGGCCGGTGCCGATGCGCAGGAGCTGCTGCACCGCATCGTCGCGGCCGGCGCGCGCATCCGGCGCTTCGAGCAGGTGCAGCCGTCGCTGCACCAGATCTTCCTGCAACGCGTCGGCGCCACGGGCGTCGAAGAGGGGATGAGCGGCCATGGATAAGCTCTGGGTGGTGATCAAGCGCGAGTACATCGAGCGCGTCCGCACGAAGTGGTTCGTGTTCGTCACGCTGTTCGGCCCGATCTTCTTCGCGGCCATCATGATCGTGCCGGGCTATCTCTCGGTGCGCGGCATGCAGGACGCGCGCGTCAACAGTGTGCGCATCGTCGATGCGACCGGCGCGGGCCTCGGCTACCGCGTGGCGGAGAAGCTCGTGCCGGCCGCCGCCGATTCCTCCGACGCGGCCGTTGCGGCGCGCGACTCGGCCCTTACGTACATGCGCAGCGAGGTGCGCGAGGTCGCACCGGCCACGCTCGCCGCACTCGAGGACAGCCTCGTGGCCGACGTCATGGCGCAGCGGCTCACGGGATACCTCATCCTGGATTCCGCGACGATGGCGGGCACCTCGGCGCGCTACGCCGGCCGCAATGCGTCGTCGGTGGGCGAGAATGAGCAGATCGAGAACGCCGTGCGCGCTGCGCTGCTCGAGTCGCGCATCGAGTCGGCCGGCATCGACGCCGCCACGGCCGAGTCGCTCTCGCGCGTGCGCGTGCGGCTGGCGGCGGAGCGCATCACGGACGAGGGCAAGGGCGGCTCCGGCCTCGCCGGCGCGATCTTCGGCTTCGCCATCGCGTTCCTGCTCTACATGAGCATCATCTTCTACGGCCAGGCCATCCTGCGGGGCGTACTCGAGGAGAAGACGACGCGCGTGGCGGAGGTCGTCATGTCGAGCGTCACGGCGGATACTCTGCTGGCCGGCAAGGTCATCGGCGTCGGCGCGGTCGGGCTCACGCAGCAGCTCACGTGGGTCGCCAGCGGCGTGCTGTTCTGGAAGCTGCGGGGCGCGATCCTCTCGGCGATCGGCGCGCCCGGCATGCCCAGCTTCGCGTTCCCCGCCATCGAGCCAGCGGTCTTGATCGCGCTCGTCCTGTTCTTCCTGCTGGGCTACACCCTCTACGCGGCACTCTTCGCCGCGGTGGGCGCGATGGTCGGCAGCCAGGAGGAGGCCAACCAGGCGTCGCAACCGGTGATGATGCTGCTGGTCTTCAGCATCATCTTCGTGCAGCCGGTCATGATGGACCCGACGAGCACGCTGGCGAATGTGATGAGCCTGATTCCGTTCTCGGCGCCGATCATCATGCCCGTGCGCATGTCGGCGACGCAGGTGCCCGGCGTGGAGATCGCGGGCTCGCTACTGGGCGTGGCGCTGGCCTGCGTGGCGTGCATTTGGCTCGCGGCGCGGATCTATCGCATTGGGCTGCTGATGTACGGGAAGCGGCCCAGCCTTCGGGAACTGGCACGGTGGGTCAGGCAAAGCTGACAGCGACTGCGATGCGAGGCGCCCTGCGGGATAGGCTGCGAGAGGCCCGCGATGCGAGGAGGAACGGCGGTGCGAGGATTACTGCGGTGCGCGGATTACGACGATGCGAGGGGACCTCGGGTCCCCTCGCATCTCGCATCAAGGATCTCAGCCGCGACCAGCCAGGCAGTAGTTCCTCGCATCCCTAGTCACCCCCCGCAACCCGAACCGCCCGTGCAACCCGCATCCCCCCTCGCATCGCGCTACGCGCCGACTGCCTGGGCTTTCTCGAACGCCGCCGTCAAGTCGCTCGCAATCGCTTCCACACTGCGCCCTTCGATCTGCCAGCGCTCCACCATGTGAAACAGCTGGCCGTCCTTGAACAGCGCGATCGAGGGCGAGCTGGGCGCGTAGCCCGTGAAGTACGAGCGCGCCTTGCGCGTGGCGTCGGCATCGTTGCCGGCGAACACCGTGTACGTCTCGTCGGGCTTCGCCTCGTGCTGCAGCGCGGCGGCGACCGCCGGCCGCATGTTGCGCGCGGCGCAACCGCAGACCGAGTTCACGATGATCATCTGCGTTCCCTTTGCTTCCTTCAGCGCGGCGTCGACGGCGTCCGCCGTGCGGAGTTCCTTGACACCCAGCTGTGTGAGCTCGGCGCGCATCGGGGCAACCATCCTCTCGTCATACATCATCGGCTCCATCTCCGTACGGTAAGTGATCTGGGACCGTCTCCGGCGGGTGCGCATCGAGTGCGCGCATCGCCCGTAGCCGGACACGGTTCATCTGGACAGCGCCAGGATCGCGGGCTGCGGCACGACGAGGAATCGATCCCCCTCGAACGTGATCTCCACCGCCGCTTTCCTGAAGAACAACGCGTAATCGCCCACCTGCGCCTGCATCGGCACGTGCCGCGTCTCCTTGGTGCCCGTGATGCGCCAGGGCTCGTCCAAGTGGTCAGCGACCTCGGGCAGCGGCGTGCCCGGGCCCGTGGCGACGATCAGGCCACCCTGCACGGCCTGACCTTCCACGGCGGTGGCGGGCAGGTACAGCCCCACCTTGGACCGCTCGTCGCCCTCGTCCGCACGGATCAGCACGCGGTCGCCGACGACGATCAACTCCTTCTTGCCTTTCTTCATGTCCCGAAAACTAGCTCACTTCACGAGGAAGAGCCGGTCCTGGCGCCGCAGCGCCCAGCGCGTGCTGCCGTCGGCGCCGACGATGGCGTCCTCCTCCTGCATCATGCGCACCTGCTGGCCACCCCATTCCGGCACGGGCGTCGTCGCCTGCAGTTCGATCGAATACCACATGTCCGGGATCACGCGGGCGTCGCCGCGGCCCGGCACGCCACCCTGATAGTCCCACAGGCCGATCAGCGGACCCGCGCCATGGCCGTGCTTGCCGATGGGATGCGAATACACCGTGCCGTTGATGCCGGCGACCTGCATGCGAGTAATCGAGGATGACAGGATCTCGTTCCCGGTGCGGCCGGCGCGCAGTTCGCCCATCACGATGTCCTGCAGCCGATTCGCATTGGCCAGCGCCTGCTGGAGCCCCGCGGGCGCGTCGGTCTCGCCCGGCAGCAGCACGTAACCCATATGCTGCGTGTCGGTGTTGAGGTCGAGCGCCGTGATGCCCACGTCACAATGCAACACATCGCCCGGCAGGATCACGGGATCCTCGCCGAGATCCTCCGCGCTCGCGCCGCGCCGCTGCACGCTCACGCTTGGCTGGAACCAGGTGTCGAGGCCCATGTCGGCGAGCTGCTGACGCCACCACCACACGGCCTCGCTGGTGCGCGTCACGCCGGGCGTAATGACCTCGGACGAGAACATGCGCTGCGTCAGCGACCAGACGAGCTCCTGCATGCGCCCGAACTGTTCGGCCTCGCCCGCCACGCGCGTCGCGATGAAATCGAGCGCCAAGGACTCCGCAGGCTGGAAGCGCGAGGTCCACGGCTCGCCGAGTGCCTCGGTCATGCCGTCGAACTCGCCCGCGCTGAGTCCGTCCGTGAACGCAAACGTGCGCGAGACGTTGATCGCGATGACCTTCGGGTCGCGCTCCTCGATGACCTCGCGCAGGGCGCCCCACTGCTCGTCGCCCCAGAGCTCGGCCTGCCGGCCGTCGGTCTCGACATCCACCGTCTTGGTCGCACGGCGCGCGTCGTAGAGCCCGCCCTGCGATGTGCCGCCCAGCGCGATGCGCTCGATGCACGAGCCGTCGCCCGGGTCCGTGCGTCCGTCGGCCGCGCACTTGTCGAAGAACACGTAGATCGTACGGCGGCGCGCCGCGAACGTCGTGGGTGACACCAGCGACGAGAAGACCGGATCCTCGTTGTACTCGCGCATGGGGATCACCCAGGCGTCCACGCCATGCTTCCGCATCAACGCGGGCAGCACCGTACGCAGCCGCTCGGCCAGCCAGGCCTGCTGCAGCGCGGCTTGCTCGCGCAGCGTGCCGAACGGCCGCGTAGCCGGCGGCGCGGCGGCGGGTTGCACGACCGGCTGCGCGGACAGTGCGCTCGTCTGCGGCGAGGCCGGCGACGAAGCCAGCGCGACGGTGGCCGCGAACGCGGCGGCAAGAATGGTCTTCATCGGACTCACTGGTTGATCGGTTTGCGCGGCAGCAGCCAGAGGCGGACGACGGTCGTCACGAGGGCGAGCACGAGGGCGAACAGCGAGATGCCGACGAGCCGGAAGAACAGGATGCGCACGGACGTGGTCTGCCAGTCGTGGAACGTGGCCGTGAGGCTCCCCACCTTCTCGAGGCCAACGAGCGTGAGGCCGAGACTTACGGCGATCTCCGTGAGCGCTTCCACGACGGCGAACGTCGGCGCGCGCCAGACCCAGCTCTTCACGGGATAGTTGCCGATGTGCAGCGTGGCCATGAGAAACAGGAACACCGCACCGATGATGAAGGTGCCGGCGATCCAAAGCCAGCGGTCACTCCATCCGTACTGTAGGACGATGGCGCGGTAGATGCGCAGGCCCGCGCCGGCCAACACGGCCATGATCGGCAGTGAGAGCGAGATGCGCCGCGCCAACCGATGGCGCGGCGCCGCGTGCTGCTCGCTCGTATGCCGCAGGAGCGCCACCGGTCACGCCGCCGCGATGCATTCGATCTCGACGCGCGCGCCGAGAGCGAGGCCGTTGGCGCCGATCGCGCTGCGCGCGGGATACCGCCCCTCTGTGAAGTACGTGCGGTAAACCTCGTTCATGCGGTCCCACTCGGTCATGTCGGCCATCATGACCGTACACTTCACGACGCGGTCCATCCCGGAGCCGACCGAGTCGAGCACGGCCTTGATGTTCTCCATTGTCTGACGCGTCTCGGCCTCGATGCCGCCGGGGACGAGCCCGCCCGTGGCGTCCGCGCTGGTGCCGACCTGTCCCGAAAGGAAGATGAGCCCGCCGACGCGCACGGCGGGCGAGAACGGGCGCGTGGCCGGCCCGAACGGCGTGAGGAACTGGATGGCGGCTGGCGCGCCGGTGGTCGCGGTAGCGACCTGCGCCGAATCGGCGTCACTGCCCGGCGCCGGGGTCTCAGAGAACTCGATGCAACCGCCGAGCGCGGCGGCGAACGCCAACGCGCCCCATGCGCGAGTCGCGCTCGAGGCGCGCGCGTGCGCGCGTAACGAGCGTGCGGTCAGCGGATGACGTGCCCTATGCGGGACCATCGGATGTCCGTGAGGAAGGGAAGAGGACGGTCGGAATCGTCGGCGTTCCACGAGTAATACACGAACAACGGCCGTCCGCGCACATTCTCGCGCGGCACGACGCCCCAATAGCGGCTGTCCTTCGAGTTGTACCGGTTATCGCCCATCATCCAGAAATGGCCGTCCGGCACGACGAGCGGCCCCCAGTCGTCGAGCGTCGACTGCGCGGGCGGCGGACCGAACCGCGAGTCCTTGATCTCGATGCGGTCCTGCCATGCGAACAGCGGATGCGTCTCGTCCGGCGGCGCCCCTGCGGGCGACGACGCCGCGTACCCCAAGTGCTGTGGCACCCCATCGATGTGCACGACGCCATCGCGCGAATAGAGCGTGTCACCCGGCATGCCGATGAGCCGCTTCACGAGGATCGGCGTTGGATCCTCGGGCTGGTCGATCTGCGGCGGCGAGACGAACACGACGACCTCGCCGCGGCGAGGATTGGCGTAGCCCGGCAGGTTGACGTCGGTAAACGGCACGTGCGGCCCGTAGCGCAGTTTATTCACGAAGAGCCAGTCGCCGATGAGCAACGAGGGGATCATCGAGCCCGAGGGGATGCGGTACGCCTCGATGAAGAACGTGCGCAGCACCAGGAAGATCGCGAGGGTGGCGGCAATGGACTTGAAGCCCTCCCAGAACTTCCTCGCGTCGACCTTGCCGCCGCCCTTGCCGCCACCCTTGCGGGCGGCGGCCACGACGTTCTTCGGCTTCTGGGTGCTCTTCGGCTTGTCGCCCTTCTTGTTCTTCGCGGCCACGTGGGTTGGGTGAAAAGTCCGGCAGACGAGAAAGGCGCGCCTCACGGCGCGCCCTTCATCCAGCGCCAAGGATTTTCTTCTCCTGGCGCCGGTTCGCTTACTTGAGGTTCTTGGAGACGAGCTTGGTCATGTCGAACATCGAGACCTGACCCTTGCCACCGAAGACCGCCTTGAGCTTGTCGTCCGCGTTGATCATGCGGCGATTCTTCTTGTCCTGCAGGCCGTTCTTCTTGATGTACACCCAGAGCTTCTTGGTGAGCTCGGTGCGCGGCAGCGGCGACGCGCCGACGACCTGCGCGAGCTTCTCGTTCGGCGTCACCGGCTTCATGAACGCAGCGTTCGGCTTGCGCTTCGCGGCCTTCTTCGCCGGCTTCTTCGCGGCCTTCTTTGCGGCCTTCTTCGCCGGCTTCTTCGCGGTCTTCTTCTTGGCAGCCATGCTAACTCTCTCCTCGAAAGGAAGTGGTCGATCGCGATGCTTCGCCCGGTCGAGCAAGTATGCGATCTGACTCGAAAGTAAGGGCCTCCCTGCGGGGCGCAATAGGTGCGTCACTGCGACTTCCCTCTGAAACGGGGGGAATTCCCCTCTGGCGACGCCGGGAAACCGGTCCAACAACGGCATTTCTCCCTCTCAAACGCGCCGCTACGCGTCGAGGAATCCGTTCAGCAATGCGATCATGCGCGCGTCGGCAGGGTCCGCCGATGCATCGTCCTCCACCGTCTGGGCGCGTGCTTGCGGCGTCTCGAGAATCAGCGGCACGCCCTCGGTGGCGGGGTCGCGCAGCAGCCATCGGAACGGCTCCTCCCCGATATGGCCCTCGCCGATGAGCGCGTGCCGGTCCTTGTTCGACGCCGCGGGATGCTGGCTGTCGTTGAGGTGGAAGAACGCGGGCGGCTCGCCCGTGGCATCCTCGAACTTCCCGAGCACGGCGCGCAGCGCCTCGGGAGAGGACGCGATGTCGTGTCCCGACGCGAACAGATGGCACGTGTCGAGCCCGTAGCCCGTGCGGTGGCGCAGTTCCTTCGGGATCTGCGCGAGCATGAGCGCGATCTCATCGGCGTTGCGGCCCATCGTGCGCCCCGAGCCCGCGGTGTTCTCGATGAGCACCCGTGTGCCCGCGTCCGTTTCCGGCACCGTCTCAAGCGCATAGAGGATCGCGAGCCCAACGCGCACGGCGGCTTCGTCGGGGTCGCCGTCGCCTGCGGATCCAGGATGGAAACAAAAGCCGCCCGCCGCCAACGCCGTGCTGCGCTCGAGTTCCTTGGCGAGCCCGTTGCGCGCGCGCAGGGACTTGGTCTCGTCGGCCGACGCGGTGTTGAGCACGTACGCCGCATGCACCATCAGGTGGCGTCGCTCGATGCCGGCGGCCTCCAGCGCCTCGTGCACCTTGGCCGCCTTCTCCGGCTTGAGACCCGCCTTCTCGTTGTAGTACATCGGCAGCGCGGTGAACACCTGCACAGCGCGGCCGCCGGCGGCGGCCGACCGGCGCACGGCCATCGGCAGCCCGCCGTCGTCAGCGGCATGCACGCCGATGTAGCGCGTCGAGGCGCGCGCGGCCGGCATCAGCGCCGCTTGGGTGGGGGTGTGGGCACGCCGCCTAAGTCCACCATCTGGTGGCCCTCCATGTACTCCACCGAGCGCGGCGCCTCGATCGCGTTGAGGCGCTTGACGACGTCCGCGATGCGCCGTGCCTGCGCGTCGATGGTCTCGAGGCTCTCCGTCACTTCCTCCGGCGTCAGCAGCCCGCTCGTGATGAGGGAGCTGTTCGTGAGCAACGCCGCGAGCGGGTTGTTGATCTCGTGTTGCAGCGCGAGTGATACCTCGCCGATGCCGGCCAGGTAGCGCGCCTTGCGCAGTTCCGCGTCCGCATGGCGGCGCGCCGCCTCGGTCTGCATGCGTTTCTCGGCGATGCGCAGCCGGGCCGTCACGTGCTCCGGCGTCACGGGCTTCGAGAGGTAGTCGTCGGCGCCGGCGTCGAGCACGTGCTCGAGGTCGTTGGGTCCGTTGTGCGCCGTGATGACGAGCACGAACGTGCGCTCCCCCTCGGCATGCGTGCGGATGCGGCGACACACCTCAAGCCCGTCCATGCCGGGCATCCGCCAGTCGAGGACAACCATGGGCGCGGGCTGCCGACGGAAGGCCTCCCAGAGGGCGGCTCCCTCCGCGAACCCCGTGACGGAATGTCCGCCCGCCGCCAGCACGGCCTCGAGCAGCTCACGCATCGTCTCGTCGTCGTCGGCGAGCAGAATGTGCATCAGGTTTTCCTCACCATGCCAATGTGCCGAGTCGGACCGCGGTGCGCTGCGCGCCGTTGCCGCGCTGCGTCACCGTCCACGCGATCGCCACGCGGGTGCCGCGCACGGCGATGCGCGGCAAGTGCGCCTCGCCCGTCTCGTCGGACGCAGGGACGCGTCGCTCGAAAATGTGTCCTTGCGTGCGTGAGATGGCGAGTCCGAGCCGCGCCGAACGGCTGTTGGGGTCCTCATAGACCACCACGACCGTGTCGCCACGCGAGGCGACGGCGGCGGCCGACGGACGGTCGCCGTATACGATCGGCACCGGCTCGTGGAACAGCGCGCCGCGCTCCATGGTGTGCGTGAAGAACAGCCCCGCACCCTCGCGCGCGACGAGGTGGTACACCACGTGCACGTACGCGTTCAGGGAGTCGGCAGCGATGAACGGCGCCGGTCGTGCACAGCCCGCCGTGCCGACGTCCGTCGAGTCCGCCGTCACGGCCGGGTTCCACGTGGCGCCGTCGTCGTCGGAGCGCGCCACGCGCAGCAGCACGCTCGAGTCCGGCCGGACGGCGAACCACGACGCGAACGCCTCGCCGTCGAGCGCGCGTGCCGCGCGCAGGC
Organism: Gemmatimonadaceae bacterium; assembly: GCA_036675455.1. GTDB lineage: Bacteria > Gemmatimonadota > Gemmatimonadetes > Gemmatimonadales > Gemmatimonadaceae > Pseudogemmatithrix. The sequence goes on along the minus strand of JAKFFA010000046.1, from coordinate 6,129 downwards.
TGGCCGTGCAGGTGCCCGGCTCCGCGGGCCATGTCGCCGGCGTCCACGCGCTCACCAGCACGGGCAGCGCGGCGGTGTCGGGCCAGGCCAAGCGCATCGTGTCCGCGAGCGCGCCCGGCAGTCGCTGCACGGCCTCGTCCCAAATGACCGCCTTGGGCACACAGGCCTGCACCGCGACGCTCAGCAGCAACAGCGGGAACAACCGGAGGGAACGCATAACCTGAAGTATCGCCTGCTGGCGGTTTAGATTTCTACCGTTCGCCTTCGCAATCCACTCCCGCGACCACGCAGAAACCACAATGCCCACGTTCTCGCCCAGCGGCGTCCGCCAACTGCCTCCCCCGGTCAACGAGCCGATCCGCACCTACGCTCCGGGATCCTCCGAACGCGCCGAACTGCAGGCGCGCCTGAAGGCCATGGAGGGCGAACGCGCCGACATCCCCGTGGTGATCGGCGGCAAGGAGATCCGCACGGGCGAGACGGCGCAAGCCGTGTCGCCGCACAAGCACCGGCACGTGACGGCCACATACTACAAGGCCACGGCCGACGACGTGCGCGCGGCGATTGCGAACGGCAAGGAAGCGTGGAAGGAATGGTCCGAGTGGACGTGGGAGGAGCGGGCAGCCGTGTTTCTCAAGGCCGCCGACCTGCTCGCGACCACGCACCGCGCGACGCTCAACGCGGCGACGATGCTGGGTCAGTCAAAGACCGCGTTCCAGGCAGAGATCGACGCCGCCTGCGAGATGATCGACTTCTTCCGTTTCAACGTCGCCTTCGCGCGCGACCTCTACGCCGAGCAGCCCATCAGCGGGCCCGGCGTCTGGAACCAGACCGAATACCGCGCGCTCGAGGGGTTCGTGTACGCCGTGACGCCGTTCAACTTCACGGCCATCGGCGGCAACCTGCCCGGCGCGCCCGCGCTCATGGGCAACGTCGCGCTCTGGAAGCCCGCGTCCACGGCGATCCTCTCGGCGTGGTACACGCTGCAGCTACTGCACGAGGCCGGTCTGCCGCCGGGCGTGATCAACTTCCTGCCGGGCGATCCCGTGATGATCTCCGACCTCGCGCTCGGCCACGAGGACCTCGCCGGCGTGCACTTCACCGGCTCCACCAAGGTGTTCAACTCGATGTGGGGCACCATCGGGAAGAACATGGGTAAGTACCGCTCGTACCCACGTATCGTGGGCGAGACGGGCGGCAAGGACTTCATCATCGCGCACCCGTCGGCCGATGCGCAGGCGGTGGCCGTGGCGATCGTGCGCGGCGGCTATGAGTACCAGGGCCAGAAGTGCTCGGCCGCAAGCCGCGTGTACATCCCCAAGTCGCTGTGGCCCGAGGTGCGCGACCGCGTGAGCGCGATGATCGCCGACATCAAGATGGGCGACGTCAACGACTTCACGAACTTCATGGGCGCCGTGATCGACCAGAAGGCGTTCGACCGCCTGAGCGGGCACCTCGACAACGCGAAGAAGAACGCGAAGGTCATCGCCGGCGGCAACGTAAACGGCAAGGACGGCTGGTTCGTGGAGCCGACGTTGATCCAGACCGAGGACCCGTCGTACACGCTGATGTGCGAGGAGATCTTCGGTCCGGTGGTGACGGCGTACGTGTATGACGACGCCAAGTGGAGCGAGACGCTGGGCATCCTCGACCGCACGTCGCCGTACGCGCTGACGGGCGCCGTGTTCAGCCGCGACCGTGCGGCGCTGCGCGAGGCGCATGCGGCGCTGCGGCACGCGGCCGGCAACTTCTACATCAACGACAAGTGCACGGGCGCGGTGGTCGGCCAGCAGCCGTTCGGCGGCGCGCGCGCGTCGGGCACAAACGACAAGGCGGGCTCCAAGCTCAACCTCACGCGCTGGATCAGCGCGCGGACCGTGAAGGAGACGTTCGTGCCGGCGACCGATTACCGATATCCGTTCATGGGCGCGGATAAGTAGCTGGCGCATTCCGCGCGCGTCGCTGGACCACACCGACCGGACATCAAGTTGCGCTACCTGACCCTCGACGTCTTCACGTCCACACCGTTCGGCGGGAACCAGCTGGCGGTGTTCCCCGACGCGAGGGATATCCCCGAGTCGGCGCTGTTGCCGATCACGCGTGAGTTCAACTTCTCGGAAGTCAGTTTCTGTTTTCCGCCGGCGGTGGACTCGCACACGCGGCGCGTGCGGATCTTCACGCCGGGCGGCGAACTGCCGTTCGCGGGGCATCCGACGATCGGTACGGCGGCGGCGCTCGCGCTGGTGGAAGGCGCGCTGGGAGAGCGTGCCTCAGCGGCACAGGGTGGTCGCGGCCACTCCACCGCCGCACCAATCGCGGGCCGCTTCCTCTTCGAACTCGGCGTGGGCGTCGTGCCGGTGGACGTGCGCATCGAAGCGCCGGAGCTCGCGTGGGCCGAACTCTCCGTGGCCAAGCTGCCCGAGTTGGGTCCGCCCGTACCGACCGCCGTCACCATGGCGGACATCCTGTCGCTCGACGTGTCCGACTTGGTCGGCGGGCCGCTATCGCCGCAGGCGGTCTCGTGCGGGCAGCCGTTTCTCATCGTGCCCGTGAAGACCGTGGACGCCGTTTCACGCGCGCGCGTGAAGATCGACCGCTGGGAGCAGACGCTGCGCAAGTCATGGGCGCCGGAGATCTTTGTGGCCGCGCGCAATCCAGAGGTCGGCTCGCAACACTGGCACGCGCGGATGTTCGCGCCCGGCATCAACATCGCCGAGGATCCGGCCACGGGTTCGGCGGCCGCCGCGTTCGGCGGATGGCTCGCGCTCAAGGACGCGAAGCGCGACGGGTCGTTTGCGTGGAGCATCGACCAAGGCATCGAGATGGGACGCCCGAGCCGGATTGATGTGTCGGCCGACAAGGCCGAAGGCGCGGTGACGGCGGTGCGCGTGGCGGGACGCGCGGTGCTGATGGGCGAAGGGACTCTGCGGGACTGGGCTTAGCTCGCCTGTGCTTGCTCGCCCGTGAGGCGGCCATGCGCACCAGTCGACCCATCGAATGCGCGCATGCCGGCGCTCCAGAGCGCCGCACGGTCTCGCCCGTTTCGCTTGGCCACATAGAGCGCCTCATCCGCGCGCGCGGATAGCGTCTTAGCAATGTCGCCGTCGCGCGCCGGCGCCGCGGCGACGCCCACGCTCGTGGTGATGCGCACGTCCGCCGGCAGCGACCGGAACTGGTGCGCGCGGAACGCCTCCAGCACGCGCTCGGCCAGGATCATGGCGCCCTCCTCGTTCGACTCCGACGCGATGATCGTGAACTCCTCGCCGCCGATACGTGCCACGACGTCCGGCTCGCGCGCCGTCTCGCGCAAGAGCGCGCCGACCTCGCGGATCACCTCGTCGCCGGTGAGGTGGCCGAAGCGGTCGTTGATCGCCTTGAAGTGGTCGACGTCGATGGCCAGCACGGCGAAGTCCCTGCGGCCGCGCAGCGCGCGTGAGACTTCGCGCTCGGAGAGCTGCTCGAGCCCGCGCCGGTTGAAGCAACCGGACAGCGGATCCGTGAGCACGATCGTCTCGAGATGCGTACGCATGCGATTGTACGCGCGTCCGATCACGGTGATCGGGTCGGGCATCTGGTCCGGCTCTTCCTCGTAGCGCGCCGAGAAGTCGCCCTCCTGCGCGCGCGTGAAGATCTGCACCAGCCGGCGCATGCGCGTGGCCACATGACCCTGCACGATCACGTACAGCAGCACGGCGATGCCATAGAGCGCGAGCGTCCACAGCTCCTCGGCGGGCGACATGGACGGCAGCCCGGCGACGGCGAGTGACACCAAGACGAGGTAGCCCAGGATGATCATGGCGACGTTCACCAGCGTCGCCGTCCAGCCGAAGAAGATTTGTGTGAGCTGCACGCTGAACAGCGAGATGATCAGTGCACGGTCATAGTGCTCCGGCGGTGTCGTCAGCGCGACGGCGGCGAACAAGACGAGCACGTCCGAGGCCAGTGCGAGATACACCGCGCTGCGGCCGACGCTGCGCGCGCGACGCAGCCTCGCAGCCATGACCCGGTGGAACAGCACATAGAGGAGGACGATTCCCACGACCGCCGCCAGTAGAGCGCGCGCCCCGAACCGCGGCGCGAACAACGACTCGCCGGAGATGACGCCGAACCACTTCAGCGTCACCATCGACAAACCGATCAGCGGCAGCGCAATCGCGCGGTAGCGACCCTGCCAGAGCAGGATCTCCGCGTTCGACTGGTGTTCGAGCGGGGCGGACAGCATGGTGCCGGGTAGGGTCGGTGCGAGGTTCGGGTGCGTTTGCGCCTGCCGAAAGAGACGTGGTTGGGCGCGATATCGCAAACGGGGTGTTAGAACGGCAGACGGCGGACGGCGGACGGTAGACGAACTGCGATGCGCGGTGGGATGCGGGAGAGCTGCCTTCCCCTCGCATCCCACCGCGCATCGCAGGCGAATCCGCCGTCTGCTGTCCGCCGTCTGCCGTCTGCCCCTCAAAACCTCGCTTCGAGCGAAACGTCGAACCGCGTCTGCCAGCGCGGGTAAATCCCGCGGGCGAGGTCGGCGCGGATCATGCCGTCCAAGAAGCTGGCGCCGATGCCCACACCGCTGAGCGGGCGGCCGGTCTCCGCCCAGCCGTCGCGCGGGCCGGCCCAGCCGAGGTCGCCGAAGATCACCGGGCGGACCGCCGGCGAGTTGGCGCCGATTTCCAAGCGGCCCATCCAGAACGACTCCCCAAAGCCGCTGCCGGCGGTCTGGCCGCGGATGGTCTGCAGACCGCCGAGGAAGAAGTGGCGCTGAGCGGGCAGCGTGCCGCCGCTCGTGCCGGCCGCGCCGGTCAGTGAGGCGGCGATCGGACCCAGTCCCCGGGACACCGTCGTCTCCATGAGGCCGCGCACATAATCGAACCCGCCCGTCGCCGCCTCGGCGCGCAGGCTCGTGCGCACGCGCCAGCCGCGCGGGTCGAGACCGTAGCTGCCGCTCCAGCCGGCGCCGGCGCCGTACAACCACGCCTTGTCCGCCGTCACGTTGCCAATGAACCGATCGTCGTTGTTGCCGCCCGTCAGCGACCAGCGATTTTCCACGGGCGCGTTCCACTGTTGTTCGGCGAAGAGGCGCCACGCGAGGGCGCCCGGCAGCGTCGGTTCGCCGGCGAGTTCACCACCCCACGCGCGATGGTAGAATCCCTCGTCGCGCGCATAGAGGAGCGTTGCCAGCGAGGCGCCGAAGGAAAGTGGGTCGCCGAAATCGGAACTCACCGCGAGCCGGCGATACGCGGTCGCGCGCAGCGTACGCCGGCCGTTCGAGCGCATGAGACTTGCGTCGCCGTTCAGTTGCTGGTCCGCGAGCGACGCGCGGAGTCCGACTTCCGTCGTGTAGCCGCTGCCGAGCGTGTGCGAGATCGCGCCGCCGGTGGAGAATCCCTCGATCCGGTTGAAGCGCGTGAACGCGAGCCCGTACTCGACCACTGGCGGCTGCGGTGACCAACCCGGCTGCAGGCTGAACGTGAGGGACTCGAGCAGTTGGTCGCGCTCCTCGACCCCGAAGAGTTCCTCGCCCCCGTCGTAGATCGACGGCGGCAGCTCGGCCGAGCGCATGAGCAGGGTCGAGTCACATGGGAACTCAACCGCAGTCGGGAGCGAGCCGTTGCCGCGCCGCTCCATCACGGTGTAGGACGATTGGGTGCGGCAGGTCTCGGTGCGACGCGCCCGCACGATCGAGTCCTGCGCCTGGCTGTATTCGCGCGCCATCTCGCGCGCTTTGGACGAGTCCACACCGGCCGCGAACAGACTGTCGCGGTACTCTGACCGCGTGGTACGATCCGCAAATTCGATCGCGGGCAGCGAGTCGATGGCATTCACCGACTCATAGACGAAGCGCTCCTCCCACTTGATGGGAATGCGCATGAAGCTCACGCGCGCGAACCCCTCCATGCCGTGGAGCTTGGGCAGCCAGAAGCGTTGATTGTAGAGGCCGTACTCGACGCTAATCGACGTGATGTCGGCGGTCATGGGTGTGATGAGACCGCGCACCCAACCGGGCACGTCCTCCATGTCGGCCGAATCCTCGCGCGTGGCCTCCGCCCAGATGTCCATTGGCGTCGAAAAGCGGTACACGGCGCGCACGAGGTGGGCCGTCGTTGTCTCGAACCAGAAGGACCCGACCGTGACGTT
>JAKFFA010000020.1:0-24731 GCA_036675455.1 Gemmatimonadaceae bacterium | reverse complement strand
CGCCGGTGCGGCGTTCCACCTCGGCATCGTCGCGGACCTGGCGGCGATGCCGCCGGGACTAGGTGGTGCGATGGGTGCGGCCAACCTGCTGGACGCGCTGCAGGCGCGCCAGTTCGTCGTATGGCGGCGGCTCGGCGAGGGCATGACCGTGACGGATACGGAACGCGATGTAAACGCGTGGCCCATCGACTGGGCGGCACTCGATCGGCGCCGGCAGGGCGAGTTGCGCAAGCTCGAGATGGTGCAGAAGTACGCGTACACCAACCAGTGCCGGCGCGCGTTCGTGCTGCGCTACTTCGGTGACCCGGCCGCGCGCCCGAAGTGCGACGGCTGCGACAACTGTCTCGGCATCAAGCACGAAGCGCGCGTGGGCGACCCGGCCGCGCGCAATGGCGCCGGCCGCCGCGCCGGACGCAATGGCAGTAGCCGCAACGGCGCCGCGCGTGACTCCTCCAAGACCACCACGGCAGGTCCAACCGCCGCACCACTGTCCGCCGCCGAGCAGACGCGCATGGAATCACTGCGCGCCCTACGCTCCACGCTGGCCAAGGATGAGGAAGTGCCGGCCTACGTAATCTTCCCCGACCGCACGCTGCGCGAGATGGCCCGCGAGCAGCCACGCACGATGGCCGACCTGGGACGCATCCACGGGGTCGGCCCGACGCGGCTCGAACGCTTTGGGAAGCAGTTCCTCGAAGTGCTCAGTTCCCAGCCTTCTGGCAGCGGTCCAGAATCTCCCGCTTGAACTGGCGATCGTCGTCGAGCACCTCCCAGAACTCGTCGAGGTACTCCTTCGCGTCGTTGCGCTTGTCGTCCTCGAGTCCGACGATGGGCGTGGCCCACACGGAATCCACGGCAGCGCGCTTCGCCTTGAACTGCGCGACGATCGGCGCCCACTGCGCCGCGGGCCAGCAGGGACCGCGATGCAGGCGGTCCCGCACCGAGCGGATGCCAAGCGACGGGTTCGGGAACGAGTAGCGCGCGTTCACCGCGCCTGACCAGTCGAAGTCGTAGCCGATCGGCACATACAGGCGCTCGGGCGTCGTGAACAGCGACACGTTGTGCAGCGCCGAGAGCGACCAATCCGTGTTGCCGATCCAGTACTCGAACAGCGCGAGCCGCCCGAGCGGGTCCGGCATCACGTCAGACCACATCGCACCGGTCTGCTCCACGTGCGTGTAGCCGTGCTCGTCGGCGACCTCGCCCTCGACTTCGAGGAAGAACGCCGTCACCGTGATCGGGTCCTCGCGGCCTGTGGAATCGCGGTACGTGATGTTTGCCAAGCGCGTGCGATGGTGCACCGGCTCGATCTCGGCGTATGTACGGTAGAGCAAGTACTCGAGCAGGATGTACTGCCGGTAGTCATCCGTCGACGGCCGACAAGGCGTGACGATCTTGAGGCGCGGGTTGCCCTGCAGCAGCGTACCGTCGCGCGCTTCGCGCTCGGTGCGCAGGAAGAGCGGAGGGAACGCGCAGTTGCGCGCCTGGCGCCGAAAGTGCCCGCGCGCGCGCAGCTCCGTCGGCACGCGCACTACCGTACCGGAGTCGTCACGGTATTCCATTTCCGCGCCAAACCATTCGAGGTTCGTGGAATCCCGCCCGCGGATCAGGTCGCGCAGGTTGGTCGTGAGCGTGATCTCGACCGGCGCGTCGCCGCGAAAGAGCGGTTGAGCATCGGCGGCGGGTGCGAGGGCAGCCAGCATCGCCACCATCACCATCCACATGTGATTCGTCGCAACGAGCTTCATCGCAGCACGGTTCACAACGCGCTTCATCGCATCTCCACGCCGCGCAGCGGCGAGCCGGGGATCATCCCAAGGTCGTCGGACACGACGCCAGGCGTGACGGTCTCGGCGAGCGAGACGCCGTACTCGAGCACGTGCCCGTCGTGCTCCGTCACCTTGCCGAGGTATTTCCATGACCGGAACAGCGCATCGAACCGCGGCTCACACAGCTCGCGCGTCAACTCGACGTCCGCCGAGCGCAGACGCAGCATGCGGTCGTATTCGGGCATCTCCTCGCTGACGGAATCATCGTCCACAAGGTCCGGATCATTGCGCTTGCGACGGCGCCACGCGCGGTCGGCCAGCGCCTCGAGCTGCTCGGGCGCGAGTCCCTTGAGCACCTCGTCGTCCATGCGCGCGATGAACATGCCTGTGCGGTTGGCCGTCTCAAGCGCCTGCTCCAGCCGTCGCTCGGCCGTACGTCCCTCAAGCGCGACCGGACGCCCGAAGTCCGTCCACCACAGCATGAGCATCAGCAGGTTGAAGCCGATCGAGATCACCCACGAGACTGCGGGCGCCACCGCGGCGGCCATGCCGATGCCGATCACCACGAACACGCCGGCGGCGTCCTTGCTGTCGTCGAGCGACGTGCGGAAGCGCACGGCCGCGACGATGCCGCCCAGCGAGAAGGCCAGCGCGAGCGAATGCTTCACGAGCACGACGATGCCGGCCGCCACGACCGGCAGGATGAGATACGTCTGCACGACCGATTGCTGGAAGCCCTTCTTGCGGCGCGTCAGCGTGTAGATCCACGCCACCGGCAGCGAGGTGAAGAAGGCCGTCAACATCGCGATGGCGGCTGCGAGCGTCGACGGCGCAGTGGGCGTGCCCTCGAGGGCGAGCGGCGCGCCGCCGACGATGTCGTGCAGGCTCTCGCCACCCAGCGCGCCCCAGTTGGGAACCGCGTATTCGCGGAACGCATACGCGCCCGCGGCCATAAGGAGGTAGTAGACGGCCGTGCGCAAGACGATGTTGCGCCACAGCGGGTGCTCGGTGAGGGCTCGCATGAGGCGTGAAGCTGCGGCCTCGCGCGTCGGTCGGCAACTGGGCCCCGGAGCCAGCGAAGGCCGTGACTCCGACGCCGTCGACCCGCCGACGCCACCCGAGCCACAGGTTCGCGTGGTATCTTGCTGTCAGCCCTTAAAATCTTCCTGCAAAGGGAATCCGATGCCACGACTGCTTGCCCTGCTCCTGCTCGCCACGGTCTCCGCGCCCGCACTGCAGGCTCAAGAGGCCCCGCGCGACCGTCCCGCGCTGGTCGTCTTCGTCACAGTGGACCAGCTCCGCCCAGACTATCTCCAGCGCTGGTCCGGCCAGTTCACCGGCGGGTTCGCGCGGCTGCTGCGCGACGGCGTGTTCTTCACGAATGCGGTACATGACCACGCGATCACGGAAACGGCACCCGGCCACAGCACGACGATGTCCGGCCGATTCCCGTACAGCACCGGCATCGCGAGCAACTCGGCAGGCGTCAACACGCCGACCGCGCCGCTCGTGGGCTCGCCCGGCACCGGTGCCTCGCCGTTTCGTTTTGAAGGCACCACGCTTGTCGATTGGATGACATCGTCGGACGCGCGCACACGCGTGCTGTCCGTTTCGCGCAAGGACCGTGGCGCGATCCTGCCGGTCGGACGAGGCCGTCATCAGGTGTATTGGTACGCGCCCGCGACGGGCCGGTTCGTGACGAGCACCTGGTACGCGGACTTCCTGCCGGGCTGGGTGCGCTCGTTCAACGGCGAAGAACGCGTGATGAACGAGTACGCCGGACAATCGTGGAATCTCTTGCTGCCCGATTCCGCGTATCCCGAGGCGGACTCGGTGCCGGCGGAGAGCGGCGGAGAGGACTTCCTGTTCCCGCATATGGTCTCGCCGGACTCGGCTCGCGCGCCGGGTCAGGTTGTCAGCACGCCATGGATGGATGAGATGACGTTCGACTTCGCCTGGCGCGGCGTCAGGGCGATGGATCTCGGCGGCGGCCCGCAGACCGACGTATTGGCGGTGTCGCTCTCGACGACGGATGCGGTCGGCCACCGGTATGGACCGGATTCGCGCGAGCTGCACGACCAGGTGCTGCGCCTCGATCGGGCATTGGGTGCGTTCCTCGACTCACTGATCGCGCTGCGCGGCGAAGAGAACATCGTACTCGGACTGACGGCCGACCACGGCGTCGCGCCGTTGCCGGGCGTTCGCTCCACCTGGAATGACAACTCGAGCGCGCGGCGCCTGCCCGACAACGCGTTCGCAAAGGCCTATGCGGCCGTAGCCGCCGAAGTCACCAAGCGTGGTCTCGATGCGACGGCGTTCTCGATGGACGGCGAGGTGCTCGAGGTGGATCGCGAAAAGGTCAGCGGCAAGGAGGCGGACGTCACGGCCATCGCGCGCCTGTTTGCGCGTGAGGTGAGCCGCGTGCCCGGCGTCCAGCGCGCCGACGCAATCGTCGACCTCGCGTCGGCCGACACCGTGCGTGACGACATCGCGCGCCGTTGGCTGCACATGTTCCGCCCCGGTGGTGAGGTGATCGCGACGGTGACGCTCAAGCCGTTCCACTACACGGGCAACTACGCCGGCGCGAGCCACGGGACGCCGCACGATTACGACGCGCGCGTCCCCGTGATCTTCTGGGGCGCACCCTTCACGTCCGGCCGGAACGACACCCGCGTGCGAGTCGTTGACATGGCACCGACCCTCGCCGAGGTGCTCGACGTGGAGCCGTTGGAGCGCGTGGACGGCCGCGTCCTCAAGCAGGCCTTGGCCGTGCGCACGCCTTAAGTTTCGGGGCTGCGGTGGATAAGGCAGCGTGCTAGGGTCGCACGTTCCGCATCCCGCATCCCCCCGCGCATCGTCGGCAAATCTGCCGTCTACCGTCTGCCGTCCACCGTCTGCCTCTCCCATGCACGATTCTTTGTATTTCGCCGACCACCACCTCGCCACCCGCGAGATGGTCCGCGCATTCGCCCTCGAAGAGGTCGCGCCCGTCGCGCGGCATTTCGACGAGACCCAGGAGTTCCCCTGGGACAATGTGAAGAAGATGGCCGACCTCGGCCTGCTCGGCATTCCGTGGTCGGAAGAGCTCGGCGGGTCGGGCCTCGACACCATCAGCTTCATCATCGCCATCGAGGAACTCGCGCGCGTTTGCGCGTCGCACTCGATCACGATCTCGGCGCACACCACGCTGGGCACATCGCCGATCGTCAACTTCGGCACCGATGAGCAGCGCCAGCGCTTCGTGCCGCGGCTCGCGAGCGGCAAGGTGCTGGGCGGGTTCGGTCTCACGGAGCCCGGCGCGGGCTCGGACGCGGGCGGCACGCAGTCGACCGCGGTGCGGAAGGGCGACCATTACGTCCTGAACGGGACCAAGCGCTTCATCACGCACGGCGGCGTCGGCGAGATCTTCGTCGTGACCGCCGTGACGGATCCGGCGGCGGGCACGCGCGGGATCTCGAGCTTCGTGCTCACCAAGGAGACCTGCGACTTGGCGCGCGTGAAGGACTTGGGCATGGGGCACGACGATTCGTTGCCCGTGATGAAGGGATTCCGGTCCGGCAAGAAGGAGGACAAGCTCGGCTGGCGCGCGTCCGACACGCGTGAGCTGATCTTCGAGGATGTCGAGGTGCCGGTCGAGAACCGCATCGGCGAAGAGGGCATGGGGTTCATCAACTTCATGAAGACGCTCGACGCCGGGCGCATCGGCATCGGCTCGCTGTCGCTGGGGCTCGCGCAGGGCGCGCTCGACGAAGCGGTGAAGTACACGAGCGAGCGCAAGCAGTTCGGCAAGGCGATCGCCACGTACCAAGGCGTGCACTTCCAACTGGCGGACATGGCCACGCAGATCGAGGCCGCGCGCCATCTCGTGTATCATGCGGCCTGGCTCGCCCAGAACGGCCACCCGTTCAGCCGCGAGGCGGCCATGGCCAAGCTGTTCGCGTCCGAAGTCGCGATGCAGGCGACGATCACGGCCATCCAGTTGCACGGTGGCTACGGGTACACCAAGGACTACCCGGTGGAGCGCATGATGCGCGACGCGAAGATCGGCGAGATCGGCGAGGGGACGTCCGAGATCCAGCGCATCGTGATCGCGCGGCACCTGCTCAAGGGGCTCTCGGTCTGACCTTGGGAAGGCGCGATCGGCACGCGGCATGAAAGCCGCGCGCTCCGGAGATATTGCGCACCTACGGGCGCGGCAGTACCCATATAGGACTGTTTTCCTCAGCGCCCCGTCCAAGGGGCGCATTTCCTGCCGGGCCGGGACCCACACGGCGCGGCACCTCCAGTGGCCAGCACACTCAGATGACGGATCGCATGCGCCGCCGAATCCAAAGATCCCCGGTCTCCGGAGGCGCCCCAGCGGGCGGCCTCGCGAGCCAGGCCGGGGCGGCGAACGCGTGGACGATCGGGTGCGGTCACGGGGGCACAACCCCGGACATCAATGAAGCGCGAGATTCTGATCAGCGCGACGCAGCGGGAAGTGCGCGTCGCCATCATCGAGGACGACCAGCTCGTTGAACTGCAGGTCGACCGTCCAGAGAGCAAGCGGATGGTCGGGGACATTTATCTCGGGAAAGTCGAGGCCGTGCTGCCTGGGATCCAGGCGGCGTTCGTGAACATCGGCACCGAGAAGAGCGCGTTTCTTCATAACTCTGACCTCGTATACGACGAGGACGGGGATGAGGACGACGACGATATCGACGAGGACGACAGCGCCGACGCGGACATCGCGGAAGCGGCGGTCGAGGACGGCGATGTGTCCGCGGCTGAGGTTGCGGCGGCCACGGGCGCCGCGGCCGGCACTACATCGGGGGGCAACGGTGGCGACCGGTCCGCGGTCGTCCATCCGCCCAAGCGCGCCAAGCGCGGCGGCGGCCGCCGTCGCCGCAAGGACCCGCCGCAGATCCAGGACGTGCTCAAGCGCGGCCAGTCGATCATCGTGCAGGTCAGCAAGGAGCCCATCTCCACGAAGGGGCCGCGCGTAACGGCGCAGGTCTCGATGGCGGGCCGGTTCTTGGTCTACATGCCGTTCGCGTCCCGCGTGGGCGTCAGTCGCAAGATCGGCGAGCGCGCCGAGCGCCAGCGTCTGCGCGAACAGGTGCAGTCGGTGCTGCCCAAGGACTCGGGCGGCGTCATCGTGCGCACCGTCGGCGAGGACGTGACGCAGGAGACGTTCACGCGCGAGCTCACGACGCTGATCTCGCAGTGGGGACGCATCAACAAGAAAACGAAGTTCGTCGGCAACCCGCCCAAGCTGTTGCACCGCGAGACGTCGCTCACGCGCGGCATCATCCGCGACCTGTTCTCGACCAAGGTCGACCGGCTCACGGTCGACTCCAAGCAGGTGCACAACGAGATCATCGAGTACTTGAAGGGCATCGCGCCCGAGCTGCTCGAGCGCGTGCATCTCTACGAGGACAAGGTGCCGCTGTTCGACAAGCACGGCGTCGAGAGCGAGATCCGCGACCTGTTCAAGCGTCGCTGCGACTTGCCGAGTGGAGGATACCTGATCATCGAGCCGACCGAGGCGTTGGTCTCGATCGACGTGAACTCGGGCCGCTACACGGGCAAGAAGGATCCCGAGAAGACCGTCACGAAGACCAACGTGGAGGCGGCGCGCGAGATCGCGCGGCAGTTGCGGTTGCGCGACGTGGGCGGCATCATCGTCTGCGACTTCATCGACATGGAGACGAAGCAGAACCGCGACAAGGTCCTGCAGGAGCTGCGCACGCACTTGGGACGCGACCGCGCGCGCACGAAGGCATTCGCCGTGAGCGACCTGGGCTTGATCGAGATGACACGCCAGCGCGTGCGTCAAAGCCACTTCCATGCGATGACGGAGCCGTGTCAGGTGTGCAACGGCACGGGCCGTGTGTTCACGGCCGAGACGATCGTGCGGCGCATGGAGCGTGCGGTGCGGCGGCTCGCGAGCGAAGGGCGCAAGGATGCGATCATCGTGAAGTTGCATCCCGACACGGCGATGTACCTGCTCGAGGAAGAGAAGGACCTCATGCGGAAGCTCGAGAAATCCGTGACCTTCGGTGTAGAGATGCGTGACGACCCGCTGTTGAAGCCGGATGAGTTCCGGCTCGTGGTGAAGGGCGCGGGCCGCGACATCACGAGCCAGTACGCGATGGCCTGACGGGGAGGGGCGATGGTGAAGTGGCACATGATCACGCTGGCAGCGCTCGCACTACTGCTGAGCGCATGCGCGGAGCGCGCGGACAGCGGCGCCACCGATGGTGAACCGCTCGCCGACGCGGGCGGTCAGGCGGCCGGAGCCGCGGCCGGCGACACGCGCGTGCCGTTCATGGTGCCGGACCCCGCCACCATTCCCGACGGGCCGCTCGGCGTGTCCATCCGTCGCGGGCGCGCGCTGATCGAACACACGCGCGACTCACTGCCCGAGTTTGTCGGCAACGACCTGCGTTGCACGAGTTGCCACCTCGACGGTGGTCTGCGCGCGAACGTGATGCCGTTCGTCGGTGTGTACGCGCGATTCCCGCAGTACCGTGGCCGCAGCGCGCGCGTGATCGATCTGGAAGAGCGCATCGGCGACTGCTTCATCCGCAGCATGAACGGCACCTCGCCCGACTACGATTCGCCGGAGATGCGCGACATGATCGCCTACCTTGCGTGGCTGTCGCGTGGCGTGCCGGTGGGTCGAGAGATGCACGGGCAGGGCATGGTGGCCGTGGCGCCGCTGACGCCGGATACCGCGGCCGGCCGCGTGGCCTTCATGGCCGAGTGCGCGCGCTGCCATGGCGAGGACGGGCAGGGGCTGATCCCGCCTGCGCCGCCGCTGTGGGGACCACGCAGTTACAACATCGGCGCCGGCATGACGCGGCTGCGCACGGCGGCGGCGTTCATTCGTGCGGCGATGCCGTACGACCGGCCCGGCACGATCGACCCGCAGACGTCCTACGACATCGCGGCCTACATGAACAGCCACGCGCGACCGGATCTGCCGGGCAAGGAGAACGACTGGCCGCTGGGCGGGGCGCCCGTGGACGTGGCCTACGAGACGCGTGCGGGCCGGCGCTAGCGGGCGTACGGCGCCGCTGCCGCGCACCCACGCTCGTGGCCGGTAAGCGCCGCTATCCCAACCACTTGACCCACCCCCTGTAGCAAGCTATTATTTCAGGCTCGTCAAATACCGATTCTGAGAGCCTAAATGTCGTACGCCATCTTCCGCTCCGGCGGCAAGCAGTTCCGCGCTGAAAAGGGCACCACGCTTCGGCTGCCGACTCTCCCAGGAGAGGCCGGCGCCACGGTTGAGTTCAATGACGTCCTCCTCGGCTCTGACGGGTCCAACGTCAAGGTCGGCGTGCCGACGCTCAAGGGCGCGACCGTCACCGCCGAGATCGTCAAGCACGGCCTCGGGGACAAGATCGTCGTGTTCAAGATGAAGCGCCGCAAGAACTACGCGAAGAAGCAGGGCCACCGGCAGGGCTTCACCGAAGTCCGCATTTCCGACATCACCCTCGGCTGACCCGGGGAGACAGGATACCATGGCACACAAGAAAGGCGTCGGTTCCTCACGCAACGGCCGTAACTCCAACCCCAAGTTCCGCGGGGTGAAGAAGTTCGGTGGCGAGCGCGTGATCGCCGGCAACATCATCCTCCGTCAGTGCGGCACCAAGTGGCACCCGGGGAACAACGTCGGCCTCGGCACGGACTACACCATCTACTCGCTGATCGACGGCGTGGTGAAGTTCGAGCACAAGTCCAAGACGCGCTTCAAGGTCTCGGTGTATCCCGCCGACCAGGCCGCCGCGTCGGTCGCGTAAACGGTTCTTATGCGCGGGCGCTGGCGCCCGCGTAGATGCTGACAAGACAAACGGGCCCCGTCGGAAGAATCCGACGGGGCCTGCTTTGCTTTGGTCGCCGAGTTCGGCGCGCCGCTCGATTGCCTGGCGCTCGAAAAAAACCCGTCTACTTCTCGACGACCAGCACGGTAACCATCCCGAACATCCCGTGCTGCGACTCCGCGTGCGACAGGATGTGGCAGTGGAACGCCCACGTGCCGGGGTTCGTCGCCTTGACGATCACGTCCCAGCGCTCGCCCGGCGCGATGTTGAGTGTGTCGCATTTCCACGGCGCGGGCTGGTCCCAGCCGTCCTTGGCCACGACGGTCATGTGCATGCCGTGCAGGTGCATCGGGTGGATCATCATGCCCTCGTTCATGAACCGGATGCGCACGGTCTGACCGAGCTTGGCGACGACCGGCTCGGTGGCCGGGAAGCTCTTGCCGTTGAGCGTGTAGCCGTGGAAGCCGTCGTTGAGCACCATGACGTGATCGACGTCCGCGCGGTCATGCGCCTTCTTGACGCGCGGCTCGACAACGAACGCGCCGAGCAGGCCGAGCGCGACCTGCTTCGCCGCGTTGTGATGCGAGTGGTACATGTGTGAGCCGGCGTTCGGCACGGTGAACTCGTACGTGAACGTCTCACCGGGCTTCACGGGCGGCTGCGTGATATATGGGACGCCGTCCTGGTCGTTCGGCAGTTCGAGGCCGTGGAAGTGGATCACGGTGGACTCGGGCAGCGCATTCTCGAGGTTGATGCGCACGCGGTCGCCTTCGCGCACGCGGATCTGCGGGCCCGGGACCATCTCGTTGTAGGCCCATGCTTCCACGAGCTTGCCGGGCTCCACTTCCCACTTGATCACGGACGTGCGCAGGTCGTAGACCTTCACGCCGCGCTCGATGCGTGGCGCCAGCACCGTGTTGCCCTTGCCGGCGGTCTTGGCGGGGAACGCCTTGATGCCGGCCTCGTGCATGGCGTCCATGGCGTCGGCGGCTTCACGCGAGCCCGGCTTGGGCGGGGCGGCCGCTGCGGCGGCGCCGTGCGCGTCCTGGCCGTCGGTCGCCGCTGCCGCTGAAGTGCCGGTCTTGTTCGGTGATTCGGCCGCGGCGCCGGTGCAGGCCGCGACGCCGACGGCGAGCGCCGTCAGCGTGCCTTGGCGAAGGAAGTCGCGCCGCGTCTTGTGGGCAGTCGCGCCGGTGAGGTCGGCAGAGGCCCCGTCGGTGATGTGCTGCTCATCCGCATGCATATGTGGTTTCCGTCGAGTCGTGGGAGTGAGTGCTGCTGAACTCGGGCGGAGTTTACGATGGGTGCGCGACCGGAACCGTCGGCGATATCCGGGTTATGCCTCGGGATATCCCGCGCACCGCAAAGGGGATTCCCCCACGGCGAATCGCGCGGCGAATCGCGCGGCGGGTCGCGCGGCGGATCACGCGGCGGGTCGCCGATCGACAGTCCACCGCCGGTCGAAACCAGCGCGTCGATGCGACGTAGGGCTCTCAGACGCCAGGAGGCATCATGAGCATGTGGGATAAGCTCCAAAAGGAACTCGACCGCGCCGGCGACGCCGCCCGTGGCGCGCTGGACGAGGGCAAGCTGCGCATCGAACTATTCCGCGTGCGCCAGATGGCCGACAAGGCCGCCGAGGCGCTCGGCTACGCCGTCCACCGCGCGCGGAAGGAAGGGAAGGAACTCGAGCCAGAAGTTCTCGAGCGGCTCGATGCGGCGCTCACCAAGCATGATGATGAGGCGATTCGCATCGAGACCGAGTTGGCTAAGCCGGCGGAGGCTCAGGCGACGGCTGACGCCACTGGGGCCACCTCGGACCCGGCTGCCGCACCCCCCCTCGCATCGCAGTAGAGCGAGAGGTCGATCGCTCAAGGAGTCCTATACGATGGCGGGAGCGTAAGGTACCGCTCCACCAAAAGCTGCTGCCGGCTCTTCCCCGTAAACTCCCGCCCGCGCACATACACGTGCTCGGCCACGGAAGCGAACTCAAACGGGTCGCCGCTCCACACCACCACATTCGCGTCGAGCCCGGCCGCCAGCGCGCCGACCTGTGAGGCGACGCCCATCACTTCGGCAGGCGCCAGCGTGATCGCGCGCAGTGCGTCGTCCCACGACATGCCGTAGGCCACCGCGTTGCCCGCTTCCTGGCGGATGTTGCGCACGTTGAATGAGGCCGGGTCGCCGGGGCCGTTGCCGATCAACACCACCGTCACGCCTGCCGCGCGCAACAGGCCGGCCGTTTCCTGCGCTTGGCCGAGTGTGGCGAAGTCGCCCGGAATGTTGTTCATCGCGCCCGTGAACACAGGCACGCGCGCGGCCGCGATCTGCGGTGCGACCATCCACGCCTCGGCGCCGCCCGCGATCCACAGCTTGAGTCCGTACTCGCGCGCGAAGGCGAGCGCCTCGATGATGTCCGACGCGCGGTCCACGCCGAGCATCAACGGCATCTCACCCGCGACCACCGGGATCAGCGCCTCGAGGTCCGCCTGCCGCGCCTCGTACTCGCGCGTGTTGCCCATCTCGTACGCGGCGCGACGCGCTTGGTACGCCTTCACGTCGTCGAGCAGACGGCGCCACCGGCCCCAGAACTCGGCGCGCGCATCCGTCTCGCCGCTGCCGGGGTTGCCGAACTGTCCGACCATGGCCGTCGGCGCATCGCGCACCATGCCGTCGACGGCAATCGCCTCGACCAGGTCGATCAACGCCGCCTGCCCGCTGACCATGCCTCCGCCCGGCATCACGACCACCGACGTCACGCCTTCCTGGCGCGCGGGCGCGATGAACGTGTTGAGCGGGTTGAGTCCGCGCCACGCTTCGAACGCCGCAGCGATGCCCGTCTCGCCGCGCGCGCTCACGTCGTTGTAACCGCCGGAGAACTGCGGACCGCCGGCCTCGTTGAGGCCCAGCGTGGTTGCGCTGTTGATGAAGCCCGGCGTGATCCACTTTCCGCGCGCGTCGATGCGCTCGGCGTCGGCGGGAATCGTCACGGACGCGCCCACCGCGGCGATCTTGCCGTCGCGGATGAGCACTGTGCCGTTCTCGATCTTGGGCCCGCTCACCGGGTACACGGTACCGCCCGTGATGGCGATAGTCTGCGCCGACGCCGTCGCCGCAAGGGCGAACAGTCCGGCCGTCACTGCAATGAGTCTGCGGCGCATCAGCGGTTCCCCCCGGTGGCGATGGTCGGCACGTACCCGAGTTCGAAGTCAGTGCGCCAGTTCTGCTCTGGGTCGAGGCGGTCGTACATCATCGCGCCGTCGATCCAGACCTTCTCGGCGCGCGAGTACACGCTGAACGGATTGCCCGACCACAACACGACGTCGGCGTTCTTGCCCGCCTCGAGCGAGCCGGTCTCGTCCTGGATGCCGAGTGCCCACGCGGCGTTGATCGTCACCCACTTGATTGCGTCCTCCTCGGTGACCGAGAGGCCGATCAGCCGGCCGGCCGCGAGCGACTTGGCAGCTTCCTGGTTCAGCCGCTGCGAGTATGACGGATCGTCGGAGTGCACGATGGCGCGCGCGCCGGCCACATGCGTGAGCGCGACGTTGGCCTTCACGCCGTCCAGCGATTCCATCTTGAAGCCGCCCCAGTCCGACCAGATCGACGCGCTGATGCCTTCGCGCGCGAGCACGTCGGCGATCTTGTACGCCTCCACGCCGTGGTGGAACGAGCGGATTTTGTAGCCGAACTCCTTGGCGATGTCGATCATGATCAACATCTCGTCCGCTTGGTAGCAGTGGTTGTGGACGAGAATGTTGCCGCGCAGCACCTCGGCCAGCGTCTCGAGCCCGAGGTCGCGCTGCGGCGGATCGCCGTCTCGGTCCTCGAGCCATTCATCCCACTGCCGGCGATAGCGCGCGGCGTCGATCCACGCCTTGCGATAACCCGCGACGTTGCCCATGCGTGTGGACGGGCCGCTGTTGGCATAGACGCGCTTGGGGTTCTCGCCGCACGCCATCTTGAGGCCGTGCGGGGCGTCTGGGAACTTCATGCCCTGCACGGAGCGGGCCGGCACGACCTTGAGCGTGACGCCGCGGCCGCCGATGAGGTTGGCCGAGCCCGGCAGCACCTGAATCGTCGTCGTGCCGCCCGCGAGCACGCGCGGGAACTGCGGATCCTGCGGCCACACCGAGTGCTCCGCCCACACATGCGCGGTCACGGGCGACGTGGCTTCGTTGCCGTCATTGTGCGCGGCGGTGCCCGGCGCCGGGTACACGCCAAGGTGCGAGTGCGTGTCGATGAGCCCCGGCGTCACATACTTGCCTTGGCCGTCGATGACGACCGCATTCGCCGGCGCGGTCACCGCCGAGCCGATCTCGGCGATCTTACCGTCGACCATGAGGATGGCGCCGTTGCGGATGAGCGGTCCTGCAGCCGTGAAGATGTTGACGTTGCGGATCACGGTGGGCCGTGACGCGAACGGTTCGTAGGTGCTCGCGAAGGGGTCGGCGCCGGGTTCGGAGAGCAGGCCGGAACGCGTCTCGGCGGAGTCGGTGGCCGTTGCCGGTGCCGCCTCAGGTGCGGGCTGGCCCGCCTGCATGCCAGCACAACCGGTCAGCGCGAGCGTGAGCAGGAATTTGGAGTGGTGCATTCTGATGCGGCCCTCTCGGACTTGAGGTAACGGGGGGGACAGAGAACTTAGACCGTCGCGCGCGCGAGCGCGACATCGTCGGTGCACAGCGCGTCGACGCCCCACTCGGCGAAGCGCTGCATGGTCTCCGCGTCGTTGACCGTCCACGCGATGACGCGCTTGCCGGCCTTATGGGCCGTCTCGACCAGGTCGCGGTCGATGAAGTCGCAGTGTCGCCAGAGGTCGCGTCCGCTGACGGCGGTGAGCGCGTGCAACGAATCGACGGGATACGAGGCCTCAAGCACGCCGCGCGGGACGTCGGGCGCGATTCGGTGCGCCTCGGCGATCTGCCGGTGGTCGAAGGCATGCACTGCGCCTGGCACCCCGGTGGACGCGAGCAGTTCGAGCGTGCCACGCGCGCTGTCGCGGCCCTTGAGTTCGCAATAGGCCACTGCGCGGCCGTCGAGCACGTCAAGCACCTCGGCCAGCGTCGGAATCGGTTCACCACCGACACGCCATGCCCGCAGGGCGGCGCGGTCCAGCGAGAGAATCGGCACCGGCCGGCCGCTCCCACCGTTGGAGAGCACGGGGTCATGGTGCACGACGATGACGCAGTCGTGGGTGCGGTGCACGTCGAGCTCGACCGCATCCGCGCCCAGTTCCACTGCCCGGATGAAGGCCGCGAGGGTATTCTCCGGACGTTCGCGGGAGGCGCCGCGATGTGCGATGATCTCCGGGCGTTTGCCGGACGAGCCGCCGCTGGTCGCCGGTTCGGGGGTGTGAGTGCTCACGCCGGGGTCCAAGAAATGGCTTTAACGCCGGCGGGGTGCCGGCGTCTCATCGGGTGAGGGCATGTTTTTGGGCGAACCGGGCACGGCCAAGACGAATCCAGAGGACGCGGACGCCGAGCTGATCGCCCGCTGGCAGTCGGGCGACCAGCGCGCGGCCGCCCGATTGGTCGACCGGCACGCCCAGGCGCTGGCGCGATTCGCGACGAGTCTGGGCGTCCGGGAGGAGATCGACGAGCTGGTGCAGGACACATTCGTGCGGGCGTTCCAGTCGTTGGGGAGCTTTCGCGCGGACAGCGCGCTGCGGACCTGGCTATTCACCATCCTGAAGCGATTGTTGCTGGACCGCAAGCGTGCGGAGCGGCGACGACGCGATGGGGTGGAGCTGGAAGAAGCGCACGCGGTGGTCGAATATGACGCGTTGGACTCGCTGGTGGCGGAAGAAACCGCACGGAAGGTGCAGGAAGCGATGGCCGGGCTGACGCCCATGCAGCGCGAGGTGTTCACGCTGCGGGTCACGGAAGGCATGCCCTACGGGGAGATCGCGAAGGTGGTGGGCAGCACGGAAGGCGCGAGCCGGGTGCATTACCACAATGCGATGCGAACGATCAAGGAGTACCTGAACGATGACTGACTGCACCAACGCGGAACTCAAGGACCTGCTGCCCGCACTCGGGCAGGGGACGCTCGACGCGGCCGGCGAGGCGTCCGTGCGGACGCACGTGGCCGCATGCGGCGACTGCCGCGCGGAGCTCGCGCTGCTCGAGGCGGTGCGCATGCACGCCGACGCCGTGACGCCGCGCGTGGATACCTCGGCGATCCTGGCGGGCGTCCTGCGCGCCACCGCACGGCCGCGCGTGCTACCGCTCAAGCCGCGCCGGCCCTGGCGCGCGCGCAGCTATGTGGCGGCCGCGGCCTCCGTGCTGTTCGTTGGTGCGCTGTCGCTCTCGGCGATCGCGCGCACGTTCGGCACACCCGATGGGGCCTCCCTGGGCGGCTCACCGGCGCTCAGCGGCGACGTGGACAGCGCTGCTGACGTGCCCGTGTACGCGATGGCCGGCCTGAGTGTGGGTGGCGGACTGTCGGACCTGACGGACGCCGAGCTGCAGTCGTTGCTCACCGAGTTGGAGCAAGTGGAGGCGACGGTCATCGAAGAGCC
Organism: Gemmatimonadaceae bacterium; assembly: GCA_036675455.1. Taxonomy (GTDB): domain Bacteria; phylum Gemmatimonadota; class Gemmatimonadetes; order Gemmatimonadales; family Gemmatimonadaceae; genus Pseudogemmatithrix. The sequence continues at coordinate 8,631 of JAKFFA010000020.1, read as the reverse complement.
CAGTACCCTGCGTGAGCCATTTGTCGATACGCCCGTGAACGACACTCCGGAGGGCTTCTGATGCGCATGCGGATTCGTATGCTGCTCGGCGTGGCCGGCCTGGCGATGGCGCTGGGCACGAGCAGCGACCCACTCGACGCGCAGCAACAGCGGCGCCGGACGCCTGCGGAGCGCGACTCGCTCGAGCAGGAGGTGCGTCAGCGCGTCGCCAAGATCATGAAGGAACAGCTGGACCTCACCGACGCCCAAATGCAGAAGCTGCTGGAGAGCAACCGGCGCTTCGAGGGTCGGCGCCGCGAGCTCGTGCAGCAGGAGCGTCAGTTGCGCAGTGACCTGCGGCGCGAGATGCGCGCCAAGGACAGCACGCGCAATCCCGCGATCGCGGTGCTGCTCGACCGTATGCTGGAACTGCAGCAGCAGCGGCTCGACCTGCTCAAGGCCGAGCAGGCGGACCTGGCGACGTTCATGACGCCACTGCAACGCGCGCGGCACTTTGGGATGGAGGAGCAGATTCGCCGGCGGCTCAGTGACATGCGCGAGCGCCGGCGGGACGACCGGGACCGGCGGCCGGATCGCGGCGGGGACCGTGGTGGGCGGGATCCCGACGACCGGGAGCACGACCACGATCGTCGCTAAGCGATACTCCGGCCAGCTCGCCTTCACATGGCGTGCTGGAATGAGACGGCGCCGGACCGCTGTGCGACACGCCGCCTGACGATTAGCTTCCCCTCGTCGCCCGGATGGCGGAACTGGCAGACGCAGGGGACTCAAAATCCCCCGAGGGCAACCTCTTGTGGGTTCGATTCCCACTCCGGGCATGCAGTGCAACGGCGGTAGCACACACCAGTTACCGATCGCTGGCCCTCGGCGGGTCAATCGCCAAATCCGCCGCCAGCCACACCAACCGCGTGAACGGATACGTCAGCAACGGCGAGAGAATCATCGCCGCGACGGCGACCTTCTCAATCGCATCCCACGGCACGTCGGGCCAAATCATCAGCAGCCAGACGATCAGCCCGAACGCGAACAGCAGCTCCGCGAGGATCAGGTTCACCAGGTAGGCGCCCACGAAATGGTCGGGCGTCCCGCGGTCGAGTTTCAGCTCGCAGGTCGGACAGCGCGGCTTCATGCGCAGCCAATGCTGGAACAGCCCACGTCCGCCGCACTCAGGGCAGCGCAGTGAGAGTGCGCGCAGCACGCGCTGGGTCGTGGTCGGAAGCGGCTCGGTGGGCGTCCACATCACAACAAGCTACATTCGGTGGGAAGTCGTAACCAGCGGATTTTCCCCCACTTACCGAGTGATGAGGAACATGCCCGGACGCCACCACCTGTTCGTGCCCGGCCCCTCGAACGTGCCGGACCGCGTGCTGCGCGCCATGCATCGCGCACAGGAAGATCACCGCTCCTCCGCGTTTCCCGAGCTCACGCATGGGCTCCTCGCGGACATCAAGCCGATCTTCGGCGCCAGCGAGGGACGCCCGTTCCTGTTCGCGTCCACCGGGACCGGCATGTGGGAGGCCGCGCTCACGAACACCTTGTCCCAGGGCGACCGCGTGCTTGGCGTGCGCTTCGGTCAGTTCTCGCACCTCTTCATCGACACCGCCGAGCGGCTCGGCTTCAAAGTCGACGTCATCGACGTCGAGTGGGGCGACGCCGTGGACCCCATGCTCATCGCGCGCGCGCTCGAGGCCGATAGCGCAGGGGACATCAAGGCCGTCCTGCTGGTGCACAACGAGACCGCCACGGGCGTGACGAACGACCTCGCCGCGATCCGCGAGGCGATGGACGATACGCGCCACGAGGCGCTGTTGCTCGTGGACGGCGTGAGTTCGATCGGCTCGCTCGAGTTCCGGTTCGACGAATGGGGCGTGGACGTCGCGATCTGCGGCTCGCAGAAGGGCTTCATGATGCCCGCCGGCCTTGGGATGCTGTGCGTCTCGCCGCGCGCGCTGGCGATGATCGAGACGAACAAATACCCGCGCGCCTACTTCGACCTTCGGCCGCAGATCCTGCACAACGACCAAGGCTACTTCCCGTACACGCCGCCGCTGGCGCACCTGTTCGGGCTGCGTGAGGTGCTGGACATCATCGAGGAGGAAGGCGGCATGCGCGCGGTCGCAGCGCGCCACGCGCGACTGGCGGAAGGCGTGCGGCGCGCCGTGGCGGCGTGGGAGCTGCGCATCTGCGCACGCGACCCGGAGCGCATGTCGGACACCGTGACCGCAGTGGTGGTGCCCGACGGGAAGGACGCGCGCGCGGTGATCGACATCGCGTTCCGGCGCTGGAACCTCTCGCTCGGCTCCGGCCTTGGGCGCCTCGGCGGGAAGGTCTTCCGCATCGGGCACATGGGCGACATGAACGAGCTCTCGCTACTGGGCGCGCTGGGCGGCGTGGAACTCGCGCTCAACGAGTCGGGCATCACGGTGCCGTACGGCGTCGGCGTCGCGGCCGCTCAGCGTTGGTATCACGACGACGTTAGCTTTTCCTGACTGACTGAACAAAACACTCATCGAGACCATGGCGACCTACAAGCACGCGCACGTTCCGGCCAAGGGCGAGCGCATCGAAGTGTCCGGCGGCACGTTCACGGTGCCCGACCAACCGATCATCCCATTCATCGAAGGCGATGGCACCGGCCCTGACATCTGGCGCGCGAGCGTGCGCGTGTTCGATGCGGCCGTGGAGCGCGCCTACGGCGGCAAGCGCCGGATTCATTGGATGGAGGTTCTCGCCGGCGGCAAGGCGCACGAGAAGACCGGCGAATGGCTTCCCGCGGAGACGCTCGACGCGGTGCGTGAGTTCCGCATCGCCATCAAGGGGCCGCTGACGACGCCCGTGGGCGGCGGGATCCGCTCGCTCAACGTTGCATTGCGCCAGGAGCTCGACCTCTACGCCTGCATCCGCCCCGTGCGCTACTTCGAGGGCGTCGGCGCGCCGGTGAAGCATCCCGGCAAGGTCAACATCGTGATCTTCCGCGAGAACATCGAGGACGTGTACTCAGGCATCGAGTTCCGCGCCGGGACGCCCGAGGCCGAGAAGCTCCGCCTGTTCATCGAGAAGGAGTTCGGCAAGAAGATCCGCCCCGAGTCAGCCATCGGCATCAAGCCGATGTCGGCGTTCGGCTCCAAGCGCCTGGTCGAGATGGCGATCCGCTACGCGCTCAAGCACCACCGCCCGTCGGTGACGCTCATGCACAAGGGCAACATCATGAAGTTCACCGAGGGCGGCTTCCGCGACTGGGGCTACGAGGTCGCGAAGGAGAAGTTCGCCGGCCGCGTGGTGGCGGAGGCGGACCTCACGTCGGCCGGTGAGAAGGCGCGCGCCGACGCGGTGGTGATCAAGGACCGCATCGCGGACTCGATGTTCCAGCAGATCCTGCTGCGGCCCGAGGAATACTCGGTGGTCGCGACGCCCAACCTCAACGGCGACTACATCTCCGACGCGCTGGCGGCAGAAGTCGGTGGGCTCGGCATTGCGCCGGGCGGCAACGTCGGTGATGAGGCCGCGGTATTCGAAGCGACGCACGGCACGGCGCCCAAGTACGCCGGGTTGGACAAGATCAACCCCGGCAGCGTGATCCTCTCCGGCGTGATGATGCTCGAGCACATGGGCTGGGACGAGGCGGGCGAGCTCATCATCAAAGGCATCGAGAAGGCGATCGCGGCCAAGACGGTCACGTATGATCTCGCACGGCAGATGACCGGCGCGACGGAGGTCTCCACCTCCGGCTTCGGCGACGCGATCATCAAGGGGATGTCGGCATGATGAAATCGGTCGAATTCGACGTTCGCGCCGGCGACCCCGCGCGCGCGGCCACGCCGCTGTTGGTGATCGCGCTGCCGGCCGATCCCGCGATGCCGCGCGCGCTCGCCGCGCTCGACAAGAAGTACAACGGGCAAATCGGCCGCGCCGTGCGCCGCAAGGATTTCTCGGGCGGCAAGGACGAGACGCTGCTGCTGTTCGCGCCGTCGGGCGGACCGGAGCGCGTGCTGCTCGTGGGCATGGGCACGCTGGATCGCGTGAAGGGCCTGACGCGCGCGGCGGCGATCGCCGGCCGTCGTGCGGCCGGACTTGGCGTCGGCCGTCTGGCGTTCTGGGCCGCGGACCTTGAGGGGGAGGCGCTCGAAGGCGTCGTCATCGGCCTGTCCGCGGGCAGTTGGGAGTTTCGCGAGCTCATGACGGAGCCGCCGGCGTCCAAGCGCAAGAAGGCGCTCGCGGCCGCGACGGTGTTCGTGCCGAACGTGCGCGCGGCGACCGCCGCGCTCGCGGCCGGCGTCGCCGTCGCCGAAGGCCAGCGGCTCACGCGGCGCATCGCGATGCTGCCGGGCAACATCTGCACGCCGGAGTTCCTCGGGCGCACCGCGCGCGACATCGCCAAGCGGCACCGCATGACGGTGAAGGTCATGGGCCGCGCGGATCTCAAGCGCTTGAAGATGGGCGCGTTCCTCGCGGTGGCGCAGGCCACCACGCAGGATCCGAAGCTCATCGTGCTCGAATACAAGGGCGGGCGCCGCGGCGAGGCGCCGGTGGCGCTCGTGGGCAAGGGGCTGTGCTTCGACTCGGGCGGCATCAGCATCAAGCCGGCCGCCAGCATGGAGCTCATGAAGTTCGACATGTGCGGCGCGGCGGGCGTGCTGGGCGCGATGGAGGCGATCGGCCGCATGAAGCTGCGCGTGAACGTCGTCGCGGTCATCGGTTCTACGACCAACATGGTCGGCGGCGAGGCGATGAAGCCGGGCGACGTGGTGCGCGTCTCGAACGGCAAGACGATCGAGATCCAGAATACCGACGCCGAAGGGCGTCTCGTCCTCTCGGACGCGCTGTCCTACGTGCAGCGCTACAAGCCGCAGGCGGTCGTCGACGCGGCCACGCTCACGGGCGCCTGCGTCGTGGCGCTGGGCAACGTGACCACCGGCGTGATGGGCAACGACCAGGCGGTGATCGACGAAGTCCTGCGCGCGGCGGCGCGCGGCGGCGAGCCGGGATGGCAACTCCCGCTGTTCGAGGAGTACAAGGACCTCATCAAGTCCGACGTGGCCGACATGCGCAACATCGGCGGCCGCGGGGCGGGCACCATCACTGCCGCGCTGCTGCTCGCGGAGTTCGCCGAGGGAATGCCTTGGGTGCATCTGGACGTGGCCGGGACCGCGTACGCGGAGAGCGACCTGGGCATCATGCCGAAGGGACCGACCGGTACGCCGGTGCGCACGTTCGTCGAGTTCGTGCGCGGGAGAGCGCGCTGAGGTCTTTCGTCCGGGTGCTGGCCGCGGCGGCGTTTGCGTACGCCTCCGCGGCGGCCGCGCAGGAGCCGCCGACACGCGTGCCGCTGCCGGCCGACTCGGTGCGTGTGGACACCATCGCGCCGGACACGATCCCGCGCGATTCGCTGACCACGGACTCGATTCCGAAGGACACGATCAAGGCGCCGATCGCCGTGTCCCCGCGGGGCACGACGCCCGAGGTCTCGGGGCGCCGTACGGTGTGGGATCGCGACGCGATCTTCGCCAGCGGTGCGCTGACGTTGCCCGAACTACTCGACCAGGTGCCGGGCGTGAGCGTCGCGCATGCGGGATTCATGGCCGCGGTCTCTGCGACGAGCTGGTATGGCCAGCCGGGCCGGGTGCGCGTCTTTCTGGACGGCGTGGAACTCGACGCGATCGACCCGCGCGAGGGCGGCGTGCGCGACCTCGGTGTGATTCAGTTGTGGTCGCTGGAGGAAGTCGCCGTGGAGCGCGCCGCGGGGGAACTGCGCGTGCACCTGCGCTCGTGGCGCGTCGAGCGCACCACGGCCAGCACGCGCACCGACATCACGACGGGCTCGGAGAACACGAACCTGTACCGCGGGTTCTTCGGCAAGCGCATGAACAGCGGCGGCGTGATCCAGCTCGCGGCGCAACAATACTCGACCACCAGCTCGCGCACGCGCGGCGACGGCGACGGGCTCGGCGCGTTCGGCCGCATCGGCGTCGCGCGCGGCCGGCTCACGATCGACGCGGTGGCGAACCGGTTCAGCCGCACGCGCACGCCGACGATCCGCAATCTCATCACGGGCACGCCCGACCCGAACGGACTGGCCGGGTTCAAGGGCCGCGACGTGAGCGCCTACCTACGAGCGGCCTGGGGCAGCCCGGACCAGGACGGCTTCTGGATGCAGGCGGTCGCGGCCACCCTGCAGCACATCGAGGACACCGAGGGCGATGACGATTCGGGAACGCCCGACACAGACGTCGACACGGCGGTCTCGCAGGCGCAGTACGTCGGCAGCGTCGGCTTCACGCGCTGGGGCGCGCAGCTCGCGGCCACGGGCCGGTTGCGTGTGCATGATGGGGCCGAGCGGTTCGCGCCGTCGCTGCGGTTCTCGTGGGACAATCGATTCGTCTCCGTGAACGCGTTTGCCGAGGAGCTGGGGGCCGACACAACGAGCCGGCAGGACGTGTCGGTTTTGGTGACGCCGTTCCCGTGGCTGCACGTGGGCGCCTCCCAATCGGTGCATACGCCCGATGACGAAACGTGGGCGGGCCCCCCGCGCACTACGTCACGCGCCGAGGCCGGCGTGCGCATCGCGCAACGATGGGTCACCGCCGGGGTGATTCGCCAGTCGGAGCGCCAACTGCAGGGGATGCCGCTATTCGATCCTGCTTACGGACGTGTGCTCGCCCCCGAAGCGACCGGCGGTGAGTTGAGCGTCTCGGGGCCGATCTGGGGCCCGTTCTCGTTCGCATGGCGCGGCATCCGCTGGGACACGCCCGAGTTCTACCGGCCCGACGTCGAAAGCCGCGCGGAGATCAGCGTCGCGTCGTCGTTCAAGGAGAAATTCCCGCAGGCCAACTTCCACCTGAGCGCGTCGATCCTGCACGAGTATCGCGGCGGCATCGAGTTCCCGCTCGCCGGTGGCGGCACGAGCCGTGTGGAAGGCGCCGGCGTGTACTCGTCACTGCTCGACATCCGCATCGGCACGGCGCACATCTTTTGGTACAACCGGAACTTCAATGGGACGGTCTATGAGACAGCGCCTGGATTTCTGATGCCGAGGATGGTGCAGCTCTATGGGGTTCGGTGGGCCTTTTGGAACTGAGCTGGAACTGCGATGCGCGGGGGGACGCGGGGCGCCCTACGGTACGGGTTGCGGGGTGGGGGCAGGATGCGAGACCCCGCATCCCGTATCATCCATGCGTCGCAGCACAATCTTTAGGTCCTCGCATCCATCATCCCCCCGCGCAACCCGTACCGCCCGTGCAACCCGCATCCCGCCCCGCATCGCAGTTATGCTTCAGCCATGATTCATAGCATGACCGGTTTCGGCGCGGCCGAAGGCCCCGTCGGCGGCTCGCGCGTCAGCGTTGAGCTACGTTCCGTGAACCATCGATTCTTCAATCCCAACCTCAAGCTTCCATCGGCGCTCTCGCAGTGGGAGACCGAGGTGCGCGAGGCGTTGCGGCAGCGGATTGCGCGCGGGCATGTGACGGTCTCGGCGCGCATCGTGCGCGAGGACGAAGGGCGCAGTGGGGTCGATGAGGCCCGCTTCGCCGAGGTCGCCGCGGAGCTCAAGCGCCTGCAAGAGTCGTATGGGCTGGGAGGCGCTGTGGACGTCGCTACGGTGCTCCGCATGCCTGACGTGGTTCGCACCGTGCGCGAGGACGATACGCCCGTCACGGGCTCGGCAGCGGAGCTGCTCTCCATCGTGGAGGCGGCGGTCGAGGCGCTGCAGGAGATGCGGCGCGCCGAGGGCGAGCGCATGGCCGCGGTCATTGCGGGGCGCCTCGCTCTGGTGGAGGCCGCAGTGGCTCGGCTCGCCGCGCGGGGGCCCGAGCGTCTCGAAGCCCAGCGCGTTCGGCTCAGCGAGAACGTGGTGAAGCTTGCCGGCGGCGTGGCCATCGACCCGCAGCGGCTGGCGCAAGAGATCGCCATTCTCGCGGACCGGCTCGATGTCGGCGAGGAGCTCGATCGATTCGGCTCGCACATCGCGGCATTCCGTGAAGCGCTGTCGGCCACGAACGCGGAGCCCGTGGGCAAGCGGCTCGGTTTCCTGTTGCAGGAACTCCTGCGCGAGGCGAACACGACGGGCAGCAAGGCCAACGACGCCGTGATGCTGCAGGACGTCGTCGCCGTGAAGGAGGAGTTGGAGCGGATCCGCGAGCAGGTGGAGAACATCGAATGAGGGCGCAACGCAAGCGCGCGCGTCCGCGGCGGGAGTGGCGCACATGACCGCGCCCAAAGAGAAGCGTGAGCGCTCTCCGTTCCCGATCGTCCTCTCGGCGCCGTCCGGCGGCGGCAAGACGACGATCGCGCGGCAGCTGCTCCGGCAGCGCGATGACGTGGGCTACTCGGTGTCCTGCACCACGCGCGCGCCGCGCGCCGGCGAGCAGGATGGCAAGGACTACCACTTCCTCACGCGCGAGGAGTTCGAGGCGCGCGTGGCGGGTGGGGAGTTCGCCGAGTGGGCGGAGGTGCACGGTAACCGCTACGGCACGCTGCGCTCGGAGGTCAAGAAGGTCATGCGCGAGGGCAAGCACGTCATGCTCGACATCGACGTGCAGGGCGCGCGCCAGCTGCTGGAGGCATTCGCGGACGCCGTGACGATCTTCGTGATCCCGCCCTCCGTGGAGGTGCTCGTGCAGCGGCTGACGGCGC
>JAKFFA010000022.1:0-24741 GCA_036675455.1 Gemmatimonadaceae bacterium | reverse complement strand
CGCGCCAGCGCGGATCGCAGGACGGACCGGAGCGCATCGGGCAGCGACCGAACGCCGCGGGACTCGACTTGAACCGCGACTACATCAAGAACGAAGCGCCTGAGACGCTTGCCTCGCTGCGCATGTTCACGACGTGGGATCCCGATGCGTTCATGGATCTGCACACGACCAACGGGTCGTACCACGGATACGCGCTCACCTACTCACCGTCGCTGCATCCGGCCGCCATGGTCGGCGAACTCGCGCCCGCCGGGCCGTGGACGCGCGATACGCTGTTGCCCGAGTTGCGCCGCCGCGTGCGCGCGCGTGGCTTCGAGACGTTCGACTACGGAAACTTCAGCGGCGTCGATGGCGGCCGCGACGATCCGGCCAGCCTGCGCAAGGGCGGCTGGGAGACGTATGAGCACAAGCCGCGGTTCGGCACCAACTACTATGGCCTGCGCAACGGCGTCGCCGTGTTGGCTGAGGCGTATTCGCACGACCCGTTCGAGCGTCGCGTGAAGTCCACCACCGCATTCGTCGACGAGTTCCTTTCCTTCATCGCAGAGCACGCGGATGATGTCACCGCGCGCACACGCATGGCGCCGGCGTCACTGGCGGCGGGAAGGGACGTGCCCGTGCCGATCCGCGCCGAGATGACGAAAACGCCGTTCAACGCGCCCGTGATCGTCGAGACGTTGATCGCGATGGGCGACACGTTGATGCATGAGACGGGCGTGCGCCGCGGTTATCGTCGCAGCGGCAAGTTCACGCCGGTCACGATGCCGGTATACGATCGCTTTGACGCCGTGCTGACGCAGGAGCTGCCCGAGGCCTGGGTGCTCGACGCGTCCATGACGCCCATCGTCGATCGCCTGCGCGCGCACGGCATTGTCGCGACTCAGCTCACGCAGGCATGGCGCGGCAGCGGTGAGCGGTTCGTCGTCGATTCGGTCGTGAAGGCACGGCGGCCCTTTCAGGGCCATCAGGAGGTCCGGCTCGAGGGGCGCTGGGCCCCCGAGATGCTCGCGCTGAGCGCGGGCACGTGGGTCATCGCCGGTGACCAGCCGTTGGCGCTGCTCGCGGCCATCCTGCTCGAGCCGCAGAGCGACGACGGGCTGACCACCTGGAACGCGTTTGACGACGACATTGCCATCGGTGCCGCGCATCCCGTGCGACGCGTGCTCGCACCGCTGCCGCGCCCATGATGCGCAAGCTGTTGCTGTATCTCTCACGGCAGGCGAGCATCTTCCGGTTCGTCCGCAAGAACCGGCTTGCCCGCCACTTCGCGTCGCGGTTCGTCGCGGGCGAAACGGTGGAGTCGGCCTGCGACGCGGTCGCCGCGCTCAACGCGCGTGGCATCACGTCCTCACTCGATGTGCTTGGCGAGTCGGTGCGCAATGAGCAGGAGGCCCGCGCGACCTCGCGCGACTACCTGGGGCTGCTCGACGAGATCGAACGCCGCAAGCTCGACGCCAACGTCTCGGTGAAGCTCACGGCGCTGGGCCAGGACATCCGCGACGACCTGTGTGAGGAGAACACGCGCGCCATCCTCGAGCGCGCGAAGCAGTACGGCAGCTTCGTGCGGCTCGACATGGAAGGCAGCGATTACACGCAGCGCACGCTCGACTTCTTCGCGCAGCGCCTGTATCCCGACTTTCCGGACACCGTGGGCATCGTGCTGCAGAGCGCACTGCGGCGCACGGGTGCCGACGTCGACTGGGCGATCGAGAAGCAGTGTCGCGTGCGCATCTGCAAGGGCGCCTACCTCGAATCCGCCGAGGTGGCGTTCCCGGCGAAGAAGGATGTCGACGCGAACTATGTGGAGTGCATGAAGCGGTTGATGCAGCGCGGCCGCTATCCCGGCATCGCGACGCACGACCCGGCGATGATTGAGGAGGCCACGCGATTTGCCAAGGCCGAAGGCATCGCGCCCGACCGGTTCGAGTTCCAGATGCTCTACGGCGTGCGGCGCGACTTGCAGGAGAAGCTCGTGCGCGACGGCTGGCGCATGCGGGTGTACGTGCCGTTCGGCACGCAGTGGTATCCGTATCTCATGCGGCGGCTCGCCGAGCGGCCGGCCAATATCGCGTTCATCACGGGCAATGTGATGAAGGAACTGGTGTCGGGTCGCTGATGTCGCGCACGCGACACGTGGGCGCGAGCGCGCGATGAGCCGGTTCCTGCCGGCCGACCACGCCAAGGGTGACGAGCGCACCATCGGCGGCTACGCTGCGGTGCACGCGCGGCCGGCGGCGCTCGAGGGACGCGATGGCATGTCGTACAGCGTAGAGATCCTCAGCGACCGCACGGGTGAGGAGACGCCGGGCCGGCAGCATGGCGCGTATTTCATGTTCCTGCAGTGGAAACGCATGGGAGCACAGGGAATCGCGGGACACCTTGAGAGCGACTTCCTCGCCTGGGCCGATGAGGCGGACGCCGCGCGCGCCGCGTTGGGGGCGATGCTGATTCCGGACGTACAGCGGCTCCTCGACGCGTTGATCCGCGCGCGGGGCGCGGAATGAGCGCGCTGTCGTACGGGCTCGAGCGCGCGGCATGAGCGCCGTCGCCGGCATCATCGTGCAGGGCACCGGAGGCATCTGGCGCATCCGGGCCGGCGACGGAGCGGAATACGATGCGGCGCTGGCCGGCCGGCTCAAACAGGAAGATCGCGGCGTGCTGAAGCTCGCTGTCGGCGACCATGTGACGATCTCGCCCGAGGAGCGCGGCGAGGGGTGGCGCATCACGGCCATCGCGCCACGCACGTCCGTGCTCGCGCGCCGCGAGCCGGGCCGCAAGCACGGCGAGCGGGTGCTCGCGGCCAACGTGGACCAGGTGCTGGTGACGTTCGCGGTCGCGAACCCCGAGCCGCACGTGCGCATGATCGACCGCTTCCTGGTGATCTGCGAAGGCAACGACCTGCACGCGCATGTCGTGCTCAACAAGGTCGACCTTGCCGCTGGGCCCGACGCCGTGGATGCGCTCGCGGCGCCGTACGCCAAGGCTGGCTACAGCGTGTTCCGCACGAGCGCCAAGCGCGGCGACGGCTTGGAGGAACTGCGTGGCGCACTGCATGGGCGCGTGACGGCGTTCACCGGACCGTCCGGCGTCGGCAAGTCGTCGCTGCTCAATGCGCTGCACCCGGGGCTCGCGCTGCGCACGCAGGAGATCTCGGCGTCGGTCAACAAGGGCCGGCACACCACCGTGGGGGCCCGGCTCATCCCGTTGCCCGACGGCGATGGTGGCTACCTCGTCGACACGCCGGGCCTGCGCGAAGTGGGCATGTGGGGGCTGCCGTCGACGTCGCTCGACCAGTGTTTTCCGGAGTTCAAGCCGTACCTGGGCGAATGCCGGTTCCAGGACTGCCAACACGAGGTGGAGCCGGGCTGCGCGATCAGGCAGGCGGTCGAGACTGGCACCGTCGACAGCGGGCGATACGAGAGCTACGTGAAGTTGCGCGGCGAAATCGTAGCATCAGAGAACGTCTGGTAGCGTTCCGATTTCGCGGGCGAGATTTCTTCGCGTCTCCGCGTCTCCGCGTGAAAAGAAAAGGCGGAAAAGCGTGTCACGCGGAGCCGCGGAGGTCCTAGGGGCTCAACCGCTCCAGGACCCAGGTGGCCCCGTGCCTCTCATACCGCAGGCGATCGTGCAGGCGACTCGGCCGGCCCTGCCAGAACTCGATCCAATCGGGTGTCAGGCGGTAGCCCCCCCAGTGTGGCGGCAGCGGGACATCCTCGGGGAACTTGCTGTCCAGGTCCGCGTGCCGCGCCTCGAGCGCCTCGCGGCTCTCGATCACGGCGCTCTGCACCGACGCCCATGCGCCGAGCCGGCTGCCGCGCGGCCGCGTGACGTAATACGCCGCCGACTCGGCTGCGTCGATCCGGCGTACGCGGCCCGCGAGCCGCACCTGCCGTTCCAGTGGTGCCCACCAGAAGCACAGGGCGGCGCGGGTGTTGGCCTCGAGCTCCCGGGCCTTCTGGCTTCGGTAGTCGGTGAAGAACACGAATCCGCGCTCGTCGAACTCCTTGAGCAGCACCATGCGGCAGTTTGGGGTCCCATCGGCGGCGGCCGTCGAGAGCGCCATGGCGTTCGGCTCACGCACTTCGGCGCGCTGGGCCTGGCCGAACCACTCGCCGAACTGCCGCAGCGGGTCCGCCGCAACGTCGGCCTCGTCGAGCCGCGCACGGCGGTATTCCTCGCGCAGGTGGGAAATCTCCATAAGTGAATACTTCCCGGGAACCTTTGCGGCGGCAAGGGATAAGTGTGAGGTTCCAATGATGACCGACTCCACCACCGCGCAGGGCCACGACGCGCACGCGGACTTCAGCGAGCTGGCGTTGACCGCACTCGACGACGTCTATCGATTCGCCCGGTCGCTCACGCGCGACGAGGCGGATGCCGAGGACGTGGTGCAGGAGACCTACCTGCGCGCGTTCCGTTCGTGGCACACGTTCCAGGTGGGAACCGATGTCCGACGTTGGCTCTTCACCATCGCACGCAATGTCTTCCTACGGTCGCGCGAGCGGGGCCGTCGTGAAGTGACGCTCGACGACGACGGTTCGGAGGCGGTGGACGCGGCGCAGGCGGCGGAAGCATGGGTCATGCGAGGGCTTGGGCCGATCATCGACCGCGCGGACCTCGGGCCGGCCATCAATCGCGCGCTCGAGGGCATTCCGTCCACGTACCGGGACGCCGTCGTGCTCGTCGATGTCGAGGATCAGTCGTATGAAGGCGCGGCGGAGGTGCTTGGCATCCCCGTCGGCACGGTGCGGTCGCGGCTCTTCCGCGGGCGCAAACTCCTGCAGGAGCGCCTCGCCGTGTACGCGCAGGATGCCGGCTTCACCACGCCGGCAGGCACATCCGGAGGCTCGGAATGAAGGAATCGATGTCACAGGACACGCACGACCCGCACGACGTGGTCGACTGCCGCAGTGCGATGGACCGGTTGTTCGAGATGCTTGATGGCGAGCTGACGCCGGAGCGCGAGCGGCAGGTGCGCGCGCATATCGTGGGCTGCCCCGGTTGCTTTGCGCACGCGGACTTCGAGGAGCGGTTCCTCAAGGCTGTCCGCGCGGCGCGGCTGTCCGGCGCGTCGGCCTCGCTGCGTGAGCGGGTGCTCTCCTCATTGCGCGCGCAGGGATGGACGGGATGAGCGACGTGCTTCCGGAAGGCACGCGCGCGCATCGCGCCGAGGCGGACCGCCAGGCCATGCTCCGCGTTGGCGTGCTCACCGTCAGCGATTCGCGCACGCAGGAAACCGACGAGTCCGGCCCGCTCATCCGCCGGGAGTTTGAGGGCGCCGGCGACACGTGCAGCGTCGCCGAGCTCCTGCCGAACGATGAGTCGCGCGTGCGCGCGCTGGTGGACCGATGGCTCGACCGTGACGACATCGATGTGATCATCGTGACCGGCGGTACCGGGCTGGGTTCGCGCGACCGGTCAATCGAAGCCATGCGGCCGCTCGTCGAGAAGGAGATTCCCGGCTTTGGCGAGTTGTTCCGCCTCATCAGCTACCGTGAGCAGGTGGGCACGTCGGCCATCCTCTCGCGCGCGTTCGCGTTCAGCGCGCGCGGCAAGGCCGTGGTGGTCTTGCCCGGCTCGCGCGCCGCGGTGGAACTCGCCGTGCGCAAGATCCTGTTACCCGAGCTCAAGCACCTGCTGCGCGAGATCCGCCGCTAGCTGACAGGACGTCGCGCCGATGAAGTGGCCGCGCTGCAGGTCAGGATTCCAGGTGCAGCGTCCAAGTGATGGGCATGTTCGGGTCGAGCGAGTCGCGCACCGAGCAGTACTTCGTCACCGAGAGCTCGATTGCCCGCTCCGCATGCACGCGCTCGATGCCGGCGCCGCGCATGCGGAACTCGAGCATCACGGACGTGAGCCGGGCCGGCGTCGTGTCGGCGCGCTGGCCATGCACTTCGACCGTGAGGCCGTCCACGGGCGTGCGGCGCTTGGCGAGGATCTCCACCGCGTCGATCGCCGCGCACGATGCCAACGCGCACAGCAGCGTGTCGACCGGGCTCGGCCCGGTGGCCGACGTCCCGTCGATGCGGATGGACTGGTTGCTGCCCAGCCGGCTGCCTTCAAATCGCTGCTCGCCGTCCCAGCGGACGACGACATGATTGACCCGCTTCTTCGTGCTGTCGCTCACGGCTTGCTTCCTCGCCTGATTGGTGTGCGCACGGCGTTGCCCCATTCGGTCCAGCTGCCATCGTAGTTCCGCACGTGGCGGTATCCCAGCAGGTAGGTGAGCACGAACCACGTGTGTGACGACCGCTCGCCGATGCGGCAGTACGTCACGATCTCGCGGTCGGCCGCGAGTCCCACTTCGCCTTCGTAGATGGCGCGCAGCTCCGCTGCGGACTTGAACGTGCCGTCGCTGTTGGCGGCGCGTGACCACGGCACGTTGCGGGCGCCGGGGATGTGTCCGCCGCGCAGCGTGCCTTCCTCGGGGTAGTCGGGCATGTGGGTGCGCTCGCCCGTGTACTCCGGTTCCGACCGCACGTCGATCATCGCACCGCCCGCGCCCTGGAACACGCGCATGTCATCGATGAAGGCGCGGATGCGCGCGTCGTCGCGCTGCGGCGCGACGTACTCGGAAGGCGCGAACTTGGGGATGTCCGTCACCATCGGCCGGCCCTCGGCTTCCCACTTCATGCGGCCGCCGTCGAGGAGGCGCACGTTGGTGAGCCCGAAGAGTTCGAAGACCCAGAGCGCGTACGTCGCCCACCAGTTGCTTTTGTCGCCGTACAGGACGACCGGCGTGTGCGAGTCGATACCGCGCATCCGCATGAGTTGCTGGAAGCGCGCGGCGTCCACGTAATCGCGCGTGACGACGTCGTTGAGGTCGGTGTGCCAGTCGATCTTCTGCGCGCCGGGAATGTGCCCGATGTCATAGAGCAGCACGTCCTCGTCACTTTCGAGAATGCGCAGCGTGGGGTCGTCGAGGTGCGCCGCGAGCCATTCGGTCGACACGAGCTTGTCGGCGCGGGCGTATCCCTTGGCCTGGAGGGTCGGGGAGGGCTTGGTGGTGGTCATGCGCGTGGTCCGCTTCGGGGAGAGGCCTGCGGAAGGAAAGATAACGCGTGCACGGACGGGGCTGAAAACACGACGGGCCCGGCAGTACGCCGGACCCGTCGCTCTTCAAGCGCTACCGCCGCGCTCAACTGCCGATCAGCGGGTTGTTGAGGCGTTCCGCGGCCGGCAGCGGCAGGCAGATCTGCGAGCCGTACACGCCGCCGAAGTGGTACGGGCTACCCACGGCCGGCGTCAGCGTGAGGGCGAACCGAATGACATCACCCAAGTGATGGCTCTCGGCGAACAGCTCGCGGCGACGCTGGTCGATGAGCTCGGCGAGATACTCAGCCTGGGTGGTGCCGGTGAACGCGCCCTGTCCGCCGCGCGCGCGTGATGCGGCGAGGATCGGCAGCGCTGTGGGCAGGTCGTTCGCCCTGATGTCCGCCTCCGCGACGATGAGCTGCGCTTCCTCGTAGGTCGCCAGCGGAATCGGCGTCGACGTGGACGCGTACTTGGTTTGATAGTGGTGTTCGATGCCCGTGGCGCTCACTGTCCCCTCATCGGTCACCGGAACACGCGTGTCACCCATGCTGCGGTACGGCTCACCGACCGACAACGCCGTGCTGATCGCGCTGTTCTGCGCCGCGATCCGGTTCTGCCGGCGTGTCGACGCGTCAGACGCGCTGACATTGTACACGAATCCCGCGGGCACCAGTGCGGCGTCCGCGCGCGCACCCGGGTAATCGCCGAGGAACAGCCGCGCCCGCGCGCGTCCCACGAGCGCGAGGTTCGTGATGTTGTCATTGCCGGCCGTGGTCGCCGCGGCAATCGCCTCAGTGAACCGCGTGACAGCCAACTGGAAGACGCTGTCGGGCTGGATCTCGCCGCCGTAGGTGATCGTCTTGTCGAGGTTCAGCGTCGAGAGGGCCATGGTGCAGAAGCCCTCGCCGAGCAGCGTGAGCGTGTAGCCCGCGTACGCCGACGAGATGGCGATGAGGTTCGTACGGTTGGGCGAACCGGCTCCGGCGGCTACCTCTTCGTCGGTCCACGTCGCGAGCCGCGCGAGCAGACTCTCGTGTCCCTGCCGGGCGATCTGCAGCGGGGTGTAGACGCCGAGTCCGACGCAGCTGTTCACCGCGTAGTCCGAATCATCCTTCGTGGTGTTGCGGCGATCATACGGCGTACGCGACGCCGTCTGCTGCGCGTACACGAACTCCTCGCCGATGGTGCCGCCTTGGGTCGCGTAGGCACCGAACGCGCACTCGAAGTCGGCGATGGCGCCGTTCGACAGCATGAGGGCGTTGGCTGGTACCTCCAACGGGCCGGCCGGGATGCGACTCGCGGACTCCACTTCGAGCGGATTGCGGAGCGTGTCGCACGCCGTCGGCACGGCGATGAGCGCCGCGAGCGCCAGTGCCGGCGCCGCCAGCCGGCGCAGAATGGTGCGCAGTGCTGATGTCATGGATGGCTCGGGGGTCTGGGGATTCGGTTGGTTGGTCATGGTTCACCAATCGAGGTTGACGCCGAACACCCACTGCGCGAGCTGGGGATTCGTGGTCTGTTCGAACGAGCCGAAGTTTCCGCCGCGGCTGCCGCCGAGGAAGAACGCCTCGGGCTCGAGTCCTGGGTAATTCGTCCATGTGTGCAGGTTCCGGCCGGCCACGGTGACGACCGCGCGGCTGAACCCGCCCCACCGCGACCACGCCGCCGGCAAGGTGTACGAGAGACTCACCTCGCGCAGCTTCGTGTAGCTCGAGTTGTTGATGTAGTAGTCCACGAGTTGCCCGTTGGACTGCAGCCCGGCGATCGTCTTCGGGTCGAACTCAAGCGGGTAGAAGTTCTCGCGGCAGCGCTCGAAGATCGCGCAGCGTGAGCGCATGTTGCCGTCGAGCTTCTTGAAGCCGCGCTTCGAGTCGATCAGGACATAGAAGCGGAAGTTCTCGAGAAACGTGAACGTGTTGCTGAACGCGAACTCGGCGTTGGGCAACGAGCGGCCGAGATACACCTCGGGCGCGTCATCCGGCGTGCCGTACGTCAAGTCTGCGCCGGCGCAGACCATCGAGCCGCCGTTGGCGTCGTCGCACAGCACGTTCGGAATGTCGGCCTGCCCGTCAGGGAGCAGTTGCGCGCTGATCACGCGCTGCTCGAAGTAGGCGCCGATCGGGTAACCCACTTGATGCCGGATGGCGAATCCCCCGACGACAAAGTCCGGCGTGCCGCTCGCCTCGCGCAACGCCAGGATTGCCGGCGGCGTGCCCAGGCTCTCCACGCGGCTGCCGTTGGTCGCCACGCTCAGCGACGTCTCCCACGAAAAACGATCACGCTCCATGGGCCGGCCGCGCACGAGCAGCTCGGTGCCCCAGTTCTTGATCGCGCCCGCGTTGAAGGGCTGCGTGCCCGGCAGGCCGATCGACGGCGCGATCTGGCGGTCCATGATCGCGTCGGTCGTGCGCTTGCTGTAGTACGTCACCTCGACGCCCAGGCGGTCGCCGAACGCACCGACGTCGAAGCCCATCTCCATCTCCTTGCTGCGCTCGGGCCCGAGGTCGGCGTTGCCGAGGAATTGTGGCGTGACCGTGGCGACGTCACCCGGCCCAGAGGCACTCGCGTAGGTCTGCAGCGCCGAGTAGGTGATGGGCTGTTTGCCCGCCTCACCGTACGCCGCGCGGAGCTTGAGCGCGTCGACCCATGGCTGGTCGAAGAACGGTTCTTCGCTGATCACCCAGCTCGCGGAGAACTTGGGGTAATACACACGGTCGAAGTTCTGGCCAAACGCGCTGTTGTCGTCCGCGCGCACGGCGGCGGTCAGGAACAGCCGGTCACGCCATCCCACTTGCTCCTGCAGGTAGAACCCGAGCGTCGCGTCCTCCTCGATGTCTCCCGAGGTCGTGCGGTTCGTGGTGGTTGCCGAGAGTGCCGTGAGGCCGACAGTCGGGAAGATGTCGCCGGACGATGCCTGGAACACGGCGCTGTTGCGATAGTACTGCGCGCCGAACGACGTCGTGCTGCGCAGGTCCGGCCGGTAGTCCCAGATGCCCGACGCGGAATAGTCAAGCGAGTAATGGTTCACCTGCCGCGTGTTGATCGAGCGCGAGCCGAGCGCGCCGCTGCCGAAGATCACGCGGCTCAACGAATCGTCGGTGCGCAGCCCGAGTGCGTTGTTGTCCTCGCTCACGCGGTCCGTGCCGGCGCGGAAGCTTTGCCGGAACCACGCGCGCGGCTCATGGTTGAGCTGGATGCCGCCCGTGAAGCGGTTGACGCCCTGCCAGAACTGGCTGAGCTCGTCGTACATGTACGGCAGGCCGGAGTTGAAGCCGCGCCGCGGATTCGGGCTGCCGTCGGCCAGCGGCCGCGCGTTCACCGGGTTCGCCCAGATGGTGCCGAGCGTGCGTCCGCCGCAGCCCGCCTCACAGGGCAACCGCACATCGCCGTTCACGTAGCCCACGTTGATGGACATGTTGAACTTCGAGCTCGGAATCACGTTGAGGTTCAGGCGGCTCGAGTAGCGCTTCACGGAACTGGTCGGCTCGATGCCCTTGCTGTCCTCGATCCCCGCGCCGGCGTAGTACGTGAAGACGTCGGAACCGCCGCTCGTGCTGACGTCATACTCCTGCAGGCGTCCGCTCTGGAACACCGGTGTGCCGCGCGCATTTTCGGCGTCGATGATGTCGATCGACAGCGTGTCGAACACACCCGGCTCGGCCAGCCGCTCTACCGCATTGTAGTTGACCGGCCAGCGACCCTCTGGATTCTGCAGGTAGTTCGTGCCCTGCCGCATGGCGAAGCTCCAGCGCGGCGCACCCGAGCGTCCGCGCTTGGTGATGATCTGGATCACGCCGTTGGACGCCTCGGTGCCGTACAGCGTCGCGGCTGCAGGACCCTTGATGACCTCGATCGATTCGATGTCGTCAGGGTTGATGTCGTTGATGCGCGAGATGGACGACGAACCGAAGGCCTGGTTGGCCGGCCCCGTCGCCGGCGCGCTGGCCACGCGCACGCCATCCACGTAGATGAGCGGCTCGTTAGAGAGCGACATGCTCGACGCACCGCGGATGCGGATACGCGCACCTGCGCCGACGTTGCCGGTCGCGCTGTTGACGAACACGCCCGGCGCACGCGCGGCGAGCAGGTTCTGCACGCTGTTGATCGGCGCGATCTCCTTCGTTGCCGCCGCGTCGATCGTCGACACGGCCGTACCGAGCTCGCGCTTCGACTGCCCGCCCGCTGTGCCGGTCACCACGACCTGGTCGAGGCGCAGCGACTGTGCCGTCAGTGTCACGCGCAGGTCCGTATTGCCCACCTGCGCGGAGACCGTCATCGGACGGTAACCGACCATGCGCACCTCGAGCGTGACGGTGCCGCCGGTCAGTCCTGCGATGCGAAATCGTCCGTCGTTGCCCGTCAGCGCTTGTCGTTCTGTGCCTTGCACGCGCACCGTTGCGCCTTGCACCGGGTTCGCCGTGGCCCCGGTGGTGACGATGCCGGCGACCACACCCTGTTGTGCCTTGAGCTCGTCCGGCACCAAGCCGGGTGCAAGCAGGGCCGCGAACAAAAAGACCCTCGCGGCAACTCGGGAGAACGAAATCCCGTTGCCGTGAGGGTCGACGAGCGACGCCAAACGATTCATATGGCCACCCATGGTGGATGTGCGACAGACAGTGGTCGTCCCGTTGGTGGTGAACGCCGCCGCTCCGCCGTTGTGGCGCTATTCTGGGGGTCGCGGGCTCGAAACCGCAAGACGCGCCGGGATACTAGCTTTCCCGCATGGGCCAATACGAGCACCACGTCTTCGTTTGCACCTTCGGGAAAACCTGCGCCGCGGACGGGTCAGTCGACGTCTTCAAGGCGCTCAAGGAGGGTGCCAAGGAGGCCGGCCTGCGCGGCCGCGTGCGCATCAACCAGTCCGGCTGCCTCAACCAGTGCGGGCATGGGCCCATGGTCGTGGTCTATCCCGAGGATACCTGGTACTGCGGCGTCAGCGTGAAAGGCGCGCGGCGGATCCTCGCGGAGCACATCATCGGCGGCGAGCCGGTCGAGGACCTGCGCTACATCGCGCCGCCCGGCGACAACAAGATCAAGAACGACTGACATGCCGGAGTCGCGCGAACCCGTCATGGAGCCGTACGCGCGCCACGTGCTCGTGTGCACGGGCTCCTTCTGCTCGCCGGAGCGCGAAGGACGCGCGCTCTACGCGCAGCTCGCCGCGCTGTTGCAGCGCGAGAACCTGCTGTTCGGCCCGCAACGCGTGAAGCGCGGTGAAGTGCCGTGCCTCGGCGTGTGTGCCGGCGGGCCGATCGTGGTTGTCTATCCCGAGGGCACATGGTACGCGCACGTGACGCCCGCGCTGCTCGAACGCATCGTCGTCGAACACCTGCGCGACGGCCACGAAGTGACCGACGCCGTCTTCCATCGTTTGCGGGTGGGAGGAGTCGAATGAACACGCTCTACGAACGTATGCTGCCGCAGGGACCAGTCGTGCGCATCCGCCGCGTCGCCCCAACGGGTGGCGGCGCCGTGTGTGCCGTCATCGAGGTGGACCGGCGTGTGGGGCGCCCGCGCCAGGACGTCGACCCCGCCGACGTGCCACCCCCCTTGATGGCGGTGGAGGGCGACAGCGAGCCGGCCGTAATGGCGTCGCTGCTGCCATTCGCCGAGGATGATGCAGCCGTTGCCCGGCTGCTGGCCGAGCGAGGGATGCGCTAAGTTGCGGGTGTGACCAGTCCATCCGATGGCCGGCGGAAACTGCTTGGCGCCGCCCGCCGCTTCATCCTCGAGACGCCGGAACGCGCGGGCGAACCCGACTCATTCGACCCGCCGCGCCTCACCTTCGCAGCCCTGGAGAAGATCCCGATGTCGCGCTCCCGTGAACGCATCCTCGCGAACCTCGAAGAGATGTACAGCGAGGCCTTCAAGCGCGCGAAGGCCGCGGAAGACGAGACGCAGATGGCGACCCTCGACTTCGCGTACCGCCGCGAGCAGCTGTACTTCGAGATCCTGCTCGACGTGCGCGATGCGATCGAGCGCCGGGGATGAAGAGCGGCGGTCCGTCGCCGAAGCCGGACTCACGGCGGACCCTCGTGGTCAACGCGCGCATCGCCACGGGTGACCCGCGGCGGCCGTGGGCCGACGCGATGCTGCTCGAGGACGGCGGGGTGATCGCGGTCGGCAGCAGCGCGGAGCTGCGCAAGCGGGCCACCGACGCGGAAATAGTCGACGCGCGCGGCGCGGCGTGGTCAGCCGACGGCCGCCCGCTCGACTGACCCGCGTCCCGGACTGACCTCGTCGGCCCCCACCGCGTCGAGTAGGATCTCGTACGAACGCTTCCGCGCGCTGTGATCGTACATCGGCGACGACACGATCAGTTCGTCCGCGCCGGTGCGCTGGATGAACGCTTTGACTCCCGCGCGCACGGTGTCCGGCCCGCCGATGATCGAGGCACCCAGCATCTCCTGCAGCCCCGCGAGTTCCCATGGCGCCAGGTCCTCAAGCACACCGGCGCGCGGTGGTGGCATCGGTCCCGGATGGCCACGCCGCACGTTCACGAACATCTGCTGCAATGACGTCGCGAGGTGTGCCGCCTCGGCGTCCGTCGCCGCGGCGATGACGTTCACGGCCGGCATCATGTAGGGCGCCGTCAACGCATCCGCGCGGCCGTTCGGCATGAAACCCTTGCGATACAACGCAGCCGCCTCGTCGAGCAATCGCGGTGCGAAATGCGAGGCAAATGAGTACGGCAGGCCCAACGCCGCCGCGAGTTGCGCGCCGAAGAGACTCGACCCGAGGATCCAGATCGGCACGCGCAGTCCCGCGCCCGGCACCGCGCGCACCTTCTGGCCTGGTGCCGCCGGCTCGAAGTAGCCCATGAGTTCGATCACGTCCTGCGGAAACGCGTCGGCCGCCGTGGGATCACGCCGCAGCGCGCGCGTCGTGACGGGGTCCGTGCCCGGCGCGCGGCCGAGCCCAAGGTCGATGCGCCCGGGATGCAGCGCGGCGAGCGTACCGAACTGCTCGGCGATCACGAGCGGCGCGTGGTTGGGCAGCATGATGCCGCCCGCGCCGACGCGAATGGTGGACGTGCCGCCAGCCACATGCGCGATCACCACGGACGTCGCCGCGCTCGCGATCCCGGTCATGTTATGGTGCTCGGCCAGCCAGAACCGGTGGTAGCCGAGGCGCTCGACGTGGCGAGCGAGGTCCAGCGTGTTGGCGAGCGCTTGCGACGCGTCACCGCCCTCGACGATCGAGGACAGGTCGAGAATCGAGAGTGGTATCATTCAGGAGGAATCCGCGAGGGCGCATCCTCGTGCCCGCCGCCATTCCTTACAAGGGGGCCGTATGACGACTCGACTGCAGGTTTACGAGACACCCGGGATCACGGTCACGTTCGATCCAGGGATCTGCATCCATGCCGGCGCCTGCGTACGCGGCCTGCCGGCGGTCTTCGATGTGTCGCGGAAGCGCTGGGTGCGCCCCGAGTTGGCGACCCCCGAAGAGGTCGCCGCACAGGTGGCCCGCTGCCCGTCCGGCGCGCTGCAGGTGCGGCCCGGCGTGGCGTCCAGCGCCACACGGGCCCACGCGCCGGACGGGCCTGCGGAGGCGGACCCTAGAACGCCGTGATCTCCTCGTACGCCTTGAGGAAGCTCGACACCTGCGGCAACGTGGCGTCTTCGAGCGACGGCGCATAACCCACGAACGTGTCCGTGCTCGCCACGCGCTTGACCGGCGCGTCGAGCCACGCGAAGCAGTCGTCGGCGATGCGCGCCGCGATCTCGGCACCGTAGCCCCACGACAGCGAATCCTCGTAGCCGACGATCACGCGGCCGGTCTTCTTCACCGACGCGTACACCGTTTCCACGTCCCACGGTGAGAGCGTGCGCAGGTCGATCACCTCGACGGACATGCCGCGTTCGTCCTCGATCTGCTTGGCCGCCACGAGCGCGCGCTGCACGGTGGCGCCGTAGGTCACGACCGTCACGTCGGTGCCTTCCTTCACGACCTTCGCCTTGCCCAGCGGGATCATGAAGTTCGGGCCCGGATACATGGCCTTGTTGTACGTCTGGCGGTACAGGTGCTTGTGCTCGAGGAACAGCACCGGATCGTCGCAGCGGATCGCGGTGCGCAGCAGGCCGTTGGCGTCGAGTGCATTACTGGGACACACCACGCGCAGGCCCGGCGTGTGCGTGAACAGCGACGCGCCCGTCTGCGAGTGATACACGGCGCCGCGGATGTAGCCGCCGTACGTGGTGCGCACGACGACCGGCGCGGCGAACGCGTTGTTGGACCGCCAGCGCATGGTCGCGAGCTCGTTGCGCAGCTGCATGTACGCGGGCCAGATGTAGTCGAAGAACTGGATCTCGACCACGGGCTTGAAGCCGCGCAGTGCCATGCCGATCGCGCGCCCGATGATGTTGGCCTCGGCCAGCGGCGTGTTGTAGACGCGCGTGCCGCCGAACTCCTTCTGCAGCCCCCACGTCACCTTGAAGACGCCGCCCTTGCCCTTCACCTGGCCGAGGTACTCCTCGCGCGAGACGTCCGCGACGTCCTCGCCGAACACGACGATGTTCGGGTCGCGGCGCATCTCGTCCTTCATCGCCGCGTTGAGCAGGTCCACCATCGTCGTGGGGCTGCCCGAGAACTGCGGATCGTCCTCGGTGTCGAACTGCTCGCCCGTGGGATCCACGTCGGGCGAGTACACGGCGAACGGCACGGTGGACGGATCCGGCTGCGGCTGAGCGAGCGCGTCGTCCGTCGCCTTGAGTACCTCGTCGTCGACCTCTTCGGCGAGCTTCGCGAGCTCGGCCTCAGTGGCAAAGCCCTCTTCGACGAGGAATTTCGGGAACGTGAGCAACGGATCGCGAGCCGCATCGGCATCACGTTCGGCCTCCGGGCGGTACATCACCTCGTCGTCGGAGAGCGAGTGCGAATAGGGACGGATCACCTTCGCATGCACGAGCGCGGGTCCTTTACGCTCGCGCGCGTAGGCCACGGCCTTCTGCAGGACCTCGTACGAAGCGAGCAGGTCGCAGCCGTCGACCTCCTGGATGAACAGCCCCGGCATCGACGCCACCAGCTTGGAGATGGATCCGCCGGCCGTGTTGACCTCCACCGGCACCGAGATGGCGTATCCGTTGTCCTCGACGAGGTACACCACCGGCGTCTTGAGATTGCAGGCCGAGTTGAGCGATTCCCAGAACTCGCCTTCGGACGTGGTGCCGTCGCCCGTGGAGACGAACACGACTTCGTCGTCGCGGAAGCCCTCGGTGATCCCAAGCGTGCGCGCGCGCAGTGATGCCTCGGCGGATCCCACGGCCTGCAGGAACTGCGTGCCGGTGGGCGAGGATGTCGAGATGATGTTGAGCTTCTTGTGGCCCCAGTGCGACGGCATCTGGCGACCGCCGGAGTTCGGGTCAATCGCCGCACCGACGGCGGAATAGAGCATCTCCGCGGGGGTCATGCCCAGTTGCAGGCACAGCGCGCGGTCGCGGTAGTACATGTAGAACCAGTCGTGCGCGGGCTTGAAGACCATGCCGGCCGCGGTGAGCACCGCCTCGTGTCCCGCGCCCGAGATCTGGAAGAAGATCTTGTTCTGGCGCTTGAGCTGGATCTCCTTGTCGTCCAGGCGGCGGGACAGGAGCATCGTGCGGTAGGCAGCAACGAGCTGCTGCTTCGTCAGTCCGTGCGTCGCACGGCGCGCCTTGGCGGAAGTGGCCATGGTCGTGGGGTGTTGGTCAGGAGGAGCCGAAGAACCCGTGCCGGATCCGGCCAAACGCCGGAGCGCCTGCATCGGAGCAAGCCTGATGAAAGATAGCGGATGTGGGGCGGGGTGAGCCGGTCTTCCGTCATATTCGAGGATCGCGCCTCTGGCGGCGGCCGGTGCCGTGCGTAGCTTGTCACGCACATCCATCCCGGAGTGACCAGATGCGCCAGGCTCCACGGCGGCGGCTTCTCGGAATCATCGGAGGGTTGTTGGTCACGGCGGCGTGTGCAGGCGGCGCGGCGGGTGACACGGCGCCTGTGGGACCGCCTGTTTTCACCGGCGAACTCGCGTGCGCGGACTGCGCGGGCATCATGACCTCGCTCACGTTGTTCCCGGGCGATTCATTCCTCCTCTCCGAGGTCTATCGGGAGACGCCGACCGGCGACAAGACGTACACGTCGCGCGGCACGTACGCCTTCTTGTCCGACGCGGCGAATCCGGGCGCGGGACGCATCCTGCTGGTCTCGCCGAACCAGGGTCCCATGCGCCGCTTCCGCCAGCTCGGCGACTCCGCGCTACGTCAGCTCGACGCCGACATGCAGGAGTTCGAGTCGGAACACAACATGCTCCTGCGACGCGCGTCGCCCGCTCTCGACTCCGCCCGAAGCGCCGGGACGCGGTCGTGACCCGGCGAGTCCTGCTGCGTCATTCCTTCCAGAGGGAGGCGACCTGACCGAACTCCCCCATGGAGGCTTGTGATCGGCACGTATACGTTGCCATTCCAGCCGCTCTTCCCGCGATCGCTGACCGCGACCGCGGTCTGGCGCCTCCTCCTCATCGATCACACCCCGCTCGGGCATCCCGCCCCGACGCGGGGTGTCTTCATTTCCGGCGAGGTCCGATGTCTCATCGGTTCGTCCACCATGTCGCTATCACCCGTGCCCAGCGCGGGTTATCCCGCCACGCTCGCCGTGTGCTGCACCAGCAGCACAAGCGTCAGGTCAAGCGCGAGACCTTTCGGGATTGTGGACGTCGATGCGTTTACTGTGGCACAACCCTCGGCCTGGCGAATGCCACGCTTGATCATGTGATTCCACTCTCGCGCGGCGGTAGCCACCTGCCGGGCAACCTGGTGGCGGCGTGCCAGCCGTGCAACCAGCTCAAGGGCGCGCTGCTACCGACCGAGTTCTTCGCGCGGTATCCCGTGGCGGGACAGAACTTCATGCGGCTGGCGAGGGCGGTGCACCGACAGTTGAAGCGGGGGGCGCGGCGGGCGGTCAGTATGTATTACGCCGCTGACGCGGCGTAGACGGTAGACGGCGGACGGTAGACGGCGGATTTAACGGCCAACGGCCAACTGCCAACTGCCAACTGCCAACTGCCAACTGCCGGCTACCAAATGCTATCGTCTGAGGGCCATGCTCAGCCGATCTAGCACGGCGCGGCCGTTCGTCATCACGAAGAGCACGTCCTGCAGCGCTGCCGGGTTTTCCAGCGGGTTGGCGTCGAGCACGATCAAATCGGCCTCGAAGCCCGGCTGCAACCGGCCCGTGCGGTCGCCGACGCCGAGTAGTTCGGCGGCGCCGCTGGTGGCGCTCACGAGTGCCTCGAGTTGGGTGAGGCCGAGGGCGTGGAAGCGCATCACTTCATGTGAGATGCGCGTGAGGCCTCCGGGGCCATAATCCGTGTCGGCGCCCGTGGCGAGGCGGATGCCCATCGCGTGTGCGCGGCGGATGGTGTCCTCGATGCGCGGGGCCATGTGCTGGCCGCGCAGCACGAGCACCGGATCATCATAATCGCCGCCGGGCTGCGTGAGGTCCACGATCGTCGACAGCGTCGGCACGAGCCAGGTGCCCTTCTGCTTCATGAGGCGCAGCGTCGAGTCCGAGAGGTAGGTGCCGTGCTCGATGCTGCGCACACCGGCCGCGACGGCCGCGTAGGCGCCCTCGTCGCCGTGCGCGTGGGCCATCACCGGCACGTCGCGCGTTGCGGCCTCCTCGACAATTGCGCGCAGTTGGCGCTCATCGTAGACCTGCTGGCGCGGGTCGGTGTCCGGCAATCCCGCGCGTTCCGTGCCGCGCGTCTTGATCCAGTCCACGCCGCGGTCGAGGTTCACGCGCACGAGTGCGCGCAACTGCTCGGGCGTATTCACGCCGTCGGCCAGGGGGCCCAGCCGTGCGTCCGCCAGGATGCTCTCGCCGAGGTTGGGCGTGACGAACACGCCCGTGGCGAGCACGTCCGGCGCCACGATATGACCGGCGCGCGCGAGGTCGCGCATCACCACGTCCTGGAACGCCGCCACGCTCGCGCTGCGCACGGTCGTCACCCCGGAGAACAGCGCGCGGCGCGCGTCGGCGAGCGTCGAGACGTGCGTATGGGCGTCGATGAGGCCCGGCGCCACCCAACGGCCGGCCACGTCGATCACGCGCGCGCCCGACGGCGCAGCAGCGCCCGCGACGATCGATACGATCTTTCCGTCGCGCACATGGATCGTCGCGTCGCGCACCACGCGCTCCGTCACGCCGTCGACGACGTTCGCGTGGATGAGATAAGTCGCGCCCGGGTCCTGCGCGAGCGCAGGCATGCCGACTGTCAGCAGGACCAACGAGGCAAGTGCATGTCGCATCAATAATCCACCGGTCGAAGGTACGATTCGCCGATCGCGGCGCCGGAAAGCATGGCGACGGTCGGCAACTTGCGCTTCCAATGCGTCGCGCCCAACCGGCGCGTGACGAGCTCGACTTCCTTGGCATCGCGGCCGCGCGCGACGAGTTCCGCGGCGCTCCATCCGTGCAGGATCCAATTGAGCACATCGTCGGCCACGGCGTACGACACGCCGAAGTCGGCCTCGTCGGTCTGGCCCGCGACGAGGTCCGCGCTCGCCGGTTTGTCGACGATCTCCGCCGGCACGCCCAGATGCCGCGCGAGTGCCCACACCTGCGTCTTGAAGAGGTCGCCGAGTGCGTTCACGGGCGGCGAGTCGTCGGCGTGCCACGTGAAGTACCCGAGCAGCCGCTCCGTCTTGTTGCCGGTGCCAAGCGGCAGTGCGTGGTAGCGCGCCGAGAGATCGAACAAGGCGATCATGCGCATGCGCGCCATCACGTTTCCGCGCCGCGCCGCGTCGGCGTCGGGCTCGAGCTGCAGGTAGCCGTCAACGGCGCCCGAGATGTCGAGCGTGCGCGATTCGATCCCGAGTTTGTCGATGACGAGTTGGGCGTGCTCCAGCGAGTCCGCGCTCGAGGTGCTGTACGGCAGGCGCACACCGATGACGTTCGCCGCGCCGAGCGCGCGCACCGCGAGCTCGGCGACCACTGCGGAATCGACACCGCCCGATACGCCGACGACTGCCTTGGCGAAGCCGCGCCGCGCGAACTCGTCGCGCAGGAACGCCACCAGCCAGCGTTCGACGAGCGGCGCATCGATCTCGAGCGAGGGTGGAGCGCCGAGCGCCGCGTCGTCGGTTCCGGCAACGAGCGGGAGCGCTGCGGGTTTTTTCGCGTGCGCGCCGGGTGTTACGGCCTCCGACGTGCCCGTCTTGAGCGGATTGGCTTGATCCACTGGCGTTGCCGCCGCGCTGAGCGCCGCGGTCGCGACGCCCAGCACGCGATCCAGTTCCGTCCGCAGGAACGGCATCGTCGCGCGCAGGTCCGATAGCATCGGCAGGTCCGCGCGCACGCGCGCAATGTCGGCCGGGTCCAGCGTGGCCGTGAGCATCGCCTCGTCGAACACCGGCGCGCGCGCACGCACATCACCACGCGGACCCACCACCAGCGAGCTGCCCTGGAACATGCGGCCGCCCTCGCTGCCCACGAGGTTCGAGAGCACGCAGAACACGCCTTGTTCCTCGGCGATGTCGCGGATCAAGCGTTCCCATCGTGCCACGCTGCCGGGTCCCGGCACCGCATCGCCGCGCGGCGCGGGCCCGCGCGCCGGCGCCGCGGCCACGACGAAGATGCTCTGCGCGCCGTCGAGCGCCGCGATGGTGCCCGAGAGCGAATGCCATGCGTCCTCGCACACCAGGATCGCCGCGCGTCCCCACGACGTGTCGAACGCGCGGATGCCGTACCCGCGCTCGACGAAGCGCTCCTCATCGAACAGCGCGTAGGTGGGCAGGAAGTTCTTGCGATGCACGTGCAGCACGCGCGCCGGCTCGTCGGCGCGCAGCGCGATGCACGCGGCGCTGTTGTGCAGCGTGCCGTGCAGCGACTCGTAGAAGCCCAAGATGACGTCGAGCGGCGCCCCGTCCGTCACGTCGTGACGGTAGCGCGCCTCGAGTTCGGCGGTGAGTTCCTCGACCGTGAGCGCCATCTCGCGCACGCCGCCCTCGACGAAGTAACCCGAGAGAATGGTCTCGGCGAACACGACGACCTGCGGTCGTGGCTCGAGCGCTGCCGCCTGCGCCAGCAGGGAACCGATGCGGTCGAGGTTCCCGGGCACATCGCCCTTGGTCGGGCGGAATTGTGGGACGGCGACGGTGAAAGCGGACATGTAGTGAAAGGTCGCCTTGGCGCCTTGCGGACGCGAGGGCTGCCGCGGGCGCCAAGGCGCGGCGTCGGCGGTTCCTTCACCCTGCGTCGGGTGTAGAATCAGTCCAGTATGCGCCGCATCGCCTTTGCTCTGATCGTGATTGTCCTCGGCTCCACACCGGTCGCCGCCCAGCGGCCGGGCGAGGAGCCGTGGCAGATCGTGCGCCCAGTGGAGTCGTCCCGCGTGTTCGCGCGTGACGGCACGCTCATCGGCGAGATCGGGCGCGAGTCGCGCACCAATGTTTCCATTACGACGCTGCCTCGCTACGTGCCGCAGGCGTTCGTGGCCGTGGAGGACCAGCGCTTCTACGAGCACGACGGCGTCGACGTCGTGGGCATCGCCGGCGCCATCAAGGACAACCTGCTGGGCGGAAGCCGCGGCGCGAGCACGATCACGCAGCAGCTCGTCGGCAACATGCATCCCGAGATCATCGACCGCACCGACCGCTCGATTGGCCGCAAGCTGCGCGAACAGGCCGCCGCGCGTGAGATGGAGCGCCACTACAGCAAGGCACAGATCCTCGAGGCGTACCTCAACCAGATCCACTTCGGCCACGGCTGGTACGGCATCGAGTCGGCGGCGCGCCACTATTTCGGCAAGCCCGCGTCGCGCCTCACGCTCGTCGAGGCGGCGTCCCTCGCGGCGCTGCCCAAGGGGCCGGCGATCTACGATCCGATCGACCATCCGGCCCGCAACAAGACGCGCCGCAACGTCGTGCTGACGCTGATGCAGGAGCAGGGTTACATCACGGCGGGGCAGGCGCGCGCGGCCAAGCGCGAGCCGGTCCGGACGGATCCGCACCGCGGCCTGCCCGTGGCGGCGCCCTACTTCGTGGATGCGGTCCGCGCGCAGGCGGAGAGGGCCGGGCTCAAGGTCGGCACCGGTGGCTACCGCATCATCACGACGCTCGATCCCTCGCTGCAGCGCGCGGCGGTCGACGCGCTCGCCAACGTCGCGACCGAGATCGAGGCGCGGCCCGGATATCGACACGCGTCATTCGCCGGCCGCGAGAAGGGCTCGACAGATTACCTGCAAGGCGCCGTGGTCGCCATCGACCCGGCCACGGGTGACGTGCGTGCGCTCGTTGGCGGCCGCGACCACGGCGCCTCGCCCTTCAATCGCGCGACCAATGCCGTGCGGCAGCCGGGCTCCGCGTTCAAGCCGTTCGTGTACGCGCGTGCGCTCATGGACTCGGTGCCGCCCAACGCGATCCTCTACGACGTGCCCGTGGAGATCGCCTACGACGCCACGGTGTACAGCCCCGACAATGCCGATGGGGAGTTCCTCGGTCCGCTCACGATGCGCGAGGCGCTGGCCCAGTCGCGCAATCCGGTGGCCGTGCAGCTCTGGCAGCGCGCCGGCGCCGATTCCGTGATCGCGCTAGCCCACCGCGCGGGTCTCGACGCGCCCATCGCGCCGTATCCGTCGAGCGCCATCGGCGCGTCGGCCGTGCGCCCCATCGACCTCGTGTCGGCGTTCACGGCATTCGCCAACCTCGGGGCCGCGGTCGAGCCGCGTCTCATCGTGAGCGTGGAGGATGATCGCGGGCTTCGCGTGCTCGCGGAAACCACGACGGTACTGGCGCCAGCCATGGACACCGCGGTCGCGTTCGTCACGCGCGAGCTCATGCGCGAGGCGGTGGAGAGCGGAACGGCACGTTCGGTGCGGCGATACATCCCGGAGAGCGTCCCGGTGGCGGGGAAGACCGGCACCACCAATGACAACGCGGACGTCTGGTTCGTCGGGATGACGCCGGACATCGTCGCGGGCGTCTGGCTGGGTTTCGACAGTCCGAAGACCATCATGCCGGGCGCAGGGGGTGGCTCGCTGGCCGGGCCGATTTTCGGCGAGATGCTCAGCAACTGGGATGGTCTTGGGGCCCGCGATGTGGCAGCAGCAGGGACTCAGCGGGTAGTGGTACCGGATTCGGGGGCGGTGCCCACCACAGCGCCTGACTCGCTCCGCCCGGATTCGCTTGCTATGGCTGCCATGGCTGCGATTGTCACGCCCGCCGGGC
Source organism: Gemmatimonadaceae bacterium (assembly GCA_036675455.1). Classification (GTDB taxonomy): domain Bacteria; phylum Gemmatimonadota; class Gemmatimonadetes; order Gemmatimonadales; family Gemmatimonadaceae; genus Pseudogemmatithrix. Next base: position 1,507 of record JAKFFA010000022.1, on the reverse strand, counting down.
CGTGGGCGCCGCCGGCCATGGTCGTCGCGGCCGAGCTCGACCGCGCGACCGGATTGTTGGCCGATGAGGAAACTCCCGCCGGGAGGCGGTATGTGGAGTATTTCGTGCCCGGCACGGAGCCGACGCCGCTGCGCGTCGACGCGCGCCGGTTATTCCGGCTCGGCCCGATCGCGTTCTTCTGAAAGTGTGAGAGAGAGTCATGGCAGCCCACCCCAGCCGGCGTTGAATCCCTTGCGCATCCCACTCCTGTTGTCGCTCGTCGGCGCCGTCGCGCTGAATGGTTGCTCGAAGAAGTCCTCGCCCACCGAACCGCCGCCGCCCCCGCCGGCGTTCACGATTGAACTGCGCTGGCTCGGCACGACGCCCGAGCTCTCGACCCTGACGTCGTTCACGAAGGCCGTCGACCGCATCGGGGACATTGTGACGGCGGCACTGCCGACGGTGGCGCTGCCGGCAGATTTCACGAACGTCAGCCAGTGCAACGAGAACCTCACCGGCTATCCTGACGTCCCGCGTGACCCCATCGAAGGCGTCGTCATCTACGCTATCGTGGAGCCGATCGATGGACCGGGGAATGTGCTTGGATCCGCGGGCCCATGTCTCATTCGCCCAGATCCGGATTCGCGCCCGGCGCTCGGTGTCATGCGTTTTGACGATGCGGACCTGGATAACGCCGAGACGAACGGCCATCTCGATGCGCTCGTGCTGCATGAGATGCTGCATGTCGTTGGCCTGGGGACTATCTGGCGGGACAAGATGTTGCTCGAGGGCGACAACACGGCGGATGCGCGCTTCCTTGGCTTCCGCGCCCGCACGGCCTGCAGTGACGTGAATGGTGGGTCGGCCGAATGTGCGGAATCAGTGCCGGTCCACAGCACCGGCGGTTCCGGCTCCGCGTATTCCCACTGGCGCGAGGACGTGTTCCTCGGCGAGCTCATGACGCCGATCCTGAACAGCGCCACGGCGCCGCTGTCCGCCATGAGCATTCGATCGCTCGAGGACCTCGGGTACTCCGTCAGCGTCTCCACGGCCGACCCGTTCCTGATCACAGCCGCCGTGATGGCCGCACAACTGCGCGGTGAGACCGGGCCGTCGGTGACGCTCCCCGAACCCATGCAACCGCGCTTCAGGATCTCGGCGACGAACACGCTCGTGCCGTTCGAGTCGCGGCGGTGATGCGATGCCGGATCGCGGCGGTGGTGTGATGCGCCGCCGGGCACGGGGACGGCGCACCGCGCTGAGTCGCCGCCGACTCGCGGTCTTCACGGCGGCGTTGATCGTCGTGGGCTGCGGCGACGGCGGCTCCGGCCCCCCGCCGACGCCTGCGGCACTTGTGGCCACCAGTCCGAATCCGCTCGCGGCGTCCGTGGTGGGTGCGGCGGTGAGCCCGGTGCCCGAGTTCGAAGTGCGGTCATCCTCCGGCCGCGCCATTGGCGGCGTACCCGTCACGGTGAGTGTGACGGGCGGCGGCACGCTGACCGGCGCGCCCACCGTGAGCCTGCCCGGC
>JAKFFA010000003.1:0-93863 GCA_036675455.1 Gemmatimonadaceae bacterium | reverse complement strand
AGGGCGCCCCGCACCCCCCCTCGCATCGCAATTACAGCACGATGTTCAGGATCCTCCCCGGAACCAACACAATCTTCCGAGGCTCCCCCACCACAAACTTGGCAATAGAAGCATCCGCCATCGCCGCCGCCATCACCGCAGCCTGGTCAGCCTCCCGCGCCACCGCCACCTTGCCGCGTGTCTTGCCGCTCACCTGCACGACCAGTTCGACCGTATCCGAAACCAACATCCCCTCATCAAACCCAGGCCACCGCGAATCAAACACACTCTCCGAGTGCCCGAGCATCCCCCACATCTCCTCCGCCACATGCGGCGCGAACGGCGCCACCAACTGCACCACCGGTTCCACCTCGGCGCGATGACACACCCGCTCCCCACGCCGCAGCACGTTCATGTATTCCATCATCGCCGCGATCGCCGTGTTGTAACTGAGCGCCGGAATGTCCTCGCCGACCTTCTTGATGGTCGCATGCAGCTTGCGCATCACCTCGTCATCGGGTGATCCCTCCACGACCGAATCCCGCACCGACGCCCACAGCCGGTCGAGGAACCGCTTGACCCCGCTGATGCCCGCGTCGCGGAAGTCGCCGCCTTCCTCGAACGGACCGAGGAACATCAGGTAGGTGCGGAACGAGTCTGCTCCCCACCGGTCGATGTACTCGTCCGGATTCACGACGTTGCCCTTCGACTTGGACATCTTCGCGCCTTCGCGGATGATGAGTCCGTGCGCGCGGAAGCGCGTGAACGGCTCCTCGAAGTCGAGCATGCCTTCGTCGTGCAGCACCATCGTGATGAAGCGCGAGTAGAGCAGGTGCAGCACCGCGTGCTCGTTGCCGCCGATGTACGTCGTCACGGGCAGCCACTTCTTCGTGAGCGCCGCGTCGAACGGCACGTCGTCGCGGTCGGCGCTCGGGTAGCGCAGGAAGTACCAACTGCTGTCGAGGAAGGTGTCGCTCACGTCCGTCTCGCGGCGCGCGCTCTTGCCGCACGTGGGGCACGGCACGCGATACCAGTCCTCGTGGCGCGCGAGCGGCGACACGCCGGAATCATCCGGCTTGAAGTCCGCGATGTTGGGCAGCACCACCGGCAGGTCCGCCTCGGGCACCGGCACCGTACCGCAATCGTCGCAATAGATGATCGGGATCGGCGGGCCCCAGTACCGCTGGCGCGAGATGCACCAGTCGTGCAGGCGGTAGTTCGTGACCACTGTGCCCGCATGCCGCTTCTCGATCCACTCCATCACCTTCACCTTCGCGATCTCCACGCCGAGCCCGTCGAACTGCGCGGAGTTCACGATCATGCCGTCGCCCGTGTACGCCGCGCCGTCGAACGGCGTCTTGGCGCCCTGCCCCTCGCCGGCGACCACGCGCACGATCGGCAACGCGAACTTCGTCGCGAACTCGTAATCACGTTCGTCGTGGCCCGGCACGGCCATGATCGCGCCCGTGCCGTACTCCATGAGCACGTAGTCGGCGATCCACACCGGGATCGGCTCCCCGGTGGCGGGATTCACCGCAAACGCGCCCGTGAACTCGCCCGTCTTCTCCTTGTTGGTCTTGCGCGTGATCAGGTCCTGCTTGGCCGCGCCCGTGCGGTACGCCTCTACGGCGCCGCGCTGCGCGTCCGTCGTGATCTCGTCCACGAGCGGATGCTCGGGAGCAAGCACGAGGTATGTCGCGCCGAAGATCGTGTCCGGCCGCGTCGTGAACACTTCCACCTGGATGCCATCGACCGGCGTCTCGGTCGTGACCGCCACCGATGCACTGCCCGCGTCCTGCATCGCCGGGAGCACACGGAAGCGCAGCCGTGCGCCCTCGGAGCGACCGATCCAGTTCCGCTGCGCCTGCTTGGTCGTGGCCGACCAGTCGAGCGTGTCCAGATTGTTGAGCAGCCGCTCCGAGTAGTCCGAGATCCGGAAGAACCACTGCTCGAGGAACCGCTGCTCCACGACCGTGCCGCACCGCTCGCAGCGGCCGTCGATCACCTGCTCGTTGGCGAGCACCGTCTTGTCCGACGGGCACCAGTTGACGGCGCCGGCCTTCTTGTAGGCCAAGCCCTTCTTATACAGCTGCAGGAAGACCCACTGCGTCCACTTGTAGTACGCCGGATCCGTGGTGTCGACCGAATGCGTCCAGTCCACCATCAGACCCGCGCGGTCGAGCTGCCGGCGGAAGTTCGCGATGTTGCGCGGGATCAGCTCCGTCGGATGCACCCCGACCTTGAGCGCGAAGTTCTCCGAGTGGATGCCGAACGCGTCATATCCTAACGGCTCGAACACCGTGTGCCCTTGCAGGCGACGGAACCGCGCGTAGATATCACAACCGGTGAACGCGAAGAGGTTCCCCACATGCAGCCCTTCGGCTGACGGATACGGGAACATCATGAGCGCGTAGTACGGGTCCTTGCCTTCGGCGAGGTCCGGCCGGTTAGTGCCGCGTTCGGCCCATTGCTGACGCCACCGCGCTTCGACCGCGCCTGGGTCGTAGCCGAGGGGCTCGTCGGCGGAACCCGAGGGAGCTGACGGAACGGATGCTGTCATTTTCTGTGGAAGGGAATCTGGGCAATCTAGCCGCCAAGCGAGCCGGAACCAACATGACGGGCCAGCCCGGCGCCACGCAGGCGCACGTGATCGATCGCATCGCCGTGTGGTCGTCCATCGGCGGCAGCGCGCTCTTCGTCGTCCTGCTCATGCTGGGCTGGGAGCGACTCGACGCAATGATCGCCGCGGGTCACGGCCCGCTCCTGCTGGGCCTCGCGCTCGCGTTGGCCGTCGCTGCCTCGGCGCTCGTGTTCCTGCTCATCATCTCGCCCAAGGTCGGCGACCAGATTCGTGACCTCGCCGACAGTTCCGAAGCCATCGCCGCCGGGGACTTCTCCAAGAAGCCACAGGCCGCGCGCCACGGCGGTCAGATCGGCCGGCTCGGCCGCTCGATGGTCATCATGATGGATGAGCTGCGCCGGCTCTCGGACCTGATCGGCACCAACGCGGCCGAGACCGTGCATCGCTCGTCGGAGATCACCGGCGGCACGGAACACATGGCACAGGCCGCGTCCGGCATCGCCGAGACGGCGAGCATGCTGAGCACACAGGCCACGGAGATGGCCGACACGATCCGCCTGCTCTCGCTCGACGCGGGGCGACTCAACGCACTCGCCGGCAATGTCTCCTCTGGCGCGGCCGACGGCATCGCGCGCAACCAGAAGCTCAAAGCCCTCGCGACCGAGAACCACGAGTTGCTCGACGAGAGCGCGCGCCGCCTCGACGCGCTCGCCACGGACGTGCAGGAGAGCGCGCGCGCCACCGATTCGCTGGCCGAGGCCTCGGACCAGATCCGCGGCTTCGTCACGCTCGTGCAGAAGATCGCGCGTCAGTCCAAGCTGCTCGCCCTCAACGCCGCGATGGAAGCGGCGCGCGCGGGCGAGCAGGGCGAAGGCTTCACGGTCGTCGCCAACGAGGTGCGCCGCCTCGCACAGAACTCCGCGGAGGCGGCCGAGCACACCGGCCAGTTGATGCAGGAGCTTATCGCCCAGATGGAGACGGCGCGTCAGAGCAGCGCGCGTTCGCTGACCACCGTCGAGACCGTGCGCGGCGCGACCGCGCGCGGACGTCAGGCCTTCACACAAGTGGAGCTGGCGGTCGAGGAGACCGACCGCTGGGTCGGCACCATGGCCTCCGCGGCCGCCGCCGGCAATGCGCTGGCGGCCGAGATCACGGCCAAGCTCGACTCCCTCTCGTCAGGCACGACGTCCTTTGCCAACGCCATGCAGGACGTCGCGGCCGCAAGCGAGGAGCAGAGCGCGAGCACGCAGGAGATCGCCGCCGCGGCCAACGCGCTCGTCAGCGCCGCGGACAAGGTCTCGGGCGCGGCCGGTCGGTTCGGCGCTAGCGGCGCCGCTCCAAAGTCCTGAACGCGGAGTCGGAGCCGGCCGGCCGCTCCGACTCCTTGAACATGAATCCGCAGCGTTCGAGCCGCGCGCCCTTCTCGTCGCACACCGCGAAGTCGGCGCCCTCGTAAGCCGTGACGCCCGCGTAACGACCATCCTTGGACACGGCGTAGAACTGCAGATCGAAGCGCGGGCGCCCACGCGGGCCGAGCAACCGGTCCTCCGTCATCGCGATCACGCGCTCCATCGTCTTCATGAGCGCCTGCTCGGGCGAGAGCCCCTGCCGCATGAACTCCACCGCGAGGAAGGCGCCGCACGCCTTGATGTTCGCCTCGCCACGCCCGGTCGAGCCGGCCGCGCCCACGGTATTGTCGCAGTACTGTCCCGCGCCGATGATCGGCGAGTCGCCCACGCGCCCGGGCACCTTCCATGAACGACCGCTCGTCGTCGTCACCGAGCTGATATCGCCGGAGGAATTCACCGCGTTCATGTTGATCGTGCCGGTCGTGAACTTGATCTGCACATCGTCGTCGTGGTCGAGCCATACATCGCCCGCGTTGAGACGCGCCTTCCAGCGCAGCCAGTCCTGGCGCGACTTCTCCGTCAACAGATTCTGCGGCGTGAAGCCCATCTGGATCGCGAAGTCGCGCGCGTCGTCACCCACGAGCATCACATGGTCGGTGTAATCCATCACGGCCTTGGCCACGAGGCTCGGCGTCGCGATGTCCTCGAGGCAGCCCACGGCGCCCGCGCGCCGCGTGGGGCCATGCATGCAGCTCGCGTCGAGTTGCACCACGCCGTCGGCGTTCGGCAGGCCGCCCAGGCCGACCGACTGGTCCTCGGGATCGAGCTCCTGGATGTTGACGCCGGCGATGATCGCGTCGAGCGTGTCCTCGCCGGCGACGATCTTGTCGTACGCGACCTTCACGCCGCGGATGCCGTTGGCGGAGGACACAACCACGGGGCGGGCACGTGTGCCTTGAGCAAGGCCAGACAATGAGGCGTCCGCCGTGGGCGCGTCAGTGGCGGCGAGTGAACGCGGAAGCAGTCCGGCCGCGCCGAGTGCAGCGCTGGCCGTGAGGAAGTCGCGACGGGTCGTCATCGGTCTTTCGTGTGAAGGGATTCGAGGCGGACTCGCAATCGTACGGCGAATGAGGCCGCGGCACCAGATGCGCTGGCCGCCGGCAATCATCCGGTTCGTCAGGCACGCTGGCTGTTCGCGACCACGCGGTCGTACAGCGCGAACAGCCGCGTGAACACGCTGTCCCACGAATGGTCTCGCTCGGCGTGCGAACGAGCGAGGCGGCCCAACGCGGCCAGATCATCGCCGAAGAGCGCCTCCAGCGCCGGACCAACGGTCTCCGGCCGCCCCGCCTCATAGAGCCGACCTGCGCCCGACGCCGCCACCTGCTCGGCCACGCCCCCGCGATTCACCGACAGCACCGGCGTGCCACTCGCCAGCGCCTCGAGGCCGCTCAAGCCAAACGTCTCCACCGGACCCGGCGCCGCGTAGATGTCGAGACACGCGTGCAGGTCCGCGAGGCGGTCGCGGTCGTATTCGAACGCCACCATGTGCGCCCACGGCAGGTCGCGCGCGCGGGCCTCGAGCGTCGCGCGAGTGGGTCCGTCGCCGACCAGCGCCAAGTGCGCGCCCGTGCGTCGGTGCGCATCGGCCCATCCGTCGAGCAGCACGTCGATCTCCTTCTCGTTGGCGAACCGGCCGATGTACGCCGCCAGGGGCGCATGCTGCGGCAATCCGTACCGCGCGCGTGTCTCGACCCGACGCCCGCGCCGCGCGGGATCGAAACGCGCCAGTTCCACCCCGAGCGGCAGCCGCACGACGCGATCCACGCCCGCGCGCCGCAGGTCGTCGGCCGCGAAGTCGGAACAGGCAATCGTCACCTGCGCGAACCGGTCGATGAACTTCACGTACTTCCAGAGTGCCTCGGTCGCCACCCGACGCAGAGGGCCGGAGCGCTCCGGAAACGGATTGAAGATGCGCGGGAAGTTGGAATGGAAGAACGCGACGATCGGAATGTCGCCCTGCGCCGCGGCCGCCGCGATCCACGGCGCAAAGCCCGGGCTCCCCAGTTCGATGATATGCGGCCGCTCGTGCCGCACGATCGCCCGCGCGCTCGGCCACGGCAGCAGGAAACGATAGGGCGGTTGCCCCGGCACACGCGGGCCGCTTAGCGAATATCGCCGGCTGCCGCCCAGGTGTTGCGGCTCGTCGTCCACACCATCGCGCGCGCCGGGCACGACAATCGCCTGTCGCGCCCACGGCCGGCCCGCCACCCAGGCTGCCTTATGGCCGAGGTAGGTCCGCACGCCGCCGCTCGTGGATCCATAGAACTCCGTGATGTCCAGCACACTGCGGCGGGCGTTCGGGCGCAGGATCGGCGGCAGGGTGATGGCCATCCGAGCAATTGAGCCCCGGGGAGTGATACCTTCAATGCACGATGACTCCTTCCGACCTCTCCGGGATCCCGTTCTTCGAGGGTCTCTCCGACCAGTTGCAGTGGCACCTGTCCCGCGCCGCCGAACGCAAGGAGTACGCGGCCAACGAACACCTCTTCCGCGCCGGCCAGGCGCGCCAGGCGTTTTGGGTGATCATCGAGGGCGCGCTCGCCGTCGAGACCCCGCATGGCGAGGTGCCGACGCGCCTCGCCACGCTTGGCGCCGGCGAGGTCGTGGGCGAGGGCATCCTGCTGCAGGAGCCGTCGCACGCGTCCGACGGTCGCGTGCTGCAGCCGACCGTCGCGCTGCGCTTCGGCCGGGAGGTGCTCGAGCCGCTGCTTAAGGACCAGCCGGTCCTGTATGCCGGCCTCGTCGCGCGCGCCGCGCGCGTCATCGCCGCGCGCCTCAAGCAGGCCGACTTGCACCTGAGCCGCCTTGGCGGCAAGGCGGTCGGCTTCAGCGGCGCGACGCGGCGTGAGCATGACCTGCTCGGCGAGCGCGACGTGCCCGAATCCGCGCTGTACGGCGTGCAGACGCTGCGCGCGATCGAGAACTTCCAGCTCACCGGCGTCACGCTGCGCGACTTCCCTGAGGTCATCATCGCGACCGCGCAGGTAAAGGAGGCGGCGGCGCGCGCCAACCACGACCTCGGCGAACTGCCCGACGATGTGTTCGATGCGATCGTGCGCGCGTGCAACGAGATCCAGACCGGCAGCCACCACGAGCACTTCCTCGTGGACATGATCCAGGGCGGCGCGGGCACCTCGACCAACATGAACGCGAACGAGGTGATCGCCAACCGCGCGCTCGAGCTGCTCGGTGAGCAGCGTGGCAACTACAAGAAGGTCCATCCCAACGAGCACGTGAACCTGGCGCAGAGCACCAACGACGTGTATCCCACGGCGGTGCGCCTCGCGATTCACTATGCGATTGGCGGCTTGCAGCAGCAGATGCGCGCGCTGGTGCAGTCGTTCCTCGCCAAGGGCGAGGAGTTCGCGCCGCACGTCAAGATGGGCCGCACGCAGCTGCAGGACGCCGTGCCGATGACGCTTGGCCAGGAGTTCAGCGCGTTCGGCCACACGATCGCCGAGGACGTCGAGCGGTTGGAGGAGGCCAAGGCGCTCATGCGCGAGATGAACATGGGTGCGACGGCTATCGGCACCGGTCTCACCGCGCCCGAGGGTTACGCGGAGCGCGTGCGGCTGCACCTGAGCAAGGTGACCGGCCTGCCGATGATTACGGCGCCGGACCTCGTCGAAGCGACCAGCGACACGGGCGCGTTCGTGCAGGTCTCGGGCGTGCTCAAGCGCTGCGCGGTGAAGCTCAGCAAGATCTGCAACGACCTGCGCTTGCTCTCGAGTGGCCCGCGTGCAGGCTTCGCGGAGATCCGGCTGCCCGCCATGCAGCCGGGCTCGAGCATCATGCCGGGCAAGGTCAATCCGGTGATTCCCGAGGCGGTGAACCAAGTCTGTTTCGACGTGATCGGTGGCGACATGACGGTGACGATGGCGGCCGAGGGCGGCCAGCTGCAGCTCAACGTGTTCGAGCCGGTGATCGTGTTTCGGCTGCTGCGGCACATCAGCTCACTCGGCAACGCGTGCCGCATGCTGCGCGAGCGGTGCATCGACGGCATCGAGGCCAACCCGGCGATTATGCGCGCGTATGTGGAGCGGTCGATCGGCATCGTGACGGCGCTGCTGCCCGAGTTGGGCTACGAGGTCTGCACGCGCGTCGCGAAGGAAGCGCTCGAGACCGACCGCGGCGTGGTGGAGCTCGTGCTGGAGCAGAAGCTGCTCACGCGCGAGCAGGTCGATGCGATCCTCGACCCGGCCGACATGGTGGGAGGGGCCTGATGGCGGGCAAGAAGCTCGACGGCGCCGGCACGCAGAAGCTCCGTGTCCTCGACGAGGCCATGACGACGATGCAGACGATCCACGGTCATGTGGAGCGCATGGCGATCGCCGTGAAGAACCAGAACGGCGCGGGGATCATCCCGCAGCAGATCAAGCGCGTGGCGGTGCCGCTGCAGGGTCAGCTCAAGGGGCAGTTCGGCATGGTGGCGGACATGGTGTCGGCGATGATCCTGGCGGCGGGGCGCGGGGGCGGGGAGCAGCTCAAGGTGCGCGCGCTCAGGGAGCATGTGGGGCAGATTCGGCAGGCGTTGGAGGTCATGAGCGCGAAGGTGAAGGAGCAGCACACGGTCGAGGTCGAGACGTCGGACGACTGAGGTTCGCAGTTCTTGCGACAAGGGATTTTGTGCACCGGGTCGCGGGCCGAGCCCAATCGCTGCGCCCGCGGCCTGGCGCTTACACGCTGCGAGCCAGCCGCTGCGCGGCTGTCTCTTGCTACGCGCCGGGCCGCGGTCTCCGCGATTGGACTCGTCCCGCTCCGGATTTGTGCACGACTACTTGAGTCGCCTGTCTGCCTCATCGACCTCTGGCCGTCCGAGTCTCGCGGTGCCAGTGTGCTGCTCCGGGTGGCGCGAGCGAACTACAAAACCCACTGGCGATTTTCGGCTTCACGCCCTCGAAGGATCGGCGGGGCGCATGGGCGAACGCTGCGACGCAGCGAAGACTGCGGCGTGAACCCGGGGTAATGGAGGGCAGAGCCGCGCGCGAAGGCCGGCCTCGCCGCGCGCCCCGGAAGCCGACGCCAGAGTATCCCTTACAACGATAGAGCAAAACTTGCCGCGTCCCTCGAGCGCGGCTAAGTTCGTCTTGTACCACAAGTTCACAAAGCAGTCGGCGGTCGCGGCCCAGGATTCCCTTCGTCGCGCAGATCCTTCCCCCAGCCTCCACATAACGATGTCGAAGCTGCGCCTGCGCCAGGCAGCACCTGCCTTGCTCGTCACGGCATGTCTGCTGGCGCTTACCGCGTGTGGCCAAACGGAGTATCCCAACTCCACCTTCAACCACAACACGGACTACAACGCATCAATCGATGCACTCTGGGATCGCCTGCTCTTCTGGGGCACCCTCATGTTCGTCGTCGTCGAGGCGGCCTTGATCTACACCATGATCAAGTTCCGCAAGCGCCCCGGCGGCCCGGCCGCCAAGCCGATCCACGGCCACGCGCTCCTCGAAATCACCTGGACCGCGATTCCGGCGCTGATCCTCGCGCTCATCGCGATTCCGACCGTCAAGACCATCTTCGCGACGCAGGCGCCCGCGCCAGCCGGCGCGCTCGAGATCGAGGTCATCGGTCACCAGTGGTGGTGGGAGTTCCGCTACCCCGAGCTCGGCATCGTCACGGCCAACGAGGTCTACGTTCCCGTCGGCCGCGCCGCCAACTTCGAGCTCAAGACCATCGACGTCATCCATTCGTTCTGGGTGCCGCAGATGGGCGGCAAGCGCGACCTGATCACGAACAAGTCCAACTGGATGTGGTTCACGCCCAACGAGGACTTGGGCACACAGGCCTGGAACGGCTTCTGCGGCGAGTACTGCGGCACGAGCCACGCCAACATGAAGTTCCGCCTGTACACGGTGCAGCCGGAGGAGTTCGCCTCGTGGGCCGCGCACCAGGCCAAGCCGGCCCAGGTGCACACGCCCGGCGACAGCGCCGCGCCGGGGTACGTGTTCCCCGTGGCCGACCTGCCGGATCACGTGATTCCCAAGACGCCGATTCCCGATGGTCTGACGTTCGACGACGCACTGCTCCCGCAGGGCGACGCCACGCGGGGCCAGACGGCGTTCATGATCGGTGGCTGCGTGGGCTGCCACAACGTCGGCGGCAACGCCGTGTCACTCCCCGCGGACTCACCCCTGCCCATCGCGGGCCCCAACCTGACGCACATCGCGTCGCGGCACACCATCGCCGGCGGGCTCTTCCCGAACGACCCGCGCCACCTCGCGCGCTGGATCAAGAACGCGCAGAAGATGAAGCCCGGCGCCAAGATGAACGTGATCGGCAAGGGCGAGTTCGACGTGAACCTGCAAACTGTTCAGACGGCTGGGCTTGACGACCGGCAGATCGCTGATGTCGTCGCCTACCTGATGACGCTCAAGTAGACCGGAGACCCGACCAACATGGCAACCATCGCTGCACCGGCGTTCGCCTCTGACGACGCCTACGTGGAGAAGACGGGGATCTGGAGCTGGATCACGACCGTCGATCACAAGCGGATCGGCCAGCTCTACCTCTGGTCTTCGCTGTTCTTCTTCATGGTCGGCGGCCTCGAGGCGCTGATCATCCGCACGCAGCTGGCGCAGCCCAACATGGGCTTCGTGTCGGCCGAGATGTACAACCAGCTGTTCACGATGCACGGCACGACCATGATCTTCCTTGTGGTCATGCCGTTGTCGGCCGCGTTCTTCAACTTCCTGATTCCGCTGCAGCTGGGCGCGCGCGACGTCGCGTTCCCGCGGCTCAACGCGTTTTCGTACTGGGTCTATGTGCTGGGCGGCGTCTTCATCTCGCTGCCGATCCTGTTCCAGGTCGCGCCCAACGGCGGGTGGTTCGGCTACGCACCGCTCACGACGCCACAGTTCTCGACCGGCATCAACATCGACTTCTGGGTGATCGGCCTGCAGATCCTCGGCATCTCGTCGCTGGCGGCCGCGTTCAACTTCATCACGACGATCATCAACATGCGCGCACCCGGCATGACGCTGATGCGCATGCCGATGTTCACGTGGATGTCGTTCGTCACGCAGTTCCTGATCATCCTGTCATTCCCGGCCATCACGGTCGCGCTGTTCTTCCTGCAGATGGACCGCTTCTTCGGCACGACGTTCTACTCGATCGCCGCCGGCGCGGACCCGCTGCTGTGGCAGCACCTGTTCTGGGTGTTCGGCCACCCCGAGGTGTACATCCTGATCCTGCCGGCTTTCGGACTCGTGTCGGAGATCATCCCGACCTTCTCGAAGAAGCCGCTGTTCGGCTACAACGTGATGGTGTACTCGGGCATCATGATCGGCTTCCTCGGCTTCGGCGTGTGGGCCCACCACATGTTCGCGGTCGGCATGGGCGCCGTGGCCGACTCGATCTTCTCGACGATGACGATGCTCATCGCGATCCCCACGGGCGTGAAGATCTTCAACTGGATCGCCACCATGTGGTCCGGTGAGATCCGCTTTACCGTGGCGATGAAGTTCGCCATCGCGCTCGTCGCGATGTTCATCATCGGCGGCATCTCGGGCGTCATGCACTCGTCGCCGCCGGCCGACCTGCAGCAGACCGACACGTACTTCATCGTGGCGCACTTCCACTACGTGCTGTTCGGCGGGTCGATGATGGCCATCTTCGGCGCCATCTACTTCTATTTCCCGAAGATGACCGGCCGGTTGATGAGCGAGAAGATCGGCAACTGGCACTTCTGGCTGAACTTCATCGGCTTCAACCTCACGTTCTTCCCGATGCACTTCAGCGGCTTGCTCGGCATGCCGCGGCGCATCTACACGTACGACGCCGGCCAGGGTTGGGAGCTGTTCAACCTGATCTCGACGGCCGGCACGTACCTGCTGTTCGTCTCGACGCTCATCTTCGCGTGGAACTTCCTGCGCAGCCGCACGCGCGGTGAGCGCGCCGGCAACGATCCGTGGGGCGCACCGACGCTCGAGTGGTCGATCCCGTCGCCTGTGCCGGAGTACAACTTCGCGCAGATCCCCTCGGTGACCTCGCGCTACCCACTCTGGGACGTGAAGCACCCCGAGCTCACGAGTGGCATCGACCACTCGAGCGCGGATGCGATGACGGTCTCCGACGCGCACGCGGTGCCGGTGCACGAGGAGCTGGAGCGTCGCAGCCCCGAGTCGCTTGGCATCCCGATGCCGTTCCCGACCGCCAAGCCGCTCGTTGCCGCGTTCATGATCGTCGTGATGTTCAGCGGCCTGCTCTTCCTGCGCAACGCGAGCCACGCGGTCGGGCTCACGCTGCTCATCGGCGGCGCCATCGCCACGTTCACGGCGTTCTACAGCTGGCTCACCGCCCCGCTCGAGTAACCGGAGACCATTGACCGTGTCATCACACGCAGTCGCACATACGCACTACACGACCACGGGCCTCGACAATCGCAAGGTCGCGATCTGGGCCTTCATCGGGTCGGAGTGCATGCTGTTCGCGTCGCTGATCGCGACGTACCTGATCTACAAGGGCCGCTCCCTCGTGGGCCCGTTCCCGCACACCGAGTGGGTGAACGAGGCCGGGCAGACGTTGCCCGCGATCCTCGACATTCCCGTGACGTCAGCGTCGACGTTCGTGCTGCTCATGTCGTCGCTCGCCATGGTGCTCGCGCTGCAGGCCGTCCAGCTCAAGGACACGCCGCTGCCGGCCGACGCCAACTGGTGGGGTCGCATCCAGCGCAGCTCCAAGACGTGGCTGCTCGTCACGGCGATGCTCGGCACCACGTTCCTCGGGTTCCAGGCCTATGAGTTCACGGCGTTCGTGAACGAAGGCCTGACCATCCGCACGAACCTGTTCGGCTCGTCGTTCTTCACGCTGACCGGCTTCCACGGGGCGCACGTGACCGTCGGCGTGCTCTGGCTGATGTCGCTGCTGTTCATCGACATGAAGCGCGGCCTGGGCCCCGCCGACGAGGTCTCGGTCGACATCGCGGCACTGTACTGGCACTTCGTGGACGTCGTGTGGATCGCGATCTTCACCCTCATTTACCTCATCGAATAGCAGGGACATCGACCATGGCTCACGACGTCAAGGAAGCCGCGCGCATGCACCATCCATCCGGATGGACGTATGTGAAGGTCGGCGCACTGCTCACGATCATCACCGCAGTCGAGGTGTGGCTGTACTACATCCCGGCCGCAGTCGCCTCACCGCTGTTCAACCCCACGATGCTGACCATGTCAGCCGCGAAGTTCGCCATCGTGGTGATGTTCTACATGCACCTGAAGTACGACCACAAAATCTTCCGCGCGCTGTTCACCGGCCCACTGGTCGTCGCGGCAATCACGGTCGTGGCGTTCTTGTTCCTGTTCTTCAAGATCAAGATTGCGTTGTAGACGGCAGACGGCGGACGGCAGACGGCGGTTTACTGCGCGTCTGCTTTCAGGCTGGTAAGAACGATGCGGGGCGGCTCCGGGAAGGAGTCGCCCCGCATCCCGCATCGAGAGGTCGCGTCAAGGCAGGATCAGTAGCTCCTCGCATCCATCATCCCCCCCGCACCCCGTACCGCCCGTGCAACCCGCATCCCCCCGCGCATCGCAGTCGCAGTTGTCTAGCTTTGGCCCACCAACGCGCGAGAGAACCTCGATTTAAGCTCGGGGTGCCCATGCCACAGGTACCACCCCATCACCACCGCCGCAATCAAGTTCGCCACGCCCACCCGCCACCACGACAACCGCCCCATCGTCTCCGGCTGCGACAGGAACGCCGTGATGTAGTACGACCCCAGCTCGAAGATCACGAAGAACAGCAGCAGGCCCGCGAGCACGCCCGGGATCGATTCGGACGCCTCGACCACGGCGCGCACGATGATGCCCACCACGACGAACGCCGCGACATGGAAGATCGTGTAGGCCGCCACGTAGGCCGACGGGGTCCAGTCGATCCCCTTGCCCAGCACGCTGAACAGCGTGCGGCCGAGCAGTGCCGGCGTGGCCAGCGGCGCCCCGGCGAGGAGGTCGAGGATGAGGAACCACAACGCGACCGCACCCGCGCCGAGCACGCCGGCGACAAGGCCTTCCTTCCATACCCGCTCGTTCGCCATCTCCACCTCCGGCCGTGGGGACAATAGCTGGAACGTGAGACCGGACTGCGTCCGCCCGGGGTACCCCCTTAGATTGCAGTCGTACCCCGCGATGCGCCAGCGGATCGCGCCGGCGCACCGACGCCACGGCCTGCCACACAACGCCCCTTGCCCGTCCTCTATCTCCATCCTGCGGTCAACCTCTCGTGGTCCGTCTTCACGGTCCACTGGAGCACCGTGTGGGGCCTGTTGGCCCTCTGGGGCCTCTACCAGTGGCGCGCGGTGGTCCACCGCCGACGTGACCCGCGCCAGCGTCCCTCGGCGCGCCAGCAGGCGTCGTTTGCGTTCGGGCTCATCGTCATGTTTTTGGTGCTCAACGGGCCGCTGCACGACATCAGCGACTACTACCTGTTCACGGGCCACATGGTGCAGCATCTGGCGCTCACGTTCGTGACGCCGCCGCTGTTGATCCTCGGCACGCCGGGCTGGATGCTGCGGCCCGCGCTGCGCGTGAGCGCCGTCGCCGCCGTGGCGCGGCTCATCACAGGCCCGCGCGCCGCGTTCGTGATCTTCAACGTCATCCTCGCCGCGTGGCACCTGCCGCCGCTCTATAACTCCGCGATGTTCTACCACGAGGTGCATATCCTGCAGCACCTCATGTTCCTCGTGGGTGCCGTGATCATGTGGTGGCCGCTGCTGAGCCCGCTGCCGGAACTGCCGCGCCTCAGCTATCCGGGGCAGATGCTGTACAGCTTCCTCATGACGCTGCCCATGACGGTGATCTCGATCTTCATCGTGTACGCCAACCACGTGCTGTACCCGGCCTACGCCAGCGCGCCGCGCCTGTGGGGCTTCTCGCCGCTCGAGGACCAGCGGCTCGGCGGGCTGATCATGTGGATCCCCGGCGGCCTGTTCTTCTACCTGCTGACGTCGCTGATCTTCATCAAGTGGGCCGGCAGCCAGCGCGACGACAGCGCCAGCGCGCAGGTGGCATGACCGCAGGATGTGACGCAGCTCAGTGCCGCATCTAACGCCCGAGTCGTCTTCGTCCGATATTAGGGGTTCTTCGCTCCCGACCGACGACCCGCAGTAACCACTTGATGCGCCTGTCTTTACGCTCCGCCATCCTGACCGCCACACTGGCGACCGTCCCGCTCCAGGGACTGGCCGCGCAGTCCAAGCGTCCGGTGCTCCGCCCGCGCTCGCCCGTGGACGTCATCGGCCTCCAGAGCGACCTGCGCTCGCTGATCACGATCTCGACCAACGCGGGCCAGTGGGGTGCGATGGTCGTCTCGCTCACGCGCGGCGATACGTTGTTCGCCCACGGGCAGGACGAGTCGCTGATGCCGGCCTCGACGATGAAGCTCTTCACGGCCGCGATCGCCCTCGAGCGCTTCGGGCCCGCGTACCAGTTCCGCACACAGATCCTGCGCGACGGCGCACTGCTGCCCGACGGCACGATCGACGGCGACCTCTACATCAAGGGCGCGGGCGACCCCTCCATCGCGCCGCGCTACGCGCGTTGGAATGAGGGCGTGCGTCCGATGGACGCACTGGTCGAGATGGTCGCGGCTTCGGGCGTCAAGCACGTGCGGGGCGACATCGTGGGCGATGGCAGCGCGTTCGACGACCAGCGCGTGCCCGAGGGCTGGCGCACGCGCTACCTGCAGGCCGGCTACGCGGCGCGCGTTTCGGCGCTCTCGTTCAACGAGAACCTGGCGCACATCGTCGTCGAGCCGACGCCGGCCGGCGCCAACGTGAGCTTCGAGCACCACGTGCGCGGCATGAACCTGAACTCCACGGTGAAGGTGCGGCCGGGCAGCCGCGGCGCGACAGTGCGCGTGTGGCAGGACACACTCGCGGGCTGGTTCCGCGTGAGCGGATGGATTGGATCGCTGAGCCGCACACGTACCTATCAGGTCGTGGTCGAACAGCCGGAGCGCTTCACGGCCGGCGCCTTCCGCGCGGCGCTCGAGGAGCGCGGCATCACCGTCGGCGGCGCCGTGCGCGTGGCGCGTGCACCCGAGACGGCGCGCTTCCTGACGGCGTGGGGTTCGCCGCCCGTCGCACAACTCGTGGTCACCATGAATGGCGAAAGCAATAACCACTTCGCCGAGCTGCTGTTTCGCAATGCCGCGCGGCACGACGGCGGCGTCGGCTCGGTCGAGGCCGGGTATGCGTCGCTGCAGCGCTTCCTGGAGCATCGCGTGGGGGTCTCGCCCGACGCGGTGTACGCCGCCGACGGCAGCGGACTCTCCACGCTCGACCGCGTGACGCCGCGCGCGATGGTCAAGCTACTCGCGTACGCGAACGCCGCGCCGTGGGGCTCGATCCTGCGGGAGTCGCTGCCGATCGCCGGCAGGACCGAGACCCTCCGGACACGCATGCGCCGCACCGCCGCGCAGGGAAACCTGCGCGCCAAGACGGGCACCACCAACGAGGTGACGTCGCTCGGCGGCTACGTGACGGCGGAGAACGGCGAGAAGCTCGCCTTCTCGTTCATCTACAACGGACGTGACTTGTGGCGCGCCCGCGAGGCCATCGACGCCATGGGCGCGACGCTCGCGGCCTTCTCGCGCTAGGCGCGCCTCGCGGCGCACCTGCGCGGACCGGATCCCGAATCAGCTCGGAAGCTGCGGCGGCGACTTGGGGTCGCTCGCCGCGGTCGCGTCGAGCAGGCGGATCGCCGTGTCGACGTCGGTCTGCCGCACCACGAGACGCACCGGATTCAGCACGTCGAGGAACGGCAGCATACCGCCTGCGTTGTCCTTGAGAAGCATTGACGCGATGCCGTTGGCATCGAGGACCGCCCTGGCGAACTCCGCTTCCACGCTGTTCTGGAAGGTGCGGACTACGTATGCATTCTCTGGCATCTGATCCTCCTTCCGGTTTGGGTGGGGAGTGACGGGTGTGCGATGCTGCGGACTGCGGTACGGCAGCCTGCGGTCCTGCGCCCGACCCGGCGACCCGAGCGCGGTCGCCGGTCATATGTGTGCTGCGGCTACGGCTCTCCTACGACGACGACGTGCAGGATCCGTTGCGACGCGCGCTCGATAAGGAGCACGCGGTTCCCGATGCGCCCGCGTTGCTGGCCGCGCGACACCGGGGGAAGACGCCGCGTCAGGTCGACGGGCAACGGCAACATCTCCTTCGCCAGCCCCGCCGGCACGGTCGCCTCGCGCTGCAGCGAGCGCAGCTCACCCACCGGCAGGTTGCCCCTCGTGATCGCATTCTCGGGCACCGCATAATAATCCCGGATGATCGCCGCGACCTCGTCCTGTTCGGACGTCGGTTCCTGGGCGATCAGCGCGGTCCCGGTGGTCGCGAGCAACGCGGCTGCAACGAAGATCGTACGCATGGCGTGCTCCTGTGGTGAGGGGTTACTAGAATCTACCGGTTTCCGCTCAAGGGAGTTCCGGTGGTCGGCCCCTCCCGGGGCGAGGCGGCGTCACAACGTGTGTGTGGCGGACGCCGAATCAGCTGACCGACTGCCGGATCAGGATGCCGCGCTTGCCGAGCTCCTTCACGTAGCGCTCGCCCGGAATGCACTCGTCCGGCGTGTGCACGCCGGCCGGCTTCACCGCGCCCTCGGCCTGCAACTGACCCGTGATGGACAGCGAGAAGCCCGTGGTGCGCATCATCGCGCTGATGCCGTTCGCCGCATCGTAGCGGTCGACGAGCTCGAACGTGTGCGTGACCGGCTTGCCGGCCTTCGTGCCCTGCACCTGCACGCGCAGCGCGACCAAGTCCGGGCTGTTCTTGCGCGTGAGCCGCGGCTGCATCTGCGCGATGGCCAGCTCGCGCGGCACGACCTGCTGCCCCCTCACGTTGACGGGCTCGAGCTCGAGCAGTCCCAGCTCACGGATGGCCTCCATGATCTTCGCGTGCCCGGGATAGCGCAGCGTCTTGTACTCCATCGTCGGGATCTTCCCTTCGTAGCGGAACGCCATCGTCGAGAGACCACCCGCAGTGTGGAACGCCTCGAGTTCGCCCACCGGTGCGTCGAAGCGCACCGGCTCAATCTCGGACAACGCCGTCACCTGCGTGCGCTTGCCGTCGCGCACCACCCACGAGAGCGTGGTGTAGTAGTCGAGCACGCCCTCGATCGAGTACACGATCTGGTACTTGAGCGGTCCCTCGGGGGCCTGCGGCAGCCCGCCCACGAAGATGCGCACGGAGTCGACCTTGTCGAGGCGGTCGATGCCGAGCTGCGCCAGGATGTTGACCATGCCCGGCGCCAGACCGCAGTCGGGAATCACCGTGATGCCCTTCGCGACGGCCTTCGCTTCGAGCTTCTTCTGGTCCTGCACAATCTCGGTGTTGCCGCCCAGGTCGCAGAAATGCGCGCCGGCCTCGATCGCGGCCTCGCTCATGGGCAGATTGAAGTAGTACGGAATCGCGCACATCACGGCCTTCACGCCGGACATCGCCTCGCGCACGGCCTTGGCGTCCTTCACGTCCAGCGAGATGAGCTGCAGGCGCTCGCCGCCCACGTAGGGCTGCAGGAACCGCGGCAGGTCATCGACCGTTTTGTCGGCGAGGCGCACCTCGGTGATCGCGGGGTTCTGCAGGAGGTCGTACGTGCAGGCGGAACCCTGCAAACCGGCACCGAGGACGAGCATCCGCATCGAAGGTCTCCTACTTGGGTTGGAAAGCGCTGGACAGCCCCGCAATTTACCCAAGGGACCCCCTCATTTCACCCCTCTTGCATGTCTGACTGGTCGCAGCACCTCATTGAGGACGCCGACGGTATCACGTCGCTCCTCGAGCGCATCCAGACGGTGGCCGTGCTGGGTATCAAGGTCCGCGAGACCGGCGCGCCCGCGTACTACGTGCCCGAGTATGCGCAGCGCGCGGGCATGAAGATCTTCCCGGTGCCCGTCTATTACCCCGACGTCACAGAGATCCTCGGCGAGCCGGTGCATCGCACGGTGGCCGCCATCGGCCAACCGATCGACCTCGTGAACGTGTTTCGCCGCTCGCAGGACGTCCCGGCGCACGTCGATGACATCCTCAAGGCAAAGCCGTCGGCGGTCTGGTTCCAGCTCGGCATCCGCAACGACGCTGCGGCCGAGCGGTTCGCCAAGGCCGGGATCGATGTGGTGCAGGATCGTTGCCTGCTCGTGGAGCTGAAGGAGCGCGAGCGCTGACGAAGCGAGCCGCGCGCTGACTCGAGTGGCGGCTGGGATCGACCGCCTTCTCTCAGCGTTCGACGATGACCGTGGACGTCGTGGGATCGATCTGCCAACGCGTGCCGCGCAAGAACGCGCGACCCTCCGGCCCCTCGATCGCGAACGGCGGTTGGCCCACCACCGGTACGAGCGACAGGCCAGGGAAGCGCAGCACGAACGGCACGCGCGTCGCTGCCGCTGACGCCGTCGGCAGCGCCGTGACGCGCGGCAGCGTCAACGTGCCGGCGCGTTCGTCGATGATCGGGTGGAACCGCCACAGCACGTCGAGCCCGATGCGCAGCTCGCCCGGCGGGACGGTGGGATTGATGGTCGCGTCGAGCCACGTGAGCCGGCGCGGGCCGATCCACACCTCCTCGATGAGCACGGGCGCACCCGGTCCGCGGCCGCCGAAGCTCAGCGTACGCACGGATGAGTCGCCGATCGAACGGATCGAGACGCCCTCCGCCGCGGGGTCAAGCGTCACCCACACCGGGCCGTACGGACCGCGCGCCTGGAAACGCGCGAGCGTGCGGCCGTCCTCCGTGAGCTCGACCGGCACGGTCGCCTCGGGACCGGCGAGCGTGAACACATATCCGTGCCGCGCGCGGGTCTCCTCGCGCGCGGCGATGGCGCTGGGCAACCGCACGCCGGGAATCGCGCGCAGGTCGGCCGGTGCGCGATACGGTGCCATCAGCACGAGCGCGCGCGCCACGAGCGCGGTATCCGCGCCGAATCGCAGGGCCTCCTGGAACAGCACCTCGGCGATACGAAACCGCGCGCGCGACGCGAGATACAGCGCGAGCGCCCCGCGCGGTGCCGGCTGGCGCGGCGCAGCCTCGACGGCCGCGTACAGCACCTGCTCCGCTGCGGCGAGTCGGCCGGCCGAGAGCAACGCATCCGCACGCGAAGGCAACGGAGGCGGCACGCGCTGCGCCGCGAGCTGCGCGGGCCACGACGTCAAAGCGAGCAGCAGCACGGTCCGCGTGACTCGCATGATCGCGGCTCGCACACGCAGTCTCCCTACGCGCGCCCGTGCTGCGCTCGGCGCTCCCGCGCGCGCGCTCACGGCGTCAGCGCGAACGAGGCGAGAAGTTCGTGGTACGGGTCCAGCCGCAGCGCGCGCGGCGCCGTGGACCAGCGGCCCGGCAAAACCACACTCGACGACGGCTCGGCCGGAACCTCGACGCGCACGAGCGTCGTGTCACCGTCGGCGCCGTCGACCGCCACACGCAATGCGAACCGGTACGCGCCGAACCGCTCGCCTTGTTGCACGGACAGCGT
The DNA here is from genome assembly GCA_036675455.1 of Gemmatimonadaceae bacterium. Taxonomy (GTDB): domain Bacteria; phylum Gemmatimonadota; class Gemmatimonadetes; order Gemmatimonadales; family Gemmatimonadaceae; genus Pseudogemmatithrix. Next base: position 73,424 of record JAKFFA010000003.1, on the reverse strand, counting down.
GACCTGGCCGCTCACCGGATCGTGCGTCCAGCGGGTCGTGACCTCGGCGAACCCGGGCCGTGTGAGCCACTGATCGAAGAACCATCCGAGTTCGCGGCCCGCGGCCTGCTCCACCGCCGCGCGCAGGTCTGTCGTCAACGCATTGGCGTGCTTGTTGGTCGACCAGTAACTGCGAATGCCGCGGAAGAACGCGCTGTCGCCCACTTCCGCGCGCAGCATGTGCAGCACGAAGCCGCCCTTCTGGTAGCTGTTCGTGTTGAGCAGCGCCATCAGGTTGGTCTGTGCCGTGTCGATCACGGGCCGCTCGACGACGACGGCAGCGCCGATGATCGACGCGCGCATCTCGGCCATCTCTGCGCGGAACGCGTCTGGGCCCGTGCCGTACTCCGTATAGAGCGCTGCGAAGTACGTCGCGAAACCCTCCGACAGCCACAGGTGCGCCCACTCGCGCTCGGTCACCGCATCGCCGAACCACTGGTGCGCCGTCTCGTGCGCGATGAGCCCGACGCTCACGCCGTTGGGCTGGCGGAACAACCGGTCCGCATAGAAGATCGCGCCCGCGTTCTCCATGCCGCCAAAGCGCGTGGAGCTTTGCAGGTGAGCAAGCTGCGCGTACGGGAACGGCCCCACGGTGCGCGCGAAATAGCGCACGATGTCGTCGGCGAACTTGAAGTTGCCGGGCATGAAGCGCGCCTGCTCGGGTGCCGTGTACACCTGCTGCGGCACGCAACGCTCCACGCCGCCGAGTCCGCAGGCGGTGAGCCCGAGCGCATACCGCTCGAGTGGCGCGGCGGCGATCACCATGAGGTACGTCGGAATCGGGAACAGCGTCTTCCACGTGGTTCGCGCGCGCGGGGCGCTTGCGCCCTCATCCACGAGATCCGACTCGACCTGGATGCCGTTCGCGACCACTCGCAGCGTCGCGGGTGCGACGACGCTGAACTCCACGAGCGCCTTGTCCGACGGATGGTCGTTGCTCGCGAGCCAGTGACGCGCACGGTTGGGCCAGTTGTCGCCGAACGCGCGCCAGCGGCCCGCCGAGTCGGTGCCGATGACGAGCCCGTCAGTGGGGGCACCTTCGTATTCGAGATGCACGCAGTTGAGTCCGGTCGCCGAGGGCGCCGCCGCGAGAGCGATCGACACAGTCTGGCTGTCCTGCGTGAACCGCGCCGTGGCGGGGTTCGTGCCGCAGCCGCGCCGCGCGCGCGTGACGCGCATGGGAGCGAGCAGATCGAGCCGCAATTCGTTCACGGCGCGGTCGCGCGCGAACTCGATCGTCGCCGCCACCTCGACATGTCGCCCGGTGTCCGGCAACGTGAGCTCGTAGCGATAGCGCTGGACGTCGACGCCGGGTTGCTGTGACTCGAGCGGCGGCGACACGAGCCCAAGCCCGACGATTGGCGCCGCAACGCCCATCGCGGCACGGAGCAGCAGCCTGCGAATGCGCGCCATCGAACTCGACACTAGAAAGCCGCTGCGCTGAGCGCCCGCGCGAACTCCGGCGCCGTCTGGTAGCGATCCTCGGGTGCGCGCGCCATGCCCTTGAGCAAGACCTCGTCGACGGCCTCCGGCAAGTCCGGCCGCCGATTGCGCGCCGGGATCGGCGCACTGCGCAGCCGCGCGATCATCATCTCCTGCTGGTTCTTGCCCTCGAACGGCAGCTTGCCCGTGAGCATCTCGTACGTCATCAGCGCGAGCGAGTAGATGTCCGTGCGCGGGTCGAGCGGCTTGCCGCGCAGCTGTTCCGGACTCATGAACTCCGGCGTACCCAGGATGATGCCCGTGGCCGTGAGCTTCTGCAGTTCGCCGCCGGCCTTGCGTTCCTTGGCCAGCCCGAAGTCCATCACCACGGCGTACTCGGTGCCGTCGGCACGCTTGCACACCATGATGTTCTCGGGCTTCAGGTCGCGGTGGATGATCGTGAGCTGGTGCGCAATCGCCAGGCCGTCGGCGATCTCGGCGACGAAGCGCACGGTGTCCCCGAGCGACGTGAGCCCCACGCGGAAGTTGCGGTCGGCGAGGATCTCCCCTTCCACGAACGGCATGACCACATAGACCAGGCCGTCCTCCGTCTCGCCCATGCGCACGATGTGGCAGACGTTCGGATGCGCGAGCCGGATGCCCAGCGCCGCCTCGCGCCGCAGGCGCGCCATCGCGTTCTGGTCCTTCGAGAGCGCGGGCGACAGGATCTTGATGGCGTAGCGTTCCTGTGTGCCCACGTCGTGCGCGAGATACACGTACGACATACCGCCCTCGCCCACCTTCTTCACGATGTGGTAACGACGGTCGAGCACCTGGCCGGCCATGTTGGCGTGGCTCGACGCACCGGCGGACTTGCCACCGGGCGCGTCGGCCAGGCGAGGCGACGTCCGCCGCGTGGGTTCGGCAGACGCGGCTCCAGCCGCTGGCGCCGCCGCTGGCGCCGCTCCGCCCGCCGGCGCGGCCGATCCCGCAAACGCCGTGAGCCGCGTGCCGTCACGCGTGCAGAATCTCGCCTCGGCCGCGTACAGCGAGCCGCACGTCGGACAGCGCATGCTCATGGGCGCTCGAACAGGGCGCGCACGCCGTCGTACTCGATATTGCCGCCGCTGAGCACGCACACGGTCGGTCCCTGCGCCTTCGCGAGCCCGCCCAGCAGCGCCGCCACGGTGATCGCACCGCTCGGCTCCGCCACAAGCTTCATGCGGTCGAAGATGAACCGCATCGCGTCGGGCAGCAGCGAATCCGGGACGGTAATGACGTCGTCGAGGTACTCCTGCAGGTGCGCGAAGTTGAGCGCGCCGATGCGCGTGGCCAGCAGGCCGTCGGCGAGACCGTCGGGGCTCGACGGAATCGTCACCGGCTCACCGGCCGCGCGCGCGCGCGAATACTTGGGCGATCCCTCTGGCTCGACGCCCACCACGCGCGCCTTTGGCGCGAGCAGCTTTACGGCGGTTGCGGTGCCCGAGCTGAGCCCGCCTCCGCCGATCGGCACCAGCACGGTGCCCAGCGCCATGTCGCCCAAGTCCTCGATGATCTCGAGCCCGAGCGTGCCCTGACCGGCGATGATCGTCGGATCGTCGAACGGCGGCACCATCGTGAGGCCTTCGGCGCGCTGGATCTCCTCGGCCTTGGCCATGCGCTCGATCGTCGTGACGCCCTCGTAGAGGCAGCGCGCGCCGAGCCGGATCGCGCCGTCCTTCTTGGCGCGTGCGACAGTGGTCGGCATCACGACCGTGGCCGGAACGCCGAAGAGCTTGGCCGCGAGCGCCACGGCTTGGCCGTGGTTGCCCGAGCTGGCCGTGATCACGCCGCGCGCGCGCGCTTCGCTCGAGAGGCCGGCCACGAAGTTGTAGGCGCCACGGAACTTGAACGCGCCCCCGCGCTGCAGCATCTCCGGCTTCACGAACGTCTTGGCGCCGGCCTTCTCGCTGAGCGCCTCCGAATGCAACAGCGGGGTCCGCACCGCCACTCCGCGCAGCACCGCGGCGGCCGACCGCAGGTCGTCCAGCGTGACGAGCGCGCTGCGGGTTTTCGGCTTCGTCTTGGTTGTCATGGCAGGGGCAATTTGCGGGCCGGGAGAGGTAACCGCAACGCGACCCGCCTTGAGTTACGGCAGCATGCCCCGGCAGGCCTGCGTCGGCTTCGGGTTCGCGGGACCGTAGTGCCCCTCGATCAGGCTCGCGCTGTCCCCGTCGAGGATCAACGTGTACAGGCCGTCGTACTGGTGGTCGCACAGGTCACCGCGCGCGGGCCCGCCGAGCGCCTCGATGTACGACATGATCGTGTTCGAATGGCCGACCACGACGATGGTCTTGCCGGCGTGTTTGCGCACGGCCGCGGCGACCGCCTGCGCGTGCTGCGACATCGGACCGAGCGGCAGCACCTCGGGCGTGAGGCCGAACCGCTCGGCGACCGGCCGCGCCGTCTCGCGCGTGCGCGTCGTGGGCGTGTGCATAACGACGTCGACGCCGGCATCGCCCAAGGCCGCTGCGAGCGCCTGCGCGCGCTCGGCGCCGGTTGCCGTGAGCGGCGGATCGTTCGCCGGCTGCGCCTCTTTCTCCGCGTGCCGCACGATCACGACGACCGTGGACTGGGCGTCCAACCCGGCGGCCGAGAGCAGCAGCAGTGCGGCGGCCAGAACCAGGCACCGGACGGCCGGGAAGGGCAGGCGTGACGATAGCAGACGTCGCATGGGACTCGGGTTGGCGTAGAAGAACGAATCAGGCCGGTGACATTTGCCCGCGGAACACGAAATAGACGGCCCCCACGAGGCACAGCGCCGCCCACAGGAAATCAAGCTTCAGGGGCTGCTTCATGTACAGCACCGCAAAGGGGATGAACACCCCGATGGCGATCACTTCCTGCAGCATCTTAAGCTGTCCCAACGAGAGCACGGTGAAGCCCATGCGATTGGCAGGCACTTGCAGCAAATACTCGAAGAGCGCGATGCCCCAGCTGATGAGTGCCGCGGCGTACCACACGCGGTGTTGCTGGGTCTTGAGATGTCCGTACCACGCGTACGTCATGAACAGGTTCGATGCAACGAGCAACAACGTCGTGCGGAGCACGATCGGCATGGAGGGGGTGCTGCACTGGTTGGGGTGGACGACCACTGGCTCCGGCGTGCGCGCGGGGTGCCGTCCGAAAAATACGCGGTCTCAGCCGCCCGGGTGCGGATTCTCGATGACCGGGCGGCGCCGCCGTCGCCCCGCCAGCATCGCGGGGAGCACGAGCATGGCGCCCAGTGTGCCGGCCACCGTGCCGCCAGCCGTCGCCAGCGCGATCGCGCCGAACAGGCTCGACGAACTCGTGCCGATCGCGAGCGGAATCAAGGACGCGATCGTCGTCAGCGTCACCATCATGATCATGCCCGAGCGGTCGAGCGCCGACCGCAGCACACGCCCCGGCGTGAGCCGCCCCTCTGCGTGCGCGCGCCGCCGCTCGAGCGCGGCATCGACGAGCAGGATGGATTGGTTCACCGCGAGCCCCACGACCAGGATCACGCCCACAGCCGCCTCGCGCGTGAACGACGCGCCGGCCAGCCAGAACGCCGCCATCACACCCGCCAGGGCAATCGGCAGCGACAGGAACACCATGCCGGCGCCCCACGCCGAGTCAAACACCATCGCCACGGACAGGATCACGAGCACCACGCCCAGGCCGAAGACCAGCCAGAGTCCCTTCTGGCTCGTGTCGCGCGTGTTCTGCCAGATGTTGTCGTCGATCACTTCGAAGCCCGGCGGCACGGTGATGCTCGCCATGAACGCGTCGTGCGTGCGGTTGGCAAGCTTGTTCGGCCCGCGGAACTCATACGCGACCACGCGCAGGTACTGCTGGTCCTCACGCGTGATGGTGCCCATCTGCTCGATCTCGGACACGGTGGAAAGATCCTCGATGCGCGCCGGCGTGCCGCGCGCTGTCGGCACGAGCGCCTCACTGAGTTCGCGGAACGAGCGGTCGCGCGAGCCCTTCGCCTTGACCGACACCGGGATCTCCTCGCCGCCGATCTCCAGGTACTCGGCGCCGCCCGGGCCGCGCACCTCGCGGCCCACCGCGCGCGTGAAATCGAGCGCCGTCACGCCGTAGTGGGCGAGCGCGTCCCGGTCCGGCTCGAGCGTGACGGCCACCGACCGGCCGCCGCTCCACCAACTGCCGCTGGTGACCACTGGGTTGCGCACGCGCGGGATGAGCTCGAGCCGCGACCGCAGGTCCTCGGCGAGCTCCGCCACGGCGGCGTACGAGAAGCCGAGCACGCGGATGCGGAACGAACTCATGGAACTCATACCGCCACCCGAGCTGAACGCGTTACCCTGCCCGTACACGCCGATGCTGGCGCCGCCGATGTAGACGGCGCGTGCCGTGAGCTCCTCCTGCAGGATCAACGGGATGGCGCTGTACTCCGCCTCCGGCGTGAACGTCACGCGCATGCCCGCGCCGGTGGAGCCACGGCTCTCGGCGATGACTTCCTCCACGCCCTCGCGGCCGACAACGATCGCCTCCATCTCGCGCATCGCGGCGTCGAGCGTCGCGGGGTCGCTGCCGCGCGGGAACGTGATGCTCACGCTCAACGTGGAGCGCATGCCGCCCCAGTTGCCGAACGAGAAGCGCGGCACCTTGGTCACGAACGCATAGGTGAGCCCGCCGACCGCGACGACCGTCAAGACGAGCGTAGCCCAGCGCCAGCGCAACGTCTTCTTTACCATCCACGAGTAGATGCGCTGCGCACGCGGCCAGTGCGTCTGCTTCAAACCGTGACCGGACGCGAGCGCGGGCACCATGACCAGCGCGGACACCACCGAACACGCAAGCGCCAGCGTGAACGCGGCCGCAAACGGAAAGAACGCCGCGCGCGCGTTGCCCTGCAGGTAGAGGAATGGGAACAGCACCACCGCCGTCGTGAGCGTCGACCCCAGCACGGCCGGCACCATGCGCCGTGCCACCTCGGCGCGCCCCATCGGCGTGTCCGGCGCCGTACGCAGGCGCTCGACGATCACCAGACCGTTCTGCACCAGCACCCCGATACCCATGCCCAGGCCGGCGAGCGTCAGCATGTTGGCCGGGATCTCAAGCAGGTACAGGCCCAGCGCCGTGCCCGCGATGGCGATGGCCGCGCTGCCCATCACGAGCGCGACCGCGCGCACGTTGCGCAGCGCGATGGCCAGCACAAGCATGACGGCGAGGAACGCGATGGCGCCGCGCAGCAGCAGGTCGTTGAGCTGCTTCTCCAGCTCGGTGGAATCGTCGGAGGTGATGCGCCAGCGGATCCCGGCCGGCAGCACCTGGTCCATGGAGTGCAACACTTCGCGCACGGCCGCAGCCGTCTTGATGGCGTCCGCGCCGGCCTCGCGGCTCACGGTGATGCCCAAGGCGGTGTTGCCGTTCACACGGTAGAACTCGCCGCGCGTGTCCTCCTCCGGGCGCACCTCGGCGAGCTCGCCCAACCGGAACACATGGTTGCCTTGGCCGCGGATGGGCAGCGCCAGCAACTCGGACAGCGCCTCGGGCTCCTCGCGCAGCACCACCTCGCGCTTGGACGCGCCGATGCGCTCCACTCCGAGCGACTGCACCATGCGCGCGCCCTGCACCGCCGCGGTGATCGCCGATGGCGCGATCCCGAGTTGGCGCAGCAGTTGCGCGTCGTACGAGACCGTGGCGCCGAACGTCGTGCCGCCGCGCACAGAGGTGCCGGACACACCCGACACCGCACTCAGGCGCGGCGTGATCTCCTCGTCGGCGATGCGCTGCAGCGCGCCCGGCGTATACGGCCCGTTGAGCAGCACCCGCATCAGGGGCGCCTCTTCGAGCTCCTCGGGCACGAAGTTCGTCACCGTGGGCGGACTCACGCCGACGGGAAACTCCGGGCGCAGCAGCTCGAGCCGTTCGAGGATCGCCAGCCGTGTGAGCTGAATATCGGCCTTGGGGTCGAGCTCGATCGTGAGTGAGGCCGTCCCTTCCGTGGAGCTGCTGCTCGTGCGTCGCACGCCGCGCACGGTCTGCGCGGCCGCCTCGATGGGCGACGCGATGTACATCTCGACGAGTTCCGCCGACGCGCCTGGCCAGCTCGCGAAAATCCGCAGGCGTGGCAACTCGACCGTCGTCTTCGTCGCAAGCGCGAGCCGCGTGAATGACACGGCGCCGCCGAGGCACACCGCGACGGCGACCGCCCAGACCACGGCGGGCCGGGAGGCCGCCCATTTGATCACGCGCGCTCCGCCACGATCGCCGCCGACGCCGGCTCCCCCGCGCGCGCCTCGGCGCGCAGCTTGCGCCGCTCAATCTCGGCGTACGCTACCGGCAGCAGGAAGAACGTGACCACCTGCGCCGAGATCGCACCGCCGATGACGGCCGCCGCCAGCGGCTGGTACAGCCCGCCGCCGCTACCGATGCCGAACACGAGCGGCAACACGCCGAGGATCGTCGTGAGACTCGTCATCGTGATCGCGCGCAGGCGCTGCCGGCCGCCCAACAGCACGGCCTCGTCGATCGAGTGCCCGAGCTCGCGGAATCGCCGGATCGCGTCGAGCTTCACCACCGCCTCGTTGTCCGCCATGCCGATCATCACCACGACGCCGATCAGCGACACGGCATTGACGCTCTGCCCTGTGAGCCACAGCATGACGAAGCTGCCCGCGGCCGCGAGTGGCACGGTAATCATCACCACGAGCGGGATCGTGAACGACGCGAACTCACCCGCGAGCACGAGGAACACGAGCGCCACCGAGAGCAGCGCGACGAGCGTGAGTTGTTCCGTCGTGCGTTTCTGTTCGATGTCCGCGCCCGTGATGGCCCACGTGAGCCCGGCCGGCGGGTCGAGCTGGGCCAGTTGCGCAGCAACGTCATCCGTCGCGCGCGCCGTGCCGCCGCGCTCGATGAGCCCCTCCACGATGCTCACGGGCCGTTGATTCACGCGCACCACTTCAATCGGCGCGCGTACTTCACGCCATGAGACCAGATTGCTGAGCGGCACACCGCGCACGGGCGTCGCCAGCGCCACACGCAGGTCCTCGTTGGCATTGCCGGCAAAGCGGACGCGAATCGGCGTGCGTCGGTCCGTCTCGCGCAGCTCGTTGGCCGGCACGCCGCCCAAGCCGCCCTGTAGCGCCGCGAGCACCTGCTGCACCGAGATGCCGAGTTCCGCGATGCGCTCGCGCTCCAGCTGCACTTCGATCTGCGGTTGCGTCGTGCTGTAGGCGTCGCGCACGTCACTGAGCGTCTCAAGCGCCGCCAACCGACGCCGCACGGAGTCCGCCCACTGCTGCGACTCCGTCAAGTCGCGCGCGCTGACCTCCACGCGCACCAGTCGTCCCTCGCGCCCGATCAGCGAGCCAAACTCCGACTGGCCCGCGAGATCCAGCGCGAGCATCCCCGCAGCCAGGTCAGGCACCGCGGCGCGCAGGTCGTTAGCGAACTCGGCCGCGTCCTTGCCCGGCGGCACGGGAATGAGTAGCTGCGCCGTCGCCGACGTGCCCGGCTCGGCGCCGGACAACACCTCTTCGTCCGTCGCAATGCCGACACGCGCGTAGACGCCGCTCGAGCCGAGTGCGGCCGCGGCCGCCTCCACGCGGCCGGCCTGACGCGTCGTCTCCTGGATCGCCGTGCCCTCGGGCAACTGCAGCGCGGCGACGACCATGCCCTCGTCCACCTGCGGCAGGATCTCCTTCGGTAGTGTCCACGCCGTGAGGACCATGAGCGCCGTGAGCGCGAGTCCGCCGACCAGGATCAGCGGCGGATTCCGCAGCGACCATGCCATGCCCGCTTCGTACGCATTCGCGCAGCGCTCGCCGAAGGCATCGAGCGAGCGCTCCCAGCCGCGCTCCTTCTTGACGCGCGCCAGTCCCGTCTTCCGACGCCGCTTGCCCACGATCATCACCGGCATCAGCGTCAGCGCAAGGATCAGCGACCCGCCGACCGACATCACCACCGCCAGCGAAAGGTCGCGGAACAGCGCCGCCGCGAGCCCGCGCACGAAGATGATCGGACCGAACACCAGCAGCGTCGTCAGCGTGCCCGCAATGAGGGGACCGGCAACTTCCTCCGTGGCTTCGATCGCGGCTTCCTCGGTCGACTCGCCTGTCTCCTCGCGTCGTCGTCCCGTCGCATCCGCCACGACGATCGCGTTGTCCACGAGCAGACCCACGCCCAGCGCGAGGCCGCCGAGGGACAGCACGTTGACCGTCACGTCGAACATCTGCAGGAACACCAGCGCGATCATCACCGACAGCGGCAGGATGGCCGCAATCGCGATCGACGACCGCCAGTCGCGCAAGAACAGCAGGATCATCACGAGCGAGAGGATGCCGCCGAGCAGGATCTCCTGGCCGAGGTTGGACAGCGCGTCCACCACGAAATCGGCCTGCGCTGCCACGACGTGCATGCGGATGTCCGGGAACTCCTGCTGCAACTGGGCGATCACCTCGCGCATGCGGCTCGTCACGGCAACGGTGTTCGAGCCCGCATCCTTGTAGATGACCAGACCGACCGCCGCGCCGCCATCGAGCCGCGTCAGCGTTGTCGGTTCGGCGATGGTGGACGTGATCGTCGCGACATCGCTGAGCCGATAGTTGCTCGAGACGGGGCCGATGGGCGTCTCGGCGATCTCGGAAAGATTGCGGAACTCCGTCATCGCGCGCACGGAGAAGCGGAACTGGCCGCGACGGATCGTGCCGGCCGCGCCGTTCGCGTTCGCCGCCATCACGGCTTCCGCAACGTCACCCGTGGAGATGCCGAGCGCGCGCATGCGGTCGGGGTCGACCTCGATGCGGATCTCGTCCTCGGGCGCGCCGGTGACGGCCACGCTCGCCACGCCGGAGATCTGTTCGAGCCGCCGCGCGTGGACATCCGACGCGGTGCGGCCGAGCAACTGCAGGTCGTTGAGTCCCGTGAGACCGACGACGGCGATCGGCCGTTCACCCGGGTCGCTGGTCAACAGCGTCGGTCGCTCGGCGGATTGCGGCAGCCGCGCGCGCGCTTGGTCGAGCCGCTCGCGCACCGTGAGCACCGTGGTCTGCATGTCGGTGCCCCACGCGAACCGCGCCGTGGTCACCGCCTCGCCGTTGCGGCTCACGGAGCGCAGCTCCACGATGCCCGGCGTCGCGGCGATGTATTCCTCGATCGGCTCGGCCACAAACCGCGACACTTCCTCCGCGGCGGCGCCGGGATACGCCGTGCGGATCGTGAGCACGGGCAGCGCGACGTCGGGCAACAGCGTCACGGGCAGGCGCGTGAGCGACACGCCGCCCAACAGCACGATCGCGATCGTCGCCGCGATCGTGGTGACCGGCCGGCGGACGGCGAAGGCGGTCATCGACATGGCAGGACTCCTTGGCGCGCGGCCGCGCTCAATCCTGACCGCCCATCGGGCGCTCGCGCGTCGCGACGATGTTCACCTGGGCATCATGCGTCAGCGTGAGGTGGCCTTCGATGATGACTTGATCGCCGTCGTTGACCGGAATGATGCCCGATGAGGAATCCGGCAACACTTCCGTGACCGTGCCGTTCGAGCGGCCGGCGAGGATGTACGTCCACTGCGCGCGTCCATCGCGCACGACGAACACGAGGTCGCGGCCGTCGCGCTGGATGATCGCGCGTGTCGGCACGAGGCGCCGGTCCGGCAGGCGCTGCGCCTCGAGCCGCACGTCGGCGTACATACCCGGCCGCAATGATCCGTCACCCTCGGCGCGCACGAACACGCGGCCCGCGCGCGTGGTGCTGTCCACGAGCGGCAGGATCGCTACGACCTTCCCCGGGAACGTCTTCCCGCCCGCAGCAGCGCTCGTGATCACCGCCTCGCCGCCCACCTTGATGAGGGGCAGGTCGTGCTCGAGCACCGAGGCCTCGATGCGCAGGTTCTTGAGGTCGACAATGGTGGTGATCTCCTGTCCTGCGCCCACTTGGTCGCCGCGCACGACGAGGATGCGGTCCACGACACCGTCGAACGGCGCCTTGATAGTCGCGCGCTCACGCTCGAGCTTCGCGCGCTCAAGCCGCACGCGCGCCGCGGCGAGTCCAGAGCGGATCACGAACGCGTCGAGTTTGTTCTGGGCCGGCATCTGGCCCGTGATCGCCGAGTCCGGGCGGTAGAGGTCCGCGTAGGCTTGCTCGGCGACCTTGAGCGCGACTTCGGCGTCCTGCAGGTCGAGGTCGAACGGACGCGGATCGAGCTCCACGATGACCTGGCCGGCACGCACGCGGTCACCCGGCCGCACGTTCACGCGCTGCACACGTCCTGAGACCTCGGCGCTGATCGTGCCCTCTGCCAGCGATCGCACTTGGCCGGTGGTGTTGACGCTGAGAATCAGGTCTCCCGTCACCACGCTGTCGGCGACGACGGGCAGACTCATGCCGGCGGCCGAGGATCCGCCCTCATTCTCAGAGGCCGTGGAGTCCGCGTCCTCGGTGCCGTCCGCCGCGCCGGCCGGGTCGCAGGCGGCCAGGGCGAGCGCCGAAAGTGCGCAAAGCAGGAGGCGGGAGGTCGGCATGGTGGCGGGGGTTCGTTTCATGGTGACCGTCGTGGGCGAACGTACGAGGGTTGGACCCGAGGCACGAGGTGAGGGTTGCTCAGCGTGCGGATCAGCGTTCGTTGACTGGTGCACGGCGATCGTGGGCGGCTCGTCATCGAGTCACCCTCACGCGCGCGATGAACGTACCGCCGGTGTCCTCATCGTCGCGCGGGATGAGCAACTCGCCGTTTGGCAGGATGCCAATCGGTAGCCGTCTGTCGTGCACGGTACCGACATATGCGCCGGTGGAGTCAAACAAGTCGAGTACGGGCGTTTCCGAATTTCGAACCGTTCGCTGGACCCACAATGATCCGTCCGGGAGCAAGCGCATGTCGTGTATTGCCGGAAACGTCTCCGCCAGCGTCAATTGATCGACGATGTCCTCAAGCGGGACAAGGCATTCACCGGTCGGAAACGCCACCTTCATGCCACCTGGGTACAGCAGATTCGCATCCTCGATCGTTGGCGCGCGCGCCGGAACCGAACGACGAATGCTCATGAGAGCTCGCGCACCTTCGTGCACCCATATCTCAAATGCGGATCCTGCACTGACCGCGATTCGCGGCCCGCTCGCCGACCACACGAGGTCGGGCGAGAACAGCGGTGGCATTCCACTGAGCCTGATGCAACCGAAATCGGCAGCGCCGGTACTCGACACCGAAACGCGATGCAGCGCGGCGCCCCCGGCGGTGTCCGGGAGCAACAAGGTGTTGGTGAGGCTGTCATCTCGCACATCCTTCTCCAACCACATGCCGCCGTCATGGAATGCGACCTGCTCGATGCCCATGAGCTCGCCATCCAGACGGCGGTCACCCATCGGTTTGAGTGCGGACGTCCAGCGCACGAAGGACTGCTTCATCAGGTCGTGCACGAGCACGGTATCCCCATGCATCACCAGCGACGACGGCAGCTGCATCTCGCCGGGCCCGCCGCCACGGCGCCCCACCGTGATTTCATAGCGGCCCTCCGCATCGAATCGCACGAGGCTCCGGCCCACGATGACGATCGTACGCCCCGCCTCGTCGACCGCTACGCCGCGCGAGAAGACGTTCGTGAACAGGTAGGGCTCGCCAACGGAATCGCGCAACACATCCACTTCCGTGAACGTCCACGCCAACGGTTTGTCGGTGCCGCTGGCGCTGACAATCTCGACGCCGGCCGAGTCGGTGCGCGTTGCGTCCGAACCGTCCGCTCCTACGGATGAACATCCGGCTAGCGCCAGCACAGCCAGGATGATCTTCACCGCGTCACCTTCGTCCGTACGATCACAAAGCCGCCCGACATCTCATCTTCGCGCGGCACCAGCAGTTCGCCGTTCGGCAGCAAGCCGACCGGCATGCGCATGCCGCGGACGGTGCCGGCGTATGTGCCGTCAGCGTTGAACACGTCAAGCACGGGGGGCGCTTCGTCCCAGGATCGCTTGACCCAGATCGTGCCGTCGGAAAGGAGATTGACCTCGCTCATCAGGGGCATCACTGGCGCGATGTCAAAGATCTTCATGAGATCTTCAGTGGGCGTGATGCAGGGCGGGCGGGCGCCGCCGAACGACATCTTGTGCCCCTCCGGCCAAAGCAGCTTGGCGTCTTCGAGCGTGGGAGCGCGGAGCGGTAGCGGTCGCCGGATGCTGGCGATCGTCCGTGAGCCTTCATGCAGCCACAGTTCATAGGCAGCCGTCGCGTTCACTACGATGCGGGCGCCTTCCGCCGCCCATAGCAGGTCGGGCGCAAACATCGGCGTCGACTGGCTGACCGTCGCGCACTTCATCTGCACCGGCCCGCCGTTTGGCACGACGACCTGATGAAGCGGAGCGGAGACGGTGTCACCCATCAGCTGCAAGGTGACGGCCGAGTCCGCGTAGGTGCGGGAGCTGAACCAAAACCCGCCAAACCGGAACGCCACCGCCTCCGCGCGCGCCATCGCGTCGCCGAGCCGCTGGTCCGGTAGGGCGTCGAACGTTGACCCCCAGCGCACGAGGGAACGCTTCGCCAGGTCGAGCACCACAAGCGTATCCGCCTTGGCCCCTAATGAAAGGGGGAACTGCATCTCACCCGGCCCGCTACCCCGGCGGCCGATGGAATGCTCATATCGGCCATCGCGGCCGAACCTCACGATCGAGGGATCCTGCGTGAGGAGGACGAAGGTGCGACCGATGCGGTCCGTCATGACCCCGCGGCGATATACCAGCGTGAACAACCACGGCTCTCCCACCGAATCCCGCAACACATCGACGTCCTCGAACGTCCAGTCAAGCGCGACGTCCTCAGCGCCGGACGTGATGATGCGGACGCCCGATGAATCCGCCCGTACGACATCCGTCGCGGCCGCGTCCGTACGTGCGCACGCGGCCAGGGCCATCAGCAGCGGAGTGACGGCACAGGCGGCGGCGCGTACGGCGTTGAACTTCGTCATGGCAAAGGAGCTCCGAGGGCCGGGCCGGCGTGCGCGGCGCAGCGAGTGATTCCCCTAGATGAATCCGGGGACAAGCGTCGTCAAGAGTGCGTAATCGTATCCTAATGCGCCGCGCCCTCCCCATTCGGACGAATGGAGAGGGCGCATACTGAGCCGCGAGGGTCAGGGCAGTCGATGACGCTGCAGATACGCCAGGTCGTCTTCGTCTAGCTTCGTCGTGTACACCGTGCCGTCACCCATACCGACCACGCGCCAGCCCTCCGGTACGCGCACACGGTGCGTCACGGCACCCTTGGCGTCGATGACGTCGTACAGCGTGCCCTTGGTGCCGGCCTTCTCGGTGCGTTGCACCCAGAGCTCGCCATTGGGACGCGCCCACACGGTTCCTGCGCCGGGCCGGAACGGCGGCTTCACCTCGGGCCAGTTGTCGAGCGGCTCGAGCGGGGCGGCGTTCGGCTCGGGACCGATGCTGGCTGAGCGGCTCACCTGACCGTTCACGTTCGTCATCGACATGCGCACGGACGACTGGCGAGCGCGGTCGCGCAGCGCTTCCTCTTCCTCGATGTCCGCACGCGTCATTCGGACGGGCGAATACTTGATGGCCGGCGAGGACGTCATCCTGCCAGCGGGCGACACCCAATCGACGTGGTAGTCCGCGGCGCGCACGATCGCCACACGACCGTCGGGGAACACGGTCCACGCATCGCGCGGTGTCAACGGATTGGCCGCGCCGATCGTGAAGCGCGCGTTTCGCGCGTTGCCTGAGGTCTGTACGTTGTTCGCCGGCAGCTTCACCCACGCCAGCGTATCCATGCGCTGGGTCCCACGATCGTACCGAATGATCGCGGCCGAATCCGCCGGCTGCGGACGTCCTTCCGGCCCATAGGTAATGCCCGGCGCCTGGAAATAGAGGCGACCCTTGGCGTCGGTCGCGTTCGCAATCGACAGGCCCACACGCATCCCGCCCGGCCCCGCCGCGGCACCCGCGTCCATGCGAAACGTGTTGACCGGCGTGGCGCCGGCGATTACGAGGTAGCGCGAGTTGACGGGATCGTACATCAGCGTTGTGTCGCCGGGTGCGTCGAACAGCCGCATGGGCATGCCGAACTCGGCGGGGCCGCTGCCCTCACGGCCGATCGCGACCGAGCTGCCCTTCCCGAGGTCGATGACCTGCAACAGCTTGTCGCGCGGGTCGGCCACGATGAGCCGGCCGTCGCTGAGTTCACGGACAGTGCCGGCTCCGACGAGCGAGAACGGTTCCGGGAAGGTGGCGTCGGGCGCGCCAAGCGTGCGCTCCTGCTGGGCGTGCGCCGAAACTGGGGCCGCGACGACGAACGCCGCGAGAGTCAGCACGGTCGGTGATAGCGTCTTAAGGGGAATCATGGTCGTTGCTGCCGAAGGGGACGGGGTTCATGCGCGCTCGCGCTCGACGCTGCGAGACAGACGCTCCTTCAGTCACCAGTCGCGTGGGAACGGTTGCAGCCAGGCGCCTCTCGATATTACGGGTTTTCAGTAACTTCGGTATACTCGCACGACCCGCGCGTTCGTCCCAACTCGACGCGCCGTACCATCCGTGCCGCCCGCCCACTCCTCGGTATCCTTCCCATGCTTCGCCGCGCCCTGCTGCTTCTCGCCTTGCCGTCCCTCGCGGTCGCGCAGCATCCGTTCTCCAGCGCCGGTGAGACCTACGACGCGGCTGTACCAGCGCCGTCGGCCATCCTCGGCTATCGCATCGGTGAGCGATTCACGCCGCATCACATGATGCTGCGCTATGTGGACGCCGTGGGCGCCACCAGCCGGCGCGTGCACGTCGACACGACCGGCTATTCGGTGGAGGGGCGGCCGCTGCTGCTCATCGCCGTGTCCAGCGAGCGAAACATCGGGCGCCTGAGTGAGATCCGCGCCGACGCGCAGCGGTTGGCCGACCCGCGCACGGTCGCGACCGCCGACTGGAACGCTGCGGTGAGCCGCCTTCCCGCCATCGTCTGGCTGGAGCACTCGGTGCACGGCGGCGAAGCATCGGGCTTCGAGAGCGCCATCGCGCTGCTCTACCAACTGGCCGCCGGCACGGACGCCGCCACACGCGACGCGCTCGAGAACGTCGTGGTGTTGATCGACCCGTCCGAGAATCCCGACGGCCACGAGCGTCATGTGCACGATGTTCAGCGCGCGAGCGGAATCGGGCCTACTCCGGTGACACCCGGCGCCATGATCCACCGGGGGTCTTGGCCGGGTCCGCGCTACAGCCACTATGGCTTTGACCTCAATCGCGACTGGTTCATCCTCTCGCACCCCGAGTCGCGCGCGCGCACAGCCGCCTTCATGCGCTGGTGGCCCCATGTCGCCGTCGACCTCCACGAGATGGGCACGAACTCGACATACTACTTCGCGCCGCCCATGGAGCCGAACAACCACAACAACCCGAAGCACCTGGCCGGCTGGTTCGAGCGCTTCGGCAGTGCGCACGCCAGTGCCTTCGATGCACATGGCTGGTCCTACTTCCGCCGTGAGGGATACGACTCGTTCTATCCCGGCTACGGCGAGGCTTGGCCCATGCTCACCGGGGCGATCGGCATGCTGTTCGAGGCGGCCGCGAGCAGCGGCGGTGCCATTCGGCGCGAGGACGGCACCGTCCGCACATTGCACGACGCCATTTGGCAGCAATACACGGCCGAGCGGGCCACGGTGTTGTACAGTGCCGCCAACGTGCGCGAGCTAGTGCGCGACTATGCCGACTTCCGCCGGGCTCCCGCGCGCGATGACGACGGCCCGCGCGGCATGCTGTTCGCGCGCGACGGAGACGGGCGTGCCGATTCGCTGGCCGCCCTCTTGCTCGACAACGGCATCGAGGTCGCCCGCCTGCGCAGCGACGCGTCCGTGGTGGGCACCGCATATGGCGCTTCGGCAAGCGCGTCGGTCCGCATGAACGCCGGCGCGTACGCGGTGAACTACGACCAGCCGCAGGGCCGGTTGGCTCGTGCCATCCTCGAGCCGGACGCCAAGCTCGACACCGCGTTCATTCGCACCGAGCTCGAGTCGCGCCGCACCGGCCTTCCTGATCGCTTCTATGACGTGACGGCTTGGTCACTGCCCCTCGCGTTCCGGCTCGACGCATGGGAAACGCGTGCCCTTCCCCGCTCACTCGAGCCGGTCACGCGCGCGTCGCTGCAGACGGCGGTCACCGAGCCTACGCGCGCCAGCTACGCCTATGCCTTCGAGCCGGGCAGCGAAGCTTCGCTGCGACTGCTCGGATCCTTGCTCGCCGACAGCGTGCGCATCTGGTATGCCCAGCGCGCGTTCGCCCTCGGTGGCGCGAGTTTCCCGAAGGGCGCGTTCATCGTTCGCGTGGTGGCCAATCACAGCAGCGTGCACGCGCGCGTGCGCGACGGCGCGGTGGCGGCTGGTGCGCACGTCACGCCGCTCATGTCGGCCGCCGTCGACTCGGGTGCCGACCTCGGCTCCAACAGCGTGATGTTTGTGCGGCCGCCGCACGTCGCCCTGCTCGGAGGTCCGCCCGTTGGCAGCTCATCGTTCGGCTTCGCGTGGTACGCCATCGACCAGCGGCTGCGCTATCCCGTTGCCACCGTCGACATCGGGTTCATCGCCGGTGCGGGGCTCGACGAGTTCAATGTGCTCATCGTTCCTTCCGCGAGCGCCGGCGCCCTCGATCGCGAACTGGGCGATGACGGGAGAGCGAACGTGGCGCGCTGGGTGCGCAACGGCGGTGTGCTGATCACGCTCGAGAACGCCACCGCTTGGCTCGCCACCGAGCAACTCGGGCTCGCGCGCATTCGCATGCATCGCGACAGCACGCGCGCCGACAGCGCCGGCGGTGCGCGGCTCAACGAGCGCGTGCCCGGCGCCATCGTTCGTGTCACGGCCGACACGCTGTCGCCGCTCATGGCCGGCATCCGGGACACGGGGTTTCCAGTGTTTCTCAACTCCGATCGCGTCGTGACGTTGCCGGATGACCTCGAGGCGGGCGAAGCCGTCGTGCGATTCGCTGCCGCGGATCGGCTGCGGCTGTCGGGCTATCTGTGGCCCGAAGCCGACGACCAACGGGCGCTGTCACCCTGGGTCTGGACCGAGCGCGTGGGCAGCGGGCGTGTGATCGGCTTCGTGGAGGATCCGCTCTTCCGTGACCTGTTCCGCGGGCTCCTGCCGATCTTCGCGAACGCGGTTCTGCTTGGACCGAGCTGGTAAGGGGACCGCGCGCTACGGCAAGGCGTAACGCTGCAGCCAGATAAGACCGTCGGCGTCCTCGCGCGTCGCGTATAGCACGCCGTTGCCCATGCCGACGAGCTTCACTCCCTTCGGCATGCGGACCGCACCGATGCGTCGGCCGTCCGCGTCGAACAAGTCGAAGCGCGCGCCGGCTTGGCGGCCTGCGTCGACGACGGCGACCCAGGCGCGTGAGCGCGAGTCCACGTACGCGCTGCCCTCGAGCGGCGGTAGGAACTCCTCCCATTTCTCCGGCTCCTCGATCTGCGCGCCGCCACCCTGGCCACCGGGCATGCCGCGTGACATGCGTGACATCATGTCGCCCAATCGGTCCATCTGCTCCTTGCGATCCGCATCGCTTACTCGGGCGGGGTCGATCGGCACCGCCGGCAGCCCAGCGCGCGATCCGTCAGGACGAATCACCTCCGGCTCATACCGCGCGCCGTGAAAGACCACGACGCGCCCATCAGGGAAGACCGCCCACGCATCGCGCGGCGGAAAGCCGGGCGCACGCATCTTGATCACGCCGTCCACGACGCGCGGCGATGGCGACTTGACCACACCGAACATCGCGAGCGTGTCCTGCCGGCCCGTGCCGCGATCCGCGCGAACGAGTGCGGCCGAGTCGGCGCGCACGAGTTCGCGTCCCTGGATCGACATGCCTTCCGCGTATGCATACCACCTGCCGTCAGCATCGATCGCACTCGCGATCGGCTTGCCGAGCATGGCCATGGGGTTCTTGCCGTCGGTGAGTGTCTCCGTGCGCACAGGCCGGCCATCTGGCGCCAGCGTCAGGGTACGCGCATTGCCCAAATCCCACATCCAGATGGAGTCGCCGGGCAGCCGCAGCAACGCACTGACGGACGTGTACTCAATTGGCCCCTTCCCCTGCCGCGCCACCTCGCGGAAGGTCCCGTCACCAAACTCCGCGACACCGAGCCGCTTTTCGCGTGTGTCGTAGAGCAGCACGCGACCGTCCCGCAGCTCGACCATCTCGCTCACCGAACTGAACGGTTCCGCAAACTCCGTCGGCGGGGAGGACAGCGGCCGCGCCGCCGGGACCTGCGCGGCGGCAGTGGCATTGGCGGCGAGCAACAGCGGAATCAGCGCACGCAGGCGAGCCATCAAGACACCTCAGCAGAGAACGGGAATGAATCACATTGGGGACTCGGTACGATCCCATGCAATCCCACCCCCCCACGCTGCATGAAAAAGTCGGCAGCGCGTGGGCGCGAACGCGCGGCCGCTGCCTAACGCCTGAGCAGCAGGCGCACCACATCCACGAGCACCCCCGGCAGCCGTTCGGGACGACGCAAGACTGCCCACGCCCCGGGGCCGAAGATCCGCGGCAGGTAGACGGGCGCGGTGCGATCAACGGTCAGGCAGAAGGGAGAGATGCCCTGCAGCCGGGCCTCGGACACGGCCTGGCGCGCGTCCTCCACGCCATAGCGTCCTTCGTAGCGGTCGACGTCGTTGGGTTTGCCGTCGGAGAGCACGAGCAGCAACCGGTGGCGCGCGCCCTCGCGGGCCAGACCGCTGGTGGCGTGCCGGATGGCCGCGCCCAGCCGTGTGTAGCGATCGTGCTCGAGCCCGGCGATGCGCGCCCCCAACTGCGCGCCCGGCTGTTCGTCGAATCGCTTTAGCGTGCACACCTGCACGCCGCGCGGCCCCTCACCCGAGAAGGCGATGATCGAGTGGCGGTCGCCCAGCGCGTCCAGCGCCTCGCACACCAGCACCAGCGCCTCCTTTTCCACGTCGATGATGCGCCGATTGTCAGCCACCCAACTATCGGTCGAGCCGCTGACGTCAACGAGCAGCGTAATGGCGACGTCACGCTGCGCACGCTGCACACGCTCGTACAGGCGGTCATCCAACGCGCCGGAGGCACTCGCGTCGGCCCACGACGCGACCCACGCGTCGAGATCCACGTCATCGCCATCCACCTGCCGGACGAGCCGTTGCCGGTCGGCGCGCAAGCGCTCGAAGCGCCGTCGGATCTCCCGCAACTCGCGATGATAGCGCTGCCGCACTCCCAGCGCCCACGATGCGGGGCCCGGCTGCGGCACTACGTCCCGGACCACGGCGTACGCCGGCAGGTAGGCGCCCAGCCGCCAATCCCATTCGGGGTATGCGGTACCCACCGCCGCCGGCACGCCTCCATCGCGAACGGTCGTGCGCTCAGGCGGGTCGTCGCCGACCAGCACCTCGGCCGGCGCTCCCGGCGTCGACACGAGTCGGGCCTCCTCGAGCTCCGACACCGAATCGGCTAGCTCGTCGGCGTCGGCCTCCGCATCACGGTCCGTGGGGCGCTGCAGCCCCATCGGGTCTTCCACGTGCTCCTGCGGATCGTCGATCTGCACCATCCACATGCCCGACCGCTCGTCGTCCTCGCCGTCCGGTGCCTGTCGAACACGGGGGCGCCGGACGAGCTTGTGCACGCGCGGTTTTCCGGCTGTCGCGTTCTCGTCGTCGCCGCCGCGCGGTGCCACGGCGCGCGCGGCCGGCGGCGGGACCGTGACGTAACCCCAGATCGCCACCGCGCGAAGACCGCGATATCGACCCGGTAGCCGTGAGATCGTTGTCGCTGTCGTGCGCGCCCAGCGCAGCGAGTCGGCCGGCGCGCTCGCCGGCGGAACACGGCCCTCCGCTGACATCGTCGAGTCGCGGAGAACGTCGAGCAGCAATCGCTCCACGGCGTCCTCGCGCGCAGTCAGTCGGCTGGCATCGGGTCGCTCGTCGCACTCAGCGCGACGAGCCGCCGCGAGATCACGCGCGACGCCTGGGAACTCGGACGCCAGCGAGCGATCAGCGGCAGCGTGCTCCGAGAGGAGGTACAGGTCACGCTCGATCAACGAGCGCGCATCGGCGATCAGGAGCGGAGTGCCGCGCGCCGCACGCGACGCCTGCACCAGCGCCAGCAGTCGGTAGCGACGGTCTGGTGTGTCGCCGCCCGTGCCGTCACTCGGGAGATCGGGCAGCCGGATGCGCACGCCATCGGTCGACGGCAGCGCCCGCAGGTCCACGAGATGCCGCGGTGTCCGTCGCGCGATCCGGCCGAAGAGCGTGGCGCGCGCGGGTGGTTCGGCTCGCACGATCGGCAGCGGTGCGCCGCAGGCCGCCGCCACGAGCAGGTCGAGTCGCCTGCGCGCCTCGGCCAATGTGGCTTGCCCGGCACCGGCTGACTGTTGCCGCCACACGCGAGCGATCCACGTGGTGGCCGCATGCGCCCCGTCGATGATGACTTCTTCAGGCTCCGACACGCGCGACCGGTAGGATGCTCAGCCGAGCGATGCGAGCACGAGGTCGTGCATACCGGCTATTAGGTCGGCGTCGTCGGAGAGAGGCGCGACGAGCGCCACGCGACAGGCCTCCACGGGTGCGATCCCGCCGGCAACGAGCCGCGCCGTTGCCACCAGTAGCCTGGTGCTCGGCACCTCGGCCAGTCCACGCTCGCGCAGCGCCCGCAACCTGCCTCCCAGTTGCACGAGGGCGCGCGCGGTGGGTCCGTCGACGCCTCCCTCGCGGACGACGATCGTGGCTTCCGCTTCCGGACCGGGAAAGTCGAAATCGAGGGCGACGAAGCGCTGCCGAGTGCTCGGTTTGAGATCCTTGAGCACATGCTGGTAGCCCGGGTTGTACGAGACCACCAGCTGGAACCCCGGGGCCGCGTCGACGAGTTCGCCGGCCTTGTCCAGCGGGAGCATGCGCCGGTCGTCCGTGAGCGGATGGATCACCACCACCGTGTCCTGGCGGGCCTCGACGACCTCGTCGAGGTAGCAGATCGCGCCCAGGCGCGCCGCGCGCGTGAGCGGCCCGTCCTGCCACACCGTCTCGCCGCCGCGCACGAGAAAGCGGCCGGTGAGATCGCTGGCCGAGAGGTCGTCGTGGCAGGCGACGGTCACCAGTGGCCGCTGGAGCCGCCACGCCATGTGTTCCACGAACCGGGTCTTGCCGCAGCCGGTGGGTCCCTTGAGCATCACCGCCAGGCCGCGCGCATGGCAGCGCTCGAAGACCGTGACCTCATCGCCGGACGGCACATACCACGGCTCGTCCGTGGGCCAGCGCACGCCGCTGTCCCGCGGCGCCTGGAGCTCAACGTCGCGGGGCGCTCCGATGCGCGTGGGGTTGCTCACCTCAGGTGGACGTTGGTGGTCGCGTCGCGTCCGTCGCGATGGGCGCGCCCATGCCGATCGGCGCCTGTCGGAAGAAATCGATGAGGAACGCCGCCACGCCGGCTGTGAAGAGGATCCCCGTGGCCGTCAGCATGAGGAAGTGCGGCTGGATCTTGAGCTGCGTGTCGAGGTATCCGACGCCCATGATGCGCTCGAGGTAGGTCTGCGCGATGCCGGCCGCGGCAAACGACAGCGTCATGCCGAACATGCCGACCGTCTGCAGCCAGAACGCCCAGTACCCGAGCTTGCTCTCCATCTGGTCCTCACGCCGACCCGTGAAATGCGGGAGGGCATAGGTGATGATGGCGAGGTTGATCATAACGTAGGCGCCGAAGAACGCGGAGTGGCCGTGCATGGGCGTGATCAGCGTGCCATGCGTCCACTTGTTCACCGAGGGCCACGTGTGTGCGAGGCCCAGGAGGCCCGCACCGAACGCGGTGTAGAGCGCACTGCCGACAGTCCAGTGTATCGCCAGCTTGTTGGGGTGCGCGAAGCCGGACCGGCGCATGGCGGCGTAGGCGTAGATCGCCATGCCGATCAGCGCCAGCGGCTCGAGCGCGCTGAACACGCCGCCGATGGGGAGCCAGTACTGCGGCACGCCAATCCAGTAGTAATGATGCGCGGTGCCGATGAGGCCGGCGATGAACACGAGTCCGACGATGACGTACAACCACTTCTCCATCATCTCGCGATCGGCGCCGGAGAGCCTGATCAGCAAGTAGGCGAGCAGCCCGGCCTGGATCATCTCCCACACGCCCTCCACCCAGAGGTGGATCGTCCACCAGCGGTAGTAGATGCTGATGGTGTAGTTATGGAACTCGAGCAGCGCCGGCAGGTACAGGATCGCCGCCAGTCCCAACCCGGCCACCAGCACGGCCTCCGTGGTGGTCCACCGCCCGGCCTTGCGGATCGTCATGAGGATGTTGAACAGGAACATCAACATCACCACGACGATTCCCAGCTTGGTGGACCATGGCTGCTCGAGCATCTTGTTGCCGGCGGTCCAGCCGAACAGCAGGCCGACGACGATCACGACGCCGAGCACCGTCCAGATGCCCAGCTGCCAATAGGCGAGTTTCGTGCTGTAGATCTCGGTGCGCGATTCCTCGGGGACCACATAGTACGTGGCGCCCATGAAGCCCGTGAGCACCCAGACGATCAACAGATTCGTGTGGACCGCCTTGACCACGTCGAACGGCAGCGTATTGATCAGCGGGTCGGGACCGAGGTACTTCACGACGGCCAGGAGTCCGAACACCATCTGCAGCCCGAAGAGCAGCAGCGCGACGACAAAATATGGATACGCGATCCATTGGGAGCGGTAGCGCATCAGCGGGTGCCCTCGCTGAGGGTGAGCAGGTAGGCCACGAGCTCGTCGATTTGGTCGCCGGAGAGTGTCTCACCGAAGTTGTCGGGCATGAACGAACGCCCACCGGCGGAGAACATGGGGCCGGCCACAATCGACGCGCTGGGCGAGACGATGGACTCGCGGATATAGCTGGCGGCGTCGGTGGCTGTCCCACGATAGTCGGGGAGCGCCATCATGGAGTCGGCCACCGCGGCGACGCCGGCAAGCGACGGACCAGCGAGTGTCACGCCCGCCGCGGTGGAGTGGCAGGCGAAGCAGCCCGGCGGCGTTGCACGAAAGAGCTGTTCGCCGAGGGCCACCGGCGAATCCGACGCCGATTGCGGGGCGGGTGTCGGCGTACTGACGCCGGGGAAGGCGCTCCCCGAGACGAGGATGGGCCGCGGTGGCCAGCCCTGATTGTCGATTTTCGACACCCAGTCCAGGAACGCGATCACCTCGGCGATCTCCGCATCCGACAGATTCGGATTCGGCATTAGCCGGCGGTGCTCGGCCTCCGAATAGAACTGCGCCGGGTCCTGGAGGAACGCCGTCAGGTATGGCTCGCCGCGCTGCTGCGTGATCTTCGTGAGGTCGGGCGCATAATAGGCGCCTTCGCCGAGCAGCGTGTGGCAGTTGATGCAGTTGTTGCGGTGCCAGACATCCTTGCCGGCGCTGACCGCGGGCGTGATGGCATCGGCATTGGTCAACTTGGCGAACTGCCGATGGCTATCCCATGTCATGCCGAGGAAGAGCGCCCCACACAGCAGGGTTCCGCCGATGAAGAACAGGCGGGTATGACGCTTGGTCATGTGCAGTCTCCGGGGTTGGCTCCCTCTCTCAGACGCGTATCACCGACCAGTTCCTGATTCCTTGCATTCCGGCGTATATCACTGCCACCAGCATCAGAGCCAGCACGACCCAAAGCGCTATCCGGCCCCATCCGTGCACCGACCGTGAGGAATCTGTCATTGTCCGGAGGAAGTGATGGTGATCCCACATGGGTGACGGGGCATCGTTTGACCGGCGCGTCGCGTCCGCTTAACCGGTGAGAGCTTGGCATTCGCCACCGTGCGCCGCAAGTGGTGGAGGCGGCCGGAGTGCAAAGAATCCATGCACCGCCGCCTGATCATCGCGATCGAGTGCCTCCCGCATCGTGGCAAGCTCTTGTTCGAGCGCTGCGAGCGCCGCGCCGAGCGACCTCGCGTTGTCGAGGGCGATCGGGGTCCAGGTATCCGCGGGACTCCGCGCGAGACGAACCATGTCGCGACCGCCGGGGCCAAGTCGATCGCGCGGAATTCCTGCACTGGCAAGGACTCTGGCGAGTGCGGTGGAAGCTGCCTGCGGCAGATGGCTCGTCAGGGCGACGAGCCGGTCGTGTGCTTCGGCATCGATGATTTCCGCAATCGCTCCGGTGTGCGTCCACAGTTGCTGCAGCATCGCCAGTGGCGCGGCGGGGGTCGCATTGGTCGGGCAGCAGTATACGGT
Source organism: Gemmatimonadaceae bacterium (assembly GCA_036675455.1). Lineage (GTDB taxonomy): Bacteria > Gemmatimonadota > Gemmatimonadetes > Gemmatimonadales > Gemmatimonadaceae > Pseudogemmatithrix. The sequence goes on along the minus strand of JAKFFA010000003.1, from coordinate 47,808 downwards.
GGCACCGGCAAAGAGCCCGGCGCGTGAAGCCGCCCAGCCAGTGCGGTGGTCGCCCGCAAGCGGATGAGCACCAACAAATTGCCTGAGACCGAGCCGCTGCGCCGCCTGAACGATCGTGCGCTTGGTACTGCACACATCGCTGATCAGCGGCACACCGGCGAGTCGGTCAGCCGTCGCTGAGAGAAGCTCCAGTGCTGCATTTACTGGCAGGGCGATGACGAGCGCGTCGAGGTCCGCTGTATCCGCGCAGGACTTATCGAGCGGTGCGCTCACGACTCCAGCGTCCAGCGCAGCACGCAGCGAAGCACCATCCCTGTCGTACGCGCACACTCGAACGCCGCGCTGTGACAGGTCACGCGCGAGCGACCCTCCGATCAGTCCGAGGCCGAAGATCCCAACGGAACGGATTCTTGTCATCACGTCTCCACCTGCGTGCGGACACAAACAAAAACGGCCCGTGGAGTTTCCACGGGCCGCTCGTACTGTCGGAACTGTTGCGCTCAGTCGCGCAAACGCCCCCAGCGGCGGCCCGTGTTGCGGGTCGCGTAGTAATAGCTGGAGGCGTAGCTGTGCCGAGTCATGCTCTCTCGAGAGTATTGGGTGCGCGCGGGGGCGTCAAGCACACAAAGGGCTATTCGTCGGGTGAGCCGAGCTCGATCTGCTCGTCCGGCTCGCTGCCAGCCCCCGCATCCGCCGTCGCCTCGCCCTCCACCTCATCCTTGTCATCGGACACGACGCGCGCAATCGCGGCCACGACATCACCCATCTCGAGGTTCTTGAGCCGCACCCCCTGCGCCACGCGCCCGGTCTCGCGGATGTCCTTCACCGCGCACCGCAGCGACTGCCCGCTGCGCGTGATCAGCATCATGCCGTCATCCGGCAGCACTTCCAGCAGCCCCACGACATCGCCCGTGCGCTCCGTGCGCCGCACCGTCAGGATGCCCTTGCCGCCGCGTCCCTGCACGCGGTACTCGTCGATGTTGGTGAGCTTGCCCAGCGCCAGCTCCGTGACCACGAGCAGCGACGCCTCGCGCTTCACCACCACCATGCCGACCACGCGGTCGTCCTTGGCGAGGCTGATGCCCTTCACGCCCGTCGTGTCGCGCCCCATGGGACGCGCTTCCTGCTCGTGGAAGCGGATGCTCAAACCGTGCTTCGTGACCAGCACCACGTCATTGGTGCCCGTCGTGATCTGCACGTCCACCAGCTCGTCGCCTTCCTCGAGCTTGATGCCCTTGATGCCCGTCGACCGCACGTTCGAGTAGTCGGACAGCGCCGACTTCTTCACGATGCCGCGGCGCGTGCAGAACAGCAGGAACTCCGTGTCGACGAACTTCTTCACCGGCACAATCGCCCGCACCTGCGTGTCGGGCGTGACGTTGATGAGGTTCACGATGGGCTTGCCCTTGGTCGCGCGGCCGCCCTCGGGGATCTCATGCACCTTGAGCCAGAAGCACCGCCCGTCCTGCGTGAACACGAGCAGGTAGTCGTGCGTCTGCGCCACGAACAGGTGCTCGACGAAATCGTCCGTGCGCAGCTCGGTGCCGATCGTGCCGACACCGCCGCGGCGCTGCTTGCGGTACGTCGAGATCGACGTGCGCTTGATGTAGCCCGCGTGCGAGATGGTGACCACCATCTCCTCGTTCGCGATGAGGTCCTCGATCGAGAACTCGCCCTCATCGCTGACGATCTCCGTGCGACGCTCATCGCCGTACGTGGTGACCAGCGCGGCCAGCTCGTCCTTCATCACGCGCATGCGGCGCGGCTTGTTGGCCAGCAGGTCCGTGAGGTCCTTGATCGTCGCGCGGACTTCCGTGAGCTCTTCCTCGAGTTTCTCGATCTCGAGCCCGGTCAGCTTGGCCAGGCGCATGTTGAGGATCGCCTCGGCCTGCCGTTCCGACAGCGAGAAGCGCTGCTGCAACTGCGCGCTCGCCTGCGGCGTGTCCTCCGCCGCGCGGATGACCTTGATCACCTCGTCGATGTTGTCGACGGCGATCTTGAGGCCCTCGAGGATGTGCGCCCGCTCCTGCGCCTTGTCGAGGTCGAACTGCGTGCGCCGCACGATGACTTCGTGACGGTGCGCGATGTAGTGCGCAATCACGTCGCGCATCGGCATCACCGTCGGCACCAGCCGGCGCGTGACCGCGTCGGGCACCAGCGCCAGCATGATCACGCCGAACGTGCTCTGCATCGACGTGTGCTTGTAGAGCTGGTTGAGCACCACACGCGGGATCGCGTCGCGCTTGAGCTCGATCACGATGCGCGTCTGCGCATCCGACTCGTCGCGCAGGTCGCTCACGCCCTCGACCTTCTTGTCACGCACGAGCTGCGCGATCGACAGCACGAGGTTCGCGCGGTTCACCTGGTACGGCAGTTCCGTCACCACGATCTGCGACTTGTTCGAGGATTCCTTCTCCTCGATCACCGCGCGCGCGCGCATGATGACCTTGCCGCGGCCCGTCTCGATGTAGTCCTTGATCCCGGCGCGGCCATAGATGAACGCGCCCGTCGGGAAGTCCGGCCCCTTCACGATCCCGCGAATCGCTTCGCTCGACAGCTCGGGGTCGTCGATCATCGCCGCCACGGCGGCCGCGACCTCGCGGAAGTTGTGCGGCGGGATGTTCGTCGCCATGCCGACCGCAATGCCCGCCGAGCCGTTCACGAGCAGGTTCGGGAACGCCGACGGCAGCACCGTCGGCTCCTGCAAGCGGTCATCGAAGTTCGGCGCGTAATCGACGGTGTTCTTGTCGATGTCGCCGAGCATCTCGGTGGCGATGCGCGTGAGGCGCGATTCCGTGTAGCGGTAGGCCGCCGCCGGGTCGCCGTCCACGGAGCCGAAGTTGCCCTGGCCGTCCACGAGCGGGTAGCGCAGCGAGAAATCCTGCACCATGCGCACGAGCGCGTCATACACCGACTGGTCGCCGTGCGGGTGATACTTGCCGAGCACGTCGCCCACCACCGTCGCCGACTTCTTGTACGGACGGCCCGGCACGAGGCCGAGCTCGTTCATCGCGTACAGCACGCGCCGGTGCACCGGCTTGAGCCCGTCACGCACGTCGGGCAGCGCGCGCGAGACGATCACGCTCATCGAATAGTTGATGAACGACTCCTTCACCTCGTCCTGGATCAGGCGCGGAAGGATGCGCTCGCGGTTGTTCGGTGCGGTCATTTGTCAGGGGGAAATCGGGGGACGGCCACGCGTGTCTTTACTGGCCACGACAACACTGGAATTTAGCCCGCGGCGCGCCCTATTTCAATCGACGCAGAGCACGATTTTCCCTCTCTACGCACCGCTACTCTTCCTCGGCCCGCCGGCGCTCGATCGCTTCCTTCTCGGCCTTCCAGCGCTGGTACCACTCGCGCGTCACCTCACCCGCGAGATCGCGATTCCCCAAACCGAACGACAACGCCAGCGCGAGCGCCACCGCTCCGAAGATGATCGCGAACGCCGTCGTCACGATGCCGGTCGCGACACCGAGTTCCTGCAGCGACATGAACACGGCGAGCAGCACCACGCCGCCCTTGCCTACGCGCGCGAGCATGGGGCCGCCATGCAGCCCGCCCAGCGACGCATGAATCAGCGCCGAGACAAAATCGCCCAACACGATGCCGAGGATCACGATTACCACGGCCGCGATCACGCTCGGCACATAACTCACGAGATCCGAGAACACCTGGCCCAGATAGTCGATGCCCAGCGTGTCGGCCGCGATCAGCATCGCCGTGAAGACCAGGAACCAGAACACAAGGTTCGCCAGCACCCGCGACGGGTCTACGCGCGCGCCAGCGTAATCGAGCGCCGGCACGCCACCGCGCTCGAGCACGTCATTGAGCCGCATGCGACGCAGCAGCCGCATCACCGCCTTCTGTGCGAGCTTGGCCACGAAATAGCCCGCCGTGAGCACGACCGCCGCGCCGAACAGGGCCGGCACGAACTCCCAGAGGCGCTGCAGGCTTTCGCCCAGTCGATCGAAAAAGGTCACGTGTGCTCCGGCGCCGGACGCCGTGGTCTAGAAGGTGAACCGCACCAACGAATGCGTCCCGCGCGCGCGCGCGGCCACCGCGGCGAGACCGGCAGGGTCGATGGTCAGTCGGCCCAGCCCGAACTGCCGGCCGGCATCCGCCAGCGGCATGAGATACCGCTCGGTGAGCACGACGCCGGCCGAAGCGCCGACGACCCCCAGGCCGAGCGTGAGCGCGCCGCCGCGGTCGGCCTCGCCGGCCACGAGCACACCCACACCAATGCCCATGAGACCGCCCGCAGCGCCGCCCAGTGCAAGCAATCGCCCTTCAGCACGCGTGTGGTCGTACCGGCGCACGATGACGCGGTCGGCGAGCGCCGTGCCGAGCAGGCCGCCCGCGAGCAGGCTCAGCGCCGTCGTCTGGTCATCCGGATCGCTCTCGGCGATCACCGCGCCGGCGGCCGTCGCGCCAATGGCCGTGCCGATCCACAATGCGTCGACGTCGCCCTCGGTGACATTGTACGGCGCGCGGCCCGCGTAGAAGCGGCCCAGGACGTAGCCGGACAGCCCCGACGCCGTGAGCACGACCGCGCGCATCTGGTCGGACAATCCGCGCTCGTCGGCCACGTTGGGGTCTGCCGCATAGGCGATCGCCGCAGCCGACGCGAACGCGAGGTCGTGGCCGAAGACCGTCGCCATTGCCTCACCGGCCGTGAGACCCTTCCCGACCGCGAGACCCATTACCGTGCCGCCCAAGCCGCCGATCAGTGTCGCGGCGCCGTTGGTCGATGCGCGCGAATCGGCAGAGGCCGAGATGTACAGTGCCGACGCCGCGCTGCGGACCGCCATGCGCGTCGAGAGTAGCTGTCGCGCCTCGGTGATGTCCATGCGCCGCGAGAGTTCGGCTGCGGCGAAGAACGTGCCGCCCGCCATCACGAGGTAGCCTGCGGTTGCGGTGACGCCGTTGTCGCCGACCGTCGCCGCGAACGCCGGGCCATACACCACGAGCCCGAGGATCGTCTGGTCGCGGATGAATGCGTTGCGCGCGCTGGAGCGCGGCTGCTGTGCGCGCCGCAGGGACTCGTTCGGCGCGTCGAGCGTATCCTGCGAAAAATCGAGCCGCCGCGGCGGTTCCTGCTGCGCGCTGACGGTCGCGGTCGTCGAGGCGAGGGTCAGCGCGCAGCCGACGAGCGCGGCCAGGAAGGATCGCATGCGGAAAATCTAGCGCGTGATCGGGGAAGCTGCGCGCGGCTACCGGTCGGCGTGCGCGCGCTTCCGGACGCCGCGCCAAGGACCGGCGCGCGACTCAGAGGCGCGTGCCGCGCTTGATGTCGAACAGCGTGCTGCGGTGGCAGGTCGGGCACAGCAGCCACTCGCGCTTGCGCGCATAGCCCAAGCCAAAGCTGCCGCCGCCGATCGAGCGCACGCGCATGGTGGCGCCGTCGCGCGGGCACGCCGCGCTGCCGTCGCGGATATAGGCCTCGCGGATCGACTTCTCCTCGCTGGCCTCGTACTGCGCGCGCTCAGTCATGCGCCACCCGCAGCACGATCTTCCCGAACTGCGCGCCGGAACGCATGCGCTCGAACGCGGCGCGTCCGTCGGCGAGGTCGTGCACCGAATCGACGGGCGGCGTGAGTCGGCCCGCCGCAAGCTCAGCCGTCACGGCGTCAAGTTCGGCGTCATTACCCATCGTCGAACCCAGGATCGACCACTGGTTCCAGAACAACCGGCGCACGTCCATCGTGAGGTTCGGGCCCGATGTGCCGCCGCAGGTCACGAGCCGGCCACCCTTCACGAGCGAGCCCAGCGATTGCGCCCACGTGCGCTCGCCCACGCAATCGATCACCACATCGACCCCGCGCTTGCGCGTGCGGGCGCGGATCTCCTTGCCGATATCCAGCGTCGCGTGGTCGAGCAGTTCGTCGGCGCCCATGGCCTTCGCGCGCGCAAGCTTGTCCTCGCTCGATGACGTGACCCAGACGTGCGCGCCCAACGACTTGCAGATCTGCAGCGCGGCCAGCGCGACGCCGCCGCCGATTCCCCAGATGAGCACATGGTCGCCGGCGCGCACACGGGCGCGCGTCACGCACATGCGCCAGGCCGTGAGCGTCGCCAGCGTGAAGGGCGCCGCGACCTCGTCGCTCACCGACGCGGGGATGCGACGCACGTTGGTCGCGGGCACCACCACATACTCGGCGAACGTGCCGGGCAGGTGCTCCCCCAGCAGCCGGTAGCGGATGCACATCGACTGCTCACCGGCGAGACAGAACTCGCAGCGCCGGCACGAGATGCCGGGGTTGATCACGACGCGGTCGCCGACGGCCACGCCCGAGCCAGTCGAACCAGCCGACTCGCCCGCCTGGACCGCCCGATCCGACACCGCGTCAACGACGCCCGTCGCATCCGCGCCCAATACCCAACCCGGCGTCACCGTGATGCCCGGCAATCCGCCGATTGTGAAGAGATCCAGCCGGTTCAGCGCCGCCGCGCGCACTCGCACACGCACCTCCGGGGCGTCCGCATCGCTTGAAAAGTCCGGCACGGGCAGGTCGTCCCTGTAACGGATCTGCTCGAGTCCACCGTGCGCGTCAATCGTCAAAGCTCGCAACAGCCCCTCCGGCCGTTATATTCCGGCAACGTGTCACGTGTGCCGTTCCTGCGCGACCACACCCTCCCGACGAATCTGCCTAGATGATCCCGATCAAGGTGCCGCCGCTCGGCGAATCCATCACCGAAGCCACCATCTCCCGCTGGGTCAAGCAGGAGGGGGACACTGTCGCTTCGGGCGACACGATCGTCGAACTGGAGACAGACAAGATCACCGTTGAGGTGCCGGCGCTCAATGCCGGCGTGCTCACGAAGCATCTCAAGGCCGAGGGCGACGTCGTGCACCTCGACGAGACGCTGGCGGAGCTCGACGAGACGGGCGGCGCAGGCGCCGGCGCGACCGCACAGGCGGCTCCGGCAGCAGTGGCTGCGCCGCCCGCACCAGCACCGGCGCCGCCCACGACGCCTGCCCCGCCGCCCGCACCGGCCCCGAGCGACGTGCGCGCCGCGCCGTCTGCGCAGCGACTCGCCGCCGAAACCGGCACGGACCTGAGCAGCGTCAGCGGCACCGGCCGCGGCGGCGTCGTCAGCAAGCCAGACGTGATCGAGCAGATCGACGCGTCGAACAAGGAAGGGGCTGCTCCGCGTGCAGCACCAGCAGCACCAGCGACACCAGCGGCACCAGCGGCACCACCGGCACCAGCGGCACCGCCGGCCGCGCCGGCAGCGCGACCGGCTCCGGCAGCACCCGCGAAGCCCGCAGCCAAGCCCGCGCCCACCCCGCGTCCCGCCGGCGAGCGCGAGACGCGCGAAAAGATGACCACCCGCCGTCGCCGTATCGCGGAGAACCTGCTGCAGGCGCAGCACAACACGGCGCACCTCACGACGTTCAATGAAGTCGACATGACCGCCGTGAACGAGTTTCGCGCGCGCATGAAGGAGCGCGTCGAGAAGGAGCACGGCGTCAAGCTCAGCTTCATGCCGTTCTTCGCGAAGGCCGCGTGCCTGGCGCTCAAGGCGTATCCGATCGTGAACGCGCAGCTCGACGGCGACTCGATCATCTACAAGCACTACGTGAACCTCGGCATCGCCGTGGCCAGCGACGCCGGGCTCGTCGTGCCGAACATCAAGGACGCCGACCAGCACGGGCTGCTGGGCATCAGCCGCGGCATCAATGAGGTCGCCAAGCGCGCGCGCGACAACAAGCTCACGATGGACGACCTCACCGGCGGCACGTTCACGATCACGAATGGCGGCGTGTTCGGTTCGCTCATCTCAACGCCGATCATCAACTACCCGCAGGTCGCGATCCTCGGCCTGCACAAGATGCAGGACCGGCCCGTCGCCATCGATGGCCAGGTCGTGATCCGGCCGATGATGTACATCGCGCTCAGCTATGACCATCGCATCATCGACGGCCAGCAGGCGGTGCTCTACCTCGTCAAGGTGAAGGAGCTCATGGAAGATCCCGCCTCGATGCTGATCGACGAGTAACGGTCAGGCCGGATCGCCGACGCGATCCTCGCCGTCATCGCCAGAGTCATCCCAATCGGGCGCCGAGAGCAATAACTCGGCGCCCGATTGCGTCTCCCCCTGTACGTCGCGCAGCCGCCGCGCCATGGCGCGCGTACGCGTGTCCGCCTGCTCGAGCGTGCGCGAGACGGTCCCCAGCTGCTTCTTGGCGCGCTCCAGCACGCCACCGAACTTCTCGAACTCGCTCTTCACGGCGCCCAGCACCTCCCACACCTCGGCCGAACGCTGCTCGATGATCATGGCGCGGAATCCGACGCGCAGGCCGCTGAGCACGGCGACCAGCGTCGTCGGTCCCGTGAGCATGACGTTCATGCGATAGAGCTCCTCGATCATACCCGGCTCGCGCAGCACCTCGGCGAACAGGCCCTCCGTGGGGAGGAAGATCACCGCCGTTTCGGTCGTCGTGGGCGGATGCACGTACTTCTCGCGCACGCTCTTGGCGTACGAGCGCACCTGCGCCAGCAGCGCGCGCCGTGCCTCGGCGACGCCGGCCGCGTCGCCGAGGTTGGACGCGTCGAGCAGGCGCTGGTAGTCCTCGATCGGGAACTTGGAGTCGATGGGCAAGTAGGCCGCCGCGCCCGAGCCAACCGCGGCGGCACCGCCGTTGCCCGCCGAGCCATCGCCAGCCGGACCGCTAAGCGTCGGCATGCGCACGGCGTACTCGACGCGCTGCTGGCTGTCCGCACGCGGCGCGTAATTCGCCACGTACTGCTCGGGCGTGAGGATCTCCTCGATGATCGCCTGCAACTGCACCTCACCGAACGTGCCGCGCGTCTTCACGTTGCCGAGCACGCGCTTGAGGTCACCCACGCCGGTGGCCAGCTCGCGCATCTCGCCGAGGCCACGCTGCACCGCCTCCAGCCGCTCGCTCACGAGCTTGAACGATTCGCCCAGCCGCTTCTCGAGCGTGCCTTGCAGCTTCTCGTCCACCGTCTGCCGCATGGCGTCGAGCTTCTTCTCGTTGCCCTCCTGCAGCTTCGCCACGCTCTGCGCGAGCGTGTCGTTGACGACCTGATTGGCATCGAGCATCGTCTTGGCGATGCGTTGCTGGAACTCGGCGATCTCCGCACGTTGTCCCTTGGCCAACTCGGCGGATTCGAGCCGCGAGCGCTGCAGCTCATCCTGAATGACGCGGCGCAGCGGTTCAGTGTCCACCGCGCTGCGGCGCCGGAGTACGAGCACCACGAGCACGATGAGCAACGCGAGCGTCGCCGCGGGTACAACGATGGTGACGGTGTTGAATAAGTTCATTGACCAAACATTAACGGGGTCCATGACAATGATCGCCCACAGTCACGGAGGAACGCGAATGGCCAGGCGCGTGATGCCCATCGCGACCGCGCTGTTGCTCTCTCTTATCGTCGCCGCCTGCAGCGCCTCGGCGCCGCGTCGCGCGGCCAACGTGGACTTCGTGAGCCCGTCGATGATCGCGCGCGTGGTGAGCTACAACATCCACCACGGGCTCGGCATGGATGACTCCGTGAATCTCGAGCGCACGGCGCGCGTGCTGCGCACACTGCAGGCCGACATCGCCGGGCTCCAGGAAGTGGACAGCGTGGTCCAGCGCAGCGGCGGCGTGGACCAGGCCGCCGTGCTGGGCGAAATGCTCGGCATGGACCACGCGTTCGGCGCGTTCATGCCTTACGACGGCGGTCGCTACGGGATGGCCATCCTGTCCAAGTTCCCGATCGTGCGGTCGGAGTCCGTTCGTCTACCCGAAGGCAACGAGCCGCGGGTCGCGTTGGCCGCGGAGATCCGCATGCCGGACAGCAGTTCGGTGATGGTCGTCAACGTGCATTTCGACTGGGTCGAGAGCGATTCGTTCCGGTTCGCGCAGGCGGAGGCGCTCGCCGAGTATCTGGACGGGCTCACCATGCCGTTCATCCTGTTGGGCGACTTCAACGACGGACCGGAGTCGCGGACGCTGGCGCTCTTCCAGGCGCGTGCCACCGAGGTCGACAAGCCGGTCGGGAACGAGTTCACATTCCCCTCGGACGAGCCCGTCAAGGAGATCGATTTCGTGTTCGTCTCTCCGGCGGAGCGGTGGACGCAGCAGGGGGCGCGGCCCATCGGGGAGCGCCGGGCGTCCGACCACCGGCCGGTACTGGCGGTCGTGCAGTTGGTGCCGAGCCGTTAGATTCACGGCACCCAAACCAACCTCCCTTGACTGACCCGGCTCTTTCTCCTGACGTCGTCGTCATCGGCGGCGGTCCCGGGGGCTACGTCGCCTCCATCCGTGCCGCCCAGCTCGGGCTCTCCGTCGTGTGCGTGGAGCTCGACAAGACCCTCGGCGGCACGTGCGTGAACGTCGGCTGCATCCCGTCCAAGGCGCTGCTCGGCTCCTCGGAGCATTTCGAGTTCGCGCGACTACATGCGGCCGAGCATGGCATCGACTACCACGGCGTCACGTTCGACCTCGCGCGCATGATGAAGCGCAAGGATGACGTCGTCGCGCAGAACACCAAGGGCGTCGAGTTCCTGTTCAAGAAGAACAAGGTCACGTGGGCCAAGGGATTCGGCACACTCAAGCCGGGCAACGTGGTCGAGGTGCGCGCGCTGGACGGCGCCGTGACCACCTACGCGGCGAAGAACGTAATCATCGCGACCGGCTCGCTGCCGATAGAGCTGCCGTTCCTGCCCTTCGACGAGGAGCGCGTGCTGTCGAACATCGGCGCGCTGCGCATTCCCGAGGTGCCCAAGCACCTCATCGTGATCGGCGGCGGCGTGATCGGCCTGGAGCTGGGCTCCGTATGGCGCCGCCTGGGCGCGATGGTCACCGTGCTCGAGTTCGCGCCGACCATCCTGCCCGGCAACGACGACGACATCATCAAGGAAGCGACGCGCATCTTCTCGAAGCAGGGGCTGGAGATGCACACGTCCACCAAGGTGACCGGCGGCCATCGCGAGGGTGCGCGCATCGTGATCGGCACCGAGCAGAAGGGCGCCGCACGCACGTTCGGCGCCGACTACGTGCTCGTGTCAATCGGCCGCAAGCCCGCGCTCACCGGCGTCGACGCGCAGGCGCTCGGCCTCGCGCTCGGCAAGCGCGGCGAGATCATCGTCGACGACCAGATGCGCACCAACCTGCCGAACGTGTTCGCCATCGGCGACGCGGTGGGCGGCAAGCTGCTCGCACACAAGGCCGAGGACGAGGGCGTGATCGCCGCCGAGGTGATTGCCGGGCAGAAGGCGCACATGCACTACCACAACATGCCGGCCGTGGTCTACACATGGCCCGAAGTCGCGACGTGCGGACTGACGGAAGCCGAGGTGAAGGCGAGCGGCCGCGCGTACAAGGTCGGCAAGTTCCCCTTCTCCGCGAACGGCCGCGCGCGCACCATGGGTGAGACCAGCGGCTTCGTGAAGTTCGTGACTGACGCGCGCACCGACGAGATCCTCGGCTGCCACATGATCGGGCCGAACGTCAGCGACCTACTGAGCGAGGTCGTGCTGGCGATGGAGTACCGCGGGACGGCGGACGACATCGGCGCAACGGTGCACTCGCATCCGACGCTGAGTGAGACGGTGAAGGAGGCGGCGCTGGGGGCGTTGGGACGGGCGTTACATTTTTAGGCTAAGGCGGGCTTGTTACTGGTCGCGCGGGCTAGTCGCCGCCGTAGCGCTCGGGTGCGCTGAGAAGGCCGAGGAGAATCCCGAAACTCGCATCGCGCCGTCGGGCGGAATTCCTGTGACGGAGAATCAGGCACCCACGCTTGAGGGCGCACGCGTCTGGCGCGCCGCTCCGGAACCTCTCCTCACGATTGGGGCAGGAGGCGAGCGCGCGCTGGCGGGAGATACACTCTACGAGTTCACGGACATCGCCGGGGGCCAACTCCTCGCGGACGGACGCGTCGTAGTTGCCGTGATGGGCGCAAGCACGCTGCGCTTCTACGATTCAACAGGCCGGTTCGAACGCAGCGCTGGCAGGAAAGGCGCTGGCCCGGGTGAATTCCGTCAGATCTTGGCGCTGTATCGCATGCGTGGCGATACGCTGGCGGTCAACGACCACTATCTGGAACTGGACTGGTTCGGGCCGGATGGTCGTTCGATTCGCCGAGGGCGGGCGAGTCGCGATGAGTTCGTACAGCTTCAAACCGTCTCGTTGCTCGAGGATGGAACATACTTCGGAATCGAGATGAGCCATCGCGAACCGAGTGGAAGATTCACTCGCCGCATGCTCACCCTACTGCGCGTCGACGTCACCAGGGGCACGGTCGACACCGTCGCCACGCTACCCGGCATCCTCGAGTCATCGCGAGCGCCAGGCTTCGAGCCGCAGCCGGTGATATTCACGCCGACACACCACTTTGCCGCGCTCGATGATTCGTTGATCACGGCGAACTCGGCAACCTACGAGCTATTCGTGCGTTCGCGCGACGGCCCCATCGGGCGGACCATACGGCGAGCATGGACCGGAACCGCCGTGGATGAACGACTGAAGGAAGAGTACAAGGAATACCATCTCACCCGACCTGGTGCCCCGCTCTCGGCGCGATGGCGGCGTCAGCAGGAGCGGTGGTTCTCCCTAGATCCATACGCGGACACGTATCCCGCCTTTCAGCGAATCCTCACGTCGCACGAAGGCGATATCTGGGTGCAGCGATACGAGCCGCGCAGCGTGTTCAGGAGAAACTGGTCTCTCGCCGCGCAGTGGTCCGACGAGTCGTCCACTTGGGATGTGTTTGCGCGTTCGGGACGATGGCAGACTACCGTCGAACTGCCGGCCAGATACACGCTCTTGGATGTCCGCGGCGACCGGTTGCTCGGTCTCACCGTGAACGACGATGAGGAGGAGGGGGTGCAGGCCCTCCGCTTGCTGCGGCCCTGAGGTGGCGCGCTACCGCGCGAAGGTCATCCGCCGTCTACCGTCGGCCGTCTGCCGTCCGTTACAAATACCGGTCTTGAATGATCTCGAGATGATGCAACAAATGCCCCGCGCAAATCCAAGCCAGCGCGCGCACACTCACGACCTTCCCGTTCGCCGTCCCGCGCAACGTCCACGCGTCCGCCGGCATCCCCTCAAACAGCGTCACCGTCGACTCGCGCACGGACTCGAGCTCATCGACGAGTGACTCCATTGAACGCGCATTCGCGCCGCTCGCCGGTGCGTAGGCGTTCTCGTCCCAGCCCGGCAAGTCCGTCGTGTCGCCGCGACCGAAGCGCAGCGCACGATACGCGAACACCCGCTCGGCGTCGGCGCAATGCAGCACGACTTCCTTGAGCGTCCACTTGCCCGGCGCGTAGGCGCCGAGGGCGGTCTTTTCGTCGACATCATGTAGGAGGGCGGCGGCGATCTCCACGCCGCCAATCAGCGCTTCCACCACGTCGCCGTCGGGGACCTGGGCCAGGTACCCCGCGTAGAACGGGGCGTATTCGTCCGGGCCGGGTCGGACGCGACGGTGGGCGCTCACGGCTGCTGTCTCGACGCCGTGAGGCTCAATCGTCCGCGAGCTTCGCCAGGATCTGCGCCGACACGTGCGCGGGCGTCACCATGCGGCGACGACGGCCCGTCTCAGCGCCAATCAGGCGCCACAGCGCGAGCTCTTTCTGCGCACCCGAGAGGTTCTCTTCGTTCACCTTCTCGCCATCAAGGAAGGCATGCACTGCAGGCGGCAGGTCGCTCGTCGGCACCGGCACCTCACGGTCAGCCGTCACCGGCTCCGCATCTTGCGCGGAGCGATGCTCGGCAGCCGGGTCGCGCTGCGCGTCGTCGCGGGGGTCAAGTGAATCATGCATCACGAGTATCGTTCCTCCAGAAGCTTCTGCAGCGCCTCGCGGGCGCGATGGACACGCATCTTCAGGGCACCGACCGTTGCGTCGAGCAGCACGGCCATCTCTTCGTACGACCGTCCTTCGACGTGCTTCATCACGAAGGCTTCCCGCAGCGATGCCGGCAGTGCGCCCAGTGCGCCGTCCAGATCTCGCCGCAGTTCCCCCCGGTCCAGCTCCTCCTCCGGTGTCTCGAGCCCCGAAGGCTGGTCGTCCTCGTCGTAGCTCGTGTGCGACCGCCGAATGTTCTTCAGCCAGTCCTTGCACCCGTTCGCCACGATCCGGAACACCCAGGCATCGAACCGGCCGCGTACCTCGGCGAGATGGTGAAACGCCTTGATGAACGAGACCTGCAGGATGTCTTCCGCTACATCCGCGCTGCCTGTCATCCCGAATGCATGTCGATACAGCGGGTCGCTGTAACGCTGAATCAGGATACCGAAAGCATTGCGGTCGCCGGCGATCACGCGGTCGATCACCGCCTGGTCGGCATCGATCAGGTCTTCCTGTGGGGTCGGCTCGGTCTTGAGAGGCACGACGCTAGTGTAATCCAACACTCGCGCTCTGGACAGGGCCGAAACGCCACCGGATTTCCTTCCGATGCTGTTCCGTCTCAGCAGGGACGAGCGGCCGCGGGCCGCGTCACGGTCTCGTTACGTGTCGCGCGGACGCCCCACCCGAACGAACGCCGCCCACCCTTCGGCGCGCACCAGCGCACCGTGTTCGTCGAGGGTGGGAGGCGGCAAATGCACGCGGCCCGGCGCCTGCGGCGCGACGCCCGTGAGCGGAGACGCCGACACCTCACGCAGCGCCTCCAGCACGGGCTTCACGACGCCGCAGGGCACGCCGGCCGCGCTAAGGGTGCCGAGCCAGTGCGCTGCGTCACGCGTGCGTACCGCGGCGGCGATGGCACCCACCACGCGATCGCGCGCCGCGAGCCGCCCGGCGTTCGTCGCGAGCGCGGCATCGGCGGCCAGGTCGTCGAGTCCCAGCGCGCGCGCGCACGCGCCGAACTGCGCGTCGGCACCGACGGCGATCACAATCGGCCGGTCGGCCGCCTCGAACAGCTGGTACGGCACGAGGTTTGGGTGCGCGTTGCCCCACCGCTTTGCATCGCGGCCCGTGATGAGCGCGTTCTGCGCGACGTTGACGAGCGCGGCGGTGGCCGAATGCAGTAGCGAGACTACCAGGTGACGATCGGCCGGCGCCCGCACGAGCGCCGCGAGAATCGCGATTGCCGCATCCTTCCCCGCAAGCACGTCCGCCAACGCGACGCCGATCTTCATCGGCGACCCGTCCGGATCGCCCGTGATCGCCATCCACCCGCTCTCGGCTTGCACCACAAAGTCATAGCCTGCGCGCGGCTCCTCGAGCCCGAACCCGGTGATGGTGCACCAGATCAGCTGCGGATGGCGCGCAAGCATCGCGTCAACGCCAAGGCCTCTGCGCTCCAGCGTGCCAGGCCTGAAGTTGTCGACCACGACGTCCGCCTGCGCGATCAGTCGCTCGAGGAGTGCACGATCCGCCTCGAGCGTGAGGTCCGCCGCCACGCTCAGTTTGCCGCGATTTATCGAAAGGAAATACGCGCTCTCACCGCGCTCGTCGAACGGCGGCCCGTAACCGCGCGTCTCGTCTCCCGTGCCGGGACGCTCGATCTTGATGACGTCGGCGCCAAGATCAGCGAGCATCATCGTCGCCAGCGGCCCGGCAAGAACTCGTGAAAGGTCAAGAATTTTGACGCCGGATAATGGAAGTGTCACGATAGTGTCTTTAAAGTGGCTTCCTATTGGCGTAGACTTCGCGCGTTTGACTGGCGCCAATCACACGCCACTTGAACCGTCGCATCACTTGCGTAATCCCCGAAAAATCATATACTTGCGCCCGTTCGTCTCCCGCAGCACCTCGCAACGAGAACCGAAACATGCCTGATACCGCCAAGCCGGCAGCAGAAGCCGACGCCGACAAGCCAGCCACACCCCCGCGCCGCCACCCTGGCCATCGCGGTCAGGACGTGCGTGACACCGTCGCCGAAATGGCGGCGAAGGCCCACGAGATCTCCCTCGAGGCCGGCAGCAAGATGGCCGCCGCGATGAAGGAAGTCGTCGGCGCCGCCGCCGGCATCACCGCCTTCGGCATCGAAAGCGCGCGCGACCTCGTGCAGTATATGGTCCGCCGCGGCCAGATGACGCAGGACGAAGCCGACAAGCTCATCGTCGAAGCCGAGCAGGCGTGGATGAAGAAGAACAAGGGCAAGCTTCCCCCGCGCGTCACCGACGCGCCTGAGAAGAAGGCCGCCGCCGCCGAGAAGAAGCCCGCCGCCAAGAAGGCGAACGGCCACGACGGCAACGGCGCCAAGGCCGCGGCCAAGGCGAGCCCGAAGCCCGCTGCTGCAAAGAAGCCCGCCAAGGCACAGAAGGCCGCGCCGGCCAAGAAGCCCGCCGCGAAGAAGGCTGCACCCAAGAAGTGATCATGCGGCCGGATCCCCGTGCCGCATGATGTGAAGATTCCTCGCGGCGACGCGCGCGCGCTCACTCGCGCGCTCGTCGCGATTGACTCGCGCAATCCTGCGCTCGCCGCGGAATCGCCGGGCGAGGCCGTGGTCGGCGAGCGCCTCGCCGACGTGCTCGCCGACTGGGGCTTCACCGTCGACCTGCTCGAAGCCGCCCCAGGCCGGCCCAACGTCGTCGCGCGCATCGGCGGCGGTCACGGCGGCCGCTCCCTCATGCTCAACGGACACCTCGACACGGTTGGCGTCGAGGGCATGACCCACGCGCCGTGGGCGCTTCATGAACGCGATGGCCGCCTGTACGGACGCGGCGCCACCGACATGAAGGCCGGCGTCGCGGCCATGTGCGCCGCGGCCGCGCGCGCCGCCGCCACCCCGGACACACTCGGCGGCGAAGTCATCATCGCGGCCGTCGTGGACGAGGAATTCGCCAGCGACGGCACGCGCGTGCTCATCGAGGCCGGCGTCACCGCGCACGCGGCGATCGTCACCGAACCCACCCGACTGGCGATCTGCCCCGCCCACCGCGGCTTCGCATGGCTCGACGTCACCGTGCATGGCCGCGCCGCGCACGGCTCGCGCTACGACATCGGCGTCGACGCCGTGTCGCATGCGGCCTTGCTGCTCGCCGAGCTTGACGAGTACCAGCGCACGACGCTCGGCGCCAAGTCCCGCGCGCATCCGCTGCTCGGCCGCGCGTCGATCCACGCCGGCGTCATCAGCGGCGGCACGGGCATCTCGACGTATCCCGAGCGCTGCGACGTGAGTCTCGAACGCCGGACGCTGCCGGGCGAAAGCGGCGCGGCGTTCGCGATCGAGGTGCACGATGCCTGCGAGCGCGTGCGCGCGCGCGACCCGCGTTTCCGTGCCGACATCCTGCCCGGCCTCATTCGCGAACCCAACGACGTCGCGCCTGATCATGCGATCGTTGCGGCGCTCGCGGACGCCTGCCGTGCGCGCGATGAACGCGTCAGCATCGAAGGGCTGTCGTGCTGGACCGACGCCGCGCTGCTGAGTGCGGCCGGCATTCCCGCTATCTGTTATGGCCCGGGCGACATCGCGCTCGCCCATGCCGCCGAGGAGTATGTCGTGCTTGAGGAGATTGACCGTAGTACCGCGGTGCTCACGGAGTTGGTGACCGCGTGGTGCGGGCCCAAGGGGGTCGCGTGGGGCACCTGAAGGTCACCGAATACGACGCCATCGAGCGCGCCATCGTGGACGGCTCGCGCCTTGTCGTGCGGCGCCGCGGCTCGGAGTTCCTCGTGATTCCTGAGCGGCTCGTGATTGCAGGCGGGCGCGAGTCGATCGAGGCGAGGCATCCCACAACGGGCGCGCACATGGTGCTGTACCTCGACGAGATGGACGGCGTGGAGGCGGTTCGATGACGTATCGGCCGGCCCGACGCCGAACGACGGTGGCCCGCACGTGAGCGCGCGCTACCCGCTCGTCGCCATCTACGCCGATGAATCCTGTCTCGGCAACGGCCGCACGGGCGACAATCCCGGCGGCGCCGGCGTGCTCGTCGAGTACCGGCACAGCGACGGTCGTATCACGCGGCGTGACCTGTGGGTCAGCGAGCCGGCTACGACGAACAACCGCATGGCGCTGCGCTCGGTGACCGAGGCGTTCAACGCCATCGGCACCAAGGAGGGCCGCTTCAGCGTGCTGTTCACGACGGATTCGCGGTATATCGTCGATGGCATGACGTCGTGGGTGTTCGGCTGGGCACGCAACGGGTGGAAGCGCAAGACGGGCGCGATCGAGAACCTGCAGCTGTGGAAGGATGCGATCGCGGCCACGAACGGCCACGAGTACCAGTGGCAGTGGGTGAAGGGACACGCCGGTCATCCGCAGAACGAGTACGCGAACGACCTCGCGACGGCGGCCGCGGCGCGACAGTCTGCCTCCGGCGGCCTCATCGCCTCCGGCTTCGACGCTTGGCTCACTGCACGGACTGAACGCGCGCGCGGCGCCCGCCAGCCAGCGCTCGCGCCGTTCCCCGATGGCGCGACCTTTCGCGCGTCGGCATCTTTGCCCGCAATGGGGTAAACAACACCGTGGACGCTCTCGACCTGTTGTTCCGACGCTTGGTCCTTTCGGCCCGCGAGGCCGATGCGCTCACGCGGCCACTCGACGTGGGTGAGGTGATCGACCGATTCGCGCCGTATCGCATGGCGCGTCGCGATGGCGCGTTCGACACGAACGACGACTACCTGCACGTCGTGATGCGGCTGCTCTCCGGTGAGCGCGGCCTCGTGTTCGCCGACGAGCTCATGCAGGACGACCTCAAGGCCGAACTCGCGTCGAGCAATCCTGACCTCACGCTGCTACGCACCTACATGAACACCAAGGTGCGTCTCGCGACGGACCGCGTGCAGGCCGTGCTCGGTGGCGACACCAGCATCGACCTCACGCCGGAGCCGGTTGAGGCCAAGGAGCCGACGATCGCGCCGGCGCCCAAGAGGGAATCCACACCAAAGCCCATGCCCACCGGGGGTTGCCCGTACTGCAATGCGCAACTTCCGGAAGGCCGCCCCCTCAAGTTCTGTCCGAGTTGCGGACAGAACCTTCTCGTGCGGCGCTGCTCCGGCTGCAGCGCGGAGATCGAATCCGGATGGAAGTTCTGCGTGACGTGCGGCCGCTCGGCCGCTTGAAGACGATCGCGCTGGCCTTGGCGCTCCCGCTCATGGCCACCGCCTGCGGCGGGTCGCGACAGGCGGCCCCACTGCGCCCGGAACCCACGGGCCCGCAGTGGCCGATCAAGACGCGCGAACACGTCGACCTCTGGCTCCACGGCTTCGCCATGCTGCAGGAGGACACCGCGCGCGTGCCGCTCTTCGCGCGCGGCTACCGCGAGCGCATGACCGTCCTCAAGAACTCGCGCAACGTCTACACCGACCTCGACGCCAACCGCGACCGCCTGGCACGAGCAATCGCCGGCAAGCCTGCCCTCGTGGGTGCGCAGTTCATCGCGCTCTACTTCGGTTCATGGGAAGAGCTCACACGCGCCTTCGAATACTTCCAGACGGCCGAAGGCGATCCGAGCCGCGCGTCGAACCAGGAGGCGCAGGGCATCATTGCGTTCCTCGCACAGCAGTTCCCGACGCCCGAGGATCGCGACTTCGCGCGCGTCTTCGTGCGCGCGCTCGGCGATGAGAGCGCGAAATTCCACCACGACTGGTGGGTCGGCGAGCAGCGCCAACGCAGCGCGGCGCTCGCGCGCGCCGACGATTTGTGGCAGGACCAGTGGCGTCCCGCCCTGCAGCGCTTTCTCAACCACACACAGCAGGCGAACGGTGACTTGATGCCGTCGCTCTCCCTCGGCGGCGAGGGTCGCGCGCTGCCGGCCGGCAACGGCAGCCAGTTTGCCGTCGCATCACCATCGACGCCAGACTCGGCCGAGGTGCTCCTCTACGCGTTCGTGCACGAGGCGATCGGTGGCATCGCGCAGGTGGCCGTCAACGACAATCTCACGCCGGTGCAAAAGCGCAACGGCTTGGCCGACCAGTATGGCAGTGCCGGTCTCGTGCGCGGCGGTGCCATCCTCATCGAACGCATCAATCCGGCGGCCGCAGAGCGGTATGCGCGCTGGTATCTCGCACAGGCCGGCGAGGCGGTGCCCTCCTCGAACGCGCTCGCGGCGCTGGCCGCTGCGTTCCCGATGCCCGAAGAGATGATCGAGTCGATGCGGCGCCAGGTCGATATCGCATTCGGCGGCATCTGACATGCGCTCTCGCGTTGCGGCCTGTCCGGTGAACCTCGCGCGCCTGGGTAGCGACTGACCATGGCCGAGAACACGCCCGTCCTGCACCGCGCCGCGCTGGAACGCGTGTTACTGCGCGCTGCCGAACTGCAGGCCGCGAGCGCCGACGTGCCCGAGACGCTCACGGAGGCGGAACTCGTCGCGCTGGCGGGCGAAGTCGGCATCAGCACGCGGGCGCTGCGGCAGGCGCTGTCCGAGGAACGCATGCGCGTGGTGCTGCCGCAAGAGAGCGGCGTGTTGGCGGCAATCGCCGGACCGGCGAACTTCGCGGCCGCGCGCGAGGTGGCCGGCGAGCCAGCCGCGCTGTTGGCGTCCATCGACCGCGCTTTCCAGCGCGAGGAGAACCTGATCGAACGTCGCCGGTTCCCGGACCGCATGGTGTGGGGCGCGCGCGGCGGGTTCTCGGGCGCCATCCGCGAAGTCATGCGGTTTGATGGCCGGGGCTTCCCCCTCGTGCGCGCCGACGAGGTCAGCGCCACTGTGGTCGGGGCGGAGGGCGGGCGGACCTACGTGAACGTCACCGCGACGCTGGAATCCCGGCGGGTGCGCGCGGCGCAGCGCGCCGCGCTCGGCGTGATCGTCGGCGTGGGCGGTGCCGCGGCGCTGGTCGCGATGTCGGTGTTCGCACCGCTGGCCATCGGTGCGGGTGCCGTCGTGGCCGGCGGCAGCGCCTGGCTCACGCGCCGCAGCTACCGGCGCGATGCGCATGCCGCGCAGCTGGCCATCGAACAGTCGCTGGATCGGCTGGAGTTCGGCGAGACCAAGCGCCGCACGTTGCTCGACCAGTTCCTGATCTCTGAGCGCTGAGGATGCGCTAGCTTTACGCGCATGAGCGGCATCGCCCCCTTTGCGCCGGTGGCCGACCCGCCGGCGCGCGTGCGCGAGGCGGAGCGGTTCGGCCACGCCATCCTGCCCGGCGTCTCGCGTACCTTCGCCATCAGCATCCGGTTCCTGCCGGGGACACTGGGGCGCGCGGTGCTGACGTCGTACCTGCTGTGCCGCATCGCGGACACTATCGAGGACGATGGCGCGACGGCGCCCGCCGAGCGCGCACAACTGATCGAGGCGTTTCTGCGCACACTCGACGATTCGAAGGCGGCTGATGACTTTCCGGCGCTCGCAGCCCGCCTGAGCGGCGACGCCGCGCACCTGGCGCTCGTCGCACGCACGGACCTCGTGCTGGTGTTGTTTCGCTCCTTGCCCGAGCGCACGCGCGAACGCGTCGCGCACTGGGTGCGCGAGATGGGCGTCGGCATGGCGAAGTTCGTGCGCAACTACCCCGCCGGCATCCGCATCCAGACGCTGGCCGAGTATCGCGAGTACTGCTACTACGTCGCGGGCACCGTCGGCTGCCTGTTGACGGAGTTGTGGCACGAGCACGCGACCGCCATCGGCAAACGCGAGTTCGATCGCCTCTGGACCCGCTGCCAGGCATTCGGCGAGGCGCTGCAGACGGTGAACATCCTGAAAGACATCGCCTGGGACGCGCAGCACGAGAACGCGATCTTCATCCCTGAACGCGACCTCGCGGCTGAAGGCAGCGGGCACGAGACATTGCTCTCGCCGCAGCACCTCGACCGCAATCACAAGGCCGTCGGCCATTTCATCGAGATGGCGCGCACCGACCTCGACGATGCGCTCGAGTACATCACGTTGATCCCACGCCGCGCACTGGCGATCCGCGCGTTCTGCGTGCTGCCGCTGTTGTTCGCCTACGCCACATTGCGTGACCTGTCAGGCACGCGCGCGATGCTCACGGTCGGCGGCACGGTGAAGATCTCGCGCGGCGAAGTGAAGTCGCTCATGGTCGTGGGCCTGCTCGCGATGTTGAGCAACCGCGCGCTGCGCCGGCTGGTGGAGCGCGTGAAGGCCCGGCCGTTCACGCTCGTGCCGGCAACAGCATGAGCGGAACGCGGATGCTCGCCGCGCCCGCCGCTTCAGCGTGCGCGGCCCAAATGCGCGCGGCGTCCGCCGCTCCAGCGTGCGCGACCCGATGAGAACGCCGCCCGGCTTCCGCGGCGTCTTCCGCGTTGACGAGCCGGCGCGCGCCGCCTACAGCGAGGCGGCGGGCGTTGCGCGTCTTATGCCGGCCGCTGTGGCCGTGCCCCTCGACGCCGATGACGTCGTGACCTTGGTGCGCTGGGCCGCCGAAAGCCGCCAGACGCTCGTGCCGCGCGGCGCGGGCAGTTCCATGGCCGGCGGCGCGCTCGGTGAAGGCGTGATCGTCGACCTCAAGCGGCTCGACGAGGCGCCGCTGTTCGACCCGGCGACGCACCTGGTGCGCGTCGGGCCCGCGGTCACGCGCGCTGAGCTCGAAGAACTCGTGAGCCGCGCGGGTCTCACGTTGCCCGTCGACCCGTCGAGCAGCGCGTTCGCTACGCTGGGCGGCATGTGCGCCACCAATGCGGCGGGCGCGCGCAGCGTGAAGTACGGCGCGATGCGCGCCTGGGTGCACGGGCTCGACTGCGTGTTTGCGGACGGCACGCGCGCGTGGGTGCGAAGGACGAGCGGCGACGCGGTGGACGGCGCCAGCGGCACCGGCGATGACTCCAGGATCCACGATGGCTCATCCCCGGCCCTGACGCGTTTCCTCCGCGAGGTCGCACCGGCCGTGCGCGAGGCGGACCCTGCCGCGCTGCGCCACGAGGGTGTGCGTAAAGAGTCGTCGGGCTACGCGCTCGCTGACTGGCTCGCGAGTGGCGACCTCGTGGACGTGCTCATCGGCAGTGAAGGCACACTTGCCTTCATCGTCGGCGTCGAGCTTCGCCTCGCGCCGCTGCCTGCTGCGGTGACGAGCATGCTCGCCGGTTTCGATGACCTCGGGCGCGCGGCCGCGGCCGCGGTGAAGCTCGCGGCGGACGGCGCGAGCGCCGTGGAACTGCTCGACCGGACATTCCTGGAGATCGCCGCCGCCGGCGGTGACGCCCTGCCGCTGCCCGCAGGGCTTGAGGCCGTGCTGCTCGTCGAGGTCGAGGGTGAGTCGGAACCCGGCGCGCGGCTCGCGGCAGAGACCATGGCTGGCCACTGCCGCACGGCCGGTGCCGTGCATATCGAGGTCGCCGCCGACGAGGAGAGCGCGGAGCGCCTGTGGACGTTGCGGCATGCGGCGAGTCCGATCCTCAACCGTCTCGCGCCGCGCCTGCAGAACATGCAGCTGGTCGAGGACGGCTGCGTGCCGCGCGAACGGTTCGCCGAGTACGTGCTCGGCGTGCGCGACGCGCTGGCGACGGCGCGGTTTCGCGGCGTGATCTTCGGCCACGCGGGCGACGGACACGCGCATGTGAACGTCCTCGTCGATACGTCGGAAGTTGACTGGCGCGCCCGCGCGGAGCGGTTGCTGTTGGAGGTGTCCGCGCTCGCGGCGCGGCTGGGCGGGACGCTCGCGGGCGAGCACGGCGACGGTCGGCTCCGCGCGCCGCTGTTGCCGGCCGTCTGGCCGGCCGCGACGATGGAGCTCTTTGCGGCCACCAAGCGTGCGTTCGACCCGAACGGCGTCTTCAACCCCGGCGTGAAGGTCGCCCTGCCGGACCAGCGCGCGTTGGCGCAGATCAAGTACGATCCGGCGCTGCCGCCACTGGCGCAGGCTGCCCGCAGCGCCCTCGACCTGGTGCTGCGCGAGAAGGCGTGGGACCGGCACCGCCTCGACCTGCTCGACGCGCCTTTCGATTAGTTTTCGCCGTCCGCTCGACGGCCACGTTCCTCCCATCACCACTGCGCCCGATGCCGCACTTCTACACCGAGCCCAAGGTCTCCGTCCTCGCCCGCCCGGCATTCGCCGAACCGGAGCACCTGCCGGTGAAGTGGATGGGAGAGAGCACCGATGGCGAGCGCCTCGCCGAGTTCGCCGGACGGCTGTGCTACATGAGCCAGCGCAATCCCGCGAGCCGCAGCACGCGCGAGTATCTCGAGAACATCAAGAAGCAGGGACACGGCTCGGTGCTCGAGCACGCGAACTATTCGCTGTTGATCGAGGGCGTGAGCCGGTCGTTGACGCACGAACTCGTGCGGCACCGTGCAGGGTTCGCCTTTTCGCAGCTGAGTCAGCGTTATGTGGACGAGTCCGACGCGGCGTTCGTGGTGCCGCCGGCCATCCTCGGGGACGAGGCGCTCGTCGCGGCGTGGAAGGCGCAGATCGAATCGGCGCAGGCGACGTATGTGGCACTCGTCGATAAGCTCATGGACCGCTACAAATGGGTCGACGACAAGGTCCACCGCCGGAAGATGGCGCGCGAGGCCGCGCGCGGCGTGCTGCCCAACTCGACCGAGACCAAGATCGTCGTCACCGCCAACGCGCGGGCCTGGCGGACGATGCTCGAACTCCGTTCCAGCGAGGGCGCCGAGTTCGAAATCCGCCGCATGGCCGTGCTGACGCTGCGCGTGCTACAGGCGGAGGCGAGCGCGTTCTTCAACGACTTCGAAGTGTACATGGCGCCGGACCGGGTGGAGGCGGCGCGGATCGGGTACCATAAAGTCTGACGGCAGACGGTAGACGGCGGACGGCGGATTCCTACCACGGCCCGTGGCTGCTCCAAAACACGTTCAAGTAATACTGTTCACGCCTTGGCTCGAAGGCGTGGACCACACCGACCCTCGCCGCGCCTCCGCGTGAAATTGCTTTTCCACTTGTGAGCCGCGGAGAACGGCTAGGGCCGCGCAGCGGTCTCCCCTACCACTTTCTCCGCCAACTCCGGCGGCACCGGTTCGAAGCCCTTTAGTCGGTACCTCACCGACCCGTAGCCGTGCGTGATCGACTGCAATCGCGACGCGTACAGGTGCAGTTCGGCCATCGGCACGTCCGCCTGCACCACCATCCCGTCGCCATCCTTTGACGGCGCCGTGCCCACGATGTGCGCGCGACGGCTCGACAGGTCGCCCAACACATCACCCAGCGCGTCGTCGGGCGTGAGCACCTCCACCGACATCAGCGGCTCGAGCAGCACCGGCTTCGCCTTGGCCGCGATCGACCGGAAGGCCAGGATGCCCGCCATGCGGAAGCTCGCCTCGTTCGAATCCACCGCGTGATATGAGCCGTCGAAGCATTCCACCGTGAAGTCCACCACCGGGTAGCCCGCGAGCACACCGCGCTCGGCGGCCTCCTGCACGCCCTTGTCCACCGCCGGGATGTAGTTCCGCGGGATCACGCCGCCGGAGATCTTGTCGACGAACTGGTAGCCGGCGCCGCGCGACGCCGGCTTGATGCGGATCCAGCAGTCGCCGAACTGGCCCTTGCCGCCCGTCTGCTTCTTGTGGCGTCCCTGACCCTCCGCCACCCCCTGCAGCGTCTCCCGGTACGGCACGCGCGGCCGGCGCAGCGTCGCTTTCACGCCGTGGTTCCGTTCAAGCCGCGCGAGCGCGACCTCGAGATGCCGCTCGCCGAGTCCTTCGATGATCGTCTCGTGCGTCTCGGCCTCGAAGTGGACTTGGACGGTCGGATCCTCCTCATGCAGTCGGTGCAGGCCGAGTTGCAACTTCTCTTCGTCGGCGCGCGCGTTCGCTTCGATGGCGAATGACACGAGCGGATCCGGGAACGGGATGCCCGGCAGCCGCACCGGGTGTTCGCGTGTGCTCAGCGTGTCGTTCGTGTGCGTGCCGCGCAGCTTGGCCACGCAGCCGATGTCGCCCGGGTGAAGCTGCGGGACCTCGGTGCGTTCCTTGCCCTGCGGTACCGTCAAGTGCGTGAGTTTTTCCGCGGAGCCGCGCGTGGCGTTGAACACTTCGGCGCCGTTGGTGAGCATGCCGCTGAACGTGCGAATGAAGCTGACGTCGCCGACATGCGGCTCGTTGGTCGTCTTGAAGACCAGGCCACAGAACGGGGCGTCCTCTCGCGCGTGCACCTCGACCGTGCGGCTGCCCTCGGCGCCGTGCAGCGCGTGGGCCTCCTCCATTTCGTAGGCGGACGGCATGAGTTGCACGAGGAAGTCGAGGACCGTGGGCACACCGTACGTCAGCTGACCCGAGCAGCAGAGCAGTGGGAACAGTTCCGCGCGTTTCATCGCGGACTTCATCGCGAGCATCTCGTCGTCGCCGGGCAACTCCTCGCCCGCGAAGAATCGCTCGAGCAACGCGTCGTCGGACGCGGCCACGGCCTCAGTGAGTTCCGTGTGGTAGCGCTCGAAGCGCTCGCGTTCCTCGGCGGGAATGTCGGCGTCCTCGTATGCGCCGGACTTGGTGCCGGGCTTGAAGAGCTGCGCACGCTTCGTGAAGAGGTTGATGACGCCGCGGAACGAGGGCCCGCTGCCGATGGGGATCTCGACCGGCACGACTTTCGGGGTGAGACGTGCCTTGATGGATGCGTAGGCCGCGTCGAAGTCCGCGTTCTCCTTGTCCATCATCGAGACGACGAAGAGCACTGGGTCGGCGCGACGCACCGCCGCGCGGAACATGCGTTCGGTGCCCACTTCCACGCCGCCCGTGGAGCCAACCGCCACGAGCGCGCCGTCGGCCGCGGCGAGACCCGCCATGGCATCGCCGGCGAAGTCCGCGTAGCCGGGCGTGTCGAGCAGGTTGATCTTTGTGTCGCGCCACTCGGCGTGCGCGCAGGCGAGGCCGATCGAGTAGCCGCGCGCGATCTCCTCAGGGGAGGTGTCGGTGAGCGCCGTGCCGTCCTTCACCGAGCCGTGGCGCCTGGATGACCCGGAAACAAAAGCGAGCGCGTCGACCAATGTGGTCTTCCCGCTCGCGCCGTGCCCTACGACTGCGACGTTCCGGATGTCACCGCTCTTGTATTCCCGCATGAGGCACCCTCCTCCCGCCTCCTGGCGGGCGTATCAGGGGACTTAGAGGGTGCAGCGTCCGGGTGCCGCGCGCAAGTCAGTCGTCGTCGTGGAAATTGTCGGCGTCCGCCTCGCGCAGCGCCGCGAGCATGTCCGAGCTGCGCGTGGCACCGGCCACCGCGAGCTGGAACGAGAGCGCGCGGCGCGTGCCCTCTGGCCAATCCGGCATCAGGAGACCCGCGAGCAGGCGCCGGATGGCCTGTCCGCCTTCGGTCAGCAGATCGGCTGCGGTCTCGCGCAGCACCGTGAGCGGGATTGCCATCTCGCGACGGATGAGTTCACCGGTGCGCGTGTCGTGCCAGGCCGCGTCGCCGACGGCGCCGTGCATGGCAGAAACGCGAAGGTCGCGCAGTGCGCGCGACCCGTGTTCCGACTTTCGCGATTCGACGGCCGCGGCAAGCGCGAGCGCGAGGGATTCGGGCGTAGGCACGCCGTAGAGCGTGACAACGTCGCGTGAGGGCGACTCGAACGTGTCCGGCGAAGCCACCGAACTCACGCGCGCGATCGACATCGTCTCCGCGGTCGTCTCGTCCCACTGTACCATCACGTCCATAGCGAGCTCATCCCCCAAGTGTCGGGTGTGTGTTCGGCGGACCGATCGTGCGGGGCCGGTTGTGTGGTACTACCCGCTTGCGCGGACGACGTGTCACATCGGGACACGTCGATGTTGGCGGTGGGCAGCAGAGGGACATCGACTGTGTCAACACCGCACGAGACGGTGTGACCTGCGTCACAATGGATTTCCGTTCTGCTCCCACCATAAGTCGTCCTGCTTGCACGGTCGTCTTCGTCCTGCACAGACCGAATGATCGGTGCCGTCAAGCGAATCAGGCGTCCGGTCCAGAGCGACATGCATCACGCTCCGAGGAGAAAGGAGTGCTTACATTCGGAGGCGCGTTCATTCATCTGCGCCTCTCAGCTTCTGACGGACTCATGCAAGAGCCGTACCCATTCGTCGATACGTTCCACTCATGAAGATCTTCTTGTATCTCGCCGTGTTCGCGACGGTTGTCGTGCCCACGCCTTCGCTCTCCCAACACATCGGGCGCGCAACGAACGAGGCGTCCGTTCGTGCCCCGAACGAGATGGGACGCGTTCCCGTGCTCGAGTATCATCTCATCGGTGAGACGGACGGGCGCTGGTCGCGCTCGTGGCAGCGCTTCGCGCGCGACCTTGAGTTGCTGCACGCCCGCGGCTATCGGCCGATCACGATCAAGCAGCTCGTGCGTGGCGACATCGATGTGCCGGCCGGCATGTCGCCGGTGGTCATCACGTTTGACGACGCATCACCGGGACAGTTCCGCTACATCGAAAACGCGGACGGCACGTTGCGTATCGACTCGACGAGTGCAGTCGGTGTGTGGACCGCGTTCGCGGCGCGGCATCCGGAGTGGAAGGGCCGCGCGGTGTTCTGCACGCTCAGCGGTGCCTCGGACGGCCACGCGTTCTTTGGGGAGAAGGGTATCCAGGGCCAGAAGAGCGAGTGGCGGCTGCGCAAGGTGCGCTATCTGGCGGAGCAGGGTTTCGAGTTGTGCAACCACACGCTGTGGCACGCCAACCTGTCGAAGATGAGCGACACCGTGGTGCAGGAGCAGATCGCTCGGGCGCAGTTGGCCGTGGACTCAGCGGCCCCTGGCTATGATGTGAGCACGCTGGCGTTGCCGCTGGGCATGTGGCCGGCGAACCGTTCGTTGTTGGTGAAGGGAGGCTGGACGGACAAGAGAACAGGAAGAGTGATTGAATACAGCATTGATGCTGTACTGATGGTGGCGGGAGGAGCGGCACCGAGTCCGTACGATCCTGCGTTCAATGCGCTCAAGATCCCGCGCGTGCAGGTTTTTGGGGAGGAGTTGGAGCGTCTCCTCGATCAGCTCGACCGCCGCGGAACGCGATTCGTGTCGGCCGGCCGTTCAGCGAACCGCGGCGAGAGCCCGTAAGCCTCAACGACGCTTCTCCACCGCACCACGGCGCTCCGTGGTGGCATAGGCGACTGTGACGCATCCCACTGACGCAGACCAATGCGCTGCGCCATTGCGACTTGTGGCACGGAAGCCCATGTTGGGGCAATAACCGGAGACCACCGATGCCCATTCGTAGACCCCGCGGACCCAAACCAGTGTTGCGCCACGTCGCCTTCATGGAGACGATGGCGTCATCAGTGGAGGGTACCCCCATTCATCATGGCGCGCACGCCGCACTGCTCACCCTCAGGTTGCTCGATCATTGGATCGCGCTGGGGGCCGAGATGGCGTCGTCCGAGAATCCGTCACATCACGCGGCGCGTGAAGCGACGACTACGCTGACCGGCGATGACGAGATGCGCGCGGCGCTGAGCTCGATCCTCGACGGCATCGTGGCGCTGCAGGAGCCCGACGCCCAGCCGCTGTTGCCGCGCGTGTTCGCGCTGGGCAAGCTGCTCGAGCAGCGCGGTCTTGTGACGCAGGCGGGTGACGTCTATTCGACGATCACGCGCTATGTGGATGGCGCCGTGCATCTTGACCTCGCGTTCGACGCGCACATGCGCAACGGATTCTGCCTGCGCACCGCGGGTGAGTTCGAGTGGGCCGACCAGGCGTATGCGACCGCGGGCTCGCTCGCCGCGCGCGCGCGCGACCGGGTGCGCGTGATCTACGCGCGCGCCGGCCAGGCGAAGGTGGAGTGGGCGCGCGGCAACCTGCCGGCGGCCGACGCGGCCATGCAGGAGCTGGCCGACGAGGCCGAGAAGCTGGATGCGAATCGCGTGCTCGCCATGGTGATGCACGATCGTTCGGGCGTAGCACGACACCGAGGTGATCTTCAACGAGCCATACGTTACGCTTTTGAATCGTTTCGTCGGACCACTGACGAATTCGAAAGAGAACGTGTCCTGATGGACCTGGCGACCTACCTGAGTCTTTCGGGGTCGGTCGACTCGGCGCAGGACGGCATGCGGATCCTGGAGCTCACGGCACGATCACAGGACATTCGCTGGGCCGCGCAGATCGGCCTGATGGAGATCGGTGCCCGGTCGGGAAGTGAGACGACGTTTGAGTTGTATCGTCGGCGGCTAGCGGCGGAACCACTACCCGCCTATTACAAGACCGCCTTCCTGCACGACTCCGGCGTCGCGTTCGTTTCATTCGGCAAGATCGAAGAGGCACGCTCGACACTGCAGGCCGGACTTCTGCTCGCCGAGTCCAGCGGCCAGAACCAGAAGGTCTTTCAGTTCGAGACCGCGTTGGCGGATCTTGCCACGGTGGAGCGGGACAACCGTAGATCTGCAGCGAAGCGTCCGGAACCGACCTCGGCTCCGGACGACATCGCCGCCGCGCTACACGATTTGTTGAATGAGGTGGCAGGCGCGGTTTGATCGCGCCCGCTCTCGCCAGGATTTAGATGCCGGAACCGACAACGACGTCGCCAGCCGGCGCCGGAGCGGTCGGGTTCGTGCAAGCGGTCGCAGACAGGGCAGCGGCGGCAATCAGAAGGACGAAGACGTAGCGGGCAACGCGCATGATGAACTCCAAGCGGGAAGGGAGACGGTCGGGGAACTGTCAGTAACCTAGCCGCTTCAAAGTTGTGCATAAGTCAGATTCTGTGCCGTGAAATAGCTATTTTGTGCCAAATCGCAGTTTTCTCTTGATCCGAGCCCCATTCCATGATCGTCGCAGCCTGTGTTGAGCCCCAGAAACTGCTGCGCCTCCGCGGCGCCGTCGGCGAATCCCACCGACTCCACGTGGCGCTCGACTGGGACCACGCCGACAGCATCATCCGCCGGCAGCCTATCGACGTGATGGTCGTCGACCCGCAGTTCGGTTCCAGCGAGCCCCGGACAGACTCCATCCGCTCGCTGCGCGAGCAGTACCGGTCCGTTCCATTCGTCGTGTACTCGGTGCTCGCGGCGCACACGCTCAAGCCGCTCATCGAACTCGGACGCGACGGCATGGAACAACTCGTGCTCTACGGCGTCGACGACGACCCGCGCCAGCTGCGACGCGTGCTCGAGCGCCAGCCCGGCGTCGCCCTGGCGGCCAAGCTCATCAGCCGCCTGCGCCCCAAGTTCCGCACGCTGCCGGCCGAGGTCACGCGCGCCATCGAGCGCGCGATCCACACACCGGCAGCGTTCAAGGGCGTGCCCGACCTGGCCGCCGCCGCCAACGTGTCGCGTCGCACCATCTACCGTGAGTGTGAGCGCGCGGCGCTCGCGTCCCCGCGTGAGCTCATCGCCGGCGCGCGCGTGCTGCGCGCCTACGCCTTCCTGCGCGAGTCCGACTACGCCATCGAGGATGTGGCCACGCACCTGCGCTTCTCGAGCCCGCACCACCTGACCAAGACCATGCGCTGGGCCTGCGGCATGACGACCGCGCGCGCGCGCGATCGCATCGCCCCGGACGATTTCGTCGCCCTGCTCTCACAGCGCCTCATGCCCGACGCGACGCTGAACACGGTCCACCTCGAAGCTGATGGCGACGACTGAACGTCATGACCCGCGCGTCCTGCTCGTGGACGACGACGTCGCGGTCGCGAAAGCGCTCTCGACGGTGCTGCGACGCGCGGGTTACGACGTCACGGTCGCCTTCAGCGCGGCCGAGGCCGAGATTCTCATCCTCGAGCGCTTCGACGCGATGGTGCTCGACCTGCGCATGCCGGAGACGCGCGGCGACGCGTTCTACTACCTCGCGTGCAACAAGCAGCCGTGGCTCACGGGCCGCGCGCTCTTCGTCACGGGCGACATCACGGAGCAGGCCGAGCGGCTGATCGAACCGACCGGCTGCCACATGCTGCTGAAGCCGTTTCGCACCGACGTGCTGCTCGGGGAGATGCTACTTATCGCGCCGATTCGCCCTCGCCTTGTCGAGCGCGCCGGCTGAGGTCCGCCGCGCACGACCGGACCGACAACGCGCGCCGCGAGAATGACTCGGCGCTCCGCCTAAAACTTCCACTTCCGTAGCGTTGCGAGCGCGCTGGCCAGCGCCGCCTTCTCCTCCTCCCCACTGGCGTCGGCGAGCAGCATCTCGTACGTCCCCAGCGCGAGCTTGAGCGCCACCGAGTCGTTCTCGGCGCTGGCCACACTCGTCGCGTTGTCGGCGAGCGCCGCGTGCGCCAGCTTGTCGTCGGGGAAGCGCGTCGTAACCTGGTGCCAGCGCGTCATGCGTCCGCGCGGCGATGGCTCCGTGAGCGCCCACAGGTGCCAGGCGGCACGGTCCGTGGGATCGGCCGCGAGCGCGCGCGACGCCAAGGCGCCCACGACGTCCGGCCCGCGGCCGGTGAGCCAGTAGGCGTTGGCCAGCGCGACGAGCACGCGCGCGTTGTCCGGCTCGCGCTCAATGACGCGCTCGTACACCGGCCCGGCCACTTCATGCAGCTCGCGGAACGGTTCAATGGCGGCCAGCAGCGCGCCGGTGTCGTCCGTGGCCGTGCACACGGCGTCCAGCCGCGCGAGCAACTTGGCGATGTCTGCGTCCGAGCGATAAGCTTTCACGGCCGCCGCGACCGCCTCGCGTGCGTCCCGCGCGTCCTGCGCTATGTTCACCATCGCTGAAAGTTATCGGGTGCCCGGCACCCACGGCACCGGAGTCCCTGTGGAGGAAAAGCACCCAAAGAAGAGCCTGCAGCATTCGCTCAATAACCCACTCGCCGGACTGCTGGCGGAGCTGCAACTGCTCGAACTGGAAGAGCTCCCAGCGGAGCACCGCGAGTCCGTCGAGCGCTGCATCGGACTCTGCCGGCGCGTGATTACGATCGTACGGGAGCGCGTGCCGCCGACGCTGGAATGACCGACTGCCCAGTGCTCGATGATCGGCCGCGGAGGCTCGGATGACCCTGCCGGCCCCCTGTGGCGTCAACACAAGGGTTGCGCGTCCGGTCCGTTGACCACATACTGATACAACCGCCCGTCGCGGTGAGGCCTCTGCCCACCCGGACGGCTGCGCACCCAGACGCTCCCCCCGCCACGCTCTTGCGCGAGGCGCTCCCCGGCAACTTGGCCGGGATTCGGTCGGATACGTCAGGACGCTTGGCAAGACATCCAGTCCCTTTTCATGACAGAACGTCGTCGTCCGCCCCGTCGTGGGCGTGGTGCGCGCCCGCGTGGCGAAACCGCGCTTGACGCATTCGCCGAAGCGGATCCCTACCGCGATGCCTCCGATTCACCGGCCGCCGAAGGCGGCCCGGCCGGGGGTCCGCCGGAGCAGTCCGACACAGACCCGTCGCCGGACGCCACGCGTCCGCGCCGGCCGCGAGGCCGCGGACGCACCCGCAGCGCAGGCACCGCGACAGAACCTGGCGCAGACCGAGTGAGTCGTCAGGACCGCACCGATGCCGTCGATCGCCCGAATGGCGCGGATCGCACGGAAGGCGCCCCGGAAGGCGCTGCAGGCCGCACTGGGGACACCGCGCCCGACGTGGCGCGCGGCGGGGCCACTCCCGCGGGTTCCGACGCCAACATGGGAGGCAACGTGGGCAACACCGGCGATGCCGCGATGAACACCGGCGCCGAAGTCACCAACAACGGCGGACGCCCGCCCTACCCGCGCAACGATCGCGGCGACCGCCCCGAGCGCTTCGACCGAGGCGAACGCGGTGATCGGCCCGACCGAAGCGGCCGGGGTCGTCGCGGTCGCCGACAGCGCGGACGCGGGCGCGACCCGCGCGACGGAAGCCAGCGTGAACCGCGCGAGACGCGCGAATACAACGCCGCACCGCCCGTCATCGCGGTGGTCGATGGCGAAACATCCGGCTGGTTCGATGCCGCCCGCGACGCGGGCTTCGTGCGCCGGCCCGAATTCAGCTACCTCGCGGAGCCGGGCGATGCCTGGGTTCCGCCGCACTTGATCCGCCAGTACGGCCTACGCCGTGGCGATGCCATCGTGGCGCGCACGGGACGTGACCACCGCGGACGCCTCACGGTCGCCGAAATCGTCAGCATCAATGGCGCCGAGCCGGATCCCGCGCTCAAGCGTCCGGACTTTCAGACGCTCACCGCGTCATATCCGGAGCGTCGCCTCACGTTGGAAACGGGCCGACCGGCCAAGGGCGGCCCCGAGCTCACGCGTCGCGCGATCGACCTCATTGCGCCGATCGGCTACGGCCAGCGCGCACTCATCGTCGCACCGGCCCGCGCCGGCAAGACGATGCTCATGCACGCGATCACGGAAGGCATCGCGATCAATCATCCCGAGGCCACGCTGCTGATCCTGCTCGTGGACGAGCGCCCCGAGGAAGTGAGCGAGGCGATCTCGTGGGGCGTCGGTGAAGTCGTCGCGTCGAGCTTCGACCAGCCGGCCAAGCGCCACGTCGATGTCGTCGAGATGGTGCTCGAGCGCTCGCGCCGCTTGGTCGAGCAGGGCAAGGACGTGGTGATCGTGCTCGACTCGCTCACGCGCATGGCGCGCGCGTTCAACACGGCGGAGCGCGGCACGGGCCGCACGCTGTCTGGCGGTCTGGACACCTCCGCCATGGCGCGCCCCAAGGCGTTCTTCGGCTCGGCGCGCTCCATCGCGCCGGAGTTCGGCGGCGGCTCGCTCACGATCATCGCCACCGCGCTCGTCGAAACCGGCTCGCGCATGGACGACGTGATCTTCGAGGAGTTCAAGGGCACGGGCAACTGCGAGATCAAGCTCGACCGCTCGCTCTCGGAGAAGCGCATCTTCCCGGCGTTCGACATCGCCAGCTCCGGCACGCGTCGCGAAGAGAAGCTCTACAAGGCCGAACAGATCGATGCGATCTACACCCTGCGCCGCGGTCTCCAGCAGATGCCGCCACAGTCGGCCATGGAGTGGCTCATCAAGCGCATCGCGGGGACCACCTCGAACGACGCGCTCCTCGCCGGCCTCTGAAAATCGATGCGGGGTGGGGTGCGGGGCGCCCGACGGTACGGGTTGCGGGGTGGGGTGATGGATGCGGAGGCTTGCCTGCGATGCGGATAGGGGTGCGGGATCCCGCCTCCCCCCCGCGCATCCTGCATCAAAGATGCATGGGAGACGGCGCGATCTTTTGTGCCCCGCATCCATCATCCCCCCGCGTATTCCGTACCGCCCGTACAACCCGCACCCCACCCCGCATCGCAGTTCCCGTTCAGATTTCGTCCCACAACGCGGCGATGGCTTTCATTCCCAGCCGAAAGTTCTCCTGACTGATCCACTCGTCCGGCGCGTGCGCGTTCTCGCCGGGCAGTCCGAAGCCAATCAGCAGGACCGGCGCCTCCAATAGCCGCACGAAATCGTTCACGACGGGAATCGAGCCGCCTTCACCCGTGACCACGGGCTCACGTCCGAACGCGGCGGTGAGCGCGCGGCCGGCCGCCTCATACAGCGGACCGGAAAGGTCAGCGCGCCAGGGGTGGCCGCCGTGCAACATCGACACCTTCACCGTCACGCCGTCCGGTGCATTCGCGCGCACGTGCGCTTCGAGTAACTGGCCGATCTCCGCCGGATCCTGGTCGGGGACGAGTCGGCAACTCACCTTTGCCATCGCGTGACTCGGCAGCACCGTCTTCGCTCCCTCATCCGTGTAACCGGATAACAGACCGTTCACTTCACAGGTCGGACGCGTCCACAGTTTCTCGAGCGTCGTGTACCCCGGCTCGCCGCCCAGCGCGGACACGTTGAGCGCGCGCGAGAACTCCGCCTCGTCGAACGGCAGCTTGCGCATGCCCTCGCGCACTGACTCGGGGAACGCGCGCACGGATTCGTAGAAGCCGGGAATCGCCACGCGCCCGTCTGCACCATGGAAACTTGCGATGATGCGCGCGAGCGCCGTCGCCGGATTCACGACGGCGCCGCCGTACATGCCCGAATGCAGGTCCGACACCGGACCCGTGACGTCGATCTGGAAGTACGCCAAACCGCGCAGTGACGAGAGAATACTCGGGATGCCCGGGCCGAACATCGTCGAGTCCGAGATGATGACCGCGTCGCATTCCAGCCGCTGGCGATGCGCCTCGATGAACGGCGCCAGATGGTCGGAGCCGATCTCCTCCTCACCCTCGGCCAGCACGATGACGTTCACAGGCAGCGTGCCGCGTGCGGCCAGATGCGCCTCGAGCGCGGCCACATGCAGCCACAGCTGTCCCTTGTCATCCACGCTGCCGCGCGCGTA
Organism: Gemmatimonadaceae bacterium; assembly: GCA_036675455.1. Lineage (GTDB taxonomy): Bacteria > Gemmatimonadota > Gemmatimonadetes > Gemmatimonadales > Gemmatimonadaceae > Pseudogemmatithrix. Next base: position 11,876 of record JAKFFA010000003.1, on the reverse strand, counting down.
GATGCGGCCGTCGCGCACTTGGGGCTCGAACGGCGGCGACGTCCACAGGTCGAGCGGTTCCGGCGGCTGCACATCATAGTGGCCGTAGACGAGCACCGTCTTCGCGCCCTTCGGTGCGTTGCGCCATTCGGCGAGCACCACCGGATGCCCGTCCGTTGGCAACGTCTGCGTGCTGAAGCCGATGCGCTTGAGATGCGAGTGCAACCACGCGGCCGCCTGCGCGACGTCACGCGTGTGCTCGCTGCGCGCGCTCACGCTGGGGATGCGCAGGAACTCGAACAAGTCGTCGTGCAGCCGCTGGTCGTGTTGCTCGAGCCATGCGGAGAGTGCGGGGTCAAGCGTTGGCGGTGCGGTCATCGGGACGTGGTTTCGGGGAAATGGTGTCGGCGTGGCTCACGGCAGCGGGGTCGGGTGGTTCACGAACGCTAAGGGTCCGCAGGCCATGTTCCGCTCCAGCCCTCCAAGCGCCACAGACGCCGGCGACCGACGTACTCTTCGCCGCGGGTTGGCGATGCGCGCGTCAGGCGCACGAGTTCACCCGGCTCGATCGATGCGAAGTGGCCGGTGAGCCGCTGGATGGGACCCGGCAGCCCCTCTGCGGGTTCCTCAAGCACGAGCAACATGGACGCACCCACCTGAGCACGGTCCGTGAAGCCCGGCCACAGGTCGTACTGGTTGTGCCGCGCGCCGAGGTTCAGGGAGTACAGCGTCGGATGATCGTCGAGGTGGAACGCGAGCATCGCGGCGTCTTGGTAGCGGTTCGTCGCGAGGAATGAAGGAGCGCCCGCGGTTCTGCGCGGGCCTGCCGCTGGCGTCGGCGATGCGTCCCAGCGGGTCCGCGAATCCTCCACGGCCGCCGCAAGTCGATCCCACCCGTGCGCCTTCGACACCTGGTCACGGCGCGCCGGCAGCGGGAAGATCGGCACCACCACATGCACGAGCGCCGCGGCCGTCAATGCGCCCGCGAGCCACAGCGCGCGCCGCTCCCACGCGGTACGCAGGCCGCGGCGGGCGGCGCCCAGCAGCATGATTGCCGGCATCCACGCGATAGCCGGCCAGTTGGCCTCGACCGACTTGCGTGTGGCGCTGTACATGAAGAACAGCAGGCAGAACGCCGTTACCACCGCTAGCGTGAAGCGCACGGGGTCGCGCGCGTCGCGTCCGCCGAGGCGCGACGGAGGCATCGGATCAGGCGAGTCGCGTCCGTCGTCTCGCGGTGGGAACAGCGCGCGCCACGTCGCGCCGAGCAACAACACGAACAGGATCGGCGTCACGAGCCCCGCCTGTCCACCAATGAGTTCGAGCTCGCGGCCGAACCAGTTCCCGCGCGCCGTGGTGCCCAAGCCATGGCCGAGCTGAAACACGAACGCAACCCAGTCGTGCTGCGCGTTCCACCACAACACGGGCACCATCACCAGCGACGCAACGGCCACGGCGAGCCACGGGCCCGCGTGCGCCAGCCTCGCGCGCAGCGGCGCGTGTGCGAGCATCGCGATCACGATGGCCACGGGCACCAGCACGCCGGTGAACTTGGACGCCATCGCAGCGCCGATCGCGACGCCCGCCACCAGCCAATACGCGGTGACGGACCACTCGGCATTTTCCACGTCGAGCGCGCGCACGACGGCGTACAGCGTCCACGCGATGCCGGCCAGCAGCGGCGCGTCCGGCGTGGCCAGCACGAGTCCGCCCGCGGCCAACGGCAACACCGCGAATATGAGTGCCGTGTAGCGCGCCGCGCGCGGCCCCGCGAGATGACACGCGGTGCGCACGAGCCAGAAGCCGGCGAAGGTGCCGGCGAGAATCGGCAGAACCCGCACGCCAAGCGCGGTGTCACCCAGCAACGCCGTCCCGCCCGCAATCAACAGCGCGATCGCGGGCGGATGATCGAAGTACCCGCCGGCGAGCCGGCGCGACCACTCCCAGTAGTACGCTTCGTCGGGAAACAACGGCACGAGTACCGCGAGGACCAGCCGCAGCAGCGTGGACGCAAGCAGGATCCACAGCGCCTGGCGCCAGAGGTTTCCGTCCGCCCCATCGCGCGTGCTTGTCGAACCGTCGGCCGTCGTCACCGCGTGCGGATCTCCGGAGTGTCGCTGGTGGGAACGCGCGGGGCCCGCGCGGCGCGTTGAGTAGGTTGAATGTAACGTCCATCCACACATGTCGAAAAATCCCCGGAACCGACTCGCCGACGAGACCAGCCCGTACTTGCTGCAGCATGCCGACAATCCGGTGGATTGGCGCGCATGGGGCGACGAGGCGTTCGCCGAAGCGCGTGAGCGCGACAAGCCGGTGCTGCTCAGCATCGGCTATGCGGCCTGCCACTGGTGCCACGTGATGGCGCACGAATCGTTCGAGGACGAAGTGACCGCGCGCATGATGAACGAGCTCTTCGTGAACGTGAAGGTGGACCGCGAGGAGCGGCCCGACGTGGACTCGATCTACATGCAGGCGGTGCAGGCGATCACGGGGCACGGCGGCTGGCCGATGACGGTCTTCCTGACGGGCGAGGGCGTGCCGTTCTACGGGGGCACGTACTTTCCGCCGGAGGACCGGCACGGTATGCCGTCATTCCGACGTGTGCTTGCGTCGGTGTCGGAGGCGTGGACGTCGCGCCGCGACGAGATTCTCAAGGGCGCGACGTCCTTGCGCGGCATCTACGCAGCCGCGGAGGCGCCCACCGTCGCGGGCGACCCGCTCACGGCCACGCACTTGGCCGACGCCGCAATCGCCTTGCGCCGTTTCTACGAGCCACAGGAAGGCGGCTTCGGCGGCGCGCCGAAGTTCCCACAGCCGATGGCCCTCGACTTCCTGCTGCGCCACCACGCGCGCACGGGCGAGCGCGAGTGGCTGGACATGGCGCGGCACACCTTCACGCGCATGGCTCGCGGCGGCCTCTACGACCAACTCGGCGGCGGGTTCCACCGCTACACCGTCGACTCGGCGTGGCTCGTACCGCACTTCGAGAAGATGCTGTACGACAATGCACTCTTGTCACGCCTCGCAGTGCATCTCTGGCAAGCCACCGGCGACGACGACGCGCGACGCGTCGCGCTCGAGACGTTCGCATGGCTGCGCCGCGAGATGACCTCGTCGGGTGGCGGCTGGTACTCGTCACTCGACGCCGACAGCGAAGGTCACGAGGGCAAGTTCTACGTCTGGTCCACGGACGAGATGCGCCGGGTGCTCGGCGAGAACGCCGAAGTCGCGATTGCGTATTGGGGCGCGACCGATGCAGGCAACTGGGAAGGCGCGAACATCCTCAACGTCCCGTCGGCCCCGCTGGCAGTCGCGACCCGGCTCGACATGCCGCTCGAAGAATTGAATGCGACGATCGATCGCGCGCGGGCCGCGCTGCTGGCGGCACGTGCCGATCGTATCCGGCCTGGCCGCGACGAGAAGGTCCTGGCATCATGGAACGGACTCATGCTGCGCGCGCTGGCCGAGGGCGCGCGCGCGTTCGACGACGGGGGCCTCGCGACGGAGGCGGTAACCGCCGGTCGTTTCCTGCGCAGCGCGCTGCTGCATGCGGGTGACGGCCGCGCGCTGCGCAGTTGGCGCGACGGGTCGGCTCGGATCCCGGGATTCCTCGAGGACCACGCAGCGCTCGCGCTGGGCTTCGTCGCGCTGTATCAGCTCACGTTCGACCGCGATTGGCTCGACGACGCGATCGCGCTCAACGCGCACTGCGTGCGCTGGTTCTGGGACGATGAAGCCGGTGCGTTCTTCGACACGGCGCACGACGCCGAGCCGCTCGTCACGCGCCCACGCGACGTGACCGACAATGCGGTGCCGTCGGGCAACTCATTGGCCGTCGAACTGCAGCTCGTGATCGCCACGATGACCGGCGACATCGCGATGCGGCGGCGCGCGGACTACGTGCTCGCCACGCTGGCCGAACCGCTGCGGCGCAGTCCGCTCGCGTTCGGGCACCTGCTGGGCGCGGCCGACCTCGCCGTGCGCGGCGCGACGGAGCTCGCGATCGCTGGGCAGCCGGACGGCGACACATTCCGTGCGCTCGCACGCGAAGCGGGCGGCACGTATGCGCCGGCCCTCGTGGTCGTGGGCGGCGCTGGTGCGGCGGTGGACGGGTTGGCGCTCATGGAGGGCCGTGAGGCCGTCGACGGAACGGCGCGGGCGTTCGTGTGCCGCAACCAGGCGTGCGGGCTGCCGACGTCGGAGCCGGCCGAGTTGCGCTCGCAGCTGCAAGCGACGCGCTGAGCCGCGAAAGAACGCTACTCGAAGTCCAACCCGAGGTCGAGCGCCGGCGCGCTGTGCGTGAGTGCTCCCACGGAGATCCGGTCGACACCCGTCTCCGCGATCGCGCGTACCGTCTGCAGGGTCACGCCACCGGACGCCTCCGTCCAGCAGTGTCCGTTGGCGAGCCCCACACTCTCACGCAGCGCGTGCGTGGGCATGTTATCGAGCAGCAATCCGTCAGCGCCCGCCGCGATAGCCGCGCGCACCTGCGCCACCGTCTCACACTCCACCTGCACGACCATGCCGCGCACCGCATGCTGCCGCGCGCGCTGCACGGCAACGGCCACATCGTCATCGCACGCGCGAATGTGGTTGTCCTTGATAAGTACGGCACCGGCCAGGTGCGCGCGATGGCTCTTGCCGCCGCCGCAACGCACGGCGTGCTTCTCGAGCTCGCGCAGGCCCGGCGTCGTCTTGCGCGTGTCGAGGATGCTCACGTTGGTGCCGCGCACCGCCTCCACATAACGCGCGGTCAGCGTCGCGATGCCCGAGAGCCGTTGCAGGAAGTTGAGCGCCACGCGCTCTGCCGCCAGCAGCCCGCGCGCGGTACCGCTCAGAAAAAGGATCGTGTCGCCAGGCTTCACCGGCTGCCCGTCCTCGACATCGATGCGGATCTCGATGCGCGGTTCCATCACATGGAACGCCGCGAGCGCCAGCGGCACACCGGCGATCACGCCGGCGGCGCGCGCGGTGAGCGACCCGCGTGCATGCCGCGCCGACACCACCGTCGCGATCGACGTGATATCCTCGAAGGCACGGTCCTCATCCAACGCGGCGCGCGCGAGCGCGGCGATGTCCGCGTCTGCGAGCGGAAAGCCGGCGTCGTCTGGCGCATACACCGGGGTCTTGAGCGGCGTGATGCGCCGCGGCGCGTGCGCCTCGGGATCCCGGATCACTCGCCAGGGTCCACGCCGGGTCCCGGCGGTGTGGGGGTGATCCCGCCGATGGACACCATGCGGTCGATGGCCTGCCGCGCGCGGGACGCGATGTCCGGCGGCACCGTGATGCGGTGTTGGAGACGCTCGAGTGACGCGAGCACCTTGGGCAGCGTGGTGACCTTCATGTAGGCGCACGAAGCGCGTTCGTTGGCTGCGTAGAACATCCTGTCCGGGTTCGCCTTGCGCAGTCGGTGGAGGATCCCGACCTCGGTGGCCACGATGAAGCTCTCGGCGTCCGAGACCTTTGGCCGGTTGATCATTCCCTCAGTCGAGAGGATATGTACACCGGTAGGGTCCACATCGCCCGCGCTGACGGCCTCCACGACACTTGTGGCGCAGCCGCACTCCGGGTGGATCAGGAATTCGGCGTCTGGATGCATGGCCCGCTGCAGCCGGATGTTCTCGGGGTCGATGCCCGCGTGCACATGACACTCGCCCATCCACACGTGCATGTTCTCGCGTCCGGTGAGACGGCGCACGTGCGCGCCCAGGAACATGTCGGGCAGGAACAGGACCTCGAGGTTCTCGGGAATCGAGTTCACCACATCGACCGCGTTGCCCGACGTGCAGCAGTAATCGCTCTCCGCCTTCACCTCGGCGGTCGTGTTCACGTATGAGACGACGACCGCCCCGGGGTGCTCCGTTTTCCACGCACGCAGTTGGTCGGCGTCGATGGTCGCCGCCAAGGAGCAGCCGGCCGCGAGGTCCGGCAACAGCACGGTCTTCTCGGGTGAGAGGATCGCCGCCGTCTCGGCCATGAAGTGCACGCCGCAAAAGACGATGGTGTCCGCGTCGGTACGGGCGGCCTCGCGCGAGAGTCCGAGCGAGTCGCCCACGTAGTCAGCGACGTCCTGGACTTCGGGGCGCTGGTAGTTATGTGCAAGAATGACGGCCCCGCGATCGGTGGCGGCGGCGCGAATGCGCGCCTGCAGCGCCGCCACTTCACGGTCGGCCTTTCGGGAAGACCTGGAGTTAGGCATAGTCCCTGAACGTAGCCCCTGCAGCGGGTAGAGGGTATTCTTTAGCTATGTCACCCGCTTCCAGAAGTCAGTTCCGTCGGTTTCTGCCCGTAGTGCTGGTTCCGGCCGCGCTGGTGGTTTTCGGGCTGGCGGCCGCCGTGCCGACCAGGCATTTGCACCTCGAACGCAGCAGTCCGGCCGACAGCAGCGTCGTGAGCCCGCCGGAATCCCTGCAATTGTGGTTCTCCGAGCGTCCGCAGATCGCGGTCACGCGCGTTACCGTGACCACGGCGCGCGGCGACACCGTCGAGACGGGCACGCCCACGCTGGCCGCGGCCGACAAGGCTCCCGTCGTCGTGCCATTCTCGCAGGTGCCTGCTGCAGGCAAGCACACCGTGGCGTGGCGGACGATGTCTGCCGACGGGCACGTGGTGCGCGGCACGTTCGTGTTCACGGTGCGCAGCGCGGCGCCTTGAGCGCGCTCTTCAGCGCCGCACTCTATGTGGCGCTCGTCATCGTGATCGGGGCGGTCGGCCTGCGCTGGCTGTTGCTTCCGCGCAGCAGCATCACGGGGCCTGCGCGCGAACGCATCGAGCGAGCGGCCGCCGGTTCGGCGATGTTGGCAACAGTCGCGGTTCTGATCACCGTACCGGCGCGCGTTGCGCTGCAACTGCTCGACTTCCTCGAGCCGGGCGAGCCGTGGCGTCCGGCGCTCAACGCGATCCTGACCGCGACGCAGTCCGGCAGCGCGGCGCTGCTGCAGATGGTATGGGCCACCGCGGCGTTGCTCGCGTTCTCCGTCGCCAAGACGGGTCGCGTGCGAGGATGGCGCGCCGCGACGTTCGCCGTGGTGGTGCTGGCGATGACACCTGGCATGGGTGGCCATCCTGCGGCCGCCGAGCAGCCGGTGTTCGCGATGACGGTGGCCACGCTGCATGTGCTGGCGGCCGGCGCGTGGATCGGCACGCTGTTCCATCTGTGGAAGGCCGCGCACGCAGCGGACGAAGCCGAGACGCGCTCGCTGATCAGCGCCTTTCATCGCGTGGCGATGAGCGCGGCGGGCCTGCTGCTGCTCACGGGCCTTTATGCGGCGCTCACCATGTTGCCGACCTTCGGCGATCTCTTCACGAGCGCGTGGGGCCGGTTGTTGCTCGCCAAGCTCGCGCTGGTCGCTGCCGTGGCGGGATTCGGGGCGTGGCACTGGCGCGCAGCCGAGGCGCGCATCGCCTCGCTCGGCACGCTGTCAGTCGGCCGCAGCATCGGGCTCGAGTTGTCGATCGCGTTGGGCGTGTTGCTCGTTACAGGCTTTCTCGCCGGTACGTCGCCGCCGAGCTGAGGGCCATCCTACCACTCGATATGCTTGCCCTTCCACTTGGCATTGAGTGTGGGATAGTCACTGCGGAAGTGACCGCCGCGTGACTCACGCCGCTTGAGCGCAGCCTTCACGATCAACGTCGCGGTCTCCGCCATGTTGAGCTCCTCCGTGGCGCCGGGTCCGAGGCGTCCCCGGATTGCCTCCAGCGCGCGCCCCGCGGCACGCAATCCTTTTCCGGACCGCTCGATGCCCGCGTGCGTCCACATCACGGTGCGGATCTCGTCGGCCGCGACCTGCGCCGCGCCGCGGTCATCAACGGGCTCCGTTTTCCAGCGGCCGAGACGCGGGATGCGCGGCAGCCGCGGCTGGTTGACCGCGTCGCGCGCCACACGCTCGGCGAACACGAGTCCTTCAAGCAATGAGTTGGACGCGAGCCGGTTGGCGCCGTGCACACCGGTGCGCGACACTTCTCCACAGGCGTACAGCCGTTCGACGCTTGAACGTCCCGCGAGGTCGGTGATGACGCCGCCCATCATGTAGTGCGCCGCCGGCGTGACCGGGATCAGCTCGCGCCGCGGGTCGATGCCGCGCGCGAGGCATAGGCGCAGGATGCCCGGGAAGCGACGGGCGAACGTGCGCGCGAGTTTGCGCGCGTCGAGCCACACGCGCTGACCGCGCTGTTGCTCGCGGAAGATCTCACGCGCCACGATGTCGCGCGGCGCGAGGTCGGCGAGTGGATGTCGCTTCCGCATGAAGCGCACGCCGCGGTCGTTGATGAGCACCGCACCCTCGCCACGCACGGCCTCCGACACCAAGGCCAGCGGCGTCTCCGCCGTGTCGAGCGCCGTCGGATGGAACTGCACGAACTCCATGTCCGCGAGCGTGGCGCCGGCGCGATGCGCGATGGCATAGCCGTCGCCCGTCGCAACCTGCGGGTTCGTCGTGTAGCGGTACAGCTGTCCGCAGCCGCCCGTCGCGAGGATCGTCGCATCCGCGATGATCTCCACCGCGCGCCCGGCCACATTGGCGCGTACGCCGCAACAGCGGCCGTTGGCGATGATCAGATCAAGCGCGCGCGCCTTTTCGAGAATCGTGATGTTCGGTCGCTCGTCCACACGATGGATCAGCGCCCGTGCCACTTCGGCGCCGGTCTGGTCGCCCTTGGCGTGCACGATGCGTTTGCGCGAGTGCGCCGCTTCGCGACCCAACGTGAAGCGCCCGCTCAGGTCCATGTCGAACTGCGCACCGGCAGAGGCCAGTTCGCGCACGCGGTCGGGCCCTTCGGCCACGAGCACTTCGACCGCAGCGGCATCGCACAGGGCCGCGCCGGCCGCCAAGGTGTCGATGCGGTGCAATGCCGGTGAGTCGCCCGCGCCGAGCGCCGCGGCGATGCCGCCCTGCGCGTAGGCCGTGGCGGAATCCTTGAGCGTGCGCTTGGTAAGCACGTGGACATCACCGGCGTCGGAGGCGCGCCAGGCGGTCTGCAGTCCGGCAATCCCGGACCCGATGACGACGAAACGCGTGCGAATGCGGTCGGGCATGCTCGGAATCAATGGCTGGGGCTGGCGTGGCGAAAGTCGGCGGGCGAACGTTCCCACTCCATGCGCAAGCTTCTTATCCTGCTGGGCGGATTGCTCGTCGCCCACATCGTGCTGCTCTTCGTGCACCCGGCAGGCGCCGAGCGCCTGCCGGAGGGTGATGCGCTCGAGGTCGGAATCGTGTTCGACATGGGCGGCCGCGGTGACAAATCGTTCAACGACGGCGCGTACATCGGCGCGATGCGCGCGGCCGAGGAGCTCGACGCGCGCATCCGGCTCATCGAGCCGGGCGAAGGTTCCGACCGCGAGGCGGGCCTGCGTCTGTTGGCCGCCGAGGGTATGGATCTGGTCGTCGGCGTAGGGTTCATCTTCACCGACGACATCACCGTGCTCGCGCGCGAGTACCCGGACATCGCGTTCGCGGGCGTGGACTACGCGCTGTCGTATGACGCCGCCGGCAATGTGATTCCGCCGCCGCCGAACCTGGCGGCGCTGCGCTTCCGTGAGGAAGAGGGCTCGTTCCTCGTGGGCGCGCTGGCCGCGCTCGTAGGCAACTCGAAGAAGGTGGGCTTCGTCGGCGGCATGGACTCGCCGCTCATTCACAAGTTCGAAGTGGGCTATCGCGCGGGCGTGAAGCACGTTTGCCCCGACTGCGAGGTGCTCGTGCAGTACGCCGGCGTCACGCCCGACGCATTCGCGAATCCTGGCCGCGGCAAGGAACTCGCTATCAGCCAATACCAACAGGGCGTGAACGTCATCTACCATGCGTCAGGCGCCACCGGCCTCGGCGTGTTCGAAGCGGCACGGTCGATGAACCGCCTGGCCATCGGCGTTGACGCCGACCAGTACAGCGAGGCACCGGGATATATCCTCACGTCGATGGTCAAAGGCGTGGACGCCGCCGTATTCGACGCGGCGCGACGCGTGAAGGAAGGGACGTTCGAGGGCGGCATCTATGCGTTCGGGCTCGCCGAGGACGGCGTCGGCTACATCTATGATGAGAACAATCGCGAGATGATTCCCGACTCCGTGCGCGCACGGGTCGAGTCGCTGCGCGAGGACATCATCGCGGGGCGCATCCGCGTTCCCTCGACACGCTGATGCGTTGCCCTCGCGTCGCCATGGCTCACCGCCTCGGTTCGCGGGCGGCCCGATGATGGATCGCACGGCGCCGCCGCCGCAGCCGGATTGGGAGCAGTCCGCCGACATTCCGGCGGTTCGCCTGACGGGCATCGAGAAGCGCTTTGGCGCAGTGCATGCCAACCGCGCTGCCTCGCTCGAGGTCCGCCGCGGAGAGATCCACGCGCTCGTGGGCGAGAACGGCGCCGGCAAGTCCACGCTGATGCGCATCCTGAGTGGCATGCATCGCAGCGACGCGGGTACGGTGGAAGTCGATGGCCGCGACGTAACGGGCTGGTCGACGGCCGAAGCCATCACGGCCGGCGTCGGCATGGTGCACCAGCACTTCATGCTCGTGCCGACGTTGACCGTGGCGGAGAACGTCGTGCTCGGCCGCGAGCCCGTTCGCGCGGGAACGTTCGACCACCATCGCGCCGTGCAGGAGGTCGAGTCACTGAGCGAGCGCACAGGATTGCGCGTGACCGCGGACCGGCTCGTGGCTGACCTCTCGGTCGGTGAGGCGCAACGCGTGGAGATCCTCAAGACGCTTTACCGCGGCGCGCGCATCCTGCTGCTCGACGAACCCACGGCGGTGTTGTCGCCACCCGAGGTGACCGAACTGTGGAACGTGCTGCGCACGCTGCGCGACGGTGGCGCGACGATCATCCTGATCACGCACAAGCTCGAGGAAGTGATGGCGGTGACCGACCGCATCACCGTGATGCGGCAGGGCGCGACGGTGGAGCGGCTGTTGACGCGCGAAACGACGCCTGCGGCGATCGCACGTTCGATGGTGGGACGTGATATCGCGCTGATGACGGCAGGTGTCGCGGCGCCTGGTGTCGTCACCGCTACGAGCACGGCGAGCGCGGCAAGCGCCGCGAGCCGGATTAGCGCGGGCGGCGCGCCCGTACTTGAGGTGCACGACCTCGTAGTGCGTGGCGCCCGCGTGGACCGCGCCGTGGACGGCGTTTCGTTCAGCATCGCGCCCGGCGAGATCCTTGGCATCGCGGGTGTCGAAGGCAACGGACAGACCGAGTTGCTTGAAGCGCTCGCGGGCTTGCGTCCGGTGACCGACGGCAGCATCCGGCTGGGCGGCATCGAGCTCACGCCACTCGACGTGCGCGCGCGCGGCGACGCGGGGCTGTCCCACATCCCCGAGGACCGGCACCGCCGCGGGCTTATCCTTGAGTATCCGGTGGCCGACAATCTCGTGCTGGGCCGACAGCACCGCTTCAGTGCCGGCCGCTTCGGGTGGCTGGACCGGCGCGCGATCGCGGACAACGCGCGCGCGCGCATCGCGGAGTACGACATCCGGCCGCCCGACCCGGCGGCACCGGCTCGCGCGCTTTCCGGCGGAAATCAGCAGAAGGTCGTCATCGCGCGTGAGATGTCGCGCGACTTCTCGGTGCTGCTCGCCGCACAACCCACGCGCGGTGTGGACGTCGGTGCAATCGAGTTCATCCATGCCGAACTGCGCCGTGCTCGCGATGACGGCAAGGCGATTCTGCTCGTATCAGCCGAGCTGCGCGAGGTGCTCGCGCTCTCGGACCGCATCGCCGTGATGTTCGACGGACGGATCGTGACGATCATTCCCCGCGCACAGGCGTCCGAGGATGTGCTTGGTCCGTGGATGATGGGCGTGCACGGTGGGGCCGTCGCATGACCGCGCCCGCGATGAGCGCACCGCGATGGCGCACGATAGCCGAGGAGGGCGTACTGGCGCCGCTGGTCGCGTTGTTGGTGG
>JAKFFA010000004.1:0-93994 GCA_036675455.1 Gemmatimonadaceae bacterium | reverse complement strand
GAACGTCTCGAAGCCACGCGCGCGCACGCGGCGGCGCAACTCGGGCAACAGCGTATCGCGCGTCCACGGCCCGGCGGGCGCGAGTTCGCCGACCATGGCGGCCGGATGCAGCGACGGCGAATAAGTGAGCGCGTAACCGTGGTACGACCCGTTGGTCGTGTGCAGGTCCATGAACGCGTCGGGATCCCACGTCGTGAACATGCGCAGCGATGCGAGCGTCTCAGGCGCTTCGTTCTTGATGTAGTCGCGGTTCAAGTCGAGTCCCGCGGCGTTCGGTCGCTGCCCGATGCGCTCCGGTCCGTCCTGCGATCCGCGCTGGCGCGCCTGCGGCCCCCAGTTGTCGTTGCCGTCCGCATTGTAGATCGGCACCGCGATCAGCACGATGGAGTCGAGGGCGTTGGGCCCATCCTCGAGCACCAGGTCGCGCAACAGCGCCTGCAGCGCTTCCTTACCCTCGACTTCGCCGCCGTGGATGTTGCCCTGCACATAGACGATAGGCTTCCCTGTGGCGCGCGCCTCGGCGGGCGTGTGCACCAGTGGCCGCGAGGCGATGACATACGGCAGGTCGCGACCTTCGGTTGTCGTGCCAATGACCCCACGCACGAACTTCCCGCGCGCACGCGCCTCAAGCGAATCGAGGAACGCAACGACGTCGGCGTGCGAGGAAGTCACGGTGTACCCAGACACCTCCGCCCGCGTCTGCTGCGCGAGAGCTAAGCGTGGTGACGCACCGAGCACGAGCGACGCACAGAGCGGTAGCGCGAGCACTCCTCTCATTCCATTCTCCCATCTGTTGAGTAAAAACGAGCATTCTTCGTTGCCATCTCCCGCAACACCGGCGCCGGCGAGAACCTGCCACCCGCATGCCGCGCATCGAGCTCCTCGAGCTGCCGCACCACCTCGCTGACGCCAGTCGCATCCACATGACGGAACGGTCCGCCGCGAAACGGCGGGAAGCCGATGCCGAACACCGCGCCGACGTCGCCGTCGCGCGCCGAGCGCACGACGCCTTCGTCCAGGCATCGCGCCGCCTCGTTCACCATCGCCAGAGACAAGCGCCGCTGGATATCCGCCGCCGGCATCTCGACGCGCGCCGAGCCGCCGGAGAACAGGCGGTACACGCTCTCATCGACACCCTCACGCTTGCCCGCTTCATCGTACGCATAGAAGCCCTGCTTGCCCTTGCGGCCGAGCCGGCCGGCGGCGAGCACCTTCGTCAGGGCCTCGCTCGGCCGCATGCGCGCGCCGAACGCCTCGGCCATGATCGCGCCGGACTTGCCGGCGATGTCGAGCCCCACCTCATCGATGAGCTGGATCGGCCCGACCGGGAATCCGAACGCCGACATCGCGCGATCGATCGCATCCACGGCGACGCCCTCATCGAGCAACAGTCCCGCCTCGTTCACATACGGCGCGAGGATACGGTTCACGAAGAACCCCGGCGCGTCGTTGACGACGATCACCGTCTTGCCGATGCGCCGTCCGAATGCCACCACCGTGGTGACGACCTCGGGCGCGACCTGCGGCGTCACGATCACCTCCAGCAGCGGCATGCGATGCACGGGCGAGAAGAAGTGCATGCCGATGACGCGCTCCGGCCGCCGTGCCGCCGAGGCGATCTGCGTGATCGGGATGGTACTCGTGTTGGTCGCGAAGATCGCGGCGTCCGAGGTCACCGACTCCGTCTCGCGCAGTACGCCCTGCTTGACTTCGAGATCCTCGAATACCGCCTCGATCACGAGCGGCACGCGGCCAAAGCCCGTGTACCGCACCGTGCCGGAGACGAGTCCCACTTGATCCTCGAACTGCTGGCGCGTGATGCGTCGCTTCGTAAGCCCGTCGCGCAGCACATCGCGTATGGCGCCGATGCCCTTGGCGACGCGCGCGGCCTCGGTGTCCTTGAAGCGCACGGGGATGCCCTTCATCACCGTGACCGCCGCGATGCCGGCGCCCATGAATCCGCTGCCGATCACCGCGATGCGGTCGACCGGCAGCGGAGGGGGCGCGTCGCCCGTCACGCCGGGATCCTTCTTGAGCGCAGTCGTCGCGTAGAACAGGAACATCAGTTCCCGGCACACCGGCGTCATGGCCATCTCACCGAACAGGCGCGCCTCTTCGGCGTAGCCCTGCTCCTCCGAGCCGGCGTGATAGCCAGCGGCCACCGCGTCGAGCGCGGCGTACAGCGCCGGATAATGCCCCTTCGACTTCTTCGTGGTCGTCTCGCGCGCCTTGCGCAGCACGACCGCGCGGCCAATCGGGTTGTCGTCGAGCAGCAACTCGCGCGCCCCGTGGTGCCGATTGCTCTGCTGTCGCGCGATGCGCCCGGCGGCCAGGTCGCGCGCGCGCGCGATCGCGATGTCTCGCAGGATCGCCGGGTGCACGAGCTCATCGATGAGCCCGAGCTTGAGCGCCTTCTTCGCGCGCACGTTCTTGCCCGTGAGGATCATGTCCAGCGCCGCCTGCAGCCCGACGCGGCGCGGCAGCCGCTGCGTGCCGCCGGCGCCCGGGATCAAGCCCAGCTGCACCTCCGGCAGGGCGAATACCGTCTTGTCGGTCTCCGCCGCCACGCGGTACGAGCAGGCGAGGGCGAGTTCGAGCCCGCCGCCGAGGCAAGCGCCATCGACGGCAGCCACGACCGGCACGCGTCCCTTCTCGATGCGGTGCATCATCGCGTGCCCGAGCGCGCTCGCCTGCTGGGCGTCCTGCGCGCTGCGGAACTCGAGGAACTGGTCGATGTCGGCGCCGGCGACGAAATTGCCCGGCTTGCCGCTGATGAGCACGGCGGCCGTAATGGCTTGGTCCGACTCAATGCGCGTCAGCAGCGCGCGGAACTCCTCGATGACCGAGGGCGTGAATTTGTTGACCGACTCGCCGGGCAGGTCGAGTGTGAGTACGGCGACGCCGTCGGTCACCTCAAGGGTCACGGCCGTCATGCGCGCTCGATCACCATCGAAAAGCCCAGTCCGCCGGCCGCGCACACCGTCATGAGTCCGAACTGCCCATCGCGGCGCGCAAGTTCGTTCATGAGTGTCGTCGTGATACGCGCGCCGGTGGCGCCGAACGGGTGCCCGATCGCGACGGAGCCGCCCATCACGTTGAGCCGGTCACGGTCCACGGCGCCCATCGGCTCGCTCATGCCCGCGCGCGCGGCCCACTCGCGCGACTCAAAGCCGCGCAGGTTGCTGAGCACCTGCGCCGCGAACGCTTCGTGCATCTCCACGAGGTCGATGTCCTTGAGCGTGAGTCCCGCGCGCTTGAGCGCCACGGGCGCGGCCAGCACGGGCGCCTGCAGCAGCTGTTCGCCCGGGTCGAGCGCCGCGTAGGCGTACGACCGGATGTACGCCACGGGCTTCATGCCAAGCGACTTGGCCGTGTCCTCGCGCACGAGGAGCACAGCCGCACCGCCGTCCGTGAGCGGCGACGCGTTCCCCGCCGTGACAGTCCCGTAGCGGCGGTCGAACACGGGCTTGAGCGCCGCGAGCTGCTCGAGCGTGGAATCGGCGCGGATCCCGTTGTCGCTCGTCATCGCCGTCTCGTACGCGGGCGGCAGCATCACGGGCACGATCTCGGCGGTCAGGCGCGCGTCGGCCGTGCCCACCTGCGCATTGTGATGCGAGGCCCACGCGAAGCGGTCCTGCTCCTCGCGCGTGATGCCGTTGATCTTCGCCATCTTCTCGGCCGACTGGCCCATCGTCTCGCCCGTCGTGGGCTCGGCGATGGCCGGCGTGATGGGGATGAAGTCCTTGGCGCGAATCTTCGAGAACGCCTGCACGCGCTGCGCGAGCGTCTTGGCCTTGGACGCCGCCACGAGCGCGTCGGAGAATCCGCGCGAGTGCAGGATCGGCACGTTCGACAGTGACTCGGCGCCGCCTGCGATGGCGATCGTCGCATGGCCCAGCGCGATCTGGTCCGCCGCGTCGGTGATGGCTTGGTTGGCCGACGCGCACGCGCGCGAGACGCTCCACGCCTGCAGACCTTTGGGGAACAGCGGCATCAGCGCGATCTCGCGCGCGATGTTGGGTGCCAGCACGGACGGGATCACGGTGCCGAAGGCCAGCAGGTCGACCGCCGCGGGGTCGACGTCCGAGCGGTGCACGAGCTCGCTCACCGCCAGCTTGCCGAGCTCGATCGCACTCAGCGAGCGCAGCGTCGTCCCGGCCTTGGCGAACGGCGTGCGCACGCCCGCGACAATCGCGACGCGCTTGCCCGGCTCGTTGATAGACATGCCCTAAACCTAGCGTGGCTGTCATACTTCGCGCGCCAGTGCTATCGTCCGGCGATGCCCCTTTCCACCCCGAGCCGAACCCAGCGGCTGCTGGAGCTCGCCGACCGACAATTCGACGTCGCCATCATCGGCGGCGGCATCACCGGGGCCGGAATCGCGCGCGACGCTGCCCGACGCGGCCTGGCCGTGGCGTTGCTCGAGCGCGACGACTTTGCCAGCGGGACCTCGAGCCGGTCCTCCCGGCTTGCGCACGGTGGCGTGCGCTACCTGGAGCACGGCTACTTGCACCTCGTGTTCGAGGCGAGTCGCGAGCGACGGATCTTGCTCGGCATTGCGCCGCACATCGTCCAGCCGTTGCGGTTCACGTGGCCCGTCTATGAGGGCGCCCGCATCCCGCGCTGGAAGCTCGCCGCCGGCCTGCTGTTATACGACATGCTCGCGATGTTCCGGAATGTCGGCCGCCACAAGCGGCTGAGCGCGCACGGCGTGCTCGAGGCCGAGCCCGCGCTCGCCCCATCGCATTTGCGCGGCGGCGCGACCTACTGGGACGCACATGCCGATGACTCGCGGCTCACACTCGCCAATGTGCTCGACGCGGCGACGCATGGCGCAGCCGTCGTCAATCACGCCGAGGTGCGCGCGCTCTCCTTCGCGCCCATGCACGGCCCCGTTGATGGCGTCGTCGTGCGCGACCGGCTCGGCGGCGTCGAGGTCCACGTGCGCGCGCGGCTCGTGGTGAACGCCGCCGGCCCGTGGACGGACGAGATCGCGCGCATGGAGAACCCTGCGGCGGGTCCGGCCGTGCGTGGGACCAAGGGCGTGCACATCGCGGTGCCGGCCGAGCGCGTCGGCAACGTGGGCGCGGTGACCATGCTCTCGCCCGATGATGGCCGCGTGATGTTCACAATCCCGGCGGGTCCGCACACGATCATCGGCACCACCGACACGCCGACCGACGAACACCCGTCCGAAGTCCGCGCCTCCGCCGCCGACGTGCGCTACCTCCTCTCCGCGTGCAACCGCTTCTTTCCGGCGGCGCAGCTCACTGAGGACGATGTGATCTCGGCGTGGGCGGGCATCCGGCCGCTCGTGGCGGCGCTCAACGCCGGCGACCCGGCCTCCGCGTCGCGAGAACACGCTATCCGGTTCACGGACCGCGGCGTGCTGGCGATCAGCGGCGGCAAGCTCACCACGTATCGCGAGATGGCCGAGCAATGTGTGGACGCGGCGGCCAAGCGCCTTGGCGTCGACGTACGACGCTGCGATACGGCCGACGCCCTGTTACCCGGCGACCGGCCGCCCTCGCGCGACGACGACGTGCCCCTCGTCGAGGGGCTCCAGTGGCGTGAGTCTGATGTGGTCCATGCGGTGCGCACGGAGTTCGCCGAGACGTTGGCCGACGTGCTCATACGCCGCACTTTGCTCGCCTTCGAGACGCGCGACCATGGTGTCTCGGTGGCGCCGCGCGTGGCGGCGATCATGGGTCCGCTGCTCGGCTGGGCCGGGGACGACGCCGCGCACGCCGTCGAGGAGTATCAGGAGGAAGTGACGCGGATCTTCGGCCGCTGAGCACCGGCGGCTGCGAGCGGATCTGCGATGAAGACCGGCGGGATCCATGCCTCGATTTGCGACAAGAGGGCCGATACGCAAGCTTTCATACATGTCCTCGACAACTCGTTTGCGGTTTGCCTTTGCCGGTGCGCTGGCCGCCTTGGCAACGATTGCATGCACGGGCTCCAGCGACGCCAGCGTGGATGCCACGGCGTCGCGTCTCGTCGTTGAACCCGGTGAGTCGCCCACCGGCCCAGGCGCCGCCGAACCCAACCTCGCTGCGACGGCCGATGGCCGCGCACTGCTGAGCTGGCTCGAGCCTGCGGCCGATTCCACGACCGCACTGCGTTTTGCGGTGATGGGGGACGACACGCAATGGTCGGAGCCGCGGGAGGTCATGCGGCGCACCGACCTGTTCGTGAATTGGGCCGACTTTCCCTCGGTGATCGAACTCGCGGACGGCCGCCTGCTCGCACACTGGCTGCAACGCAATGGCAGCGGGACCTACGCGTACGACGTGCGCGTCGCGGAGTCGTCCGATAACGGCCGCACGTGGACCGAAAGCGTCACGCCACACACGCCGGGCATAGAGGCGGAGCATGGTTTCGTTGCGATGATGCCGACGAGCGACTCGGGCGCGGCGATGGTCCTGTTGGATGGCGGTGCCGGTGGCGAGGACGGTCATGGCGCCGTGATGCACTTGCGGTATGCGACATGGGGCGAGGATGGCGTCGCGTCTGACGTCGTCATTGACCACTCCGTGTGCGACTGCTGCCAGACCGGCATCGCCATGACGACCACCGGGCCCGTCATCACCTACCGCGACCGCACGGACGCCGAGATTCGCGACATCCACGTGATGCGACTCGTGGATGGCGCCTGGCAGGAGCCGAAGCCGGTGCACGCCGACGGCTGGAAGATTGACTTCTGCCCGGTGAACGGACCCGCGATCTCGGCGGTCGGGGACACCGTCGTGGTCGCGTGGTTCGCCGCGCCGGGCGACTCGGCGAAGGCGCGCGTGGCGTTCTCCACCGACGGCGGCGCGACGTTCGGCACGCCGATCCGCGTCGACGGCGGCGCACCCACGGGACGCGTGGACGTCGAACTGCTCGACGGCCGCACGGCGCTCGTGAGCTGGGTCGAGCGCATTGGCGTCGAGGAGGCCGAGGTATGGGCGCGGCTGGTCGACATCGGTGGGACCGCGAACGAGCATGCCGTCGTCAGTACGTCCTCCGCCGCGCGCTCGAGCGGCTTCCCGCGCATGATCCGCACGCGCGACGGGGTCGTGATGGCGTGGACGATTCCCGGAACACCGAGCGCGATCCGTACGGCGCGCGTTCGCGTGGGCGCGCGTTGAGGCGCGCCGCGACGTCGCCGCGCCGCCGGTCAACAGCAGGGCGCGCGCTCGTCGGCACCTGGTGTGCCGTGCTGCTCGCCGGCATGGGCTGTGGCGACGCGCCCAGGGCGGCGACCATCGGCGCCGTGGCGCCCGACTACGCCGCCCAGCAGCTCGACGGCACGCCGGTCTCGCTCGACAGCCGACGCGGCGAAGTCGTGCTGCTGAACATCTGGGCGACGTGGTGCAAACCCTGCCGCCAGGAGATTCCGGCCCTGGAGACGCTGCACCAGCGTCACCGCGATGAGGGACTTGAGATCATCGGCGTCAGCATCGACCAGCCCGGCATGGCGGATCGCATCGACTCGTTCGCCGAAGAACTCGGCGCGAGCTATACGCTCTGGCACGATCCCGATGACCGCATCTCTACCATGTTCATGGCCATCGGGGTGCCGGCCAGCTACCTGATCGACCGCGAGGGGATCCTGCGCTGGCGGCACGTCGGTCCGGTGACCGCCGATGACTCCACGCTCAACGCGGCGCTGCGCGCGGCGCTCTCAGCCGAGCCGTCTGCGAACTGACGGCTTCGGCTTGGGGAAGAACGCGGGGATTCAGCTCACGTCGTCATGGATGGTCGTGAGTTCGACCACTTTCATCTTGCGGGTGAACGCCGGCAGCTTGAGCAGCGTGACGTCGCCGACCTTCTTGCCCAGCAGCGCGCGACCAATCGGCGACGACATCGTCACCTGGCCTTCATCAAAGTCCTCGGCGTCACCGAAGATCATGTGGTACGTCTCGCGCGCCTTCGTGTCCTGGTCTTCGACCACGACGCGCGAGCCGAGCCCGACAGCGTCCGTCGCGATCTGTGATTCGTCGATCGACGAGAGCTTGGAGAGCCGCTGCGTGAGCTGGCCGAGCCGCGCCTGGACGAATTGCTGCCGCTCCAGCGCTGCCTTGTACTCCGAGTTCTCGCGCAAGTCGCCGAGCTCCACGGCTTTGCGGATCTCGTGCGGCAGCGTGACGTTCAACTCGTAGCGCAACTTCTCGGCTTCGTCGCTGAGTTTCAGCTTGAGCGCCTCGATCATGCGTGCTGCCCTCGGGGGACGGAAAGTCGGGGTAGAAAAATGCCGACGCCCGACCAAACTGGCCGGGCGTCGGACGAACGACTCGTGACTGGAGTATAGTGCCTCAAACGGGGGTCGGCAACGTCTTCCGGAGTGGGGGTGGAACGTGCATACGGGAACGGCGGGGGATGCGGGAACTGCATCTCACGCTGAGGACGCGGAGCCAGCGGAGGGGTCCGTCGGATCCGAATTTCCTCCGCTGGCTCCGCGTCCTCCGCGTGAAACAGCAGTTGTAGTTGGTCAGGCGGACCACCGGATCTGCGAGCCGAGCACGGGCTACGCTGCCATGCCGTAATCCAACGGGACCCTGCTGGCAGACGTAAGTTCACTATAGAACAACCAATACGGGGTATTCCCAGCATGCGAAAGCAAGACAACCCAGGACTCCTTTTCCGGAGTAGCGGCCCGACCGCCCGCAGGCTCGGCGTCCTCGCCGTCGTCGCGATCCTGCTGTCGCTGGCCTCGGCCTCTGTCTCCCGACTCGAAGCGCAGCGGAAGGACGCGACGACCGCGACAACGACGCCGATCAACATCGACTGGCGCGTGCTCGGCGGACTCGACTACGAGAAGGGCACGATGACCGACACGCTGAAGAAGCTCGACGGCATGAAGGTCCGCGTGCCGGGCTTCATCGTGCCGCTCGACGACGCCGATGAGGAAGGCGCGGAGTTCCTGCTGGTTCCCTATTACGGCGCCTGCGTGCACACACCGCCTCCGCCGCCGAACCAGATGGCGTTCGTGTCCATGGTCGGCAACAAGTCGGTGAAGCTGGCGCTGTTCGACGCCGTGTGGATGGAGGGCACGCTGCGCATTACCGATTACGACAGCCCCTACGGTGAAGTCGGCTACCAGATCGAAGGGCTGTCCATGAAGCCGTACACCGGGAAGTGACGGCGGTCCGGCTCCAGGACGTCCGCTTCGCATACCGCGGAGGGCCCACGGTCCTGGACGTGCATCGACTGGACGTTGCCAAAGCGGAGCGCGTGTTCCTGCATGGCCCGAGCGGCAGCGGCAAGACGACGCTGCTGGGCCTGCTGGCCGGTGTGCTGACGCCGACCTCGGGTTCCGTGCGCGTGCTCGGCCACGAGCTCGGCACGATGTCCGGCGGGGCGCGTGACCGGTTTCGCGCCGAACACCTCGGATACGTGTTCCAGCTCTTCAACCTGATTCCGTACCTGAGCGTGGTGGACAACATCACGCTGCCGTGCCGTTTGAGCGCGGCGCGACGCGCGCGGCTGGGTGGCGCGGATTTGCGCGCCGAAGCCGCGCGACTCGCGCACGGGCTCGACATCAGCGCGCTGCTCGACCAGCCCGTGACGGCGCTCAGTGTGGGCCAGCAGCAGCGCGTGGCCGTCGCACGCGCGCTGATCGGTGCACCCGAGCTTGTGGTCTGCGACGAGCCCACCTCGGCGCTCGACGCTGACCGGCGCGACCGCTTTCTCGAGCTCCTGTTCGCCTCGTGCGACGACGCCGGCAGCGCGCTCGTGTTCGTGAGCCATGACATGTCGCTCGCGCCGCGCTTCGCGCGCACGGTGGAGTTGCGGACGCTGAATCGCGCCGCGCCGGCGGCGGGAGCGGAGGCGGCCTGAGGTTCCTCCTTGCCCTCGCCGCGCGGTCGCTCCGCAACCGCGCGCTGATCTCGACCCTCACCGTGCTCAGTATCGCGCTTTCCGTGACGCTGCTGGTGGGCACGGAGCACGTCCGCACCGGCGTGCGCGAGAGCTTCGCGGGGACGATCCGCGGGACCGACCTCATCGTCGGCGCGCGCGGCGGCACGACGCAGGTGCTGCTCTCCACGGTGTTCGGCATGAGCACGCCGTCGGGCTCGATCTCGTGGGACACGTTCGAGCGCTGGTCGGCGCATCCCGCCGTGGCGTGGACGATCCCCTACGCGCTGGGCGATTCCTACCGCGGGTACCGCGTGATCGGCACAACGGCGGCCTTCTTCGAGCGATACCGGTTCCGCGACCGGCATGTCGAGTTCGCCGCCGGCCGCGCACCGGCGACCGACCGCGAGGTCGTGATCGGCAGCGACGTCGCGCGCAGCACCGGCTTCGGCGTGGGCGACTCGCTCACGCTCGCGCACGGCGTCGCCGCCATCTCGTTCGCGCAGCATGACCTGCACCCGTTCACGGTGAGCGGCGTGATCGCGCGCACGAGCACGCCGATCGACCGCGCGCTGTACGTCACGCTCGATGGCCTCGACGTGATGCACGAAGCCGAGCTGGCCGGCGGAGGCCTGGCGATGGGACCACCGCCGCCGGCCACGACGCCACCGGGCGCGCCCGCGCCGATCACCGCGTTTCTCGTCGGCACGCAGAACCGCTTCGAGACCTTGGCCCTGCAGCGTGAGATGAACGAGGATCGCGCCGAGCCGCTCACGGCGATCATTCCCGGCGTCGCGCTCGGGCAGCTTTGGCAGACCATCGGCAGCGCGGAGGCCGGCTTGCGCGTTGTCGCGGGCTTCACGGTGCTCGTGGGGCTGCTCGGGATGTGCGTGGCGCTGTACGCGTCACTTGAGTCGCGCCGGCGCGAGATGTCGATCCTGCGCGCGGTCGGCGCGGGCCCGCGAGCGATTTTCTCGCTGCTCGTGTTCGAGTCGGCGCTGCTCTCCCTCGCGGGCGCCGCGGCGGGCGTGGCACTCGTGTATCTCGGCATTATTGTCGCGCGCGGCCCGGTGGAGTCGCAGTTCGGGCTCGTGCTCACCGCGCGATCACTCGGTCCGATCGAATGGGGCTATCTTGGCCTCGTCGTCGGCGCCGGCACGCTCATGGGGCTGGTGCCCGCATGGAAGGCGTATCGACGGTCCCTCGCCGACGGACTGTCGGCACAGCTCTGACCACCCGATCCACAAGGAGTTGCTCGTGGCATCCCGATCCATTGTCGCCGGTCTTTGCGCCGTGCTGCTCACGGCTGCTTCCGTCAGCGCGCAGCCCACGCGCGAAGACATGTCGAAGCCCATCCCGCCGTCGGAGTATCCGGCCTACGTACGCACCACAGCGCCGACCAACGAGACCATCCGGCGCATCTGGGACGAGGGCATGAACCGCTCGCAGGCCATGTCGCTCGCGCAGGTGCTGCTCGACCCGCTCGGCCAGCGGCTCACCGGGTCGCCGGAGTCCGATGCCGCGCAGGACTGGATCATCCGCACGTACAAGAGCTGGGGCGTGGACGCGCGCAAGGAGCGCTACGGCACCTGGCTCGGCTGGAGCCGTGGCCTCTCGCACGTGGACCTCATCTCGCCGCGCAAGCGCACACTCGACGCCGCGCCGCTCGCGTGGTCACCCAGCACCGGCGCCGGCCCCGTCATCGGCGAGGTCGTGACGTATCCCATGGACGTCACCTCGCCCGAGCAGTTCGAGGCGTGGCTGCCGAACGTGAAGGGCAAGATCTTCCTCATGGATGCGCCGCGTCTCTCATGTCGCTCGTCGGCCCAGTGGGAGGAGTTCGGCACGCCCGAGGAGATCGCGCGCGTCGAGGAGGAACAGGAGCGTATGCAGACCGCGTGGAACCAGACGAACGTCGCCATGAGCGGCGGCCGCAGCGTGTGGCGCAAGCTCAAGGACGCGGGCGCGCTCGCGGTGTTCTCCTCGCGCTTCTCCGGATATCCCGCCATCAGCAAGGTGTTCGGCTCGCCGAATCAGACGATCCCGGCGTTCTCCGTGGGTTGCGAGGACTACGGGCTCCTGTTCCGCATGGCGCAGAATGGCCAGTCGCCGCTCGTCAGCGCCTACACGGACAGCGAACTACTGGGGGAGCGCCCCGTGTTCAACGTGGTGGCCGAGATCAAGGGCAGCGAGAAGCCCGATGAGTACGTGATGCTCTCGGCGCACTTTGACTCGTGGGCCGGCGCGTCCGGCGCGACGGACAACGGCACGGGCACCATCACGATGCTCGAGGCACTGCGCATCCTGAAGACCGTGTACCCGAATCCCAAGCGCACGATCCTCGTGGGGCACTGGAACGGCGAGGAGCAGGGTCTCAATGGCTCACGCGCATTCTCCGAAGACCACCCTGAGGTGGTCAGCGGACTGCAGGCGTTGTTCAATCAAGACAACGGCACGGGACGCGTGGTCAGCATGACGGCGGGTCCGTTCCCCGGCGCGGCGGAGCGGCTTGGCGAGTACCTCGGCGAGATTCCGAACGACATCACGCGCTGGATCCGCTACCAACCCACCAGTGGCCAGTCCACGGGCGGCACCGACCACGCCAGCTTCGTCTGCTACAAGGCGCCCGCGTTCAGCCTCGGCGCGCTCAGCTGGGACTACGGTTCCACCACGTGGCACACCGACCGTGACACGTACGACAAGGTTGTCGCGTCAGACCTCAAGAACAATGCGACGCTCGTGGCAATGCTGGCGTATCTCGCGAGTGAAGATCCCGAGCGCATGCCGCGCGACGTGATGGATCCGCTGCCGGCGGGCCGTGGTGGCCGTGCTGCCAGCTGGGTCGATTGTCGCAAGGCGACGCGGTCGATTCCAGACGCGGTGCGGTGAAGGCGCACGTCGGTCCGCGCCGATGAAGCGCGACCTCGGCAGAATACTTACCTGGGTATGGCTGGGCTTGGTGATCACAGTGCTCGCACTGTGGATCACCGAGCCCAGCCATTTCTCGCAGGCCGCCATCGCGCGCGCCATCAGCGACTGGGGCATGTGGGCGTTTGCCGGCTTCGCGCTCATCTCGCTCGTGCGCGGGGCACTGCTCGTGCCGAGCACGCCCGTGATCCTCGCGGGCGGCGCGCTGTTCCCGCGCGCGCTCCCGTTCGTGTTCCTGGTCTCCATGGCCGGCATCGTATTCTCGGCCACGCTGCTCTATAAGTTTCCGGGCTTCGCCGGCTACGACGCGCGGCTGGCGGCCAAGTACCCCGCGCAGCTCGAGCGACTGCGCGGGCATCTCGTCAAGCCGCGGGCGATGTGGTTCGTGGCGCTATGGTCGTTCCTTCCGGTGACGCCAACGGATTTGATCTGCTATGTCGCCGGGCTGGTGCGGATGCCCTACCCGCGCATGCTGCTCGGACTGGTCATCGGCGAAACGCCGTTGGTGCTGGCGTACGTGTTCCTGGGCACGGGGCTCGGCGCGTTGCTGCCGTAGCGTTCAACGCGTGATGCGCTCGAGTGCGGTACCCGCCAGCACGTACAGCGAGCCGTCGGGCGCCACGCCGAGTCCAGTGATGGTCCCACCGGTTTGGGCGAAGGCGTACACGGCGTCGTCCGCGTCGACGTCCATGCGATAGATCCACCCGAACACATAGTCCGCGAAGAAATAGTTGCCGACGTATTCTGCGCCGAACATGTTGAGCTGCGGGTTGTAGAACGCACCGCCCACCACCGCAAAGGACTCGAAGAGCGTCGGACTATCGGCGTGGCGCAAGGCAAGAATCGGCGCGTCGAAGGCGGGATTGTCCGTGGGGCCCTCGGATTCGGGCCAACCATAGTTCGCGCCAGCCCGCCCGAGATTCACTTCCTCCCACGTCTCCTGGCCGACGTCGTTGATGTGCATGCGACCCGTGAGGGGATGGAACGCGAATGTGTACGGGTTGCGCAATCCCATCGCCCAGATCGCGCGATAGATGCCGGACGTACCCATGGATGGATTGTCCGACGGGATCGTTCCGTTGGAATTGAGGCGCAGGATCTTGCCGAACAGGGATGTCCTGCTCTGCGCGTTAGCGCTGACCCCGTCGTCACCGACCGCGACATAGAGTTTGCCGTCATCGGGACCAAAATGCATCGCACCGCCATTGTGTCGCCGCGCGTCGGAGAGCGCCGGCAGGTCCATGAGCGTCACTTCGCTACCCGGTGCGGCCACGTCGCCATTGGCAGTGAATCGGCTGATGCGGTTGTGCGCGCCGCCCTCGAGGGTCGTGTAGTAGATGTAGACGTATCCATTCACGGCGAACGCCGGGTCGAGCGTGATGCCGACCAATCCACGTTCACCCTCGTTGAGCGCGTCAACGACAGCGAATGGC
The DNA here is from genome assembly GCA_036675455.1 of Gemmatimonadaceae bacterium. GTDB lineage: Bacteria > Gemmatimonadota > Gemmatimonadetes > Gemmatimonadales > Gemmatimonadaceae > Pseudogemmatithrix. The sequence continues at coordinate 79,790 of JAKFFA010000004.1, read as the reverse complement.
GTGGGCAGCATCACGCCGTTCTTCACCACGCGCACCTCGCCCTCCTGCGACGTGACGAAGATGCGCCCGTCCTCCGCGAAGGCGATGCTAGTCAGCACCGATGAGAAGCCCGAGGCGATGACAGTCCGTTGGAAGCTTGGCGGCAGCGCGAGGTCCCCGAACGTGACCACGGCGCTCGACCACGGTGACCAGTTGGCCTTGGCATCTCGCGCGCGCGCGCGCAGCACATGCGCGCCCGCGGTGTATGACGCGGTCGAGGCCAGCGTCGCGGAGAACGGAGCGGTGTCGTCCGAGGCGAGGGGCAGCCCGTCGACCTCGAACTCCACGAGCGTGACCCCGATGTTGTCCGACGCCGTCGCGGTGAGCTGCACGGGGCCAACGAGGTCGCGCGTGCCGCCGGCCGGTGACGTCAACGCGACCACCGGGGCCTGCGCGTCGCCGTCTGCCATCGACTGGACCGTGATGGCCACTGGCGCGGAGAGCGTGAACGCGCCCTCCGCGTCGAATGCGCGGGCGCGCAGTGATCGCTCACCAAGCGGCGATTCCGGCGCCCACGACAGCCCGAACGGCGCGACCTCATCCTCGCCGATCACAATGTCATCCACCAGGAACTGGACCCGCACGACCGTGCCATCGGCATCGGCCGCTGACGCCTGAAGGTTCACGGGCGTTCCCTCGGTGACCGTGGCGCCGGCCGCGGGCGCAGTGACCGTCACGGTCGGTCGGAAGTTTGCGCCTCCCGTCGCCACGAAGGTGGCAGCGAGCGAGACGGGTCCGTCCGGTGCGGTGACCGCGTGCACGGTGTCGCCCGCATCCGACCACCCGGTGAACTCCCACAGCGAGTCGCCGAAAATCTGCGGGGTCACGGCGCCCAATGGCCGTTCCATCCCGACCACGCTCGCCACCGAGAAAGGGGTCGAGCGCGGCTGCCCGTCTACCGTGATGAGAAGGCCCGCGGGAAGCGTCGACACGTCGATGGTCGTGAGGCGCGGCGCAATATCAACCCAGACGGTATCGGCTGCGCCGGCGGCGTCCGTGGCGCTCGCATAGACCCGGTAGAAGACGTCGGTCTCCGGATGCCCGACGCGGGGGACTGTCACCGTGCCGCCGGTGCCCGCGGTGCGCGGCACGAACGGGTGTGTGTGCACCGAGTGATGCAGGTCGGACCACCACGCGAGCCGTTCTGCGCTCACCGGCCCATCTTCCTCGTCCGTCGCCGAGAGCCGGACCACGATCTCGTCGCCACCGGCGAACGTGAGGCCGGCCGCCGGGCTTTCGAGGACGACCGTGGGTGTCGTGTTGGGCGCGGCGCCGGACGGATCGCCCGAGCACGCAGCCGCGGCGAGGAGGACGACGGCAAGGCCCCGCAGGGAGACGGACGGGCGCCGGGGCGGACGAGCGGCCCCGGAGGCCGCGCCGGGGAGTCGCAAGCGCATGCGACAATCTAACCCCCGCCCTATCGCGCCATGGGGTCCGCGCGATACGATTGAAAGGTGATCAAGCACCTCGCGAACATCCGGACCTCGGGCACTATCGTCCGCAGTTCGCCCTACCTCATCTCCCGACTCCTGCGGTCGATCGACTTTTCGCAGGCGCGCACGGTCGTCCAGCTCGGGATGGGCACCGGATGCATCACCCGCGAGCTGCTCAAGCGGCTTCATCCGGACGCGCGACTCGTCGCCATCGAAGTGAATCGCGTGTTCATCGATGATTGCGACATTCATGACGCGCGACTCATCCTGCGGCACGCCTGCGCCAGCACACTGCGTGGCTTGCTCGCGGACCTCGGCATCAGCCACATCGACCATGTGGTCTCGAGCCTCCCCCTGGCCATCATGGACGACAGGCTGGTCGAGCGGATTCTCTCGGCCAGCCAGTCGCTACTCACGGATGACGGAATGTTCGTGCAGTACCAGTACAGCCTCAGCCAGCGCAGCGCGCTCGAGCGCCGGTTCCGGGATGTCCGCGTCGGCTTCACGCTCGCGAACATCCCACCGGCGTTCGTTTATGAATGCTCGAACGTCGTGCCCGACGAAGCACCCGGCCTCGTCAGAGGCCACACCCCACACAGTGCTCCGTCGCCGGCATCACGCTGAGCCGGCCGTACGGGATGGGTTGTTCGCACTTCACGCAGGTGCCGTAGGTCCCCTCATCGAGCCGTTCGAGCGCCTTCACGATCTCATGGTGCTCGGACGAGGTGTCGCCCGTCGAGAGCGAGCGCTCCACGCGCCGGCGCTCACGCTCGAGCTCGTCACGCAGCTCGGCGAGTTGCGAACGCGTGAGTGACTGTCTTCCCCTTTCCTTAAGCATAGAGCCCCCTGAGCTTGTGAACCGTCGCCACACGGCTGATGGCGAGCATGTACGCCGCCGTGCGCATTGGGACGCCGTGGTCCCGTGAAAGCGCGAGCACTTCGCGAAAGCCCCGGCGCATGATCTCACCGAGCCGTTCGTTCACGACGTCTTCCGTCCAGTAGTAGCCACCGCGGTTCTGCACCCACTCGAAGTAGGAGACCGTGACGCCGCCGGCGTTCGCAAGGATGTCCGGCACGACGAACACGCCGTTGCCCTCGAGGATCGCATCGGCGTCCGCGGTGGTCGGGCCGTTGGCACCCTCGACCACGACCTTGGCGCGGACCTTCGCCGCGTTGCGCGTGGTGATCACGCTCTCGAGCGCCGCGGGCACCAGGACATCGACCTCGAGCGTGAGCAGTTCGTCGTTGGTGATATGCGTGCCCTCCGGATACGCCTCCAACGTCCCGTGCTTGCGGACCCACTCCTCGGCACGCGGCACGTCCACGCCGCGCGTGTCATGAATGGCCCCGGTGTAGTCGCCGATGGCGACCACGCGCGCGCCGTCGGCCGCGAGCAGCCGCGCGGACACCGCGCCGACCTTCCCGAAGCCCTGCACAGCCACCGTCGCGCCCTTCATCGGAATACCCAGGTGCGTCAGCGCCTCCTGCGTGGTCATGAGCACGCCGCGACCGGTCGCGTCGCGTCGACCGAGCGAGCCACCCAGCGCGATCGGCTTGCCCGTCACCACGGCGGGCTCCGTGTGCCCCACGTGCATCGAGTACGTGTCGAGGATCCACGCCATCACCTGCTCGTTCGTGCCCACGTCAGACGCCGGCACGTCGGAGTTCGGCCCGAGCGAGCTGATGATGCCCGTCGTGTACCGGCGCGTCATACGCTCGAGCTCGCGCGGCGACATCGTGCGCGGGTTGCACAACACGCCGCCCTTGGCGCCGCCGAACGGCAAGTCGACCACGGCGCACTTCCATGTCATCCACGAGGCCAGCGCACGCACCTCGTCCGGCGAGACGTGCTCGTCGTAACGGACGCCGCCCTTGCCAGGTCCCCGCAACGTGCTGTGCACCACGCGGTAACCCGTGAACACTTCGATGCGGCCGTCGTCCATCTCGACCGGGATCGAGACGGTCAACTCGCGTTCCGGATGGCGCAGCAAGCGGTCGATACCCGGCTCCAGGTTGAGCGCCGCCGTCGCGCGCTCATAGCGCGCGATCATGGCGCGCATGGGATTCGTCTCGCGCTCGAAGGCGGCGGCCTCGGTGCCGTTGCCCGTCCCCACGGCTCCTGGTCCTGTCGCGATCATGGTCATGCGCCGACGCCCCCCGTTTCGAGGGCCCGGCGCGAACCGACCAGCGTCGCGTGGATGCGCTGCGCCAACTCGAGCATCACCGCCAGCCACATCGCGTGCGGCACGGCGACCTCGAAGCCATAGCCGGGGACGTCCGTCTTGACCGCCTTGGGCTTGAGCACACGCGCAACGGCGCGCCCATCAACGAAGACCGCTTCGTCGGATGAGAGCTGTCCCGGAAACTCTGCGGGGGCGTCCGCCGCCCGGTTCGCGGACCATTGCCGCAGCACCGCGGCCGCTGCCGTGGCCGCCGCGTGCGCGTCGGCGTAGTCGTCGAACCCGCCGAATCCGATGATGCCCGAGCGGGTCCAGCCCACGACGAGCGGACCATCGACCAAGGCGCTGCCGTCTGGGCCACGCCGCCCGAGCTGCAGGTGCGTCAACAACATTCGATGCCTCCAGATGATATGGAAAAACAAAAAACCGCCCCACGTGCGTTGGTCGCAGGTGGGGCGGTCGCTCGCAGGACGGTCAGTTCACGTCAGCGATGATTGCGGACCGGGATCCGGATCGGCCGTCGCAATCGGCGACGGGCGTTCGGGATGCCTCATACCCCAACGCGCCGCATGGCGCATTTCCGACACTCGAGACTTGTGCGTGCCGGTGGTGGCGAAAGCGGAAAGCGGCGTGCTCGTCGCGCGCGACAGAGCCGAGCGGCCGGTCCATGACCGGCGGCTCCCCACAGTCGCGCGCGCGACGATTCGCCCGGCGCTAACCGGGATCTCCGTTGGGTAGTCCATGTGCATGGTACGCAATCTAGCTCACTCGCCGAGTAAGTCAACGCGAGCTCAGGCCAGCCATCGCGAATCAGCGACGCTCGGCGAAGACGATCGTGCGTTCGATCAGGCAGGAAATCGTCATCGGGCCGATGCTGCCGGGCACCGGCGCAATAGCGTCGAGATGACGCGTGCCGCCCGCGACGTCCACGTCGCCTTGGCCGCCCGGATTGAAGTAGCCGGCGTCGATCACCACGGTGCCCTTGGTCAGGTGCTCCGAGCGCACGATGGCGGGCCGCCCCGCGGCCACGATCACAAGATCCGCACGCTTGACGCGGTCCTGCAGGTCAGGCGCGTCGGGCGACAAGATGCGCATCGTCTCCGCGCCGCGGCGAGCGAACGCAAGCCGGAACATGCGCGCGAACGAGCTGTCCTCCGCCACGACGACGCCCTTTCGCCCGCTGATGCGCACATCGTAGTCATCGACCAGCGCGAGCGCGGCGCTCACGGTCACCGGCGGCAGCGCCGATTCGTCGGTCAGATACTGTGCGGCGAGCGCTGGCGACATGACGTCAATGTCCTTGCTCGCCGGCAGGGCGGCGGCCAGTGTGTCGCCGTCAATGCCGCTCGGAAACGGGAACTGCAGAAAGATCCCGTCCACGCGCGGATCATCCGCCAGCGCCGCCACGGCGCGCAGCGCGTCCTTGGTGGTCGCACGCGGCGGGAGAATGAGCGGCTTCGCGTCCACGTCGGCTGCCGCGGCGGCCTTGAGTTTCCTGGCCACATGCAGCGCGCGCCCGAGCTCGTCGCCAAACGCCACCAAGGCCATCCGTGGTGCGCGCTTGAGCCGCGTACGCACCGCCCCGGCGCGTTGACGCAGCGCCTCCACGCGACGGGTCGCGAGGCTGAACCCGTCCATCACCTTGACGCTTTTCCCTCCGTGCGCCTTCGTCACGCCACCTCGCGCATCTCGAATCCGCAGCGTGAGGACGCGCCGCGTGCGCAAACGGACGTCACCGGTGCGCCCACCACTTCGGTCAGCAACGACTCAATCGCACGGCACAGCTCAGGGTGCTCGGCGACCGCCGACCCCAGCGGGCACGCACCGCAGCCGGCGATGCGCACCACACCGTCCTTCAAGTGCGCCTCGGCTTCGCCACCGAGTCGTGCAAGCACTGCCACAGCCGCCCGCGTTCGCGACGCCGTGTCATCACCGGCACGCGGCATCGCGAGCGCCGAGGCCAGCCGACGGCCCGCACCACGCATGAGTGACTCGCGCTGCTTTTCCGTTGCCTGCTCGACGAGCTCATCCAGGATCGACAGCAGCATCGGCGCGAAGGCGCGCGAGAAGATCGGCTCCGCCTCTGGGTGGATCGCGTATTCGATGGCCGGCTTGCCGGCTCCCTGACCCCGGCGTACGCCAGACCTGTGCACTAAGCCGTCGCGCTCGAGCGTGGCCAAGTGCGATCGAATGGCATTATCCGTGAGATGCAGGTGTTGCGCGAGTTCCTCGACCGTCCCGGTCGATCGCCGCAGTCGTTGCACGATCCGGCCACGCGTAGTCTCGAAGAACCGGCCATTCAGGCCATGTGGCACGCGTCCTCCATGTCGATGGGTTGCAACTCTAATGTAATGCCGGCAGTCGACTTATCCAATAAACCCCATTATTCCTTGACATATTGTGTTACGGTGAGTATTCATCCTCATAGCTACACCCGTTTTCTCTCTCCACCCCCTGTGAGGATTCACCCCATGAGTAAGACACTGTTCGTTGCCATCGCGGCGGCCTCGGCACTCGCCATCGGCGCCGCGCCGGCCACCGCCACCGCCCAGGACGACCCCACCATCGTCTTCATCTTTGATCAGGCCAACACGGTCGACATCGAGACCGGCAACCTGGCGGCCAAGAAGGGGCACTCGCCCGAGGTCCGCGAGTTCGGCGCGATGCTGGCGCGTGACCACGAGATGGTGCGCAAGATGGGCCGCGATCTCGCTGCCAAGCTGGGCGTCACGCCGACCGCGCCGGCCGACAATGCAGCCACGACGAAGGCTCATGCTGAGACCATGGCGCGCCTGAACAAGCTCAGCGGCGCCGAGTTTGACCACGCCTTCCTGCAGTACGAGGTCTCGTTCCACCAGTCCGTGATTGACGCGATCAACACCACGCTGCTGCCGGCAATCGACAACGCCGAACTCAAGGCACTCGTTGTGAAGGTCGGACCGGCGTTCGAGGGCCATCGCCTCGCCGCCGAGCGCCTGGACGCGAAGCTGTCGAAGAAGTAAGCCGAGGGGGTGCCGGCGGTCGGACGGGCTCGATGCAGTCCGGCCGTCCTGCACTTCTGGGTCCTCGTGGAGTGCCTGGCGATATCTACAGGCGGCGCGCTATGCCCTGATGCGACTCGCGAGGAACCGATGGGGCGATTGCGCCGGCCGGGGCGATGTTGGTGGCGATGCTCCCTTGCCTCCTCCCCGCCGCCGAACGTAGCCTATGGGCATGCCCGTTCTCGACCATCAGTGGACCCGCGAAGAGGTGCTCGCCCTGCCGGAGGACGGGCGCCGCTACGAGTTGGTGGACGGGGAACTGCTCGTGAGCCCGAGCCCTCGCCCGATTCACCAGATCGCGGTCGTAGCGCTTGTCTACCGGCTCGCCCAGTACGTGCGCGAGAACGCGTGCGGACTGGTCCTGACTTCTCCCGCCGATCTCGATCTCCGGTCAGGGCAGCTGATGCAGCCGGACATCTTCGTGGTCGCTCCTGAGGAAGGCCGAGGCATGCGCACCTGGACAGATGTCTCGATCCCCCTTCTCGTCGTGGAGGTCCTCTCGGCCTCAACCGCGCGCTACGACCGCGTCACCAAGCGTCAGCGATTCCAGCGTTCGGCCGTACCGACCTACTGGATCGTCGACTGCGACGCGCGCGTGGTGGAAGTCTGGACACCGAAGGCCGACCGACCGATGATCGCCTCGGAAGTCTTGGTTTGGCGCCCGGACGCCGGCGTCGAGGCACTCAGCATCGACCTCGCGGCGTTCTTCGCCGAGATAGGGGGCGAGCGCTGACTTCCGTACGCGTGGTTGGCGCGGGTGGTGGTGCCCCGCGCCCGGGCGCCCCTACCCGTTCGCCTTCCTGAACTCCGACCGCAACGTCGCCATCATCTCGTCGCGCTTATCGTAGAGCCGCTTGAGTTTGCGTGGCTTACGCTTGGCCAGCGCGTAGCTCGTGATGATCGGCAGCGCGATCGTGGAGTCGAGGTAGCACACGACGGCATCCGGCAGCCGGTCCGGGTCGATCTTGCCCCAGCTCACCGCCTCGGCCGGCGTCGCGCCAGAAAGACCTCCGGTGTCGGGCCGCGCGTCGGTCACCTGCAGGAAGAAGTCGTGTCCCTTCTCGTCGATGCCGAGCACTTCCTGAATCTGCGGCTCGGTCTGCAACGCGAAGTTCTTCGGTGAGCCGCCGCCCGCGATGAAGACGGCGCTCTTGCCGCCGCCACGCTTGGCATGCAGCACGATGCTCGCGGTCTCGTTGACGTCCTGGTTCGGGTCGATGATGCAGGTGCCGCCCTCCAGCGCGAGCGCGGCGATGTTCATGCCGATGCTCGAGTCGCCCGGCGACGACGTGTAGATCGGCACGCCGCAGCGGTACGCCGCCGCCAACACCGATTTTTGCGGGATGCCCAGCGCCTTCTCGCGCTCGACGAGATACTTGCCGCACAAGTTGTGGAACTCCGCACTCGACATCGTGCGCTGGAACTCCGGCGCGCGAATGATCTTGCGGAAGAACGCGTCGGTGCTGAGCAGCACGTCGTAGTCGAAGAAGATGTCGTAGATGCGCACGACACCTTCCTCGCGCAGCTGGGTGTCCGACGCCTGCGCGTTGCCGCGATGCATCGAGAGCCCGAGCCCGAAATGCGCGTCGTGGTACAGGTTGGCGCCCGTGGAGATGATCCAGTCCACGAAGCCGGCCTCCATGAGCGGAATGAACGTGCTCATGCCCAGCCCGGCCGGTGTCAACGCGCCGGTCAGCGTCATCCCGACGGTCACGTCGCGGTCCAGCATCATGCCGCTGAATAGTCCGCACGCCTCGCGCAGCCGCCCTGAGTTGTAGCTCTGGAAGGTGCCCTCAACGAGCTGCACGACGCTTTCGGTGCCGTCAAGCTTACGCGGGTCGATCTTGCGGCCGCGCAACAGCGGGCTGGCCGCCTTCGTGCCGACCTTATGGCTCTTCGCCTCACGCTGTTCAGCCGCGCGTTTCTGCGCCGCCTTGTCGCCACCCGCGCTCGCCCGCGCCGCCGCGAGGCGCTCGGCCTTCGCGACGTTCTGCTTGCCCTTCGCCGTCGCGGACGCCTTCGCGCTCGCACGCGGCCGACCGCTCGCCTTCGACTGTCTCGCTGCCATCGCCTATTCCGCCTTGACCTGGGCTCGCGCCGTCTTGAGTTGCAATGCGTACGCCTCGATCACGGCGCGCGCCGCTTCTGTCGGATCGTCCGTGATGATCATGAGATCCATGTCCCCCGGCGAGATCTTCTTCTCCGCCAACACCCGACTCCGTATCCAACGCACGAGACCCGCCCAATAGTGCGTGCCGAAGAGCACCACCGGGAACTGTGAGATCTTGCCCGTCTGGATCAGCGTCAGCGCCTCGAACAGCTCGTCAAACGTCCCGAAGCCGCCTGGGAAAATAATGAACGCGCTCGAGTACTTGATGAACATCGTCTTGCGCACCGCGAAATAGCGAAACGCCACGAGGGTGTCCACATACGGATTCGCCCCCTGTTCGAACGGCAATTCAATGTTGCAACCGATGGACGCCCCACCGCCGAGCTTGGCGCCCTTGTTCGCGGCCTCCATGATCCCCGGGCCCGCGCCGGTGATGATCGAGAAGCCCTCCTTGCCCAGCAGCCGCGCGACTTCCATGGCCGCCTTGTATTGCGGGTCGTCCGGATGCGTGCGCGCCGAGCCGAAGATCGACACGCCCTTCTCCACCGGCGAGAGCTTGTCAAAGCCTTCGATGAACTCGGCCATGATGCGCATCACGCGCCACGGATCGGTGGAGCGGAAGTCAGACTTCGGGCCGCCGTACTGCAACAGCTTGGCGTCTTCCGTGAGCGCCCAGCGGAAGTCGCCGATCGCATCGTCGGTGGCCCGACGCAGCGTGGGCGTCACCATTTCGGCGTGCGTGTCGGCGCCATGCCCTTCGCCGGACATGCGCACGCCCTCGACGATGCGATCGCGTGTGCCCTCGATCGCCTGCTTGGACGCCTTGTCGAGCCGCTCGGGGTCGGCGCGCTTGCCGGATGCCGTGCGCGCCGTAACCTTCCTCTTCACGCGTTTCTTGGGTGCCATGAGCGGTGAAGTTTATCTCGCGTCATGCGGTAGAGCGACCCGGACGACCTCCTGAACCGAATCGATTGACCCTCGTTATCGTCGTGGCCGATGGCGCGCGCGCCGATTCACTCTTCGCCGCCATGGACGCCGGACACCTGCCGGCTCTCGCGCGCCTGCGCGCCGAGGGCAGCGCGCACACGGTGACGTCGGTGTTCCCGACCGTCACGGGGCCCGCCTACACCCCGTTTCTCATGGGACTGCATCCCGGGCGTGCCGGTGTGCCGGGTATCCGGTGGTGGGACCGCGCGCGCACGGCCACGCGTTGGCCGGGCTACGCGCGCAGTTATGTGGGCGTCGAGGCGCTGCGCGCCGATACCGACCTCACGCGCGAGCACCGCACGCTCTTCGAGCACGCGGAGCGGCCACTGGGCGCGTTCACGCCGCATGGGCGCGGACTCAAGGCCGCCCAGCGCATCGGCGCGGATTGGCTGTTCGGCCTGCAGATGGGCTGGACGCATTTCCGCGGCGACTTGCCGCGCTGGCTGGCGCTCGACCGTGAGCTGGGCCGCAAGACCGCCGCGCGCATCCGGCGCGACCGCCCCGATGTCGCCTTCCTCGCGCATCCCGGCATCGACAAGCTCTCGCACCAGCTCGGTCACGGCGCGCCCGAGGTGCTCGATGCCATGCGCACGGTGGACGCCACTGTTGCCGGCTTGCGCGCCGACGCCGAGCGCGACGGACGCTGGGACGCGATGCACATCTGGGTGGTGAGCGACCATGGGCATTCCCCCGTGCGGCATCATGAGGATCTCGCCGGGCTGCTCGCGAGCTGGAAGCTCGGCGTCATCGCGCATCCGTGGACGTTCACCGGTGGAAGCGATGCCGCCGTCATGGTCAGCGGCAACGCGATGGCGCACATCTACCTCGACCTCAAGCGGCGCGATCGCCCGTGGTGGCCGCTCGTCGCCGGGCAATGGCAGTGGCTCGTGGACCGGCTGCTGGCGCGAGATTCCGTCGACCTGCTCATGCTCCCGCGGTCGACGCGCGAAGTCGAGGTGCACGCGCGCGGTCGCGGCATGGCGCTGGTCACGTGCGACGCGGATGGCCGCTATCACTACCTCGCCGAGTCGGGCGACCCGCTGGGCATCGTCGACGCCATCGGCTCGGCGGCGTCGCGCGCCGCGTTCACGGCCGACGAGGCGCACGCCATCACGTTCGGCACGGACTATCCGGACTCGCTCGTGCAGATCCTGGCGCTCGCCAGCGCGCCACGCTCCGGCGACATCCTGCTGTCGGCCTCACGTGACTGGGATTATCGCGCGAAGTATGAACCCATCCCGCACGTGTCGTCGCACGGTGCGCTGCACCGTGAGCACATGCTCGTGCCGCTCGTGACGTCGCGGCCCGTCAGCGGCACGCCGCGTCGCACGGTGGATGTGCTGCCCAGCGCGCTGCACACGCTCGGCCGCGTGGTGCCGGACGGACTGGACGGGACGTCGTTCATCTAGCGGGTGGCGCGGCGCCCCGGGGTCAGTGCGCCGCGCGACCATCGTCACGGAGGCGTCGGCACTCCGCGGCGCAGCATTCCCGGCACCGAGAGCAGCGCCCACGTGCCCTCGAGCAGGATGAAGCCGACCTGCGATTCCACGATCGCGACCCAGGCGAGCAGCCCCGCGCCGAGGAAGTTGAGCGCGCTATAACTGCGCTGCCGCGAGTCGATGAGCCCGCGCTGCAGCGCGAAGTAGGCGCCGAGGATGATCAGCGAGCCGATGACGGAGACGACTTGGGCGAACATGAGCGTACCCGGTTCAGGTGATGCCGACGGTGTCCAGCAGTTCGCGCAGGCGGAACGCCAAGTGGCGCTGCCGCGCGCGCAGCCGCTCGACGTGCTCGCGCTCGAGCCGCCGCAGGATGTAGCGACGCACGGTGCGCCAGGCGCGCGCGCGACGCTCACCCACCGCCAGCGACGCAAACGCCCACGCGGGTTGCACGAGCAGCGCCAGCAGGCCCCATCCCCATCCGGCCCACGCCCCGACGAGCACCGCGACGAGCAGGAACCACGCGGGGAAGATCAGCGCGCCCGCCAGCACGCGGTGTGTGACGAGTGACTCGGGCCCCTCCGTGCGGCCCGCGACGACCGCGAGGCGAGCGGTGGCCTCGCGCGGAATCCAGAACACGATTCCCCCGAGCATGGAGATCGGCAGCACGATCACGAAGGGAATCCGAATGATCGTCCAGCGCAGCGCCTCGAGCATCGGGACGTCCAGCACGAGCGTCGCGGGCGTGAGCCCCAGCTTGTGGAGCGCGCGCCCGTGCGCGCGCAGCTCGGCCGCGGTCTCGCGCCAGTCGTTGGCGCCGCCTTCGCGCAGCGCATGCAGCGCATCCGTCGTGATGCGCAACCGGCGGATCTCGCCCGCCGGATCGTCCTCCGCGACGCCCGACTCGGCCCGCCACACCGCCTCGGCGGTACGCACGATGGGCTCGTCCTCCCAATCGTGCAGGTTGAGCGACACGGCGCGCATGGCGCGTTCGATGCGCGCGGTGAGCTCGCGCACGGCATGGCGGTTGTCGGGGTCGCCGACGAGGTCGTCCCACCGGAACGCCTCGCCGATGATCACGTGCGCCTCGCTGCGGAACCGGTCGCGGTCGCGGAACACGAGGCCCATCGCGATGATCGGGAAGTCGCGTCCGACGATGTTCGCGGCGCCGATCGCGATGCGCGCCGCGCCCGTCTTGAGCGGCGCGAGCGTCGGCGCGGCGTGGCTGATGCCCTCGGGAAAGATGCCGACGACATCGCCCGCGGCGAGCACGCGGTGCACGTCGCGGAATGAATCGATGTTCTGCGACACCTTGCCGGGATCATCCACGGCGCGGTACACCGGCACGGACCCCACCGCGGCCACGAGCCAGCCGATGACCGGATGCGTGAAGAGCGTCGACTTGGCGAGAAAGCGCACCTCGCGGCCGGCGGTGCCGGCCACGAGCGCCGGATCCACGAGCGAGTTGTTGTGGTTCGCGACCACCAGCACGGGCCCCGAGCCGGGGATGCGCGCGCCGCCCACCGTCACGCGGTAATAGCTGCGGACGGCGAGCTTCGACATCGCCGGCATCGCGCGGTAGAGCCACATGGGGCGGAATCTAGACGCTGGGCACAGGGGCGGGATCCGGCGGTGCGCCGCCGTCCGGCGAAGCGCCCGCATATCGCTGGCGCGCCAAAGCGCCGAGCGCCTCGCGTATATTGCGACTCGATGTCAGCCCTCGTTCTTCGCCTCCTCGGCCGCGCGCTCGTGAACCCGCGCACCGCGCGGGCACTCCTCATCATGGGATGGCGCTTCCGCCGCGACCGCTGGTGGGCGCGCGCGCCGTTCCTGCCACTGCCCGCGCGGGCGTACATCCGCTGGCGCATGTACACCGCCTATGGCGACGCGGACGCCGTGCCGCCCGTGGAGGACGTGGTGCGCTACGCGCGCTGGGCCGCGCGGCTCGGATGACCTCGACGTTCGAGGCGCGGCTCAAGGCGCAGGCGCTTGGCATGGGCTTCGACCTCGCCGGCATCGCGACGCTTGGCCCCGCCGACACGACCGCGGAGTTCGAGCGATGGCTGGCGAACGGCTATCACGGCGAGATGGATTACCTCGCGCGCGGCGCCGAGTTGCGGCGTGACTCGCGGTCGCCCGAGCCCGGCATGCGGTCGGCGCTCGTGGTCGCGCTGGATTACGGCGGCAAGGAGCCCGCTGGCCCCGTGGCGCGGTACGCGCGCGGCGACGACTACCACCGATTGATGTGGGACCGGCTGGAGGAGCTGCTGGATTGGGCGCGCGCGGAGTGGAAGGGAGGGGCGGACGCCACGCCTGGCGCGACGGACGCAGGATCACCAGGCGACGGACTCCGCGGCCGGGCCTACGTGGACACCGGCCCGATCCTCGAGCGCGACCTCGCGCGCCGCGCCGGGCTCGGCTGGGTCGGCAAGAACACCATGCTGATCAACCCGCAGCGCGGGTCGTTCTTCTTCCTCGGCGCGTTGTTCGTCGATGTCGAGCTTGTGCCGGACACGCCGTTCGCGTCGGACCACTGCGGCACGTGCACGCGCTGCCTCGAGGCATGCCCAACGCAGGCGTTCGCGGCCCCGCGTGTGTTGGACGCGCGCCGGTGCATCTCGTACCTGACCATCGAGCACCGCAGCGACATCCCGGAACCGCTGGCGCCGCTGATCGGGGAGCATCTCTACGGGTGCGACGTCTGCCAGGACGTGTGCCCATGGAACGCGCGGTTCGCGCAGGAGCTGAAGGAGCCGGCGTTCGCCGCGCGGGACGTCATCGCGCACAAGTCGGCGCGCGCGCTCGCCGATGTGCTGCTTGAGATGGACGATGAATCGTACCGAACGGCGTTCAAGGGCTCGGCCATGCGGCGCGCGAAGCTCGCGGGCCTACGACGGAACGCGGCGGTCGTGCGCCGGAACCTGGCCCGCTGAGCCGCTTCGCTGGCCTGACATTACTGCGCGAGGTACCCGCCGTCGACGTTGTAATACGCGCCGGTGATGAACGACGCGCGATCCGACGCGAGGAAGAGCACGAGTTCCGCCACTTCGTTGGCCTCGCCGAGCCGGTTCATCGGATGCAGCGCCGCGAGCGCCTTCGTCTCGTCGCCCGCGCTTGACTTGCCGGTGTCGATGACCGAGCGCTTGGAGATCAACGGCGTGTTGATGAACCCGGGGCCGACGGCGTTCACGCGAATGCCTCGGGTCCCGTATTCGATGGCCGCGGTCTCCGTGAGGCCAACAACGCCGTGCTTGGCCGCCGTGTAGCCGCCGGCGTTGGCCAGCCCCACCTTCGCGGCAATGGACGCCATGTTGACGATGGCGCCGCCGCCGTTGGCGAGCATTGCCGGAATCTGGTGGCGCATGCCGTAGAACACGCCGGACAGATTGATGCCGATGATCTTCTGCCAGCCGTCGATCGGGTACTCGCCGACCGGCGCCGTGGGTCCGCCGATGCCGGCGTTGTTCACCGCGATGTCGAGCCGTCCGAACTCCTTGATCGTTGCGTCGACGAGCGCCTTGGCGTCGTCCGGCTTCGAGACGTCGGTCCGCACGACGCGCCCCTTTCCGCCGGCCTTCTCGATCAACTGCAGCACGCGCTTCGCGCCATCGACATCCATGTCGGCGAGCATGACCGTCGCCCCGTGCTTCGCAAACAGCACTGAGGTGGCCTCACCGAGGCCTGATCCGGCGCCGGTAACGATTGCGATCTTTCCGTCGAGCATCGGAATTCCTCCTGTTGGTAGGTTCGTGGTGTCACTGCACTGCGGTTGCGAGCGCATCGGCAACGGCTTGGCGCAGCGGTGTCGTCGGCCGACCGATCAGGGTAGAGAGCTGGCGGCCATCATCGAACAACGCGCCCTGCGTCACGGCCGTGTCCCAACCGGCGATCATGCGCGCCAGGCCGTCGGGAAGGCCGGCGCCCACCAGCGCGGCAGCGTACTCCGCTTCGGGCAGGTCGCGGTATGGGATGTCCCGTCCCGTCTGGCGCGAGGTCTCGGCGGCGAGGTCGGCGAGTGTGTACGCCTCGTCGCCGGCGAGTTCATACGTCTTGTCCTCGTGTCCGGCGCTCGTGAGAACGACCGCCGCGGCCTCCGCGAAGTCGGCGCGCGTGGCTGATGAGATGCGGCCCGCACCGGCGCTGCCGATGAAGGCCCCGTGGGCGAGCGCGGCGCTGAGCGAGCCGGTGTAGTTCTCGGTGTACCAACCGTTCCGGAGGATCGTGAGTGACAGACCCGACGCGCGCAGTTCGTCCTCGGTCGCACGGTGCTCCACCGCGAGGTCGATCGGCGATCGGTCCGCGCGCAGCAGGCTCGTGTAGACGATCCGCCGGACCCCCGCCCGCTTCGCCGCCTCGATCACGTTGTGGTGTTGGGCGGCGCGCTTGCCGACCTCGCTGGAGGAGATGAGCATGAGCGTGTCCACGCCCGCGAGCGCCGGCGCGAGTGACTCGGGTTTGTCGTAGTCGGCCTGGCGCACGGCGATTCCGAGGTCGGCAGCCTTGGCTGGCGTGCGCACGAGCGCGAGCAACCCGCTGGCCGGCACGCGGGCCTTGAGTTGCTCGATGAGGAGGCGGCCGAGGTGGCCGGTGGCTCCGGTGACGGCGATGGTCATGATGGGACTCCGGGCTGGGGTGTATTGAGTGTTACAACATCAATCTACCCCATTGCTTACTTTTCGGAAGTACATACATTTATGTAAGTATGCCGACCCGCCGAACCCGCCCCGCGCCCGCGCGCGCGCCAGCGCCCACGTCGCTCTCCGAGCGACTGCGCCGCGGCGACCTCATGGCAGAGGCCTGCCCCTCGCGCGACGTGCTCAAGCACGTCACCAGCCGATGGGGCGTCCTCGTGCTCATCGCCCTCGAGTCGGGTACCCTGCGCTTCGGCGACCTGCGCCGCCGGATCGGCGGCGTCAGTGAGCGCATGCTCGCCCAGACCCTCCAGTGGCTCGAGGGCGACGGACTGGTGGACCGGGTCGCCCGTGAGGTCGTTCCGCCCCACGTGGAGTACAGCCTCACCCCGCTCGGCCGCGATGCGGCCGTGCACGTGCGCGCCCTCGCCGACTGGATCGAGGTCAGTCTCCCGCGCATCGCCAAGACATGGCGGGAGCGCGACCCTACCCGATACGCGCGCGCCGCAGCCGCAGCGAGTTGCCCACCACGCTCACCGAGCTGAACGCCATCGCCGCGCTCGCGATCACCGGGCTCAGCAGCAGCCCGAACGCCGGATACAGCACGCCCGCCGCCACCGGGATCCCGATCACGTTGTAGATGAACGCCCAGAACAGGTTCTGCTTCATCGTGCGCATCGTGAGGCGTGAGAGCTCGACCGCCTGCGCCGCGCTGCCCAGATCGCCACGCATGAGGACCACATCGGCCGCCTCTACGGCGATGTCGGTGCCCGTGCCGATGGCCATGCCGACGTCCGCCTGCGCGAGCGCGGGCGCGTCATTGATGCCGTCGCCTACCATCGCGACCACCTTGCCCTCGGCCTGCAGCCGCTTGATCTCGGCCACCTTGCCGTCGGGCATCACGCCCGCGACGACGCGGTCGATGCCGGCCTCGCGCGCGATGGCGTCCGCGGTGCGCTGGTTGTCGCCCGTGAGCATGACGACCTCGAGCCCCATCGCATGCATGCGAGCGATGGCCGCGCGCGATGTCGCCTTGATCGGGTCGGCCACGGCGATGAGGCCCGCCAACTGTCCGTTCGCGGCGACGTACATGGGCGTCTTGCCCTCGCCGGCGAGCCGTTCGGCATCCGCCGCGAGCGGCGCCGTGTCGATCGCATAGTCCGCCATGAGCGCGGCGTTGCCCACAGCGACCGCGACGCCGTCCACGACGCCCGTCGCACCGCGGCCGGTCACCGCGTCGAACGATTCCGCATCCGACAACGACAGGCCACGCGCCGTCGCGTGCTGCACGATCGCATCCGCGAGCGGATGCTCGGAGCTCTTCTCCACCGACGCGACCAGTCGGATCAACTCACCGTCCGCCGGCGCATCGTCAGCGCGCGCTTCGTCGGCCGGCAAAATCACGTCCGTCACGCTCGGCCGCCCCTCGGTGACAGTGCCGGTCTTGTCGAGCACGACCGTGCGGATATCACCCGCTCGCTGCAGCGCCTCGCCGCCCTTGATCAGCACGCCGAGTTCGGCGCCCTTGCCGGTGGAGACCATCACCGCCGTCGGCACCGCGAGGCCCATGGCGCACGGACACGCGATGATGAGCACCGTCACCGCGGCCGCGAACCCGCGCACGGCCGGCGCCGCGTCCGCCACGATGAACCACGTCGCGAACGTCGCGATCGCGATGGACATGACCACGGGCACGAACACGCCGGAGATCTGGTCCGCCAAGCGCTGGATCGGCGCGCGCGAGCCCTGCGCGTCGCGCATGAGCTTCACGATCTGCGCCAGCACGGAGTCCGCGCCCAGCGTCGTCGCCTCGAGCCGGAATGCGCCCGTGCGGTTGATGGTGCCGCCGATCACGCGGTCGCCCGGCTTCTTCGCTACCGGCAGCGATTCACCCGTGAGCATGCTCTCGTCGATCGCGCTCTCACCGGTCGTCACGGTGCCGTCCACGGGCACACGCTCGCCGGGCCGCACGACGACGATGTCGCCCGACATCACCTGCTCCACAGGCACGTCGGACTCCGCGCCGCCACGCACCACGCGCGCGGACTTGGGCTGCAGCTTCACGAGCGCGCGCAGCGCGACCGCCGTGTTCCGCTTGGCGCGCGCCTCGAACGCGTTGCCCGTGAGGATCAACGCGATGATGATGATGACGGCTTCATAGTAGACGTCGGCGGGCACGCCGCGCGCCATGAAGAATCCAGGTGCGATAGTGGCGATGACGGAGTAGACGAACGCCGCGCCCGTGCCGACGGCGACGAGCGTGTTCATGTCCGCCGAGTGATGGCGGAATGCCGACCACGCGCGCGTATAGAAATGACGGCCCGCCCACAGCATGACGCTGAGCGTGGCCAGCAACAGGACCCACATCCCCACGCCGTGCGACATCACCGGCATCGTCAACATGGCGATGGCGCCGACCACGCCGCTCACGATCGCCTTGGTGCGGAGCTGGCCGAACTCCTCGGCCGTCGCGCGGTCGCGCGCCTCCTGCTCCTCGAACACACTGCGCTCGGCGCGCGGGAGTTCGGCGCCGTAACCCGTCTTGCGGATCGCCTCGACAAGATCCGGCGGCGAGACGGCCGACGGGTCGTACGTGACGGTGGCGTTGCCCATCATGAGGTTCACCGAGGCGTCGGCGACGCCCGGGTGCTTCTGCAGCGTGCGCTGCACGCGCGACTGGCACGCCGCGCACGTCATCCCGGTGACCGGGATGCGGGTGACAACTGCACTCGTGTCAGTCATCCGCGACCACCGAGCCGCGCAGCATGCTCATGCCGCAGGTGAATCCATACTTGCCGGCCGCGCTCGGCGTGATCTCGATTGACGTGCGTTCACCCGTCGGCAGGTAGCGACGGATGTTGAAATCGGGGAACACGACCTCCTCGGAGCAACTCGAGTCGTCCTTACGGTCGAACACGAGGCGCACCGGCTCGCCGGCCTTCACACGCACGGTGTTGGGGCTGTAGCCGCCGTCCACGGTGATGACGATTTCCGGAATCGTCCCAGTGCCGTGCCCGCCAGCCGCCGCGGTCGCCCTGTCGGCACGTACAGGCAAAGGCGCAGCGGTCGATCGCCCTGCGACGAAGAAATACCAGTTGACCAGTCCGATTGCGGCGATCGCACCAACCGCGACGCTCCACTCGATTGCGCTCATATACCCTCCTAGGGTATCCGCAAGCTATATACCCCCTCCCCCTATTTCAAGGGGCATCAGGCTTAATATCACTCATTAATCCTTGACTTATTGTCTTTAAGTGCTCCATCATTCGCCGTCAGAGTGCGTCGTGCAGCATCCCCCCAGCGCTTCTTCAGGAGCCAACATGCATTTCCAACGCCCGAATCTCTCGCGGCCAAGGCGGTCCTTCACCGCTTCGCTCGCGGCCCTGCTTGTCATCGCGTCTGCCGGTGTCGCCGTGTCCTGCGACGACGATTCGCCCACGGCGCCGAGCCTCGAGCAGCTCGACCCGGTCCTGATCGCGGAAGGCAAGCAAATCTTCCGTTACGACACCTTCGGCGACGAGAAGTACTGGACGGACACGCTTCGGATGCATGAGGTCATTGCGCAGGCGGTCACGCCGGTGGTCGCGCTCACTGTCGCTGGTCTCAAGGTGGACGTCGACGCGATTCCGCAGGAAGTGCAGGACGCCATCGCTCGCGGTGAGGTGGACCTCAACAGCACGGCCACCACCGTCGCGCTGCTCAAGATGAACGCGGTCGTCGGACTGAAAGGCACAGTCGAGACGATCGACGGACGCGACACGCTCACTCGCGTGGGCGTGACCTGCGCCCTGTGCCACTCGACAGTGAACAACTCCTTCGCCCCCGGCATCGGCAGCCGACTCGATGGCTGGCCGAACATGGACCTCAACCCAGGCGCGATCGTCGCGCTCTCGCCGGCCGTGGACGACGCGCTGCGTGCGGTGCTCAACGGCTGGGGTCCCGGCATGTATGACCCGCGCATCAACTTCGACGGCCTGAACACGCCGCTCGTGCTGCCGCCTGCCTACGGCCTCCTCGGCGTGGACAAGGAGACCTTCACCGCCGAAGGGCCGGTGTCGTACTGGAACGCCTATGTCGCCGTCACGCAGATGCACGGCCAAGGCAACTTCAGCGATGCGCGACTCGGCATCAACGTCGTGCAGTCGCCGGATCTCGTGACCTCCAAGCTGCCGGCGCTGCGCGAGTATCAGCTCAGCATCGCCACGCCGCCGCCACCAGCCGGCAGCTACGACGTCGCCGCCGCCGAACGTGGGCGCGCTGTCTTCCGCGGTCAGGGTACGTGCTCCACTTGCCACACGGGCAAGACCTTCACGGACATCAACTCGGGCCGCCTCCATGCGCCCGAGGAGACCGGGATGGATCCGCGCTATGCTGCGCGCACGTCGCAGAAGGCGTATCGTACAACACCGCTGCGCGCGCTCTGGCAGCATCCGCCGTATTTCCATGACGGCAGCGCGGCCACGCTGGTTGATGTCGTAGAGCACTACAACGGCGTGCTGGCACTCGGGCTCAGCGCGCAGCAGAAAAGCGACTTGGTGGAATACCTGAAGAGCCTGTGATGTAGCACAGTCGTCGGCGCCACCGGACGCAATCCAAACGTTCCCCCACCAACAGGAGAATCGAGATCGTGTCAGGCGAGCAGTCGGCACCGACGGGACCGGATTTCGAACAGGGCGTGCTTGCCTCCGAGGTACTCGAGGGCAAGCCGCTCCTGGGTCATGTGCAGGACCAGGCGGCCATCCTCACGCGTTCGGGCGGCAAGCTCTACGCGGTCGGCGCCACCTGCACCCACTATAGCGGTCCGCTCGCCGAGGGACTCGTGGTGGACGGCACGATCCGCTGTCCGTGGCACCACGCCGCGTTCGACCTGGCCACGGGCGCCTGCACACGGCCGCCCGCGCTGGGTGCGATTCCGTGCTGGAACGTCGAAGAGCGCGATGGGCGCGCGGTCGTCACCGGGCCGCGCTCAACGGACGCCGCCGCTGCTTCGAGCGTGAACACTGCCGCGTCACCTGCACGACCGGAGCGCGCCGCGACAACCAACACTGCACGAGTGCCCTCGTCGATCGTCGTCGTGGGCGGCGGAGCAGCGGGCGCCGTCGCGGTCGCGACGCTGCGCGAGGAGGGCTACGTCGGCCCCGTGACGCTCGTCAGCGCAGAAAAGAGCGGGCCCGTCGACCGGCCGAACCTCTCGAAGGACTACCTCGCGGGCACGGCGCAGGAAGAGTGGATCCCGCTGCGGCCTGACACGTGGTGGAGCGAGCAGAACGTCACGCTCATCACCGACTGCGCGGTGAAGTCCCTCAACACCGCGACGCGCACGCTGTCACTCGCGGATGGCCGGACGCTCGAGTACGGCGCCCTGCTGCTGGCCACGGGCGCCGAGCCGGTGCGCCTCGACTTGGGTGATGGCAAGACGCCCGTTCATTACCTGCGCGACTGGGCGGACAGCCGCGCGATCATCGACCGCGCCGCCACCGCGAAGTCCGCTGTGGTCATCGGCGCCAGCTTCATCGCGCTCGAGGTCGCAGCGTCGTTGCGCGCCAGGGGAGTGGAAGTGACAATCGTCGCGCCGGAGTCGCAGCCGCTGGCGCGCGTGCTGGGCGACGAACTCGGTGCGGTCGTGCGCGAGCTGCATGAATCCAAGGGCGTCACCTTCCGGCTGGGACGCACGGTGCGCTCGGCAGACGACACCGGCGTGACGCTCGACGACGGGTCGCATATCGCGACGGCGTTCATCGTCGCCGGCGTCGGCGTGCGGCCGCGCGTGGCGTTGGCCGAGGCCGCTGGTCTCGCGATCGACCGCGGCGTGCGCGTGAACGAGTTCCTCGAGACCAGCGCACCCGGCGTGTACGCCGCCGGCGACATCGCACGCTGGCCGGACGCGCGGACTGGCAAGCCGATCCGCGTGGAGCACTGGGTGCTGGCCGAACGGCAGGGCCGCGTGGCAGCGCGCAACCTGCTTGGCGCCAAGGAGCGGTTCGATGCGGTGCCGTTCTTCTGGAGCGCGCACTACGACCTGGTGATCAACTACAGCGGCTATGCGGAAAAGCCGGACCGCATCGAGGTAGACGGTGACGCGCGCGCGCGTGACTGCACGGTGCGTTACTTCGAGGGCGGTCGCCTCGCCGCCGTGGCGACCATCGGCCGCGATCTCGAGAATCTCGCCGCGGAGGCAGCGCTCGAGCGCGCATGAGCCGCATCGTCATCACGAGCTTCGGCTCGTACGGCGACGTGAATCCATACCTAGGCCTCGCGCTCGCGCTGCGGGCGCGCGGGCACGAGCCGGTGCTGGCCACGAGTCCCTTCTACCGGGACTATGTGCAGGCCGAGGGCATCGCATTCCGGCCCATTGGGCCGGACATCAATCCCAACGACCGGAAACTGCTGGCCCGGGTGATGGACACGAATCGCGGCACCGAGTTCCTCGTGCGCGACTTGCTCATGCCGGGGCTGCGAGAGGCGTACGATGATCTCGCGATCGCGGTGGAAGGAGCGGACCTCCTCATCACGCATCCCATCACGTTCGCGGGTCCGATCCTCGCGCAGGAACGTGGACTACGCTGGGCGAGCACCGTGCTTTCGCCGATCTCGTTCTTCTCGCCGAGCGACCTGCCGGTGGTACCCCCGGCTCCATGGTTGAAGGGCATCGAGCGCATCCCGCTGGCTGCCGATGCGTTCGTGTATCTCACCAAGGCGGCGTCGCGACCGTGGACGAAGGCCGTGAAGGCACTGCGGGCAGAGCGCGGGCTCGCTCGCGGCGAGCACCCGATCTTCGAGGGACAACATTCTCCGCAGCTGGTGCTCGCGCTGTTCTCAAAGGTGCTGGGCGCGCCGCAGCGCGATTGGCCCGCCAACGTCCGCATCACCGGGGCGATCCCGTACAACGGTCCAACGGCGACACAACGACTCGCGCCGGAGATCGAGGATTTCCTCAAGGCCGGGCCCGCACCGATCGTCTTCACGCTTGGCACGGCGGCCGTTGGCGTCGCCGGTCGCTTCTACGAGGAGAGCGCGGAGGCGGCGCGTCGGCTGGGCGCTCGCGCAGTGCTGCTCGTCGGCTCACATGAAGCGAACCGGTTGGCGGTCGCGCCGTCAGACGACGTCTTGGTGGTCGACCACGCGCCGCATGCAACGCTGATGCCGCGCGCGTCGGTCAACGTGCACCAAGGTGGGGTCGGCACGCTGCAGCAGGCGCTTATCGCCGCGCGGCCGATGCTCGTGGTGCCATTCGCGCACGACCAGCCCGACAACGCGTACCGTGTTGAACGACTCGGCGTGGCGCGCACACTCCGGCCCCGTCGCTACACCGCCGAGCGCGCCGTCGATGAACTCGAGCGCCTGCTGGGCGACATCACATACACGCAGCGCGCGAGCGATGTGGGTGCGATCGTCCGCGCAGAGGACGGCGCGACCGCGGCCTGCGACGCGATCGAGGCTCTGCTGCGGCGCTGACGGTCGACCCGCCGGGCCTGGCGCGCCCGCAGGGTGGCGTGGACATCCGAGAGCAGCGCGTACCGCATGAACCGGCTACGCCGCAGCCGCCGCGGGGAAATAGCGCCGGCGGGCCCAGAGCGAGACGTACACGAGTCCGACGAGCACCGGCACCTCGATCAGCGGTCCGACGACGGCGGCCAGCGCCTCGCCGGACGTGATGCCGAACGTCGCGATGGCGACGGCGATGGCCAACTCGAAGTTGTTGCCCGCTGCAGTGAACGAGAGCGAGGCCGTCGCCTCGTAATCGAAGCCCAGGCGTTTCGAAAACCAGAACGCGAGGCCGAACATGACGAAGAAGTAGACCGTGAGCGGAATCGCGATCCGCACGACGTCGAGCGGCACGTCGAGTAATCGCTGGCCCTGCATCGCGAACATGAGCACGATGGTGTACAGCAGTCCCACGAGTGCCGTCGGGCCGAAGCGCGGCATGAACGTGCCGTCGTACCAGGCAAGACCGCGTCGCGCCACGAGCAGCCTGCGCGTGAGGTAACCCGCCAGCAGCGGAACACCGAGGAAGATCCCGACGCTGCGGGCGATCTCACCCATCGACACGTCGACGGCGGACGCCTCTTGGCCCATCCATCCCGGCACGACACTCAGGAAGAGGTAACCCAGCAGCGAGTACGTGAGGATCTGGAACACCGAGTTGAGCGCCACGAGCACCGCGGCAAGTTCGGCGGACCCACACGCGAGCGAATTCCAGATGAGGACCATCGCGATGCAGCGCGCGAGGCCGATGAGGATCAGGCCGTTACGATACTCCGGCAGGTCGGGCAGGAAGATCCACGCCAGCGCGAACATCACGAGGGGACCGAGCACCCAGTTGAACACGAGCGACGTGCCCATGAGTTTGGTGTCGCGCACATGGCTGCCGATGGTCTCATAGCGCACCTTGGCCAGGACCGGATACATCATCCAGAGCAGCCCGATGGCGATCGGCACGGACACGCCGCCGACCTGCACGCGGTCCAGCGCCGCGCCAAGGCCTGGATACACGCGGCCGAGCAGCAGACCGAGCGCCATGGCCGCGAAGATCCAGACGGGGAGAAAGCGGTCGAGCTTGGATAGGCGTGCCAGCACCGGGACGTCGGCCACGGAAGGCATATGGGACGCGGCAGTCATGCGGAGGAGTCTTGGGAGATGGTCATGATCAACGCATCGTCAACATACGCACTTCGCGCACCGCAGCATTCGCCACCGCGCGCGCCACCAGCAGCTCCGGCGACCCACCCGCGAACACGCCCGCTATTGCCCGCAGCACCGATGGCGTGAACCGGTCGCCGGGCGCGATGGCGAAGGCGGGCTCCCACGCCATGGGTTGGAGGCCGGCCTTGAACGCCTCCAGGCCGCCGAAGTTGTAAAATCGCCGCGCGTGCGCGCGCATCCATTTGAGCAGCCAGCGCATCCAGGGCGGCGGCACATGCTCCGTGGAGGATCCATGCACCGACAACGGCGCGAGGCCGAGCGATACGTAGCCGGCTCCCTTGGCGGCCAGGTCGCGCATCGCGGCATCGACCAGCAGGTGCGTCGTACCGTTCGGCGCGGCATGTGCGCGGGGCCACTGCTCGACCAGCCATCCGTCACGCGCCGGAATCGGCGCGGCGACGAGGAACCCGACCACCTCCATGCGTTCGCCGACGTCGCGCTCGGCCACGAAGACGCGCCGGTCCTCCACGTGGTCGAGTAGTTCCGGTTCCGTCATGAAGTGCAGCGGCGGTAGCCCGCGTCCGGCGAGCCACTCGCGCAGCACGCGCCGCAACGACTCTGAGTCGCGGGCACGCGTCGACGTCCAGCGCGTCACGTGCACCCCCTTGTTCCTCGCGCGCAGCAGCTGCGCGCGCAGCGAGGCCTTGTGGCGGACGATGTCGGGCCAGCGCTGTGGATCCCACACCGGTTGCGCGCCCAGCGAGACGAGACAGTGCGTGGCGCCGAGCAGTCGCTCGAGCCGTGCGCCGGCCGCGAAGAACACGACGCGTTGGTTCGCAGCGGCCGACGCCGCCTCGAACTCGGACGCGACGGCTTCGAGTCGTTCGCTGGCGCAGACCGGCGCCCCGACCACCACCCGTGTGCGCGCGAACGTGCTGTATCCGACAACCGCATCGCCCGCCGACGCGAACCAGTGACTGATGCCCGGATTCAGGACTTGGTAGCAGACCGAGTTCCACCCGTGCCGCAGCACGAGCTCACGCGCAGCGGACCACGGGTCGGTCACCGCAGGGCGCGCCGCGGGCCGCGCCGGTCAGTCACCGCGCTTCCGCCTGCCGATGCGACGCAGGCGCTGCCGCCGGTGCGCGGCGGCCAGGCGGGGCGCGTGCGCCGTGAGCAAGTCGCTGCGCGAGATGAAGCCGGTGACCGTCCAGGGTTGGTCACGCGCCACCACGGGCAGGCGGCCGACATGCTCGCGCGTCATCTGGTCTGCGGCATCACGCAGCGTGCTGTCCTCGAACACGATGACGGGCGCGCGCCGCACGACCTGCCCGACGTATTGCGTCCCTTCCCAGCGCGGATCGTTGAGGTCCCGGCGCGTGACGACGCCGAGCAATCGACCGTCGGGCGCGAGCACGGGGAAGCCCTGATGCGACCCGGATTGATTGCCTCCGGCGAGCCAGGCGCGCGTCGCCTCGATCGTCGCATCGGCGCGAATGCTCACCACGTCGCGCGTCGCGACCTCACGCACGAAGATCTGCGACAGGTGATCGGTGGAGTACTCGGTGCGCACGCCGCTGCCGCGCAGCGCCAGCTTCTTCGTCATGATCGAGTGCCGGTCGAGCATGAGGGCGGTCAGGTACGCGGCCGTGCAGCCCGCGAGGAGCGGCAACAAACCGAGCGGCTGGCGCGTGGTCTCGAACGCGAAGACCACCGACGCGAGCAACGCATGCGAGGCGCCCGCGAAGATGGCGGCCATGCCGACGAGGGCGGCGACATGCGGATCGACGCCAAGACCCGGCATCCACCGCGACACGGCGCTGCCGATCCACGCCCCGATCCCGCTGCCGATGGTGAACAGCGGGGCGAGCGTTCCGCCCGATGTGCCGCTGCCCAGGTACACGGCCCACGAGATGAACTTGAGCGCCACCAGCATGATCAGTGCGCGGCCCGCCAACGTGCCCTGCAGGGCGCCGGTGATATTCTCATAGCCGACGCCGAGGGTGCGCGGCTCGATGATGCCGACCACGCCGACCACGACAGCGCCGATCGCCGGCCACCACATCCAGTGGATGCCGAACCGCTCGCCGAAGCGCTCGAACGCCTCCTCGATGCCGACGCTCGACTTGGTGATCAGCACCGCGATCACGCCGATGATGACGCCCAGCGCCGCGTAGCTGGCCAACGCGGGGTTGGTCGGCTGAGAGACCTGGGCCATACCGAACACGGGCGCCGTGCCGACGAAACCCACGCGCACGGCGGTGGCGAGCGCGGCCGCCAGCGCGACGGGAATCAGCGACCGCGGGCGGTACTCAAACAGCAGCAGCTCGACCGCGAGCAGCGTGGCGCTCACCGGCGTGCCGAACGTCGCCGCCATGCCGGCCGCGGCGCCGGCGGCGAGCAATGTCTTGCGTTCATCGTCGGTGATCTTGACGTGCTGGCCGACAAGCGAGCCGAGCGCCCCGCCCGTCGCGATGATCGGCCCTTCTGCGCCGAACGGGCCGCCCGTTCCGATAGCGATCGCGGCCGACAGCGGCTTGAAGACCATCACGCGCGCCGAGATGCGGCTGCCGCCGTACAACACCTTTTCCATGACCTCTGGAATGCCATGCCCGCGGATCGCGGTCGAGCCGAAGCGCGCGATCAGGCCGATGAGGAGTGCGCCGACCACCGGCACGAGCAGCAGCAGGAAGGGCCCGTGCGGGCTCCCCATGGGAGAGACGAATTCGGTTGAGACCCGGTTGTGATAGACCAGGTTCGTGACCAGGCCGATGAGCGCGGTGAGGAACTGTGCGGCCAGGCCGGCGAAGAGCGCGATGACGAGCGCCAACGCGGCGATGAAGACGGTACGGCGGTCAACGGGCTGGTACTCGCGCGGCACCAGCGCCGCGGTCGGTTTGTCGGGGGTCATCGTTGTTCGAAGAACATGGTGGCGGGGGTGCCGGCGAGCTGTGCCTCAATGAGCCACGCTTCCAGCGCGTCGGCCAGTGCGCGGCGCTGACGCGGGCTCAAGCGCTCGAGTGCGGCGGCCAACCGCTCTTGGGCCGTCGGCCCCGCGTCGCTCTTGTTGACGACGCGCCGCCCGGCGGCGCTCAGCGCCAGCTCCACACGCCGCGCATCGGCGCTGCCGCGCGCGCGCGTGACGAGCCCCGCCGCCGTGAGCCGCGCGACGACCTCGGACACCGTGCTCTGACGCGCGAACGTGCGGCGCGCGAGCGCATCAACGGAAATCCCGGGCGTGTCCCCGATCTGCCGCAGCACGAACAGCTGCGCCCCGGTGACGCCGCGTCCCCTGCCGTGCGCCGAGGCGCTCAGGGCACGGACCAGTCGTCGCAGCGCATCGAGGGTGCGACGGGTGTCATCGGCGCCGCGGGAGGGTTTCGTGGGCATCCGTGCAATATACATCGGTACCGATGGAACGGACGACAGCCGGCAGACTCTCCCCGGAAGGGTGCGCCGCACCCCTCCCGGCATCCCACACCCCACCCCGCAAACTCATCGAAGTACAGGTACGCCACCGGCACCACGATCAGCGTCAGCATCGTCGACGTGATGAGCCCGCCGATCACCGCGCGCGCCATCGGCGCACGGAACCCACCGCCCTCGCCCAGCGCGAGCGCGATCGGGAACATGCCCGCGATCATCGCCAGCGTCGTCATCATGATCGGCCGCAGTCGCACCACGCCCGCCTCCACCATCGCCGACACGCGATCCATGCCCGCGGCGCGACGTTCATTCGCGTTGTCGACCAACAGGATCGCGTTCTTCACCACGAGCCCGAACAACAGGATCACGCCGATCATCGACATCATGTTGAACGTGTCGTCGGTCACGAGCAGCGCCAGCAGCACGCCGATCAGCGACAACGGCAACGACAGCATGATCGCGAACGGCTGCATCACCGACTCGAACTGCGACGCAAGGATCAGGAAGATCAGGATGATCGCCAGCGCGATCGACTCGAGCACGTAACCGACCGTTTCCTCCAGCTGCTCCGTCTCGCCGCCGAGTTGCACGCTGTAGCCGGCCGGCATCGTAATGTCCTCCAGCGCCGCGCGGATGCTGGCCGACGCCTCCGCGATCGAAAGGCCGGCCGCCGTGCTCGCCGTGACGCGCGCGACGCGGCTCAGGTCCTGCCGGTCGATCTGCGCCGGCGCCGTCCCCTCCGTCACCGTCGCCACGTTGCCCAACGGAACCGTCACCACCGCGCCGGACACGGTCCGCTGCCCCGTCGCCAGCGGCAGCGACTTCAGGTCCTCGCTCGACACGCGGCGGTCCTGCGCCACCTGCACCACGACATCGCGCTCTTCGCCGGTCGGATCCTCCCAGCGCGTGGCCACCTCACCCGCGAGCATCGGCCTCACCGACGCCGCCACCTGCCCGACCGTGATGCCGATCTCGTTGGCCACGTCGCGCCGGACATCCACACGGAATTCCGGCCGCGGGTCGCCCAGCGACGTGCGCACGTCCACCACACCCGGGATCGCGCGCACCGCTGCGGCCACCTCGGACGAGAGCCGTTGCAGCGTGTCCACGTCCGCCCCGCGGATGTCCACCGACAGCGGCGCCTGCGCCCCACCAAGCCCGCCAGCCAGCAGCACCGCAGTCGTCACGCCATAGATCGGCGCGATCCGCTCACGCGCCACTTCCATGGTCTCCAGCTGCGACAACTCCCGCTCGCCCGACGGCACCAGCTTCACATAGATGTCGCCGTTCGTCACGGTACCCGTCACACCGGCACCGATGGTGAGATACGTGTAATCGACGCCTTCCATGGCGCGCAGGATCGAATCCAGCTGCTGCGCCTTGGCATGCGTGAGCTCGAGACTCGACCCTTCCGGGCTCTCGAACTGCACCACGAACTCCGAGTCGTCCGACTCCGGCATGAACCCGCCGCCGATGAACGGGAACAGCATGAACGCGCCGACAAACGACGCGAATGCCACGAGCAGCGTGGTCTTGCGATGATGCACCGCCCAGTCCACGACGCTGCGGTAGTACTGCGCCTGGCGGTCGAACCAGTCGTTGAACACGGTGATGCCGCGCGTGAGGAAGTTGCCGCGGCCATGATCCTCAGCGCGATGCGGGTCCACGCCCCAGTGCGCCGACAGCATCGGCGTCAGCGTGAACGACACGAACAGCGACACGAGCACCGCCCACGCCACCGTGAGGCCGAACTGGAAGAAGAACCGGCCGATGATGCCACCCATGAACGCCACGGGCACGAACACCGCGACGATCGCGAGCGTCGTCGCCATGACCGCGAGCTGGATCTCGCGCGTGCCGCGCAGCGCGGCCACGCGATGCCCCTGCCCCATCTCACGATGGCGCACGATGTTCTCGATGACCACGATCGCGTCGTCGATCAGGATGCCGATCGACAACGACAGCGCCATCAGCGTCAGCACGTTCAGCGTGAAGTCGAGGGCGCGCATCAACACGAACGACGAGATCACCGACACGGGCAGCGCCAGCGACGTGATCACCGTCGCCTTCCAGTCGTTCAGGAACAGCATGACGATCACGACGGTGAGCAGCGCGCCGAGCACCAGCTCGTGGATCACGTCCTCCACGGACTGCCGGATCGTGACCGAGTTGTCGCGCACGACCTGCAGCTCGGTGCCGGGCGGCAGGCGGCCGCGGATCTCATCGATCGCCTCGGCCACGCCATCGGCCACCTCCACCGTATTGGCGCCAGAGATCTTGAGCACGTCGAGCGACACCGACCGCACGCCATCGACAAAGGCGAGCGAGCGCTCCTCCTCGTTGCCTTCCACCACGGCCGCCACGTCGCGCAGCCGCACGGGCGCGCCGTTGCGGTTGGCCACAACGATGTCATTGAACTGCCGCGGATCCGTGATGCGTCCCGTCACGCGCACGAGCGTCTCTGTCGCGCCGCTCTCGATGCGCCCGGCGGGCGCCTCGACGTTCTGCGAGGCGAGCGCCGCCATCACCTCGGGCACCGAGACGCCCAAGGCGCGCAAGCGGTCGGGCCGCAGGTTCACCCGGATCTCGCGCTCCAAACCGCCCGCGATGCGGATCTCACCCACGCCGCGCACGTTCTCGAGTTCGCGGCGCAGGTCCTCGTCCGCGAGCGCCGTGAGTTGCGTCATCGGCATTGTCGGCGACGACAGCGCCAGCGAGATGATCGGCTGCGCCGCCGGGTCGAACTTCTGCACGATCGGCGGGTCGATGTCCTCGGGCAACTCGCGCCGGATGCCCTCGATCTTGGAGCGGATGTCCTGCGCCCCGAGGTCCGAGCTGCGGCCGAGGTCGAACTCGACCACGACCTGTGACACGCCCTCGAGGGACACGGACGTGATGCGGTCGACGCCCTCCACCGGATTGAACGCCTGCTCCATGCGCTCCGTCACTTCGCGCTCGATCGTCTCCGCGCTCGCGCCCGGATACGTCGTCTGCACCATCACCACCGGGATGTCGATCTCGGGGAACTGGTCGATGCTGAGCTGCCGGTAGCTGAAGATGCCGATCGTGATCAGGCCCAGCATCATCATCAGCGTGAAGACCGGCCGGCGAATGGCCACGGCGCTGAGCCCGCTGCCGTGCTCGACGTCGCCGTGCCCGACGTCGCCGTGCTGCGGCGGTGTGGGGTCCTCGGGTGGCCTGGTTGGCGTCGTCATGTCAGCGGTCCGAGGCGAGCGTGATCGGCTGGCCGTCGGCGAGGCCCGGCACCGGTCGCGCGAGCACGCGATCGCCGTCGGCGACGCCACTCGTGATCACCACCGTGCCGTTCGTTGCGTCGCGCACGCCCACCTCGACCGGCCGGCGACGCAGCACGTTGCCTTCGACCACGAAGACCGCAGCCTCTGCGCCACTGCCGACGACGGCCGTCACGGGGACGGTAATGGCGTCCTCCACCGAGCGGCCGGCGACCTCACCACGCGCGTACTGGCCCGCGACCAGTTCGCCGTCCGCGTTCGGCAGCCGCACATACACGCCCACCTGACGATCCGATGCGTCGGCCGTCGGGTCCTTGCGCGCTACGGTCCCGCGGAACACGCGGTCACCGAACGCGTCCAGCGTGAACGAGACCGGCTGTCCGATGCGGATCGACGCGGCATCGTCCACCGGCACACGGCCGGCGAGTTCGAGCACACGCGTGTTGACGACGGTGAGGATCGGGTCGCCGACCGACACCGCCTCACCCGCCTCGACAGCCCGGTCGCTCACGGCGCCATCAATCGGCGACGTCACGCTCATGTAGCCGGCCATCTCCTCCGCCGCGGTGGCCTGCGCCTTCGCCGCCGCCACCTGCGCCACAGCAGCGCGGTATGCGGCCTCGGCGTTCTCCGCCTGCACGCGCGACGTCGCGCCCGCATCGTAGAGTCGCTGTGCGGCGTCGCGCTGGGTGCGCGCGACGGCAAGACTCGCTTCGGCGGCGGCCACGTTCGCGCGTGCGCCCGCGGCCTGGCTGCGTACGCCTTCGGCGGTGATGGTCGCGAGGCGTTGGCCGCGACTCACGCGCGAACCGCGGTCGACGGTGATGTCGTTGACGGAGCCACTCACCTGCGCCGTGAGCGTGACGCTCGTGGCCGGCTCGAGTGAGCCCGTGAGGATCACGCCCGTGGTGACGTCACCGATCGTGGCCGTCGCGATGTCGCCAGCGGTGAGCGTGAGCGCCCGCACGGCGGAGCTGTCGGCGGCCGCCGACGTCGCCGTCCCTTCCTCTCCGGTCGGTTCGGCCGGGCCACAGGCGAAGATCGATGAAGTGAGCAGGGCGAGCGCTGGGGCACGTAGTCTCATGGCAACGTCAGGTGTCGAGGTACCGAGGAACGTCGAGCCGGGGGACCGGCGAATTGAAAACAATCTCGTGGACCGATTTGCCGCATACAGCCAGCGGTCAGCGCGTTCGTCCCTCGACGAGCGCGCGGAGGCTGTCAATCACGCTCAGTTGGAACTGGCCGAACTCGCGCAGCCGCGTTCGCACGGCCTCCGGCATGCCCGGAGACTGGGACGCCGTGGTGAGCGCCTCATGCAGGCGTTCGATCTCGCCAAGCTTTGCGGCCGTCAGTCGCGCCGGCATATCGGGCGCGATGACGTAGTAGTCTCGGCGGTCGCCGCGGCGCGTCGTGAGGTTGATATATCCGAGCCGTGCGAGGTAGCGCGCGTCGCTGCTGACGCTGGCCTTGCTGACGCCGAGGGCACTGGCGAGCTCATCGAGTGAAACCGGTTCACTCTGGAGCGTGAGGTAGCCCACGACACGGCCCGCAATCCTGGGCAGCCCCTGGGATTCCCAGATGAGGCCGATACGCTCGACATACTCGGTGAGGGGTGCGCTTGCTTCGTCCACGAAATCAGTCACCCCCGCAAGCTAGTACGTACGTTTTATACAATCAATACTGGACAAATCAGATGCGCCCAGCGCGGGGCAGATATCAGATTCCTGCGCGCCGCCCCGCCGCCGTTGGTGCCGCGGTGCCCAAGGCCTTGCGAACGGCCGGCGCCACGACAGTCCCAAACAGCTCAATCGACTTGAGCATCCGGTCGTGCGGCATCGTACCCACGCTGAACTGGATGAGAAACCGCTGGTGCCCGAACAACTCGTGCTCCCACAGGATCTTGTCCACCACCTGCTGCGGTTCCCCGATGAACAACGCACCCTTGGGCGATCGTTCCGCGTCGAACTGACGGCGCGTCGGTGGCGGCCATCCCCGCTCGCGGCCGATGCGCCCCATCTGGTCGATATACGGCGCATACGCCAGCTCCGCCGCGACGCCTGACTCCTCCGCGATGAATCCGTGCGAGTTGATGCTCACGGCCAGCTTCCCAAGATCGTGACCCGCCTTGCGCGCGGTCTCGCGATACAAGTCGACGAACGGCACGAACCGCTCCGGCGCTCCGCCGATGATGGCCAATGCCATCGGCAGGCCGAGTGTCGCCGCGCGCACCACCGAAGCCGGCGTCCCACCCACTGCGATCCAAACCGGCAGCGGGTCCTGCAGCGGGCGCGGATAGACCGGTTGATCCGAGAGCGGCGCGCGATGCCGACCCCGCCAAGTCACGCGCTCATGCGTCCGCAGCTCCAACAAGAGATCCAGCTTCTCGCTGAACAGCTCGTCGTAGTCATTCAGGTCGTAGCCGAACAGCGGATACGACTCGATGAACGAGCCGCGGCCGGCCATGATCTCCGCACGACCGTTCGAGATCAGGTCCAGCGTCGAAAACTCCTGGAACACGCGCACGGGATCGTCCGAGCTCAACACCGAGACGGCGCTCGTGAGCCGGATGCGCTTCGTGCGCGCCGCCCCCGCTGCGAGCACGACCGCCGGCGTCGACACCACGTAGTCGGGCCGGTGGTGTTCACCGACGCCGAAGACATCGAGACCCACCTGGTCGGCGAGCTCCAT
Organism: Gemmatimonadaceae bacterium; assembly: GCA_036675455.1. GTDB lineage: Bacteria > Gemmatimonadota > Gemmatimonadetes > Gemmatimonadales > Gemmatimonadaceae > Pseudogemmatithrix. The sequence continues at coordinate 45,919 of JAKFFA010000004.1, read as the reverse complement.
CTCCTCAATCAGGTTCGCCAGTCGCTCGGCGGGCGCGATGATGCGGCCGGTCGAGACGTCTGGCGTCGCCTCGGCGAAGGTGTAGATGCCAAGTTCCATGTCAGCGCGAGTGCTTGAACATGAGGTCCACGAGTTCATCGTACACTTGCTCGGCGTCCGCTTCGCTCGAGCGCACCGCCGAGGCGGCGCAATGCTTCAGGTGGTTGCGCATGAGCTCGCGGCCGACGCTGCGCAACGCTTCCTGCACAGAGGAGATTTGCGTGAGGATGTCCGCGCAGTAGCGGTCTTCCTCGATCATGCGCTGCACGCCGCGCACCTGGCCTTCGAGTCGACGCAGGCGGTTGAGGTTGCGCTCTTTCAACGCGGGGTCGACAGCGACCGCCTTGCGCCCCTCGCCCGTTGCGGCGCCGTCGGACTGATGCACGGCGCAGTGGCACCCGGTGAGCGGCAGCTCACGCTCACCGGTGCGTGCGGACTTCGTTGTCATGGGGGAACCTCCTCGAGTGGATGCGCCGATTTATTCTTTCCTTCGGCGCCTCAAGGCAATATATACCCCTCCCCCCTATACGCCAACCTAGCGGTTGGAAGCCATCCGGGCCGAGCGCACGCGCGACTCGATCCAACGCGCCATCGCCGGGTGCGGCAGCAGCGGCTCGCCGGCGTACACGGACGGAGTGTCCTTGATGTCGGCGGGCACCTTGTCGCGGCTCACCGTGCCCTTGGAGACAAGCACCGGCACGACGATCACGTCCTTGCCGGTCACCATCGCCTGCAGCTCGATGAGTTCGCGCACTCGCGTCACCGCCTCCGCGCGCACCGGCGCCGGCGCGTCATCGCGGACGAGCTCGACGCGCACGTCACGGAATCCCGATGTCGCACGCACGACATCGGCCACGCGGCGCAGGTTCTCCATCCAGCTGGCGTAGTCCTCCGCCGAGTTGGGCCCGTGTCCCACGATCAGCACAGCGCGATCGGATGGTTTGTCGCCCGCGGCCCGCGTCATGGCGAGCGCGCGGTCAGTGAGCACCTGCGCGACCTGGGAGGCGTCATCCATCGCCGGCGTCACGTGGATGGGAAGCTTCGTATCCGACCGCTCGATTCCGGCCATGTGCAGATGGTGGTGCATCGTCTCGCTGATCTCGATGTCCGCGCCGGCGAGCCAGCGGATCTGGTCGTAGTGCCCGCTGTGGCTGGAGACGAGCATCGGCACGACCGTGATGGACGAGACGCCCTTGGCTTCGAGACGCGCGACGGCGTCCTGAAAACGCGCGGTCTTGGCACCGGCGCCCATGAGGAAGCTGACCTCCACCGGCCCGCCGGTGTTCGCCTGGTCCGCGACCTGCGTCACGAGGGCGTTCCAGAGCGAGTCGCCCCCGTGTGCGATCACGATGGTGCCGACCTGTGCGCGTGCGGGCGCGGCGCCGAGTGACAGAAGGGCGAGCGCGGCGAACAGGACCGTCGGCATCGAGATCGCGTGGCGCGCGGTGGAGCGCAGGGTCTGGTGTGCAGGCATCGTCAACATGAGGTGCGGGTGAGGTTGCTGTGTTCGGGAGAGCCGGCGGCGTTTCGGTGTTACCGGGACGCACGGCTGAAGGACCACGAGAGCGCGGTGTACACATGCCGCCCCGTGAACCCGGCCCACTCGGCGGGCTGGCGATCGAGCACGTTGTCGACGCCGATGACGAACTCGAGGTCGGACAGCGCCGGGGAGACGTCAAGCGCGCGCGAGAGCCGCAGGTCGAAGCGCGGGTATGAGTCGCGCCAAGCCGTGATCTCGCCCGTGGACGCATCGCGTTGCATAGGCGTGCGGCCCGTGAAGAGCGCGGTCGCGGCGCCGCGGAATGCGAACGGCAGCGCCGCAGAGACCGTCGCGCGTGCAGAGTTCGACGGGCGGCCGAGCAGCTCGTGGCCCGTGGCATCGTCGCGCGTGACAAGCAGGCTGTAGCCGCCCTCGAGACGCAGGGCGCCCGTGCCCAGCAGGTTCGCGCCGGCCTCGAGCTCGAGTCCGCGCGTCGATCCATTGTCGATGTTGCCGTACTCGTACACGGGCGACTCGCCCGGCTGCGTGATCGCGCGCGTCTCGATGAAGTCGCGGAACGCGTTGTGGAACAGCTGCGCGCGCACGTACCCGCTGTTGGTCGCGAGTTCGGCGCCCAGCATCACGCTGCGCGACGTCTCCGGGCGCAGGTCGGGATTGCCCACGACGGCGTAGTCGGCGCTCGTGTTCTGGAAGAACATGTAGAGCTCCTTGAAATCCGGAGCGCGATAGCCGTCGCCCACGGAGGCGCGCAGCGTGAGGCGCTCGCCGAGCTGCGCGCGCGCGGCGATGCGCGGCGTCACGTGCGTACCCCATTCGGTGCTGTGCGCCACGCGCACCCCGGGCACGAGATTGACCGCGGCCGTCGGCGAATAATCGATCTGCGCGAACGGCTCGACCGACGTGAGGGTGCGCCGACCGCCCGGCACGCGCTCGGTCTCGATCGCGTCGACGCGCACCTGCGTGCCGGCATCGACCGCGAGCCGCGGGCCCAGGCGTCCGTTGTAGAGCAGCTCGGCCTGATGCACCTGCTGGACCTGCCGCTGTCCTTCGTCGCCGGCGATCGGCAGCGATGCCGTGCTGGCGCGCGAGAGATGGTCGAAGTGCGACGAGCTCAGCGTCGGCGTGAACCGGTGCGCGCCGTTGGTGAACGTTGCGGCCAGCCGGGCCGAGAGCTGCGTGTTATCGCCGAAATTGTAGAAGGAGCCCGAACGCCAGCGCTGCCGTTCGTCGAGCGCGATCACGCTCGCCTCGAACACGCGCGAGCTGTCTGCGGTCCAGCGCGCGCGGCCGGCGACGTCGAAGCGCGTGGCCAAGGCGCCGTCCGAGGTCTGTTCGCCGACGCCGGGCGCCGTCTGCTGATGGCGGCGACTGACGTCGACCGTCGACGCGAACCGCCCACGGCCGAAGCCGACCGATACCGTGCCATCGCGCCGGCCCTGCGATCCGGCCGTGAGCGACATCGAGGCGCCCGTGACATCACTGGCCGGCGCGCGCGTGATGATGTTGACGACGCCGCCCATCGCTTCGCTGCCGTAGAGCGTGGACTGCGCCCCCTTTACGACTTCGATGCGCTCGACCATCGACAGCGGAATGCGCGAGATGTCGAGGTTGCCCGAGATGCGTCCGGCGACGGGCTGACCATCGACGAGGATCAACACGCGCTCGGTGCCGAATCCTTGGAGCATCACGCCGGCGCCGGCGGGATGCCCGCCCTGAAGCTCGATGCCCGTGTGTTCGGTCAGTAAGGACGCGACGTCGGAGGCTCCCGTGCGCTCGATGTCAGCGCGGCTCACGACCTCGGTCGCGATGACCACATCCTGCAGGCGCTGCGCGCGGCGCGCCGCGGTGATCACCATCTGGTCGAGCGAAAGAATGGCGGCCGTCAGCCGCGTGACCTGATCGGCGCCGTCGGGAGCGGCCCGACCGTCGATGGCGTCCGCCGGAGCGCGCAATGGCATCTCGCGCGCCAGGTAGCCGATGGCGCGCACTTGAAGCCGGGCGGAGTCGCCTTGACGCGTGGCCACGGCATGCGCGCGCCACCGGCCCGTGGCGTCCGTGCGCACGGTCTCACGGACGCCGTCCGCCGTCATGAGGCGCACGATGGCACCGGCGATCCCGCGACCGGTCGCGTCGTCCAGCACGCGCCCCGTCAGGATCTCCTTGGACGCAGGAGCGGCCGACGCCGTCCTGGACTGCCCCTGCACGTCGCCGGTCGCAAGGCACACCGCGAGGCATGCTGCGACCGACGACAGGACGACCCGCGGGATGCGCACCGGGCTACTCCGCGATCTGGCGGTAGCGGAACGAGATCCGGCGGGAGTCGCCGGTGGCGCTGTAGTAGTCGAGGATCTGCACCTTGAAGACCGCAGTGCCGCGACGCACGAGGTACACGTCGAACGTCGGCGAGATGCGATGGTCGCCGAGGATGTTGTATCGGTAGTAGCGGTTGGTCCCGAAGATGCCGGCGTACACGTCGGTGCGGTACGCATTGGCCTGCGTCACGGCCGTCGTCGTTTCGGCGAACGTCGTCGCGACTTCAGCGGCGCCGCCCTTGCCGGGTCCACTGACACCACCGTTGACGCGGATCGTGAAGCCTTCGAGGCGCAGGTCCCACGCGCTCTCGTCGTCGGTCAGCGTCCCGCCGTCGAGGTCCACGCTCACGACGCCCGCGGACGCGACATCGAGTTCCATGGTCTGCACGGTGCCAAGTGCCGCCTCGGCGGATTCCTGCAGCGCGTACTCGAGCGTGACCGTGCCCGCGGAGGTGGCCGTCGGCGAGACGATCGACTGCACGCGCAGCTTGGCGTAACCGAGACTGTCGGAAAGCCGCACGAGGTAGGTCTGGTCGCTGTTGGCGACGGCGGCAGCACCGGTGCCCGTGAACCAGCCATCGATCGCGGGCGTCATCGTCTCGCTGACCCAGGTGAGTCCTTCGGGTACCGACGTGACGGCCTCGAAGTCCGCGAGCTCGGACTCGGCGGTCATCGCGAGGACTTCGTCGTTGGTGGCGTCCGCGTTCTGGCAGATGCAGGCGGCCGTGATGCCGCCGGGGCCGGCTTCGCCGCCGTTGAGCGTGACGTTGGTCGCGTTGAAAGCGATGTCCCACGCGGCGCTCAGGCGCGCGGAGGGAGTGGGCGTAACAGCGGACTGGTTATCGAGACTGACGTAAGCCCACTGGGTGCTGGCATCGACGGTGATCACACCTTCGATGGGCTCATCGGCGACGAGGACCTTATCGGATGAGCAGGCGCCGAGCGCGAAGAGGGCGGCGAGGGGCAGCGCGGCGACGCGCGCGCGGAGGTGGTGGGCGTTGAGACGCATGGAGTTACAGACGGAGAGAAAGTGTAATGAGAACGACTCTCAACTAGCGTGCGAGCGAAGTGGAGTGTAAGGGTTAATCCCGATAGAATCAACCGGTATTAATACGGGGCCGGCGCGGACGCTAAATTCGTTCGCTTCATGGACGCCAACTCCGCCCCGCCGAAGGCCTCCGCCAAGGAGCGGCTCGTCGCTTGGCGCCGGCAGCGCCCGCGCACACCCGCGCTCACCCACAGCGCAGTGCACGCCCGTGGGCTCGACTTCGCCGTCTGGAGCAGCCCGCCGGTCTCGTCCCCGACCGCGCCGCCGCTGCTCGCGGTCAACGGCGGCATGATCTACGGGCACGACCTGCTCTGGCCCGCCTTGGCGCCGCTCGCGATGGGCCGGCAGGTCTTCCTGTACGACCAGCGTGGACGCGGCCTTACTCCGGCGCCTCCGGGCGTCCGCGCCGCGCGCATCGAGCACGACGTGCTCGACATCCCCGCCCTGCGCCAGGCGCTGGGCATCGCGCAATGGGATCTCGCCGGGCACTCGTGGGGCGGCGGCATCGCACTGCTCGCGGCCGCAGCGGATCCCGACGGCGTGCGCCGTGTGCTCACCTTCGACGCCGTCGGCGCGACATCGCCGTGGCTCGACGCGCTGCATGAGCGCGCGCTCGCGCATCTCGCCACGCGCAATGCGACCGCGGCGTACGCGGCCCTGCGCGCGCTGGACCCACACGACCTGTTCGAAGCCGACGCCCCGGCCCATTCGACATACAGCCGCACGATGTATCCGGCGTGGTTCCACGACCAGGAGATGCTGATCTTCTCGCCGCCGCGGGCCGAGAGTGCCACCGGCTCCGTGATTGCCGCGCGCCTGCGTCGCGAGGGCTACGACTGGCGCGACCGCTTTGCCGCGGTGCGCGCGCCCGTGCTGTTGATCCACGGCGAGCAAGATGCGCTGCCGGTGGCCGAGGCCGAACGCACGGCGGCGCTGATTCCCGGCGCGCGCGTCCTGCGCATTCCCGAGTCGGGCCACATGCCGTTCTTCGAGAATCCGGAGCCCACGTTCGCGGCCGCGCTCGACTTCCTCGAATCCGGCGGTCCCGCCGAGGGCGCGGATTGACGGACCGTCGCGTGACGGGCGGCGCCAACCCCGGCAAGCACGCTCACCGGCCGGGCCGATCGCTCGAACGCGTGCTCGTCGGACTCGTCCTGGTGATGGCAGCCGGCGTCGGGTTTGCGGCGTGGCGAGTGAACGCGGGCCGGCACGCCGCCGCCCTTGAAGCGACGGCGGCGGAAGCGCCTGCGGACACCGCGATCGATGAGGCCGACGACTCCGGCGTGCTGGTCGCGCGCGGCGGGTCCTCGGGCAGCGCCGGAACCCCCGTCCGCGATCCGGCACGCATTGCCTACATCCTGAGCTCGCGCGGCAACGGCACCTACTTCGGCGAACTCCTCGAGGCACGCGACTCGCTCAACTACCGCTGGCCCGACCGCCAGACGGAGCCCATGCGTGTCTGGGTGCAACCCAGCGAACTCGACGGCTTTGATACGGGTTACCCGCAGCTCGTGCGCGACGCCTTCAGTACATGGCATGCGGCCGGCGTGCCGATCTATTTCAGTTTCACGCTGGATTCCGCGCGCGCCGAGATCCTCGTGACGTGGATCGACCGGTTCGACGAGCGCATGACGGGCCGCACACGCTGGGCGCATGATCGCCACCAGTGGATCGTGGGCGGCAGCATCGAGTTAGCGCTGCATCAGCCCGACGGGACGCGCCTCGACCGCTCGGCCGTGCGCGCAATCGCGCTGCACGAAGTGGGACATCTGATCGGCCTCGATCACACCGCCAGCGAAGCGAACGTGATGTCGGCGCGTGTGCGCGTCACCGAGCTGAGTGAGGCGGACCGTGCGACGGCCCGCCTCGTCTATGCCCTGCCCCCCGGGTCGATGCGCGCGCCGTAGCTGCGTAGCGCTCAGCGCCGCGCGATGCTCAGCTCAACGCGGTGCTCGGCTCAGCGCGGCGCCGCGACCCAGCGCAGCGTCACGGTCTTCGGCTCCTTCGCGCGCAACACGCGCAACACCGCCTCCGGACGCCCGGCGCGCTCCGCGAGACTCAGCATCTGCACGAGCGCGAGCGGCGAGTGCGCGGGCGTGTCGCCCACGGCGGTCACCACGTCGCCGTTGCGCAGACCGGATTGCGCCGCAGCCGAGCCACTGGACACCATATTCACGAGGACACCGTCCTGGCCATCTGGTACGCCGAGCACGCGTCGCCAGTCGGCATCCAACTCGCGGAACTGCGCGCCCGCGAAGAACGGATTCGCGGTCGCCGCGATATGGTCCGGTCCGAAGAGATCGAATCGCACCTCGTGCTGCAGTGCCTGCGAGCCGGCCGGCTCGGTCGTCAGCGCGCCGTCGCGCGTGGAGCGCCACGCCGTGACGCGCAGCGGCGTGAGGAACCGCTCGAACTCACCGCAGGCCTTCGTGAACGTCTTGGGGCGCGGGGCGACGGTCACGATCACCTCGCGCGGCCCCTGCGCGCGACCGATGCGTACGGCAACGCGGTTGCCGGGCCGCAACAGGCCCGTGGCATCGGGCAACCGCCGGCGGACGTCGCGTCCGCCGATCGAGTAGAGCGTGTCACCGCTCGTGAGCCCCGCCCGCTGCGCGGGCGAACCCGGTTCAACCGACTCGATGATGGTATGCTGAACCGTGCCCGACACGGAGTCGACCTTACTCGTGAGATTCACGCCGATGTAACCCTCGGGCTGTGGCCCCGATTGCCCATGGCAACGCGCGTCCGCGAGACTGATCAGCGCGAACTGTTGCCGCGCCACATCGCCGAGCTCATTGAACAAGCGGCGCTCGGCCTCACTGCCCCCAGGCGGCACCAGGCGCAGCGCGTTTACGAGCTGCGCCTCGCGCTCACGCAGCCGCGTCGCCATCAGCATGAGTTCCTCGAGGTCCGCGGTACGCGTGAGGCGCATGCTGATGCTGTCCGCGTTACCCATCGAGTCGCGGCGCACGATATTCACCGACTGCGCCGCAGCCACTTCGGGCGCCAGCACGGCAAAGGCGCCCGCTGCGGCGAGGAAGAAGCGACGCTTCGACGAGCCGCGCTTGGACGATCCGCGCGTCGCCATCAGTAGCGCTCCAGCCGGCGCGTGTCCGGCATCGTGGCGCCAATCTGCCGGATCGTGGCTTCGCGCGCGCCGAGCGTGGTGAGGTAGTACTGGTTGAGCATGGGATCCTGCGGCGTCCGGTACAGCGCAGCGCGCGTGGCGGCCGCGATCTCATCCAGCGCCGCGAGTCGCACCTGATACGCATCGCGATTCATCCCGATGAACCGCGCCGAGGTGTCCTGCGCAGCCAGGAATGCCGCGGCCGACTGATACTGCTGCTGCGCCACGGTCAGCGCGCGCACGGCCTCCTCATTGCTGCTGAATCCGGCCACGTCCTGCTGGGACGCCGAGCCGATCGAGAACGCCGGCACGCCCGTGGACGACCGTCCGACCAGCGCGCCGCCGAGCACCAGCACGACGCCGGCGGCGGCGCGCAGGCCCCAGGCGGGCAGGCCCCAGGCGGGCAGCCAGCGACGACGCCGCGAGGTCGACACGGCAAGATGCCCTGACGAGTTGATGAGGCCCTCGTCGCGCAAGCGCGGGGCCAGTTGCGACCACGCCGTCAGCGGCTCCATGGGTACCGGCGCCATCGCGCTCAGACGCGCCAGGCGGCGGTAGGCCGCGAGTTCCGCGCGGCAATCCCAGCAGCCGGCGATGTGTGTCGCTTCGTCGGCCGTCGGGTTGTCGTCCGCGATCGCGGCGAGTCGGTCAGTCGAAAGGTGTGACATGCTCCGCGTCCTTTTCTTTCACCGGTGAGGATACGTCAACGAGATGCGCGAGCAACCGGCGGAGTTTCGCGCGTGCCTTGAAGAGCTGTGACTTCGAACCGCCCGAGGTGATGCCCAGCTCCGCGGCGATCTCCTCGTGTGTGTAGCCCTCGACGTCGTGCAGCACGAACACCGCGCGTGCGCCGGGGGAGAGTTGCTGGACCGCCTCGTCGATGCTCTCGGCGAGGAACGTCCGATCCATGTCCTGCTCGACGGCCGCCGTGTCGTCCTCGATGAGCGTCTCGATCTTCGCGATGCGTCGCACGGAGCGCAGCGCGTTGAGCGTGCGGTTCACGGCGATGCGGTGCGCCCACGTGGAGAAGCGTGAGTCGCCCCGCCACGTGGGCAGCGCGCGAAAGATCTGGATCCAGACCTCCTGGGCGATATCGGCCGCCTGATCCGGATCACCGACCAACCGACGGACCACCGCATCGATGCGTGGCGCGTGCTCGATCCAGAGCGCGCGCAACGCCGATTCGTCGCCTTGAATGGCGCGTCGGACGGTGAGGGAGTCGGTGGGCATGCCTTACAGTGGCTCAGTCACGCGGTTCGGCTCAAGGGTTGCATTGAGGCGGACGGCAGACGGCAGACGGTAGACGGCGGATTTGCCGGCGATGCGTGGTGGGATGCGGGGCGTGGGCTGACGTCCTCTCGCATCCCCCCTCGCATCGTACGCGAATCCGCCGTCTGCCGTCCGCCGTCTGCCGTCTCCGTCCCTATGTGACTCCGCGGCTTGCGGAGCGTCCCCATCATGGCCTCATTACATCATCTGTTGCGTCCCAACCCCATGATGCCATGATACTTCCGCTCATTACGCTCGCCGCCTCGCTCGCCATGTCTGACGGACTTCCTACCACCGCTCCGCGGTCGGTTGGGATGTCTGCGGACCGGCTTGCGACCGTGGACCGCGTGGTGATGCGTGGCATGACCGCCGGCGCCTATCCGGGCGCGGCCGTCGTCGTGGGCCGGCGCGGCTTCGCCGTGTGGCAGAAGGGATTCGGTAAGCTGGGTTGGACGGCCAGCAGCCCGGCTGTGGACCCACTGCGCAGCGTCTACGACATCGCGTCGCTGACCAAGGTCGTCGGCCTGACCACGTCGGTGATGATCCTGTTCGACGAAGGCAAGCTCACGCTCGACACGCGCGCGGTGGACGTCCTGCCCGAGTTCGCTGGTCCCGGCAAGGACGCGGTGACCGTGCGGCTGCTCCTCACGCATCGCTCCGGCCTGCCGGCTGGCCGCCTGCTTTGGAAGACGGCCCGCAATCCCGCCGAGGCGCGCGCCCAGGTGCTCGAGACCAACCTGCAGACGCGTCCCGGCGCGCGCTTCGTCTATTCCGACGTCGGCGCGATGGTGCTCGGCATGATGGTCGAGAAGGTCTCGGGCATGACGCTCGACGAGTTCACGCGCTCGCGCATCTTCGAACCGCTCGGCATGTACGACACCGGCTATCTGCCCGCCGATTCGCTCGTGCCGCGCATCGCGCCGACGGAAGTCTCGCCGCCACGCGGGTATCCGCTGCGCGGTGAAGTCCACGACGAGGCCGCGTTCGCGCTGGGCGGCGTGTCCGGACACGCGGGCATCTTCGCCTCCGCTGCCGACCTCTCGGTCTTCGCGCAGATGATGCTCAACGGTGGCACGCACAACGGACACCGCATCGTCGCCGACTCGACCATCGCGCTGTTCACGAAGACCGTCAAGGACGATCGTGCGCTGGGCTGGGAGACTCCGGCGGGCGTGCACGGATCAGGCGAGTACCTGAGCGAGCACGCATACGGGCACACGGGCTACACCGGCACGTCGATGTGGATCGACCCCGAGCGCGACATGTTCGTCATCCTGCTGACGAACCGCGTGCATGCCGCGCGCGCTCGGCGTCCGGCCATCATCATCGGCGACGTGCGCAACGACGTCACCGACGCGGCCGCACTGGCCGTGACGGATGAGCCGCTGCTGCGGCAGGTCGCGTACCCGACGTCGTTCCGCGTGGACCGGCAGGAGGATTGGAACCCGCCACGCCGTTCGGCGGTTCGTAGGAAGTCCTCCAAAACCAGGTAAAACGCCTTGACCGCACCAGAGGTCCCCCACACGACGCCCGAGCTCTCGCCGGTCTCCCTTGATGAAGTCAAGCTGGCGCTGCGTCGCGTGAAGGATCCCGAGCTCAACCTCAACATCCTCGACCTCGGACTCATCTACGACATCCGGCTCGAGGGGAACGACGTCAACATCGACATGAGCCTGACGTCGCCCGGATGCCCGTCCGGGCCCGAGATCATGGGCGACGCGGAGCAGCAGCTCAAGCGCATCGAGAACATCGGCACCGTGGCGCTCAACCTCGTGTGGTCGCCCATGTGGACGCCGGACCGGATTGAGCCGCGCGTGCGGGCGTACCTGGGGTTCTGAGAAGGCCGCCTCCCGATGCGGGAAACGACTCGGCACGCGGAGCCGCGGAGTCGCAGCGCGTGAGATGCCGTTCCCCGCATCTCGGATCGGCTTGCAGTGATTGGATGACGCGTGGGGTGCCTCGATGGCGTCCCACGCGTTCGTCATTCGTACGTTCGCCCGATGAACTCTTGCGTCCTCCCGAGCGCCGAGCGTACCCTATGGCCATGCCCCTCACGCACGAGTATTTCACGGCCGACATGGTTCGTGCGCTCCCGGACGACGGGAAGCGCCACGAGCTTGTCGACGGGGAACTGCTCGTGACGCCGGCGCCTCAACTCGTCCATCAGGCCATCGTCCTGGAACTTGCGACCCGCCTCAAGCAATTCTGTGAACGACAGTCGGCGGGCAAGACCATGATCAGCCCCGCTGACATTTCGTGGGGTCCAGACTCCCTTGTGCAACCGGACGTCTTCGTAGTCGCGCCGGAAGAGGCGGGTGCCTCCGCATGGGCGGACATCAAGACGCTCCGCTTGGTCGCCGAGGTGTTGAGTCCTTCCACCGCGCGTCAAGACCGGTTCGCGAAGCGCAAACTCTACCAGCAGCACGGCGTCGCGACACTGTGGCTCGTGGACGCAGAGCGTCGCATCGTTGAGGTGTGGACACCGGAGTCCGTATTTCCGGTGGTTGAACGCGAACGAGTTGCGTGGCATCCCGCGCGGGCAAGCGAGCCGTTTCGAATCGACCTCGCGGAGCTGTTCGGGCTCTGACTCGGTTGTTCGATGTACCTCCCGCGACTGAGCTCCCTCGTGCCCTCCTGCATCGCACCTGCGCAGCGTACACAGCGCGCTGGCATATGTAGCCGCCGAGCGTACGCTTTAGGCGCTTCGACCGCTGCGTCCGAGTCTCAATCCCGGTACGGCGAGTCCTCGTCCTTCGCACCGCCCGCCGACTGCTCGCCGCCATCGGACTTCTTGCTTTCCTTGGCCTTCTTCCCCGACCAGGGCTTGAGCGCTTTCACAAAGCCCTCGCCCAAGACGCCGATCTGCCAACGCCGGAACTCCGGAATAGTCGTGATTACTTCCGGCTCCGCCGGCAACAGCCGCGCGACGGCCTCCATGCGGTCGCGCGAGCACAGCACGCCGGGGTCGAGCGCGAGCCGCGTTGCGGCCTCGTCGCGCACGGCCTTGAGCGCGCCGACCTTGTGGTCGAAGTCGGGGTCGCGATCCCAGCGCGCGGAGCGCTTGAACTTGGGCAGGTCCGATTCCGGCACCGCGAGGCCACGCGCGATCGCCGCAAGGATATCCTCGCTCGAGCGTTCGAGGATCCCGCGCGGCATGCCCTTGATGGCGCCGAGCGCTGACTTGGTCGACGGCGCCGTGCGGGCGGCCTCGAACAGCACGTCGTTGGAGACCACGCGGAACGTCGCGCGGTCGAGCTTGAGCGCCGCCGCATCGCGCCAGATGACGAGTTCCCTGAACAGCGCGAGCTCGCGGCGCGTGAGGTCGCGCGCGCCCTTCACCTTGAGGAAGGCGTTCGCCTGGTCGTCCGCATTCCAGCGGATGGACTCGAGCCGCTGAAACTCCTCCAGCGCCCACGGCAGCCGCCCCTTGCCCTCGAGCTCCGTGCGCAGGATGTCGCGCAGTCCGAGCAGGTGCATCGTGTCCTGCGCGGCATAGTCGAGCATGTCGGCCGTGAGCGGCCGCATCGACCAGTCCGCGCGCTGGTGCTTCTTCTCGAGCTTGAGCCCGAAATACCGCTCCAGCAGCGCCGCCAGCCCGAACGCCTTCAGGCCCAGCAACTGTGCCGCGATGCGCGTGTCGAACACGTTGCGCACCTGCCAGCCGTAATCCTGGTGGAGCAGCCGGAGGTCATAATCGGCGTCGTGGAACACAACCTCCACCGCCGGGTCCTCGACCATCTCCCCGAGCAACGCCGGGGCCGTGATCGGCAGCGGATCGATGATCGCATGCTGGTCACGCGTGGAGAGCTGCAGCAGGTACACGCGATCGATGAACCGGTGGAAGCTCGCGCCCTCCGTGTCGAGCGCGACGATCGGCGACTTCCGGACGGACGCGAGCCATTTCCCGACCGCGGGATCCGTGTCGAGGTAGGCAGCGAGTTTCGGGAGCGGCGTAGGACGTGACACGGACAGCGGACAGCCTCTCGGGTGGTGATGTGTGGTTCGCGCGCGACGCCGCAATGTAGCGCTGGGCCCAGCGCCATGCGCCGCCTTCCCTGCTACTTTAACGAGGTGACGCTTCCTCCAGAACACAAAGCGTCGACGCCGCCCATGCGGCCGGTGTCGCAGTCCGACCTTGTGCGCGCGGCACTGGTCGTCGTCGCCACGCTCGTCGGCCTGCAACTCTTGTGGTCGGCGCGGTTCCTCATGCTCACGGCCTTCCTCGGCGTGCTGTTTGGCATCAACGCGTCCGCCGCGGTCGAGTGGCTGCGCAAGCACATTCCGATCAAGCGCACGTTCGCGGCGCCACTCGTCGTGTTCGGCGCCGTGGCTGCGCTCGGCTTGTTCGCCTTCTGGTCCGGTCCGACGCTCGCGAACCAGTCACAGGAGCTGCGCACCAAGCTGCCCGAGGCGGTGGGCAAGGTCGAGGATTGGCTCGCCGAACACCAACCGGCGTTGCTCAACGTGATCGCGCCGCCCGACTCGGTGAAGAAGGTGGATTCCACCGTGACGGCGCCGCCCGTGCGCGCGCCGGGCATCGAGATCGAGATGCAGTCGCGTGCCTCCGGCGGCCGGCTGTTCGGCGCGGTCGCCTCGTATACCTCGCGGCTCAAGGACCTCGCTTTCGGTGTGCTGCAATCCACGGTGGCGGTGATGGCAGGCGCCGTGCTCGTCGTGTTCCTGGCGCTCTACATCGCGCTCGACCCCGATGTCTACCGCCGCGGCGTCATCCTCCTCGTGCCCGCCTGGCGACGCGAGCGCGTCGACCAGCTGCTCACGGCACTCGGCACGGCACTGCGTACGTGGTTCGCCACTCAATTGATCGCGATGCTCGTGATCGGCACCGTCACCACCGTGGCGCTGTTGATCATCGGCGTGCGCGCCGCGCTGCCGCTCGGCGTGCTGGCCGGGTTGTTCGAGTTCATCCCGAACATCGGCCCGATGCTCAGCGCGATCCCGGCGGTGCTGATGGGGTTCACCGACTCACCGCAGACGGCGCTCACGGTGGGGCTGGTGTACTGGGGCATCCAACTGCTCGAGAACAACCTGCTGATCCCGTATCTCATGCGTCAGCAGCTCGAGCTGCCGCCTGCGCTCACATTGGTGACGCAGGTGGTGATGGCCTACGTGTTCGGGTTCCTCGGACTGTTCGTGGCCATCCCGCTGCTCGCGACGGTGGTGGTCGCCGTGCGCATTTTGTGGCTCGGCGAGGATCCGGCAGGCGACGAAGCCGACGAGGCATCCGCACTCCCGACGGACATGATGGAGGAAGCATGATCGTCTCGACCAAGTGGGGCGCGGTCGGCCTCGATTCCGCCGGCGACGGCGTGCCGATGCTGTTGCTGCATGGTTTTCCGATGGACCGGTCCCTCTGGGCGCCGCAAGTGGCCGTACCGATCGCCGGCATTCGGATGATCGCGCCCGACCTGCCGGGATTCGGCGAGAGTCATGGGACCGATGTGCCGTCGATGGACGAATGGGCGGACTGGACCGCCGACCTGCTCGATGCACTGCGGCTCGACCGCGTGATCCTCGGGGGGCTCTCGATGGGCGGCTACCTCTGTCTGGCCATGTGGCGCCGGCATCCGGAACGAGTGCGCGCGCTCGTGCTCGCCGACACGCGCGCCGGAGCCGACTCGGAGGAGGCGCGCGGCAAGCGCCGCGAGATGCAGCAACTCGTGATGAGCGAGGGCACGGGCGCCGTGGCGGAGAAGATGATCCCGGGGCTCGTCGGCAAGACCACGCGCGCGAGCCGGCCGGACGTCGTCGCCACGCTCGATGCCATGATGCGTCGCGCCAGCGTGACCGGCGTGCACGACGCGCTCGACGCGCTGCGCACGAGGCCGGATTCGACGTCGATCCTGGCGGGCATCACCGTGCCGACGCTCATCGTGTGCGGCGAGGAGGACGTCCTCACGCCGCCGGCGGAATCGCGCGCGTTGCACGCGGCGATCGCGGGCAGCAGGTTGGGCATCATTCCGCAGGCAGGGCACGCCAGCAACATCGAGAGCGCCGACGCGTTCAACCGCTTACTCTCCGAGTTCGCCAGAGAAACGGCGGACATTCACACGACCTCCTGACTCGGATACTCCCCTGACGACGCCCCCACCGAACCGACCGGACGCTTCCACGTCAGGCGCCAGCGGAACCACGAAAGGTCCGCAGGCGCCGCCGAGCGCCGCCGAGCAGAGCACGGCGGCCCGCATCGGCGCCGTGATCTTCAAGAATCGCGGATGGCTGCCGGTGCCATTCCTGCTCGTGCCGCTGCTCGCGCCCGGCGGCATGACCACGCGCAACACGATCATCGGCGCGGTGCTGATGGTGATCGGCGAAGCATGGCGCCTGTGGGGCGTGGCGACCGCGGGCACGGTCACGCGACGCCGCTCGCGCAACGTCCAGAAGCTCGTGACGCACGGTCCGTTCGCGTGGAGCCGCAACCCGCTCTACAACGGCAACTTCCTGATCTGGATGGGGATCATCACGCTCTCGGGCGTGCTGTGGTTCCTGCCCGTGGCGATCGTGCTGTTCGCGGTCGAGTACTACTTCATCGTGCGCTACGAGGAGGGCGTGCTCGAGTCGATCTTCGGCGAGGAGTATCTGGCCTATAAGCGGCGCACACCGCGCTGGATGCCCATGCCGCCCTCGGGCGGGAGTGGGGGCGAGTTCCATTGGGCGGAGTCGTGGAAGTCCGAGATCAGTACGTTTCTTCAGTATGGCGTGATCATTGGGTTGTTTGTTGCGAAGGACAGGTGGTGGGGTGGGCTGTAGACGGCAGACGGCAGACGGCAGACGGTAGACGGCGGACGGCGGACAACTTCAAAATCAGACGGCGGACGGCAGACTTAGGATTCGCTGCAGTGAGAGTACAAAAAATGGCCGCCCAGTTGGGCGGCCATTTTGCTCTGCCGTCTACCGTCTGCCGTCTCTACCGCGTCGGCCTGCCCGGCTTCGGCTCCTTCTCAAACACCTCGCGATTGATCTGCACGTACTGCTTGAGATTCGCCGGCACGTCCTCCTCGGGGAAGATCGCCGTCACCGGGCACTCGGGCTCGCAGGCGCCGCAGTCGATGCATTCATCCGGATGGATGTAGAGCATCTCGGGACCCTCATAGATGCAATCCACCGGGCAGACGTCGACGCAGGACTTGTCCTTCGTATTGATGCAAGCTTCAGTGATCACGTACGGCATGAGGTCCTCGATGGGAATCCGTGCAGCTGCGGAGATAAACGCAAGATAGGCGGATATGACCCGGCGGGACAGTGGAGGGCGCGCCCGGCGCGCGACGCTGGACAGCCCGCTCGCGGTCGGGTAAATCCCTGACGTGCACCTCACTGTGAACGGCCAGGATGTCCGCGTGGGTCCCGCGGGCCACGAGACACTGCTCGACCTGCTGCGCGACACGCTCGGCCTCACCGGCACCAAGCGCGTCTGCGACCGCGGGGAGTGCGGCGCGTGCACCGTGCTGCTGGACGGCGAACCGGTCTATTCCTGCCTCACGCTCGCGAACGGCTGCGAGGGCCGGAGCGTGACCACCATCGAAGGGATCGACGGCGTCGGGCAGGCTCTGCAGGCGGCATTCGTGCGCGAGGACGCGGCGCAGTGCGGTTTCTGCACGCCGGGCCAACTCATGGCCGCCGCGGCGCTGCTCGCGTCGGATCCGTCACCGAGTGACGACGACATCCGTGCGGCGATGAGCGGCAACCTGTGTCGCTGCGGCACCTATCCCAAGATCCTGCGCGCCATACGGAGCGTCGCCGATGGCCACGCGTAAGCGCGCCAACGACGCGGCGACCCCGCCCGCTGCGTCCCGGCGATTCGTCGCCACCACGGTCGAGGTCGAGGGCCGCACCGAGGAGCGCGTCGTCGAAGTGCCGGCGTTCGAGCCGGAACCTTGGGGCCTCGACGCCGAACTGACGCACGTCGGTGCGCGCTCGACGCGCGTGGACCTGGCCGAAAAGACGCGCGGGCGCGCGCCGTACACCACGGATGTAAAGCGACCGAGCCAAGCGTACGCCGCAATCCTTCGCGCGCGCGTCGCGCGCGGCCGTGTCACGCGTATCGATGTGGAAGCGGCGCGGGCGATGCCCGGCGTGCTCGACGTCATCGTCCATGCAGACGTGCCGCGCGCCTCCCGCCTATTTCCACCCGATATCGCGTACGTCGGCCAGCCGATTGCCGCGGTCTGTGCGACCACCGTCGCGGTCGCCGAGCGGGCGCTGCACGCGATCACCGTCGATGTCGAGGTCTTGCCGCACGCGGTCACCGTCGACGACGCAGTCGCAGATGGTGCTCCCCTCGTGCGGCCCGGCCTCAAGGCCAACATCATGTCCGGCCAGCCGCGCCTGCACGAACGCGGCGACGTGGACGCCGGCATCGCCGCCGCAGAAGTCACGATTACGCGCGAGGTACGAACACCGTGCGTGCTGCATACCGCGCTCGAACCACACAGCGCCGTCGCCGAATGGGACGGTGACCACCTCACCGTATGGGAGAGCACACAGGGCATCTATCGCGTGCGCGAGAACGTCGCCAAGGCGCTCGGCATCCCGCTCACGAACGTGCGCGTCGTGTGTGAGGCCATGGGCGGCGGCTTCGGCGCGAAGAACTACGCCGGGTCGCATACGTACATCGCCGCGATCCTTGCCAAGCGGCTCGGCCGCGCGGTGCAGTGCGTCGTCACACGCGAAGGCGAACAGGTGGACACGGGCAATCGGCCGTCGTCACTCCAACTGGTGACGCTGGGCGCCACGCGAGACGGCCGGCTCACGGCGATCTCGCTCGAAGCCAAGGTGCCGCTGGGTGTCGGCGGCTGGGAAGGCGGGCCCGGCGAGATCTATCACGAGTTGTACGCGTGCCCCAACGTGCGCACACGCGAGACGTTCGCCTACGTGAACACGGCGGCCATGTCCGCGTTCCGCGCGCCGGGCCATGCGGAGGGTGCCGTCGGACTCGAGATCGCCATGAATGCGCTCGCGCGCGCGCTCGGCATGGATCCGCTGGAACTGCGCCGCCGCAACATCGCCACGCACGACCAGAAGAAGGACCGTCCGTACACGGGCAATCGGCTCGCCGAGTGCTACGAGGAGGGCGCGCGGCGGATTGGCTGGCGATCGGGTGGCGCGGCGGGAAGACCGGGCGGAAGCCCCAGCGACCCGGACCCACACGAGGCACCTCACGCCGACTCCACTACCCGCAGCTCTCTCCGCCGCGGCCTCGGCGTCGCCGCGCAGATCTGGTCCACCGGAGGCGGGCCGCCATGCTACGCGACCGTGCGCCTCAACACCGACGGAACGGCCGACGTCCTCGCCGGTTCGCAGGACTTGGGCACGGGCACGCGCACGATCCTCGCACAAGTCGCCGCCGAAGCGCTGGGCCATCGGCTCGACCAGGTGCGCGCCATCATCGGCGACACCGCCAGCGGACCATACGCAGGCAACTCGTGGGGATCCATGACCGTCGCATCGCTCACGCCCGCGGTGCGCATGGCCGCGGAGGATGCGCGCCGCGCGCTCACTGAAGCCGCCGCCGGCCTGCTCGGCGCCTCACCGGCGGACATCGTGATGCACGATGGCCGCGCGACCGTGCGCGACACGGACCGTTCGCTCACGTTCGCCGAGGTCACGACCAGGCTGGGCAACGTGATGATCCAAGGTCACGGCTCGCGCGGTCCGAATCCCGCCGACGCCGGCGTGGTGACCACCGGCGCGCAGTTCGCCGAAGTGGAAGTCGACACGGAGACGGGGATCGTCCGCGTGGTGAAGATCGTCGCCGTGCACGATGCCGGCCGCATCGTGAACCCGACGCTCGCCGAGTCGCAGCTCGAAGGCGGCATCATCCAGGGGCTGGGCTTCGCGCTGTTCGAGGAGCGCGCGCTGGATGCGCGGCTCGGGCTGCCGCTGAATGTCGGGATGCACGATTACAAGATCCCGACGATGGCGGACATCCCGGAGATCGACGGACATTTTCTCGATGGCGCGGATCCGCGCGCGAACCATGTGGGCGCGCGAGGAATTGCGGAGCCGTGCATCATCCCCACGGCGCCGGCGATTGCGGGCGCGGTGGCGGACGCTCTTGGCGTCGATGTGTGTGAGTTGCCGATGACGCCGTGGCGCGTGTTGAACGCACTTCTTTCCGAACGAGGACACTGATGCATCGGCTCATCGCGCTGACCATAGGCACGCTGACGCTCGGTTCGCTTCCGTTTTCACCAGGCGGCGCGCAGGCGGCAGGGACCGAAACTGACCCGCGCATCGTCGCGCTTGCGGATAGCGTCTTCGGCCGGCTCACGCACTCGGCGCCGGGCTGTGTGGTCGGTGTTGCGCGCGATGGCGAGGTGGTATTGGAGCGCGCCTACGGGCTGGCAAACCTGGAACACAATGTGCCGCTCTCGCCGTCGTCGATCCTCGAAGCCGGTTCCGTATCCAAGCAGTTCACCGCGGCCGCGGTGACGCTGCTTGCGCTGGACGGCAAGCTGCGCTTCGACGATCCCGTCCAGAAGCACTTTCCCGAACTCCCGGACTACGGCGCGCGCGTGACCGTGCGCATGCTGCTCGATCACACGAGCGGCCTGCGTGACTGGGGAAATATCGCGAGCTTGGCCGGTTGGCCGCGCGGCTCGCGTGCGTACACGCATCCGCATGTGCTCGAGATCATCGCGCGGCAGCGCTCACTCAACTACGCGCCAGGCAGCCGCTATTCCTATACGAACAGCGGCTACAGCCTCTTGGCGATGCTCGTCGAGCGCGTGAGCGGCATACCGTTCGCCCAATTCACGCATGAGCGGCTGTTCACACCGCTCGGCATGACGCATACGTCGTGGCGCGACGACTTCCGTCGTGTCGTGCCGGGCCGCGCGCAGGCGTACGAACGGTCCGCGACTGGGTTCGCCGAGATGCGTCTCGACATGCCGTTCGAGAACACACATGGGCACGGCGGCCTACTCACGACGGTTGGCGACCTGCTCAAGTGGAACGAGTCGCTCACGAATCGCACACTCGGCGGAGCCCTTGTGGACTCGCTGACGCGGCAAGGCGTGCTCACCGACGGCACGACCATCACGTACGCCGCTGGGCTCGTCGTTGACGAATACCGTGGCACACCGCGCATCGCGCACAGTGGGTCGACGGCCGGCTACCGGGCATACGTCGCGCGATACCCCGAGCAACGTGACCTGTCGCTCGCGGTGCTGTGCAACACTGGCCACAACGCCAGCGCGCTCGTGCACGGGATGGTGGATGGATTGGCGACGGGCCTCGGCCCCGCTCCGGCGCGAGGCACGTCCGGCCGCGTGGCCGGCCCAGTCACGCAGCCTGCACCGGAGACGTTGCGGGCTTACGTCGGCGAGTACGCGAGCGACGAAGTCGGTGCGACCATCCGCGTGGCATTGAAGGATGGTCGGCTGACGATCCAGCGGCCGCCCGAGACGCCGACGCGACTGAACGCGGTCGCGGACGGACGGTTCTCACCGGGCGGAGGGCTCGAGCTGTGGTTCACGACGGATGAGGCGAGCGGCGAGCCGGTGCTGCATGTCGCGATGTCGCGGGCGTATGACGTTGTGTTCCGGCGTGTACCCTCGAACTCACGGAGCTCGGGCCCGTGAGTCGGACGCCCGTGGCGCGCTAGATGCGCCAAGGCGGTAGTCCCGGCTTCCGCTTCAACTCCGGATTCCGCCGGTACAACGTCGTCGTCCGCCCGATGACCTGAATGACCTCGGCGCGGACGCGCGCGGCGAGGGTGTCCGCCGCTTCGCGCGCGCTCACGTCCGCAGCCTTGTTGAGTGACACCTTCACGAGCTCGCGCGTGCGCAGCGCATCATCCAACGCCTGCGCGACTGTCGGCGTAAGGCCTTCCTGCCCGACGTGCACCGTCGGCTTGAGGCGGTTGCATTCGCTGCGCAGTTCCGCGCGCTCCTTGGCCGTCATCGAGGCGCTCATGCGCGAGCTTCTCGCATCGTCTCTCCCGCACTTCGCAATCCGAATCCCACAGCGCTCACCTTTCTTCCCCTTTCTTTCGCAGGTACGGGATCGGATTCACCGGGTCGCCATCCCAGTATTGGCGGCCGGTCATGCGCATCAGCTGGAAATGCAGGTGCGGCGCGTTGTCCGGCGCGTTCCCCGTGGTTCCCACCGACCCGATCAACTCGCCGCGTTTCACGTGCTGGCCGGCCTTCAGTGGATACACCCACTCGTCCAGATGAGCGTAATAGTACACGAATCGCCGGTACGGGTCGGCGACGTAGATGATCTTGCCGCCGAGTTCGTTGCGGTCGACGCGAAGGACCACGCCGTCGTCCGCCGAGAGCACGCGCGTGCCCTTCTTCGCCATGATGTCCAGCGCCTGGTGCGTGCGGCCGCCGCTGCGGCGTGCGCTGTACGTGTCGCGCAGTTGGCGTGGCGAGACGCCGTGCACCGGCACCATGAGCTCGCGTGAGCGCAGGTACTCGGCATCGGTGAGTGTGCGCGGGTCCTGGCGTCGGCCCGCGGGAAGACAGGCACTGGCGAGCAGCAACAGCATGAGGCACACAACCCGCTGCTGCCCGTGTGGCGAGATTCGCATAATCGGATAACGAGTGCGCAGGCGCGGCGGTCACGGAACGAGTTGCATCGGCCCCGTATTGATTAGGTGTGACGACACTTAAGAAGGAATTCATGGCCGGCCTCTCGTACGACGAGTTCGTGTTCGTCGCGAAAGAGAATGTCGACCTGTTGGCGACCATGCGGAGCCGTGCGACGGCGCGGCCGGAGTATGCCGAGCGCGTAGCCGCGACCGGCCGGCGCTGGCACCTGCTCGTGATGACCGAGGACTGGTGCGGCGACGGCGTCAACATCGTGCCGTGGGTGGACGCGCTGGCGGCTTCATCGCCCGATATCGACATCCGCATCATCCGGCGCGACGAGCATCTCGAGCTCATGGACGCGCACCTGACCAATGGCCGCTCGCGTTCCATCCCGATCGTGCTGCTGCTCGACGACTCATACGTCGAGCGCGCGTGGTGGGGACCGCGTCCCCTTGATCTGCAGCGCTGGTTCATGACGGATGAAGCGCAAGCCATGGACAAGTCGGCGCGCTTCAAGGAGCTGCGCCGCTTCTATGCGCGAGATCGCGGCCGTAGCATCTTGGAAGAGATCACGGCAATGGTCGAACGGGTGGCGGCTCAGCTCGATGCGCCGCCTGCGGCTCGCAAGGCGGCCGTGTAGCCATAGACGCGACCTCGCCGCCGACCCGTGAGTTCGGTGACGAGGCCGGATTCCTCCAGACGGCGCAGCGCGTCGCCCGCCGCGGGGATGGAGACATCGATCGACTCCGCGAGTGCGCCGACCGTCGTCGCGAGGTCTGCGCGCAGCACCTCGAGGGCGCGTCGAGCTGTGATCGCGGCGCGACCCAGGTGGTCCAGTGCGCTCGGCTCGTCCTCCATCTCTCGGCGCGATGCCTCGACCGCCGAGCGGCAGGCGCGAGCGGTCGACGCGGTGGCGGTCAAGGCGGTTCCCTGCCATGGCTCAGCATTGCCGCGGTCCCACTCCGCGAGGGCCCGTTTGGTGTCGGCGGCGTCGATCGACGTGAACGGCAATAGTCGCACGACATCCATGCGACCAGCGGCACACAGCATGAGCGCGCCGGCCGCATCCGCGAGCGCGCGATCCTCCACTTCAGCCGCCATGGCCAGCGCACGCAGCAGCGCGGCACCGCGATCGGCGGCGCGCGTCCCGTGCAATGCCGCGTCGAGTGCCTCGTGGCGTGTGCGCCGAGCGACAGGCAGCGCGACCAGCCCAAGTCCCACGGCGCGTTCCAGACGCGCGTAGGTCAGCGGAGCGCCGCCCCGCGCGCGGCGCTCCTCCTCGGCAAGGTACTCGCTCCAGAGCATGGCAGCCTCCAGCCCCGCCGTCGCGTTGTCCGGATCGGAGGCCACGACGTCCGGTGCCGCCGCCCCCGCACTGGCCGGATCGGCGGCCACGACTGCAAGTTGCCTCAGGCCCTGCGCGCGGGAACCGGCGAGCGTGCCGACTGCCGCGAGCCAGAGGGCGCGCGATACCGAGTGGGGTGTGAGGCGGCAGAGAGTGTCCAGTCGCGCGAGTTCGTCGGCGGCTTCTTCGAGTAACCGATGTACCGAGTCACTGTTCAAGGGCTTCAGGGGCCTCGGGTAGCGACGGAGTGAGCGGTACACGCCGCACCGTCAATGCGTGTCGTTAGCTTATATTTACACTTCTATTTATTAAATAACAATGCCACGCAAATTTTGCTATTCAGATTTATATTCACATTTCTGTTTACTAGCATTGTTCGGCGCTACAAGCGCGCTTGCCGGAGCGCCACTGCACGCGCAGGCGACCAGCCGCTCCGTTCCCACCGATTCAGCACCGACGGCGGCGCCCACAGCCCCCGCCGTCGCCCGCTACGTCCCGCACCGCGTCTTCGACTCGCGATCCGGCGATATGACCGACTTCGAAGCGATGGTCGTCACGCTCGCCTCAGCGGACGTGGTCTTCCTCGGCGAACAGCACGATGACTTCGGCACGCACCGGCTGCAGGCCGCCGTCCTCGAAGGCATCGCGCGCCGGCGGCAAGGACCCGTGGTGGTGGCGCTGGAGATGTTCGAGCGGGATGCACAGCCCGCGCTCGACGCCTGGATGCGCGGCGCCTCGACGGAGGCCGCGTTTCTCGAGCACTCGAGGCCGTGGCCCAACTATGCCGCGGACTACCGGCCGCTCATCGAGGTCGCCCGGGCTGAAAACTGGCCCGTCGTCGCCGGCAACGTGCCCCGGCGTTTCGCGCAGCTCGTGGGGCGCAAGGGACTGCGGTCGCTCGACTCGCTTCCGCCAGGTGATCGCGCGTTGATCGCCGACGAACTCGTTTGCCCGCGTGACGAGTATTGGCGCCGTTTCGCCGAGACCATGGGCGACATGAGCGGGCACGGCATGCAGGTGACGCCCGCAGAGGCGGACGCCATGAAGTGGCGCTTCTACGAGGCGCAGTGCGTCAAGGACGAAACCATGGCGGAGGCGGTCGCGCGTGCGTACCGCGAACACGAGACCCTCGTGGTGCACGTCAACGGCGCCTTTCACTCCGATCGCGGTCTGGGCACGGCGGAGCGCGTGCGGCGCCGTCTGCCGGACGCAAGGGTCGTCGTCGTAACTTTCGTACCGCGCGCTGACCTCGACACGGTCGACGCCGCCGCACATCGCGCCATGGGCGATTTCATCGTCTTCACGCTCGACCAGGACTGAGTGAACGCATGAGCGGCTTCGAGTTCGCGTATGAACGACCGACCTCTCTCGAGTCGGTGCTTGAAGCGCTCGCTGCGAGCGGCTCCGTCGCGATCGGCGGCGGCACGGACCTCCTCGTGCTCGTAGAAGAAGGCCTCGCCAAACCGCAGCGCGTCGTCGATGTGCGCGCATATGCTGGAGCAGGAGACATCGAATTGCGCGCCGATGGCTCGGCGCGGATCGGCGGCGCAGCCCGCATCGCGGACGTGGCGGCGCACCAAGGGCTTCGCGCGCATTTTCCGGTGCTCGCCGAGGCATGCGGGAGCGTCGGCACACCTGCGCTGCGCAACATGGGAACGCTCGGCGGCAACCTCGCGCAGCGGCAACGCTGCTGGTACTTCAGGCGCGGCGTGGCCTGCTTCAAGAATGGCGGCGACGCCTGCGCAGCGGTGGCCGGCGAGAATCAGTATCACGGCATCGTCGCCGAAGGCCCGTGTCGCGCAGTACATCCGTCTGATCCGGCGGTCGCGCTGCTCGCACTGGGCGCGCGCGTTGCGATCGCTTCCAAGAGTGGGAGTCGGACGATCGCTCTCGAGGAGCTCTATGCGGGTGCCGAGGCCGACCGCGAGCGCGACGTCATGATCGCGTCCGACGAACTGGTCACGGCGATCGAGCTCGACGCGGCCGCAGCGGACGGCGCGCAGCACTGGGAGAAGCTCATGCAGCGCGGCGCCTGGGATTTCGCGCTCGTGGCGTGCGCGGCCGCGCGGCGCACCGACGGGTCGGTGCGCATGGCTCTGGGTGGCGTCGGGCTCGGGCCGTGGCGCGTGCCGTCGTCGATAGAGGAGGACGTCTCATCGGGCGGGCTCGACCCGGAGAGCATTGACGCGCTCGCGGAGCGCGCGCTCTATGACGTCGAGCCACTCGCGAAGAACGCGTACAAAGTGGAGATGGCCCGCGCGCTGTTGCGGCGCGCCGTGGGCGCCATCGGCTAGCAGCGAAACCGTATCCGGCCGGCCTCGTACTCCAAGGCATGCCAAACACATTCCTGATCCGCTCCGTCGCTGCCGGACTCATTGCTTGCGCGTTCGCACTTTCTGCGGCGCAGGCACAGGATGACCAGCGCGAGGAGTCGAGCACGCCCGTCCGCCGCGTCATCTCGATCGGCAACTACCCGCGCGTGGACGGGCTGCGCATCAACTTCCGCGACCGCGACCTCGAGCTGGTGCGTGGCATCAACCTCACCATGTGGAAGCCGTACGACGACTCGTTTGAGGGTCGCGTGGAGGGCGTCGCAATCGGCCTGCCGATGACCGGTGCGCGTAACATCATTGGTCTGTCGGTCGCCGCCTTTGGCATCGGCACGTCCGACGACCTGCGCGGCGTAACAGTGGCCGGCCTCGGCGGCGGCGCGGGCGGCACACTGTCGGGCATCTCGATTGGCGGCATCGGCCTAGGCGCCGGCGACGGGGTGCGCGGGCTCGCGGTCGGCGGCATTGGCGTCGGTTCCGGCGGCGACGCGCGCGGAATCCTGTTTGGTGGCGTCGGAGCCGGCGTCGGCGGCAGCCTGCGCGGCGCGGCGCTCGGCGGCGTGGGTGTCGGTGCCGGCGGCAACGCGCGCGGCCTCATGGTCGGCGGCATCGGCGTGGGTGTGGGCGGCGACGTCCGCGGCCTCATGGTCGGCGGCATCGGCGTGGGCGCCGGTGGAGACGTCCGTGGTGTTTCCGTGGCGGGTGTCGGCGTCGGTTCCGGTGGCACGATCCACGGACTCTCTATTGCCGGCGTCGGCGTGGGAGCGCCGCGGCTCGAGGGCGGCGTGCTGGCCCCGCTCGTCGGAGCTGAGACGGCGCGCGCGATCATCATTGCACCGATCCTCTTCCGCACGGGGAGCGACGGCGAGCTCGTGGGCGCGTCGCTCTCTGCCGTGAACGCCGTGCGCGGGTATCAGCGTGGCTTGTCGATCGGCCTCGTGAACTACGCGGAGTCGCTCTTCGGCGTGCAGCTGGGCGTCATCAACATCGTGCGCGACAATCCGTCTCCGTTTCGCGTGCTACCGATCATCAATATCGGACGCGACCGCTAGCGGCGTTCAGGGCTTGTCGAGGTACTCCGCCGGGATCGGCGTCGCGTCCGACTCCGGCTGCCAGAAGATCGTCACGACGTACCAACGCGTGCCATCATTCCAGAGCTGGATGGAGTTGATGCCGCGCGCGAACGGCTCGGCGTCCTCGGCGGTGCGACGCGAGTCGTAGGCGCTGAAGACATGCGCGATGTTGCCGAAGCGATCGAGGCGACGGCCGATCTCGCGCTCGAAGAAACCGTCGCGCTCGAGACTCGCGGCCGCGTTCCGCGCATACTCGTCGGGGGACAGCATGCGATGCCGGCCGACGCCCTCGGGTGAGATCCCGGTCGGAATGAGCCGCGCACTGGGGATGAACAAGGAACGGAAACGATCCCAGTCGCGCTTCTCGCCAGCCGGTCCGCTGATGACGTCGTACAGCGCAGCCACGATGGCGTCGATGCTGGCGACGTCAGCGGCGGCGGCGGTGGGCGCGGCCGCCGCCGGGGTCTCGCGCGGCGTCTCCCGCGGCGGTTGGGTCGACTGCTGCGCGCGCGCAGCAGCTGGCAGGAACAGCAACGTCGCCACCGTCAGCGCCCCGGCGACGCGACGCGACGTCCGGGCGAGGCGACTCGACGTGTGGACCACGCGCGCCGCATTTTCGGTGAAGTTTCCCGCTCTCAAACAACGGTTCTCAGACATCCTGCGTTCTCCCGGATTAACGGTCTACGGGTGGCCTGCGTCCCTCAGTAGCTTGCCCTTACACGTCTCGCGAGGCTCGAACCATGCGTACTCTGTTCCGACTCCTTCTCGTCACACTCGTCGCGCCGGTCCTGCCCGGCGCCGTCACCGCGCAGGACATGTCAGCCGTACCGGCAACCGAATGGACCGTGCCGTGGGAAGGTCGCCCGCGCGATCCATACGCGGCGCCCAACGGCCAGGTTTTCTTCGTCGGCCAGGCCGGAAACTACATCGGCCGGCTAGACCCGAAGAGTGGCGAGTTCAAGCGCTTCGAGATCGACAGCGGTACACATCCGCACAACCTCATCGTCGACAAGTCCGGCATGGTCTGGTACGCGGGCAATAAGAACGGCATGATCGGCAAGCTCAATCCGAACTCCGGCGCCATCACGCGCTATCCCATGCCCGACAGCACGGTGCGCGATCCGCATACGCTGACGTTCGATGCGGCCGGCAACATCTGGTTCACGGCGCAGCAGTCGAACGCGATCGGCCACCTCGACGTGAAGTCCGGCAAGATCCGCCTCGTCAAGACGGGCGCTCGCACGCGTCCCTATGGCATCACGCTTGACTCCAAGGGCACGCCGTGGGTGAACCTGTTCGGCACGAACAAGATCGCGAAGGTCGATCCGAAGACGATGGAGATCACGACGTTCGAGCTCGCGAATGAGCGCACGCGTGACCGCCGTATCGCGATCACGAGTGACGATCAGATCTGGTACACGGACTACACGCGCGGCTTTCTCGGGCATCTGGACCCGACCACCGGGAAGGTCGTGGAGTATCCGATGCCAAGCGGTGCGGCCTCGCTGCCGTACGGCATGGCAGCGGACGACAAGGGCCGCATCTGGGTGGCCGAGGGCGGTGAGAAGGGCGCGCGACTCGTGGGTTTTGACCCGAAGACGAAGCAGTTCTTCAGCAACACCCCGGTCGGACGCGAGGCGAACAATACGATCCGCCACATGTACTTCGACAAGAAGACCGGCCTGCTGTGGTTCGGCACGGACCAAGGCATGATCGGCCGCGCGGACGTCTCAGGGTCGAAGATCGCGATGTGAGTTCGTGCGGGCGGCATCCGGCTGGCTCAGGGCCAGAGCCAGCCGAAGATGCCGCCCAGCACGATCATATACATGACCGCGTCGACGAGCTGCAGCCCCCAGCTCGACCACGGCCGGCCGAACCAGATCGAATCGCCGATGTTCCCCAGCGCAAAGACGCTGAATGTCATGGCGCCGGCCAGCCGGAACACCTCGCGGAAGTCGGCACCAAGCGGCAGCGCGTGCCAGCAGACGTAGGCCACGAAGAACGCCACCAGGACGCACCAGAGGAAGCTCTTGACCAGCGCCGGTCCCATCGGTGGCGTCCCGTTCCTCAAGATCGTGATGTACGCGATCGGCCCGCGGTCCATCTTTGCCTTCCCTTCGGGCGATCCCATCTCCTTGAAGTCCATGTGGGGGATGTTGTAGAGACCCGGTGTGGGCGTGCCCGCGAGCAGCGCCTCTGCGACAGCGTCCTCAGACATCAGCTTTCGCCACTCCTTCCGGTGATGTGGCAGCACGGTCCAGGCGAGCGCTGACATCACAAACACACCGAAACCGCCCAGCAGGATGGGCTTCCACAACTCCATCACGAACTGCACAGGAACCTCCGAGGTGGGATTGGGGACCGCCGGGCGGCCCCCATGGCTCGATCAGGGGCGCCGTCCGGCCCCCCCCAACAGTCTGGCTCAGGGGCGTTTCGCGCAATATCCTATGGAGCCATGATATTCCCCGTCCGCAACGACTCCGAGGCCCTGCGACGCGAACTTCGCGTGTCGCAGGCGGTCGCGCGCGTGCGGCAGCTGCCGACGGTCTTCTTGGCGAATCCGCTGCTGGCGGCGTTCGTGGCGACGGTCTACTGGGAGCAGGCGAACCGCACGGTGCTCGTCGCCTTCGTGTCGTCGATGGCCGTGCTCTGGACCCCGGCGGTGCTGAGTTGGAGGCGCCTGCGGCACCGCGCGCGACCGGCGCGAGTGAGCGCGGGCAATGAACGCCGCGCCATGCTGTTCTCCGGCACGGCGGGCGCGCTCTGGGCGTTCGCCGCCGCGGCGCTCTTCCCGGTCGGTGGTCCTGCCGAGCAGGCGGCGCTCGTCATGCTGCTCGCCGGGCTTTGCGCGGGCAGCGTGGCGTTCTTCTCGTCGTCGCCCGCGGCCTCCATCGCGTTCTACCTGCCGTTCATGCTGACGTTGTTCGTGCAGGCCGTGACGTTCGCGCCGGAGGGCGGCGTGCTCCCGGCGTCGATTGGCGCGTTCATCGTCTGCGCGCTGGTGTTCACGCGCACGAGTTGGAACCAGTTCGTCGAGAACGTCAGCGTGCTGGTCGACCGCGACCGGCTGCTGCAGGAAGCGAAGGAGAGTTCCGTCCAGCTCGAGCTGACGCTGAGCCGGATGTCGGATCTGGCGATGGTGGATGAGCTCACGGGGCTCAAGAACCGCCGCTCGTTCTTCGATGCGATCGAGCCCGTGATCGCCGCGAGCCGCCGCCGCGGGAAGCCCGTGGCGGTCGCGCTGCTCGACATCGACCATTTCAAGGAAGTGAACGACACGTATGGACACGCAGCCGGCGACGCGGTCCTGCGCGACCTCGCCAGGCGTATCGAGGACACGCTGCGCCAAGAGCAGATCGTGGCCCGCATCGGCGGAGACGAGTTCGTCGTCCTGCTGCCCGACACCACGCCGCAGCAGGCCTTGGTCGCCATCGAGCGCGTGCGGAAGGCCATCGGCGACCGCCAGATGGATGTGCCGGGCCCGGAGCCGGTGTTCGTGACGGTCTGTGGCGGCATTTCCTCGCTTGCTGACGGCATGCCGGTGACCCTTGCGATCCAGCAGGCCGACAAGGCGATGTACCGGGCGAAGGCGCTGGGGCGGAATCGGGTGGAGGTCTTTGGCGAGGTTGAGGACGCCGTCCTAGCCAGATAGGGCGATGCGGGGTGGGATGCGAGGCGCCCTACGGTACGGGTTGCGGGGTGGGGGCAGGATGCGTGATTCCGCAGCCCGCATCACGGGGCACGATCAGTAGTTCCCCGCATCCCCAACCACCCCCCGCAGCCCGTACCGCCCGTGCAACCCGCATCCGCCCGCATCGCAGTGAGAGACCCTGCAAATCCCGTCATTCCCGACTAGATTACTTCTATTAGTAATCTTACCGCCCCGCCCGAGTTTTGAGGTACGATGAGCTCATCAATCGAAGCACTGGTCAATAGGGAGTACGCCTACGGGTTTGTCTCGGACATTGAGTCCGACACCATCCCGCAGGGCCTTTCGGAAGACACGGTCCGCCTCATCTCCGAGCGCAAGAACGAGCCTGAGTGGCTGTTGGAGTGGCGCCTCAAGGCCTTCCGGCGCTGGCAGACGATGACCGAGCCGCACTGGTCCAACGTCAAGTATCCGCCCATCGACTACCAGGCGCAGACCTACTACTCGGCGCCCAAGAGCGTCAAGCCGCTGCAGTCGCTGGACGAGGTCGATCCGGAGCTGCTCAAGACCTACGAGAAGCTCGGCATTTCGCTCACGGAGCAGAAGCGCCTGTCCGGCGTCGCCGTGGATGCGATTTTCGACTCCGTCTCGGTCGGCACGACCATGAAGGCAGAGCTCGCGGCGCACGGCATCGTGTTCTGCTCGTTCGGCGAGGCCGTGCGCGAGCACCCGGAGCTGGTGCAGAAGTACCTCGGCTCCGTCGTGCCCTACTCGGACAATTTCTTTGCCGCGCTCAACTCGGCGGTGTTCTCCGACGGGTCGTTCGTCTATGTGCCGAAGGGCGTGAAGTGCCCGCTCGAACTCTCCACGTACTTCCGCATCAATGCGGCCGACACGGGCCAGTTCGAACGCACGCTGATCATCGCCGACGAGCGCGCGAGCGTCAGCTACCTCGAGGGGTGCACGGCGCCCAAGCGCGCCACCAACCAGCTGCACGCGGCCGTCGTGGAGATCGTCGCGCTCGACGATTCCTCGGTGAAGTACTCGACCGTCCAGAACTGGTATGCGGGCGACGAGCACGGCGTCGGCGGCATCTACAACTTCGTGACCAAGCGCGGCAAGGCGATGACAAACGCCAAGATCGCGTGGACGCAGGTCGAGACCGGCTCGGCGATCACGTGGAAGTATCCGTCCGTGATCCTGCAGGGCGACAACTCGGTCGGTGAGTGGTACTCGGTGGCGGTGGTGAACAACTACCAGCAGGCCGACACCGGCACGAAGATGATCCACATCGGGAAGAACACGAAGTCGACGATCATCTCGAAGGGCATCAGCGCCGGCCACGGCCAGAATTCGTACCGCGGCCAGGTGAAGGTGCTGCCGAAGGCGGAAGGCGCGCGCAACTACACGCAGTGCGACTCCATGCTGATCGGCAACAAGTGCGGCGCGCACACGTTCCCGTACATCGAGGTCGCCAATAACACCGCGACGCTCGAGCACGAGGCCAGCACGTCCAAGATCGGCGAGGACCAGATCTTCTACTGCAAGGCGCGCGGGCTCAACGCCGAGCATGCGATCTCGCTGATCGTCGCCGGCTTCTGCAAGGAAGTCTTCAAGGAGCTGCCGATGGAGTTCGCGCTGGAAGCGCAGCAACTGCTCGGAATTTCGCTGGAAGGGTCCGTCGGGTAGGAAAGGCGTGCGGCCGAGACCTGTTCGCTGCCTGTCTGCTGCCGTCCGCCGTCTGCCGTCTGCCGTCCCATACTCCTAATTCTTCGAATTCATCTCAATGCTGAAAATCACGAACCTCCACGCCAACGCCGGTGACAAGGAGATCCTCAAGGGGATCTCCCTCACCATCAACGCGGGCGAAGTGCACGCCATCATGGGGCCCAACGGCTCCGGCAAGTCGACGCTGGCGCAGGTCATCGCGGGCCACCCGGGCTACGAAGTCACCGGCGGCACGATCGAGTACCTCGGTCAGGACCTTCTCGAGATGGACGCCGAGATTCGCGCGCAGGCCGGCGTGTTCCTCGCGTTCCAGTACCCGGTCGAGATCCCGGGCGTGACCAACGCCTACTTCCTGCGCGCGGCCTACAACGAGATCCGCAAGGCGCGGGGCGAGGAAGAGGCCGACCCGATGGAGTTCCTCGACATCATGGAGGAGAAGCTCAAGCTCGTCGAGATGGATTCCTCGATGATGCAGCGCTCCGTGAACGCCGGCTTCTCGGGCGGCGAGAAGAAGCGCAACGAGATCCTGCAGATGGCCGTACTGGAGCCCAAGCTCGCCGTGCTCGACGAGACGGACTCGGGGCTCGACATCGACGCGCTGCGCATCGTGGCCGAGGGCGTCAACAAGCTGCGCCGGCCCGACCGCTCGACGATCGTCGTGACGCACTACCAGCGCCTGCTCAACTACATCGTGCCCGACCAGGTGCACGTGCTCGCCCACGGCCGGATCGTGCGCTCGGGCGGCAAGGAGCTCGCACTCGAGCTCGAGGCCAAGGGCTACGACTGGCTCCTCGAGGCCGCGGTCGCGTGACGATGCCTTATTCGGACCAGTTCGCGGCCTACGCAGCCGACGGCGGGAGCGCGGGGCCGGCCTGGCTGCCCGAGTTGCGCCGCCGCGCGTTTGACCGCTTCAACGCGCTCGGTTTCCCGACCACGCGCAATGAGGATTGGCACTTCACGTCGGTCACGCCGATCGCGGAGCGCACGTTCAAGTCGATCAAGGCACCGGCGACGACGCTGGTGCCGGGCGACATCGAGCCGTTCCTGGTGGACACCACGTGGCACCGCTTGGTGTTCGTCAACGGCCGCATGGAGCCGTCGCTCTCGCAGTTCTCCGAGCTGCCGGCCGATGTGCAGATCTCGCCGCTCTCAGAGGCGCTGCGCGAGGAGCCCGAGTGGGTCGGCAAGCACCTCGGCGCGCTCGCGGACTTTGACCGCGCGGCGTTCACGGCGCTCAACACGGCGTTCATGCAGGACGGTGTGGTCATCCGCATCCCGCGCGGCGAAGTGGTCGAGACGCCGCTGCACATCGTGCACGTCACCGACGCGCACGCTGAGGGGGCTGCGCTGCACCCGCGCCTGCTCGTCGTGGCGGAGGAGGAGTCGCGCGTCTCGCTCGTGGAGAGCTTCATCGGCCTCCGCGGCGGTTCGTACCTCACGAATGGCGTGTCCGAGATCGTGATCGGCGACGGCGCCCGTGTGGACCACTACAAGGTCCAGCGTGAGAGCACCGACGCATACCATGTCGACACCACGCAGGTGTCGCAGGGCCGGGACACGATCTATCACTCGTTCTCGTACGCCTCGGGCGGCGCGCTGTCGCGCACCAACATCTACACGAAGCTGCTCGGCAAGGGCGGCGAGGCGCGGCTCAACGGGCTCTATGTCGTGGACGGCGCGCAGCACGCGGATCACCAGACGTTCGTGGAGCACATCGCGGAGGCCTGCTCGAGCCGCGAGCTGTACGCGGGCATCCTCGACGGCAACTCGCACGGCGTGTTCAACGGCAAGGTGTTCGTGGACCCGCAAGCACAGAAGACGGACGGCAAGCAGACGAACAAGGCGCTGCTGCTCTCGCCGCATGCGCGCGTGGACACCAAGCCGCAGCTCGAGATCTTCGCAGACGACGTGAAGTGCACGCACGGCGCGACGATCGGCCGCATGGACGACGCGGCGCTGTTCTACCTCAAGAGCCGCGGCATCGGCGCCGAGAGCGCCAAGGCGCTCCTGACCTACGCGTTCGCGGCCGAGCCACTCGAGACGATCGAGATCGACGCGCTGCGCCTGGAGCTCGAGCGTCAGGTCTTCGCGCGTTTCACGAACTCGAACCTGGAGTAACCGGTCCGCTTGGCTGACGCCGCCCTCGACGCCCTCTACCAGGAAATCATCCTGGATCACAACCGCCGGCCGCGGAACTATCACGCGATGCCGGAGGCGAGCTGCACGGCAGAGGGAAAGAACCCCAGCTGCGGTGACCAGCTCACGATCTGGCTGCGGTTCGAAGGCGACAAGGTGGCGGATGTGTCGTTCCAGGGCGTGGGCTGCGCGATCTCGCGGGCGTCGGCGTCGCTGATGACGCAGGCCGTCAAGGGCAAGACGCGCGCCGAGGCGACACAGCTGTTCGAGCGCGTGCACAGGCTGGTCACGCACGGCGATGTCGCCGGCGCAAGCGACGCAAGCCGGCCGGCGAGTGGCGAGAGCGCGGACGCCGCAGCGGACCTCGGTTCGTTGCGCGCGCTGGCGGGCGTCGCGCGTTTTCCCATGCGCGTCAAGTGCGCATCGCTGGCCTGGCATGCGATGCGGTCGGCCATCGACGGCGGAGATCCGGTTACGGCAGAGCCGGCTACGGCCGGGCGATGAGCGCCCCGACCGAGGGCTTCGTGCGCGCCGGCGACGCGGGTGCGGCCGATGGCTTCGTGCGCGCGGGCGACTTGGGCGCCGCCGACCTGGCCCCAGGCGAGCTGCGCGCAGTGACGCTCGCCGATGGCGAGCGGCTGTGCATCGGCAATCATGCCGGCCAGCTGTTTGCGGTGCACGACGTGTGTCCCCATGCTGAGTTCCCGCTTTCGGAGGGCGCGCTGTATGCCAACGGAGAGCTCGAGTGCTGTTTTCACGGCGCGAAGTTCGACTGCCGGTCGGGCGCGGTGTTGCGCGGCCCGGCTGAGGAGCCAGTGGCGACATGGGAGGTGCGCGTGATGGACGGCGCGGTGTGGGTGCGGCCGGGCAATGCGATGGCCGACGGCGGGAGGAAGCGCGTATGACGCTCGGCGCGCCGCTCGTCAGCCGTGACGACTTTCCGCTGCTCGCCGCCGCGCCGGACCTCGTGTACCTCGACTCCGCGGCGACTGCGCAGAAGCCGCGTGTGGTGCTCGACGCGATCGAGTCGTATTACACGAACACGAATGCCAACCCGCATCGCGGGGCCTACGCGCTCTCGGCGGCGGCCACGCAAGCCTACCATGACGCGCGCGCGCGCATCGCCGCGTTCCTCGGCGTGGCCGACGCGGACACGCTGCTGTTCACGCGCGGCACGACCGAGTCGCTGAACTTGCTCGCGACGGCGTGGGGCCGCGCGAACGTGCGGCGCGGCGACAACATCGTCGTCACGCGGCTCGAGCACCACGCCAACTTCGTGCCTTGGCAACAGCTCGCCCTGGCGACCGGCGCCGAGTTCCGCATCTGTGAACTCGACGAGGCGCATGCCGTCGATCTCGCCCAGTTGGGCCGGCTCGTCGACCGGCGCACGAAGGTCGTCGCGTTCGGGCATGTCTCCAACGCGCTGGGCACCATCAATCCGGTTGAACGGATCGTGCGCATCGCCCGCGCGGCCGCGCCCGACGCGCTCGTGGTTTGCGATGGAGCCCAAGCCGTGCCGCATCTCCGCGTGAACGTCGACGCGCTCGGCGTCGATGCCTACGCCTTCAGCGGACACAAGATCGGCGGGCCGATGGGCATCGGCGGTCTTGCCGTGCGCCGCGCGATCCTCGAGGCCATGCCGCCGTACCATTTCGGCGGCGACATGATCGAGTGGGTCAACGACCGCGAGACCACGTGGAATGTGTTGCCGCACAAGTTCGAAGCGGGCACACCCAACGTGGAGGGTGCCGTGGCGCTCGCCGCGGCCTGCGATTTCATGGAGCGCATCGGGATGGACGCCGTCCGCAGGCATGAGGTCGCCATCACGACCGCGGCGATGCGGGCACTTCGTGCGATTCCCGGCGTGACGCTGCACGGCACGGCGGAGGCCGAGGACCGCAGCGGCGTCGTGAGCTTCAGCGTGCGTGATGCACATCCGCACGATGTGGCCACCATGCTCGACGCCGAGGGCGTGTGTGTGCGCGCCGGTCACCACTGCGCCCAGCCGCTGATGCGCGCGCTGGGGGAGCCGGCGACGGTGCGCGCGTCGTTCTGGGTGTACAGCACGCTCTCGGATGTCGAGCGGTTGACGGCGGCGGTGCGGGCGGCGCAGGAGAGATTCGCGGTCGCCTGAACTGGTCGTGCTACATCTTCAGGTCGATGCAGGCGAGCCGCGCGATGATGCCTTGGCAGCCGATTCCCATAAGACGGTTCCTCCAGTCGTCGACCTCGTCTCGTTGAATCCGCGCCGAGTGCGCGGCGCGGCCACGGACTTCGGCAAGCGTACCGAGGATGTAGCTCAGCTGCTCCACGAACCA
Organism: Gemmatimonadaceae bacterium; assembly: GCA_036675455.1. GTDB lineage: Bacteria > Gemmatimonadota > Gemmatimonadetes > Gemmatimonadales > Gemmatimonadaceae > Pseudogemmatithrix. Next base: position 9,487 of record JAKFFA010000004.1, on the reverse strand, counting down.
CTTGCCGTCATCCAGACGGCCGCAGACGTGCTTGGCCATGCGCTCTGACGAGGTCAGGGCGTGCCGCAGCTCCCCGAGCCCCAGCCGTTCGCTCTGCGTGACGTCTACCGACTTGCCGTGGACGTTCACCATCCGGAGCTCGACCGGCGCGCCCTGCAGCGCCTTGCGGACGAGCCAATTGCACTGCGCCTCCAGCGCCTTCGTCATCTCGACAAGGCACGCGCCGTAATCGAATCCCTCGTCTGATGCGTGGTCACGGAAGATCTTTTCAGCGGTCGCAATGAACACCCGTGCCGTCGGCTGCAGCATCGACCACGCCTTGTCGCCGAAGAGGTTCTGGCGGAGTTCGCGCTCCATGGCGCCGAGGCCGGAGTGCGCGTTGTCGAATTCGACCCAGTAGGCGGGCCCAATCGTATGGGACCTCCATTGCTCGTCGAAGTAGCGCACGGGAAGTGACTCCGCGACAATGAGCGGTAGATCCACCATCCCGCCATACAGCGAAACCGGTTGGTCGTGATACCGCTGGTTCCTGAGCTTGGCGAGCTCGCGGACGACCGCGACCGTGTCGTCAGCGTACAGGCGGCGCATGTCCCAAAGCTTGAACCAGCAGTCGCAGCGCAGCGCGTGCTCCGTGTAGTACCTCGGAACGTGGTCGGGATCCGACGCGCGTACGTCGGATTCGGTGACCTCCCCGAGATGCGCGACGTACAGCGACCGGTAGTCCGTGAGATACAGATGCGTCTCGCGGCCGGGATCGTCTCGCTCGAGCTCGACATCGATGGCGAGGATCTCCCCGATGTGCGGAAGTGGAGTCTGGCGATGGGGCGATCGCACCTTGCCCCACCAGACGTACACGTCGTCCTCGGTTGCCGCCCCCGAGCGCTCGTTCCGCACCTGGTCGAGCAGCACCTCGAGGTGCATCTCCATCACGCGCGGCCCGTACACTGGATTCCAAACAGACAGGACATGGCGATGATTCATTCGTCACTCCGCGCGGTGAAGGTAACTGACCAGCCGTACTCCCGTCGCGATTCTACGACGCGGTACGGACTGCGAACAGACACCATCGCTGCCGGCTCTGACACCGAGTGAGTCGCTGCCCCGCACCAACGGTTCGCGGTCGACCTCGGCGTGTGAGCCGGCGGCACCACGGCTGGGTGCGCGGCGCTAGCGACGGGTCGCGCGCACCTTCGTCCCGTCGCTGAGCGCTTCTGGCGGATAGACAACGACGGTCGTTCCCTCGTCCAGTCCCTCGATGGCCGCCTCGTCCGGGCCTCGTGCAACCAGTGTGACCGTGCGTCGGCGCGCGCGCGCGTTGGCATCGACGGTGAACACCATCCACTGCCCGCCGCCGGCACGGGCGAGCGCGCCGGCAGGCACGAGCAGCGACCCTTCCCGCCGCGCGACGACGAGTTGCACCTCGAGTTCAAAATCATGGCCGAGTCGTGGACAGGAGCGCAGGTCGCCGATGACCGACACCCGCTGCTCATCGACGCCGAGCGCGGAACGGACGGTCCTCGCGCTCGGCTCGATGCGCGTCACGCGACCGCTCGTCGTGTCGCGTCCGCAGGTGGTGCGCAAAAGCGCGCCCGGCCGTACGCGGACGGCGTCGCTGCTCAGTACCGAGACAACCACCTCGAGGGCATCGAGCGCCCCGACCTGCAGGAGTGGCGTGCCGGCGCCAACGATGCGCGAGTCCTCTTCGTCCACGCGCAACACAACACCGTCCGCTGGCGCCCTGACGCCCACCGGCGCGGCGGCGCCTCCCGGCAACAGCGCACGGACCGCGTCCCGCTCGAACATGGCGGCGACGACGCGCGCGCTGGCCACATCGACTTCGCGCTCCCGCAGCTCGAATTCCGTACGCGCCAACTCGCGCTGTTCCTCGGAGACGGCCCCCGCGGAGCCCAGCCGTTCGGCGCGTCGCAGCGCCCGCTCGGCCGCCTCGAGAGCTGAACTGGCTGCCTTGGCCGCCGAGCGCGCCGAGTTCAGCGCCGCTTCCGCTGCCCCGAGGCGCGCCGAGAGCTGGCCGGCCGTCGCCGGATCGGTAGGTGCCGCCGCCAGCGTGCCCAGCAGCGTGCCCGCCCTGACGGAATCCCCGGCCGCCAATCCTGCCGGCCGCCACTCACCCCCGACCGGCGCGGTGATGGCGACATGCCACCGAGCGTGTGTGCGCCCGTTCTCGACGATCGTCTCCTCGAACGTTCCCCGCGTGACCGGCGCGGTCTCCACCTCGATCGGCCGCGCGCGCATCGACCACCAGGTGCCCAAGGTGAGGATGACGGCCGCAGCGACGACGACGTACCGGGTGCGGAGCTTCATGGTTCATTCCCTCGTCTTGAGTACACCGATGAGGTCGAGCTCGTCGAGCCGGCGGCGGAGCGGAACGTAGGCGAGCGCGCCCGCGATGACCGGCACGGCGATGCCCGCAGCGACCGTGAGCGGGCCGACCACGAGCGGCATGCGAAACAGCTCGTTGTTGCCGAACGACGCGACGATCGCCGCCGCGAAGGCGATGCCGATGCCGATCCCGACGGGAATGCCCATCACTGCCAGCACGCTCAGCTCGCCGAAGAGGATACGCGCCACCTCGCCGCGCGAGAAGCCGAGCACGCGCAGGCTCGCGAGGTCGCGTGAGCGCTCCGAGAGCGCGACCCGTCCGGCGTTGTACACGGTGGCCGCCGCCAGCGCACCAGCGAAGATCACGAGCATCGTCAGCACGATGGCGAAATTCTGGCTCAACGTCTCGTCAAAAGAGCGGCGCAACGCGCTGCGCACGGCGACCGAACGAACGTTCGGTGAGGCCGCGAGGCGTTCATAGAGCGCATCGAGCGCCTCGGGCGCGACCGCGAGCTCGGCACCGGAGACGATGTCGCCGACGCCCACAAGCGCGGGCAGCATCGCGGCGTCGACGTACGCAGAACCGCCGGCCATGTCGTCGACGAGTGCGCCGACCGGCATGGAGATCCGGCGGCGCCGGCCGTCCAGGAACTCGATATCCACCACGTCGCCGACACCGAGCCCAAGCACCCGCGCCACGCTCGCGCTCAGCGTGACGCCGGCCGGCGCGATGCGCACCGTGCGCGCGTCCAGGTCGACCACCTGGCGCAGACGCGCATCGGGCTCGACGCCGACGAGGGCGCCCTGCCGTGACCGGTGGCCATGCCGCATCCGGACCGCCACACTGCGCACCGGCTCGACGCGCCCGACGCCGGGCAGCGCTGACAGCGCATGCAGCGCCGCCGAGCCCTGCGCCTCGGCGAACGTGACCGAGACATCGCTGCGGAGCGCGCGCTCGAAGAGCACGAACCGCATGCGCCCGACCGAATCGAAGCCGAACGTGCCCGTGATCACGACGGCGGCTCCGAGTCCGATGCCGAACGCGCCGAGCGCCGTGCGCCAGGGTCGGTGCGTCAGGCCCCGTAACACCATCAGCACGACGGGCGAGCGAAGGCGCGGCCCGGCGACGCGATCGATGATCCCGCGCGCGTAACTGGCCGGCGGTTCCGGTCGCATGGATTCGGCGGGCGGCATCGCGAGGATTCGGCGCAGGGCGCCAAGTGCTCCGAGGAGCGCGGATACGATCCCCAGCGCGGCGGCGAACGCCAGCACCCCCGGAACGAGCCGGCCGTGCAACTCGGGGAACCGGTAAAACTCCGCATACAGGCGCGCGAGCCCCCCGGCGAGCCAGAGTCCCAACCCCGAGCCGGCCAGCGTGCCGGCGAGCACCGGCGCCAGTGCGAAGAGCATATAGTGCCGCAGCAGCTCCGAGCTCGGCACGCCGAACGCCTTCAGGGTGCCGATCTGGTCTCGCTGTTGTGACACGACCCGGCCGAGCACCGTATGCACGAGGAAGGCGGCGACGCCAAGGAAGATGAGCGGCATCACGGCAGCGAAGGTGCGGTTCTGGCGGATCTCCTCGCTCACGAACCGATGCGCCGGATGAAGATCGCGCGAGTAGGCACCCAAGCTCCCGAACTCCGCGAGACGGCGGTCGAGCGCGTCAATGACCGCTCGCTCGGACGCGCCGGCCATGAGCGTCAGTTGGACCTCGTTCCATGCGTGTTCCATGCCGAACGCCGCCGCGGTCCGCTCGGCGTCCATCCAGAGTATGCCGTACCGCGCTGGGTCCGGGAGCATGTCGCCGGGTCGCAGCTCGTAGGTGTACTCGGCGGTGACCGCGATACCCACCACGCGCAACTCGTGCCAACGGGATCCCACCACCGCGCGCAGCACCGCTCCCGGCCCTAGGTCGGTGGCACGAGCGAATCCCTCGCTCATCACGACCGCGTCCGCCTCGCCGGGGTACGGCAGCCGCCCTTCGCGCAGCACCAGATGGTTGAGCGTCCCATTCGAGGGCGGTCGCGTGCCCACGATGCGCGCGGTCGCCGGCTCGCGCTGACCGGGAATGCGCAGGACCACCTCGTTCGCGACGCGCGCCTCGAGTCGCGCGACACCGGGCAGCGCACGCAGCGCCTGCAGCTCCGAATCCGGCGCGCGGCGCACCTGCGCGAAGACCTGCGGGAATCGCGCGAGCTCGTAGTAGTCCCGCTGCGCGTCGCTGAGCACACGCACCATCGAGCGCATCGAGACGAATGCGGACACGCCACATGCCACGACGACGGCGATGGCGATGAGCGCGCCGAGGTTCTTGCGCAAATCGCGCAGGAGCTTCCGGTCGAGGTAACGTCTCACCAGACGAGTTCCTCAGTGGCGACCGGGTTCGCGTTGCGCTCATCCCCGACGATCTGGCCGTTTCGCAGCCGTAGCACCCGGTCTGCCATGCTGGCCACCGAGGCATTGTGGGTGATGACGACCGTCAGCGTGCCGAACTCACGATTCACACGGCGCAGCGCCTCGAGCACGAGCTTGCCCGTCTCCACGTCGAGCGCGCCCGTCGGTTCGTCGCAGAGCAGTACGTCCGGCCGCTTGGCCACGGCCCGGGCGATTGCGACGCGCTGTTGTTCCCCGCCGGAGAGCTGCGCCGGGAAGCTGTCGAGCCGCTCCCCGAGGCCAACGAGTGACAACGTCGCGGCGGGATCGGCGGATGGTCGGCCCGCCTGCCCGCTTTCGCCTACCAGCGAGGTGATGAGTGCGACGTTCTCGTACGCGGTGAGGCTCGGGATGAGATTGTAGAACTGGAACACAAAGCCAACGTGCTCCCGGCGATACCGCGTGAGCTCACGCTCGTCCGCGTCGGTGAGCGAGTGGTCGCGGAACCGTACAGCGCCTGCGGTCGGTGCGTCGAGTCCGCCGAGGATGTTGAGCAGCGTAGACTTGCCGCTTCCCGAGGGGCCGAGGATCACGACGAACTCCGACTCAAAGAGGTCGAGATCCACCCCCCGGAGCGCGTGGACCTCAACTTCACCCATCTGATAGGACTTCGAGAGCCCGCGGGCATGGAAGATCGGCTCGTTGTTCACTTCGCTAGTTACCCCAATTGGGCGAGCGGGGGCATAGGAGAATCGCCGCGTGATGGTCAGGGAGACCTGCACCGTCCGTCGCGCGTGGGAGTGGCTCCTCCGTAGCCGGAAACGCCACTGACGTGCATCTTCACCGTGAACCTTTCACGAGCACGAACCCGATGCCATCTACCACCCGAATTCTTGCGGCGACGTCCCTAGCCGCCACATTTCTCGTCGGAGCCGCCCCGGCCGACGCCCAGCGCACTGAGCGCCCCGTGCTGCACGGCAAGCACTGGGTCGCGGTGACCGGCAAGCCGCTCTCGGCCACGGCCGGCGCGATGATCTTCCAGCAGGGCGGCAACGCGGTGGACGCGGCCGCGGCGATGCTGGCCGCCGGTTGCACGATGTGGGACACACTCGGGTGCGGCGGTGAGACACAGGCCCTGATCTACCACCCCGGTCTCAAGAAGGTCATCGGCATCAACGCGCTGGGCGTGGCGCCGACGGGGGCGACCGCCGAGTTCTTCCGGTCCAAGGGCATGCGGTTTCCACCCGATTTCGGACCGCTGGCCGCCGTCACGCCGGGCACGCCGGGCGGGCTGATGACGATGCTGGCCGAGTATGGGACGATGTCGCTCGCGCAGGTGCTGGCGCCGGCAATCCAGATGGCGGAGGACGGATATGCCATTGAGGCGCAGGCAGCCAACAGCATAGAGCGCGGCAAGGACCAGATCAAGGAGTGGAAGTATTCGCCGGCCGTGTTCCTGCCGCACGCGGGTGAGGAGCGCGAGGCGCCGCGCGCGGGCGAGATCTTCAAGCAGCCGGATCTCGCGGCGACGTTCCGCAAGTTGGTCGAGGCCGAACAGAAGGCATTGGCGGCCGGCAAGTCGCGCAAGGAGGCGATCTACGCCGCGAACGACCGGTTCTACCGGGGTGACATCGCCGCGGAGATCGTGCGTGGTGTGCGTGAGGACGGCGGGCTCTTCACGATGGAGGATCTTGCAAACTGGAAGGTGATGATCGAGGAGCCGTACAAGACCAACTATCGCGGCTACGACGTCTACAAGCTCCCGGTCTGGCAGCAGGGACCGGTGATGCTGCAGGCGCTCAATATTTTGGAGAACGCGGATCTCAAGGCGATGGGCTACAACAGCGCCGGGTACATCCACACGATCTACCAGGCGATGAACCTGGCGTATGCCGACCGCGACTTCTATTACGGTGACCCGTATTTCCCGCCCGAGGAACCGGTGGCGGGGTTGCTGAGCAAGGAGTACGCGAAGGCGCGCTATGCCCAGATGGATCACGAGCGCAATGATGAGCGCGTGAAGCCGGGCGATCCGTATCCGTTCCAGGGCGGGACGAATCCATTCAAGGAGTTGCTGGCGAACTGGTCGACGTCGGGCCCGAGGCCGGACAGCGTGCGTGGGGCGGGGGGCGGGACGGAGGATGCGGGGTTCTCCGCGGCGGAAGATTCCGCGTTCCACGAGGCGTTCACGCGCGGCACGACGAGCATCCAGGCGGCCGACGCCGAGGGCTGGCTGGTGTCGGTCACGCCGAGCGGTGGCTGGATTCCGGCGGTGATCGCGGGCCGCACGGGCATCGGGCTCTCGCAGCGCATGCAGGCGTTCAACGTGGACGCGGAGGACGGCCCGTACAACGTGGTGCAGCCGGGCATGCGTCCGCGTGTGACGCTGACCCCAACGATCGCGATGAAGGACGGCGAGCCGTGGATGGCGTTCTCGGTGCAGGGTGGCGACACGCAGGACCAGGACCTGCTGCAGTTCTTCCTGTCGATGGTCGAGTTCGGCCGCAACGTGCAGCAGGCGGCCGAGCACCCGGGGTTCCACAGCTACCAGATGCGCACGAGCTTTGGCGAGCACGACGCGAGGCCGGGCCGGCTGCAGCTGAACGAGAGTGTGCCGTCCTGGGTGCGCGCGGATCTTGATTCGCGCGGCTACAACCTGATCTACGCGAGCCATACGTCGGGGCCGATCACGGCGATCTGGATCGACCGGGTGCATGGGAGCTTCTGGGGGGCGGCGAGCAACTTCGGGGAGGATTACGGGATCGCGTGGTGAGGGATGCGGCGCAATTGACGCTCGCCCAGCGACTCGAACGGAGCGCCTCACCTAGAGTGATCCTGCTGCTGGTGCTGCTCTGCGGCGCGACCTTGCTCGGGAGCGAACTCCTGCAGGGCTGGTTCGCCTACGACGAGGGCGCGCTTGGTCAGTCTGCCGAACGTGCCTTGCGTGGCGAGATACCGCATCGTGACTTCGACGAGATCTATACCGGACTCCTGACGTACCTGAATGCGGCGGTCTTTGCCGTAACCGGTGCGGGCATGGTGGCGATGCGCATCGTGCTTTTCGGCGCGTCGATGGCGTGGCTGTGGGCGACGTACCGCATCGCGCTTCGCTTCGCCCCGGCCGCGGGCGCCGGCGTGGTCGCGCTGATCGCATTCGTGTGGGCGGTGCCGAACTACACGGCACCGATGCCGTCGTGGTACATCCTGTTTGCCGCGACATTCGGCGCCTTGGCGCTCGTGCGATGGCACGAGACGGGTCGCGACTCGTGGCTGGTGCTTGCCGGTGTCGCGGGCGGCATCGCGTTTCTGTTCAAGCTCTCGGGCATCTTCTATTTCCTGGGCGCCGGCTTGGCGCTGTTAGCCGCAGGAATGCCGGCCAGTCGAGCGCTGGATGCGGATACCGCGTCTCCGCTCGTGGGTTGGGGCATCGCTGCTGCGCTCGTGGCCATGATCACCGTGTTGGCCCTCGTGGCCGGCGCTGGTGACCGGGAACTGCTGCGTCATGTGCTTCCCACCGCGGTGCTTGCGACGGCCATCGCGGTGTTCGCCGTTCGTGGTCTGGATCGCCACAGGTTGACGGGCCGCACCCTGCTCCGGCATCGCTTGCTGCCCTTTGCCATCGGCGGCCTGCTGCCGATCGCCGTGTTCTTCGCGTTCTACGCGGCCGTGGGCGGCCTGCACGAGATGCTCGAGGGCGTCTTCGTGACACCGTTCCGCCGACTCTCCTTTGCCGCGCTGCGCCCGCCGGCGGTCGCATCCTTGGTCTTCGCGCTGCCGTTGCTGATTTTTCTCTGGGTGCCGTCTGACCGCGGCGTCCGGAAATGGGTTGTGATTACACTAGCCGCGCTGTCATTTGCCGCGGTGTTCTTCATCTCGGCGCACGACTCCCGACTCTACCAAGTCGGCTGGTTGTCGGCATGGGGGCTGCTGTTCTTCGTCGCCATCGATGGCGCGCGGCAGGTGCTGGTCAAGAGCGCGGCTCGGAATGGGACGTCCGACACGGGACGTGATGCCTCCATCTCGCTCGCGTGTGTCGCTGTCGGACTCTCGCTGATCGAGTATCCCTACGCCGCACCGATCTACACCCTCTATGCGCTACCGCTCGCGATGCTCGCCACGTTTGCGGCGTTGCGCGTGCGAAGCCGTGCCTCGGTGTCATTTCAACTGGTGCTGGGTGGGTTCTTTCTCACGTTCGGGCTTTTCCGCATCGTGCCCGGAACCGTTTCGACGCTCGGCCACCTGTACACACCGAGCCAGGAGATCGCGCGACTTGAGCTCGAGCGCGGTGGCCTGCGCATCGATCCGTACGCCGCCGTCGTCTATGAGCGGCTGATTCCCGTGGTGAAGGAGCTCGGTGTGGACCGGCGACTGTGGGCCGGCCCGGATGCGCCCGAGGTCTACTTCCTGAGCGATCTACCGAATCACACACGCAGCCTGTTTGATTTTCTCGACGTTGAATCGACGAACTCCGTCTCCTTCATCGACCGGCTGGATTCCCTCAACATTTCCCTCGTCGTGCTCAAGTTGCAGCCGCCATTCTCAGCCGCGCCCACGGACGACATGCGCGCGGCGCTGCAGGAGCGCTTCCCCAACGTCCAGGCGATGCCGGGCTTCGTGTTGTTCTGGCGATGACCACGATCCTTCGCCGCGGCGTCGACCGATTGCTCGAGCAACCGGGGGTGTACCGCGCGTGGCAAGCGCCATTTGCGGCCTCTAAACTTCGGCCGTTCCTGCGCCGGACGGACGTTCGACAGCTGCGTCGCGTGCTCGACGT
>JAKFFA010000093.1:0-25445 GCA_036675455.1 Gemmatimonadaceae bacterium | reverse complement strand
CTTCAAACGCTTCATGCTCGTGATTGGCCGCGAAGATCTTGCCAACGACCCACTGCTGGCCAGTAACGACGGGCGCGACAGTCGCCGGGACGAGTTGTATGGCGTGATTGATCGCTGGGTCAATTCCTTACCACTGCAGACTGTTCTCGACTTGCTCAATCAGGCCGACGTACCGGTCAGCCGGATCTTCAGCGCCGAGGACATGTTCAACGATCCGCAATATCTGGCGCGAGAGATGTTCCTGCATGCCAAGCTGCCGGACGGCAAGGACTTCAAGATGCCCGGCATCGTGCCGAAACTTTCCGAAACCCCAGGTTCATCCGAATGGGTCGGGCCGCAGTTGGGCGAACACAATGCGCAGGTGCTCGGCGATCTGGGCTACGACGCGGCGCAAATGTATGTCTCCACCGGCTGGGGATCGCTCCCGATGGTGTTCCTCGGCATGGCCGATACCTCGGGCGCGTACCAGGCGTGGTACAACACGCCGGCGAACCTGCGCCGCGCATTCGTCGTGCAGACGCCAGACCTGCGCTGGCCGCAGGGCAGCACGCGCGCGGACCAGCAGCTCGATACGGAGGGTATCGACATCTCACCTCGTTACATCGCCAACCGCGAGACCGGACGCGACATCCCCGCTCCGGGCACGGGTGAGAACTTCTATGATCACCGCCGATACGCCGTGACCGAAGCATCGTCCACGGGTGGCCCGTTCACGGACATGTCGGAGACGGAGATCGACATGCTTGCGGCCGAGGGATACATCCGCACGAGCCAGCCTGCATTGGCGGTGCCGCTCATCAACAAGACGCGCGCAGCCAACGGCCTGCCCGACGTGACGGTCGCTGGTGTGCCGAACACGTTTGATTGCGTCCCGCGCTTGCCGAACGGCACGTGTGGCGACTTGCTGGAAGCCATGAAGTGGGAGAAGCGCATGGAGACGGCGTTCACCGGCTACATGCCGTGGTTCGTCGATACCCGTGGTTGGGGCGACATCCGGGCGGGAACGGCAATCGAGTGGCCGGTGCCCTACCAGGAGATGCAGGCGCGTTCGAAGCCGTACTACAACGGTCAGCTGAACTTCCCCGGACCGTCGACATACGGCTTCTAACTCGGTACAGGGGAGAATGTGGCGATGAGTGGGCGTGGTTTTGGGATTTCGCGGCGACTCATCGCCGGCCTCTGTGTCGTGCTGCTCGCAGTACAGGTTGGATGCTACTCGTACCTGCCCATTCAGGAGACAGCGCCGGCAGCCGGACAGGAAGTCGGCGTTGTCCTGAATGACCAGGGACGGCAGTTGGTTGGGGACAAACTGGGTGAACTGGTGGAACGGGTGGATGGGACCCTGCTGTCGGTATCCGAGACCGCAATCACCTTGAGCGTCAGTCGCACGCAGTCGCTGCGGGGAACAGAATCCATTTGGGCAGGCGAGCAGGTCGAGATCCAGCGGGCGGGGATCCGTGGGTTCCGCGAACGGCAGCATGCCAAGGGCAGGACGGCGTTCCTTACCATCGGCATTCTCATCGGAGTCGCAGCACTGATTTCTGGGCTGTCGCTCGCGGTGGGAGGTAACGGAAGTCCGGATGGTGGCCCTGGATGTCCCCCTGATTGCAATCAACAGTAGCGGCAACGAGCCGCTTTCATCTTCTGAAGTCGCACTTCTTTTTCCGGAGTTCATTCTGATGCGTATCGCACGATTCGGCATTCTCGGGGCGCTGATGTTCGGCGTCGTCGGCTGCCAGTCCAAGGACACAGGCGTGACGCGGCCGGACATTCCGCCGCTCGCGTTCGTCCGCTACATCAACGCCGTGCCGGACACGTTCAATCTGTCCGTCCGTTTCATCGACCAGCTGGAGTTCGTCCCGCAGTCGTTTGCCAACGTGCCCTACGGCTCTGAAGGCCAGGGCGGCTTCCAGGGCATCGAGGCTGGCGAGCACCGCTTCCGCGTGTTCACCTACGATTCGGACCTGACGTCGAACAACGGCGCGACGTCCACGACGGACATGCTCGTCGACACCACGTTCACGTTCGTGGCGGGTGAGCACTACACGCTGCTGCACGCCGGGTTCGCCCGGGCTGGCCAGCTGCCGGCGCAGCGACTCTACATTATTCCGCAGACGCTGCCTGCTGAGAATGCCAGTGTTTCCGTGCTCGCCGTGAACGCGGCGACGAACCTGCCTGCCGGCGTGAGTACCGTCGACTTGGTGGCGGGTGCCACGACGTTGGGAACGGGTGTTGCGTTCGGCACCACCGCCGCCGCGTATGGCACGCACACGCCCGGCGAAGCGGTCGCGGACTTCCTGCAGTCGGGAACCGCCACGGTGATCGCCTCGGACACCATGCCGGTAGGCGTGCCTGCCTCGGGCTCCGCCTCGGCCATCGCCGGATCGACGATCGGTGGCTCGGTGTTCACGGCCGTACTCTTCGGACCCTCGGTGCCGGGGTCGCGTGCGCGCGCAGCAAGCGCGCCGTTCATCGAGTGGTTCGCTGATCGCCAGCCGCCCGCTGCGCCGTAAGCAACACGCTCCTCGCTTGCGCCGGACGGCCGCCGATACCAACTTGGTATCGGCGGCCGTTCGCCGCGTGAGAGGTCAAATGCCGTTCTTCCCCCGTTCCACCCGATGACCCGCCTCGCGCTCATCGCGATCCTGCTGGGTCACGTCTTCGCCGGCCACGCCTCGGCGCAGGTCGTGCGCGGCGTTGTGCGGTCCGGAACCTCGCTGCTCCCAATCGACCTCGCGACTGTAACCGCCACCGACTCCCTGGGGACCGTACTGGGATCCGGGGTCAGCAACGGGCTCGGTGAGTTCCAAGTCGACGTCCAGCGCACCGGCGTCTTCCTCGTGCTGCACGTGAAGCGGCTCGGCTTCTCCGAATCGCGTGCCAACATCCGACCGCTGGCCAACACGGACACGGTTGATTTCGAAATCCTCATGAACGAGGTTGCTGCCCTCGCCGATGCCGTCGTGGTGTCGGCGGAGCCCTCGCTCAACGAGCAGCGACTCAGTGAGGCCCATCGGAGAGGCTGGAAGGTCTACGACCCTGCCATCGTGGCCACGCACCGAGATCGCGCCTCCGATTTCATCCAGCTGCTGCGGTCGCTCGGCAATCCGAGTCTCATCCTGCCGCGACGCGTCACCGACTGCATCCGTGCCACGCGCAACAATCAGTGCCTCACCATCGTAATCGACAATCAAGTAATGGGGCCGTCGGCGCTCATCTTGCCGTCGGACATCTACTTTCTGGCGATTCTCGGCGCGTCGGACTCGCGCATCCAGTTCGGGGACCGTGCGCCATACGGCGCCATCGCGATCTACACGCGGTCGCGCTTGGATCGATACCCGAAGTCGCCCGAGAATCCTTAGCGACTGACGGAACTTTGACGCCAAGCATCCGTGTGGGTGCGGCCCCGGACTGGCACGGCGTCGCCGGTCCCTGTGTTAGGTTGCAGGGGACACCGCCCCTCTTCATCGTGAGCTGCCCGTGATTCCACTGACAGCCCAAGTCGCCCTCGCCGGCCTCGTCTTGGCCTTCCAAGGCCCTGAGATTCCGGCCCCTCGCGGCATGGTCAACGACTTTGCCAACGTCATCTCAGCGCCCGACGAACAGCGCATGACGGCGCTCATCGAGATCGTCCGCGCGGGCTCCGGCGGCGAAATCGCTGTCGTTACGCTGCCGGACATCGAGGGGCGCGATGTCGGGACGGTCGCCCTCAACATCGGCAGGGAATGGGGCGTCGGCTCCGACGCGCAGATCGGCGATCGGGCGCGCAATGCCGGCATCGTCGTGCTGCTGGTGCCACGCGAGACGAGCACGGACGGTCGGGGTCATATCAGCATCCAGACAGGCCAGGGCGCCGAGGGCTTCGTTACCGACGGACGCGCCGGCGATATCCGGCGCGAGGCCACGCCGCTCCTCTCCGCGGGCCAATATGGGCCGGCGCTGAGCCTCATCACCGCGCGGCTGGCCGAGCTGTACGCCGAGGAGTTCCAGTTCGCGCTGGATTCCACGCTGGTACCGCCTCGGCAGGACACGACCCGCCGGCGCGGCATCCCGCCCGTGCTGCTCTTGATTGCGTTCTTCGTGCTCATCAGCCTGCTGAATCGCGGCGGACGGCGCGGACGATACGGACGGCGTGGCGGCCCGGACATGCTGTCAACGATCCTGCTCGCCTCGATGTTCGGCGGACGGCGTGGCGGTGGGTTCGGCGGCGGAGGCGGATTCGGTGGCGGCGGGTTCGGCGGCTTCGGTGGTGGTGGCGGGTTCTCTGGTGGCGGCTCAAGCGGGAGTTTCTGACGATGGCGAAGATGACACTTGAGGACCTCACGACGCAGCTGACGCGCGCGCACGGTGATCAGCTCACGGCGGTGGTCCTATATGGCTCGGCGGCGCGTGGCGAGCACGTAAAGGCGACGTCCGACCTCAACGTGCTCGTGATCGTGCGCTCGCTCACGCCTGCGACACTGCGCGCCTCGGCGGCCGCGGCCGCGGCGTGGGGCAAAGCGGGAAATCCGCCGCCGCTGATTCTGACGGATGCCGAGTGGGCCTCGAGCCGCGACGTGTTCGCGATGGAGTACGCCGACATCCAGGAAGTCCATCGCGTGCTGGCCGGCACGCTTCCGGCCGGACCGGCCGTTGCTCTTGCCGACCTGCGGCACCAGCTCGAGTTCGAGGCGATGGGCAAGCTGCTCCAGTTCCGGCGCGGGATTCTGGCCTGCGACGGCGATGCCAAACGGGAGCTCGACCTTCTGACGGCGATGAAGGGTACCACGCTGGTGCTCTTCCGCACGTTGCTGCGCGCGCACGGCAAGGCGGTGCCGACGGAGTCCACCGAGGCGGTGCGACAAGCCGCCGCGCTCGCGGACCTCGATGCGGCGCCGTTCCTCGAAGTCGTGGCGCACGCGCACGGCACGGTGAAGATCGCCGTCGCGCGCGCCGACGAGGTGCTCCGGGCATACCACGCGGGCCTGCAGCGGTTCGTCGCGCATGTCGATGCATTGACGCACGAGTAAATTCCAGCCGGAAGCTCACCCATCAACTACACCACGGAGTCCCGGATGAAGCCGAAATGGTTATTGCTGGCGCTGCCGATGTTCCTGTCGGCCTGCGGCTACAATACGATTCAGTCGATGGACGAGCATGCGGCGGCCGCGAAGCAGCAGATCGAGGTGCAGCTGCAGCGTCGCGCCGACCTCGTGCCCAACCTGGTGGAAACGGTAAAGGGCTACGCCGCGCAGGAGCAGGAGATCTTCACGGAAGTCGCGCGCGCGCGCGCCGGCCTGGCGGGCGCGGTGCAGGGCGGCGACGTGCAACAGATGGCCAATGCGAACGAGCAGATGACGGGCGCGCTGGGCCGCTTGCTGGCGATCTCCGAGGCGTATCCGCAGCTCAAGAGCGACCAGAACTTCCTGCGCCTGCAGGACGAGCTCACGGGCACGGAGAACCGCATCGCCGTGGCGCGCACCGACTACAACAATGCGGTGCGCGACTATAACGCGTACATCCGGCGATTCCCGGCGGTGCTGACGGCGAAAGTCACGGGCGCGGACGCGCGGGAATACTATGAGGTGACGGACTCGGCTAGCCGGGAAGTGCCGAGTGTGAAGTTCTAGAAGGGCAGACGGCAGACGGCGGATTTGCCGGCGATGCGAGGGGGGATGCGGGGCGCCCGGCGGTACGGGATGCGGGGGGATGATGCGAGATGCGGGGTGGATGCGAGATGCGGGGCAGGCCGCCTCGCATCGCAGTTCCATCCGCCGTCTACCGTCTACCGTCTACCGTCTGCCGTCTGCTACTCCGGCAACACGTACTTGAGGGGATCCACCGGCACCCCGTTCACCAGGATCTCGTAGTGCAGGTGCGGCGCCGTCGAGAGGCCGGTGCTGCCCACGGCCGCAATCAACTGGCCACGTGTGACCTTCTGCCCGGCACGGACCGCGAGGCGCGAACAGTGCGCGAACTTCGTGCGGATGCCGTTGCCGTGGTCGATCTCCACCGAGAGCCCGTAGCCCTTGTCGCTGCGCGCGTAGACCACACGCCCCGAGGCTGGCGCGACAATCGGTGAGCCCGTGGGCGCCACGACGTCGATGCCCTTGTGCGGGCGGTTCTCATGCAGGATCGGGTGGAACCGGCTGCGCGTGAACTGGCTCGAGAGCCAGCCCGACGTCGGCATGATGCTGGGCATGCTCGCGAAGCGCGCGTAGTTGGCCTCGAGCGTGTCGGACACATTGCGGAAGTCGTTCGATAAGTCGGACGCGCGCGAGATCAGCTGCTCAATCTTCTCTGGCCGGGAGTCCCATTCCCAGCCCAGGCGGCCGAGGAACGGGCGAAGGCGGTTGCCGACGAGGCCCGCTTCGGCCACGACAACCGGATTGGCGACGTCGAGCAGACTCTCCTCGCTCGGGCGCAGCCGCAGCGCCGCCGCGGTGTCCACCGGCAGGCCGGCGATCATGCGCATCTGCTCGGCCCGCGTGGCAATCACGCTGAGCGTGTCCTCAAGCTCCTTGAATCGCGCCTCGACCAGCAGGATCTCTTCCTGTAGGGCTTCGTTGCGAACGGCCATGAGGCGGGACGCCGGCGTGCCCCAGGGCGCAAAGAGTACCGTCAGGGCGCCAACGACCAGGACGATACCCAAGGCCGCGCTCCACGCGATGGCGCGCAGCGTCCACTCCGGAAGCACATACGACTTCGCGTGCTCATTGCGGGGCGGTAAGAAGACAACGGTCCAAAGGCGTTTAGGCATTCAAGAAAGATATGGGGCACGTGGTGAGGCGGGTCCCGAACAGATGGCGAAACGACGCAACGGTCGTGGTGTCGCGCCTACGAAGACGGAGCCGGTCGGCGGGGTGTCACCGGGCGCTGTCACGGGCTGACGGTGGAATTTGCGCGTTTGGTGGCTGAACTCCGGCTGCTGAAGGGGCGTGACGAGATTGGACTCGACTAGGCGCCTTCCACCTTGCGAGTTGGCTCCGGGCGCGGGAAGAGTCCCTCGCCCTTGGTCACCCGCCAGCCGGTGCAGTCAAGCGACTCGGCGGTCTTCACTGACGTGCCGCTCGCCGACCCGCTTCCGCCCAGCATGCGCCACAGTTCCTCCGCCTTGCCCGGCATGATGGCCGAGAGATAAACGGCCTGCCGCGCCAACTGCCGCGCCAGCGTCGCCAGCACGCGTTCCAACTCCGGCCGCTGGGCCGGATCCTTGGCAAGCGCCCACGGCTTCGAGTCCTGGATGAACTGGTTGGCGCGGTTTACGGTACGCGTGATGGCCTCGACGGCCTCGTGAATCGGGAATCCGCGCGACCCATCCATGGCCGACCTCGCCGCGGCGCAGTCCGCCAAGTCCGCCGTGTCCACCTCGCCTCGCTCACCGGCCGGCACCACGCCGTCGCAATACTTCTCGATCATCGCCGTCGTGCGGCTCGCAAGGTTGCCGAGCCCGTTGGCCAACTCGGCCGTGTACACGGCCTCGAAACGCTCCCATGAGAACGAGCCGTCGCCGTCGAAGGGGATTTCGCGCAGCAGGTAGTAGCGGAATGCGTCCGGCCCGAACCGGTCGATGGCGTCCGACAACTCGAGCCGCACACCGGCAGACTTCGAGAACCGCTCGCCGCCCAGGGAGACGAACCCGTGCGCCCACACGCGCTCCGGCAGGGGCAGGCCGGCCGACATGAGCATCGCCGGCCAGATCACGGTGTGAAATCGCGTGATGTCCTTGCCCACCACGTGCACCGATGCGGGCCAACTGGCGCGCGAGTCCGGGAAGAACTGGGCCGTCCAATAATTCGGGAGCGCATCGAACCACACATACGTCGTCTGCTGCTCGCCGTCAGAAAGCGGTCGCGGGAACGGCACGCCCCACGCGAAGCGCGCGCGGCTGGCAGAGATGTCCTCCAGGCCCTGGTCGAGCAGGCCGAGGATCTCATTGCGCCGCGTTTCCGGCTCGAGAAAGTAAGGGTGCTTGCTCAGGTGCTGCTTGAGCCGGTCCGTGTACGCCGAGAGCCGGAAGAACCAGTTGCGCTCGGTGACTTCCTGCATGGTGCGCGTGGGGTGCAGCGCGCACTTCCCGTCGACGATGTCCGCGGGCTGCTTGAAGCTCTCGCAACCGACGCAGTACATGCCGGTGTACGAGCGCTCGTAGAAGTCGTCAGGGCTCGTCGCGAAGATGCGCTCGAGCAGTTCGCGCACGGCCTGATGATGCGCGGGCGCCGAGGTGCGCATGAACTGGTCATGCGAGATGCCGAGCCGTGCCCACATCGCTTCGAAGCGCTCAGCAACGTCATTGACGAATGCCTGCGGCGGCTTGCCGGCCGCCTCGGCCGTCTGCGCGACCTTCTGGCCGTGCTCGTCCATGCCGATGAGGAACCAGACGTCGTCGCCGAGCTGCCGATGGAAGCGGCAGATCGCGTCCGCGCCGATCTTTTCGAGCGCGTGGCCCAGGTGTGGATCACCGTTCGCGTAGTCGATGGCGGTGGTGAGGTAGAAGCGCGCCATCGTCAGGTGGTCGGGTCGGAGGGCTCGGGCGGTGCGGCGGGGTCGTTGTTGGCGCGGCTGCGTCGTCCGCCGCGGCGGCCACGACGACGGCGGCCGCGGGTGCGGCGCGGCGTAGCGGCGCCGGACTCAGCGCTCGCGTCGGCGCTGTCTGGCGGCGTGCTGGCCTCCTCGGTCGCGTCAGCGCTGTCGGGCGGCGTGCTGGCCTCCTCGGTCGCGTCTGCTTCAGGGCCCGGTTCGGCAGCGGCCTCGACCGCCGCGACTGGAGCAACCGCCGGAGCATCCTTAGCCACCGGTCGCTTGAGCGCCACCAGCTCGCCAGGCGCCGCAGGCGCCTCATCCGGCGGCAGCACTCCCTCGCCAAGTTCCTGCCGCAACTCCACCAGCGTGATCGTACGATGCTCACCGTCCGGCGTGCGCAGCGTGACCTCATCGCGGAAGATGTTGTTGCTCACGACCTTCTCTTCGCCCAGCGAGGTCGTGATGATCTTGCCTTCCTTGGGGAAGCGCTTGCGCGCCTGCACGTAGAACTCGTGCTCGTGCCGCAGGCAGCACATCAGCCGTCCGCACGTGCCGGAGATCTGCGACGGGTTCAACGTCGACAGGTGCTGGTCCTTGGCCGAACTCGACTTCACGGGTCGCAACTCGGGCAGCCATGAGCTCGAGCAGAACTGCCGCCCACAGCGGCCGACGCCGTCGAGCCGCCGCGCCTCGTCGCGCACGCCGATGTGCCACATGTGCACACGCGTGGAGAAACGGCGCTCAAGCGCGCGCACGAGCTGCCGGAAGTCCACGCGCTCGTCGGCCGTGAAGTAGCATGTGAGCCGACGGCGGTCCCACTGCCACTCCGTGTCCGACACCTTCATATCGAGCTTCTGCTGGCGCACGAGCTCAATCGCCGCCTTGCGCACGGCGTCCTCGTCGGCGCGCAGGCGCACCGCGGTGTCGATCTCCTGCTTAGTGGCGAGCCGTACGACCGCCGGAAGGTCCGCGTCGGCCGGCGACGCCTTGCCATGCGTGGTCCCGGCCTTGCGGCGCGCGGCCAACTCGCCCGTGCTATAAATCCGGCCGAAGTCCTCGCCCCGCTCCACCTGCACGATCACGGCCGCGCGCGCCGCCGGCGGCACCTCGCCGTTCCAGGTGAAGAACGCGCGGCGATTTCCCTTGAACTCCACCTCCACGACCTGCGTGGCGACTTCGCTGGCGGGCGCGGTCACTCTTGGAAGGCACCCATCTTGAGGTACTTCTCACGGCGGCGGCGCACGAGCTTGTCGGGCTTGAGCCGGCGCAACTCGTCGATATGCCGCAACACCGCATCGCGCACCGCGGCCGCCGCGGCCTCATGGTTGGCGTGCGCGCCGCCCACGGGCTCCGGAATGATCTCGTCGACGATCTTGAGCTCGACCAAGTCGGGCGCGGTGATCTTGAGCGACGCCGCGGCACGCTCGCGCATCTCTGGACTCTTGCCATCCTTCCAGAGGATCGCCGCACACCCCTCGACGGTGATCACCGAATAGACCGAGTTCTCGAGCATCAGGATGCGGTCGGCCACGCCGAGCGCGAGCGCGCCGCCGGAGCCGCCTTCGCCGATCACGGTCGCGACAATCGGCACGGTGAGCTGACTCATCTCCAGCAGGTTGCGCGCGATGGCCTCGGACTGCCCGCGCTCCTCGGCGCCCAGCCCGGCCCACGCGCCCGGCGTGTCGATGAACGTGATCACCGGGACGTGGAATCGTTCTGCTAACTTCATTAAACGCAACGCTTTACGGTAGCCCTCGGGGTGAGGCATGCCGAAGTTGCGGTGCAGGTTCTCCTTGGTGTCCCGGCCGCGCTGGTGGCCGATTACCATCACCGTCTCACCATCCAAGCGCGCCCAACCGCCCACGATCGACGGATCGTCGCGGAAGGCGCGATCACCGTGGAGCTCGATGAAGTCGGTGAAGGCAAGCCGCAGATAGTCGAGCGTGAACGGACGCTTGGCGGCGCGCGCCACCTGCACGCGCTGGATCGGGCCCAAGCTTGCATACACCTCGCGGCGCATCTCGCCCAACTTCTCCTGCAACGGGGCGATCTGCTGGTTCACGTCGAGCTTGCGCTCCTCGGCGACCTTGCGGACCTCCTCGATCTGCTTCTCCAGCTCAGCGATTCCCTTTTCGAATTCGAGGGCAGAGGTACCCATCATCAGCTCCCACGAACGAGACGGACACGTTCCGGGCCCAGCAGGGCTCGGAGTTCGAGCAGCGCGGGGCCGGCGGTGGACAGCCGGACCGTCGCCGAGCGCATCAGCGCCGGGCTCCCGTCCGCACCCTTCCAACGTAGCTCCAGCGGCGCCGCTCCGGGATGGGCATCGACCACGGACCGGACGTCCCGCATGACGTCGGCCGGCAGGCCCGATTCCGCATCCAGGTCAAGACTGACCGCAAAACTGCCTGCGGCCCGCAGCTCCGCCAGCCGCGTGATGGTGTCCACTATATAAGTCGGATTGTCCGCGTCTTGGTCCCGGCGCGAGTAGCCGCCCTTGATCAGCACGGGGATGTCCGTCTTGACGCGGTCATGGATGGCCGCCCAAGCCTCGGGAAATACCAAGATCTCGGCCGAGCCTGAGAAGTCCTCCACCGTCAGACGCGCGAATTCGGCGCCCGATTTCTTGCTGATCTGCCGCTTGATCGCGGTGATTACCCCCGCCAGCGTCATCGACTCCGGGCTCCACGTGCCCAACTGCGAGACCGTGTGCGATGCCAGCAGTTCGCACTCGGCGCGGAACGGGTCGAGCGGGTGCCCGGAGATGTAGAAGCCGAGGATCGACTTCTCCGAGGCCAGCCGTTCGCTCTCCGAGAGAGGCGGGATGTTCGGCAGCGTAGGTTGCAGCGGTGCCGCGCCGTTGCCGTTCGTGTCCGCGGTCAGGTCGCCGAACAGCGAACCCTGCCCGGTCGCGATCTCATCCTGCGCCAGCGATGCGCTCTGCATGGCGCCGTCAAGAGCGGCGACGTACTGTGCGCGGTTGCCGCCTAGGCCGTCCAGCGCACCCGCGTGGATCAGCGCCTCGAACACGCGCTTGTTGCACGTGCGCAGGTCGATACGCTCGCAGAGGTCGTAGAGGGAGGTGAACGGTTTCGCCGTGGGCGCGCCCGTTAGGGCGAGCTCTGGCGCGGGTGCGCCTTCGCCCGTGCGCGCCGCGATGATCGACTCAGCCGCCGAGTGCCCGACGTTGCGGATGGCGCCCAGCCCGAACCGGATGCGCTTGTCGCCGACGACGGTGAACTTCCAGCCCGATTCATTCACGTCCGGCGGCAGGATCTCGAGGCCCAAGTCGCGCGCCTCGTTGATGTACTTCACCACCGAGTCGGTGTCGCCGATGCAGGCCGAGAGCAATGCGGCCATGAATTCGGCCGGGTAGTGCGTCTTGAGGTACGCCGTGTGGTACGAGAGGATCGAATACGCCACCGAGTGCGACTTGTTGAAGCCGTAGCGGCCGAACGTTTCGATCTGTCCCGCGATCTCCTCGATCACCTTGGCGTCGAATCCCTTGGCGATGGCCTTCTCGGTGAACTTGCCCAACTCCCGGCGGATGAGCTCGGCGTCCTTCTTGCCCACCGCCTTGCGCAGCACGTCGGCTTCGGCGAGCGAGATGCCCGCGAGCCGCTGCGCGATGCGCATCACCTGTTCTTGATAGGTGATGACGCCATACGTGGGCGCGAGGATCTCCTCGAGCTCCGGGAGCTGGTACGTCACCGGCTCCTCGCCCTTCTTGCGGCGGCAATAGACCTTGTGCATGCCGGCGTCGAGCGGGCCCGGCCGCATCAGCGCGTTGCTGGCAACGAGGTCGTCGAACCGGTCGGCGCGCATCGAGCGCACCATGTCCGTGGCCAGTGCCGACTCGAACTGGAACACGCCGGCCGTGCGGCCCGCCCGCAGCTGGCGGTACGTGGCTTCGTCGTCGAGCGCGAGCGAGTCGAGGTCGATGTCGACGCCGCGGCGCTCCTTGATGGACCGCAACGCGTCGCTGAGGATGGTCAGCGTCGTGAGGCCGAGGAAATCCATCTTGAGCATGCCGGCCTGCTCGAGCGCCGTCATGTCGTACTGCGTGACCACGACGCGCTCGTCATCGCCCGCGCCGGAGCCCTTGGACTCGGCCGTGCAAATGGGGACGTAGTCGTCGAGCGGACCCGGTGCGATCACGATGCCGGCCGCATGCACGCCGGCGTGGCGCGCGAGTCCTTCGAGCGAGATGGCGAAATCGAACAGCTGGCGATGCCGGTCGTCCTGCTCGTAGAGCTTCACGACCTCGGGCACCTTCTCGATCGCCTCGCGCACGGTCAGCGAGAAGTTCGGCTGGTTCGGGATCAGCTTGGCGATCGCGTCCGTCTCGGCCGGGGTGAAGCCGAGCACGCGGCCCACGTCCTTGATGCACGCGCGGGATTTCAGTGTGCCGAACGTGATGATCTGCCCGACGGACTCGCGCCCGTACTTCTCGCGCACGTACTCGATGACTTCACCACGACGCTCTTCGCAGAAGTCGACGTCGATGTCGGGCATCGACACGCGCTCCGGATTCAGGAAGCGCTCGAACAGCAGGTCGAACTTGAGCGGGCAGACGTTCGTGATGCCGAGTGAGTATGCGACGAGCGAGCCCGCCGCCGAGCCGCGGCCCGGCCCCACGGGGATGCCGCGGTCACGCGCCGCCTGGATGAAATCGGCCGTAATGAGGAAGTAGCCCGCGTAACCCGTGCGTGTGATGACATCGAGCTCGTAACGCAGGCGCTCCTGCACCTCGTCGGAGAGCTCCGCGCCGTAACGCCGATGCGCGCCTTCCGTGGCGAGCTTGACCAGCAGGTCGTTCTCGGACGGGACGTCTGGCGGCAGCGGGAACGAGGGCACGTGGTACTTCTTCTCGAACCGCAGGTCGACCATGTCCGCGACGGCCAGCGTGTTCTCGAGGACGTCTGGCCGGTCCTTGAAGTGCGCCGCCACTTCCGGCGCGCTCTTGAAGTAGAGGCCGCGGTCGTAGCGCATGCGGTCTTCGTCGAGCCGGTCCTTCTTGAGACCGATGCACAGCAGCACGTCGTGCGCGGCGTGGTCGTCGTTCTTGAGGAAGTGCGCGTCGTTCGTGGCAACCACAGGCAGCGACAGGTCCTTGGCCAGCCGGAAGACATGCTGGTTGAGCGCGGCCTGCTCGCCCGCCTCGTGCGCCTGCACCTCGAGGTAGTAGCGGTCGCGGAACACGTCGGCGTACCACGAGGCGGCTTCCTTGGCCTCCTCGTAGCGGTCGGCGAGCAGGTGCTGGGCGACCTCGCCCGCCATGCACGCGCTGGAGACGATGATGCCTTCGCTGTGCTTCGCGAGCAGCTCGCGGTCCACGCGCGGCTTGCCGTAGAACCCTTCGGTGTAGGCAAGGGACGTGAGCTTCACCAGATTGCGGTAGCCCGTGAGGTCGCGGGCCAGCAGTACAAGGTGATAGTAGTTTTTCTCGCCGGCTTCCCGTACGGCGCGCGTGCGGTTCCGGCGGTCGCCGGGCGCCACATAGGCTTCCATGCCGATGATCGGCTTGAGGCCGGCCTTGAGCGCCTTGGCCTGGAACTCCCACGAGGCGTGCAGGTTGCCGTGGTCGGTGATGGCCAGGGCGGGCTGCTCGAACTCGTGCGCGCGCGCGATCAGGTCGTCGATCCGGTTCGCGCCGTCGAGGAGCGAATACTCGGAATGGCAATGCAGGTGGACAAAGGACATGGACCTTGAAGGATAGCGTCCCGGAGGCCGCCGTGCATCTTCAGTGGATGCGGAATCGTGTGGGTGGCATCGGCCTCTTCCTGCTGGGGCTCGCCGGAGGCGTGGCCCTGCTGCTCGTGGTCACGCCGCTGGGGAGGTACATCTCGCGTGCGGCGTGGGAGGAGGCCAAGATCCTCAGCGCGCGGCGGCCTATCACAGAAATGCTCGGCGACCAATCCGTCGAGCCGACCACGCGCGCCAAGCTGGCCTTCGTGCTGGATGTGCGTCGCTACGCGCTCGATTCGCTCGCATTGCCGGCCGGCGAGGCGTTCACGCAGTTCACGCAGCTCGACCGGGACACGCTCGTGCTGGTGCTGTCCGGCGCGCGCCGGGACGCACTCGAGCCGCGCCTGTGGTGGTTTCCGGTCGTGGGGCGCCTTCCATATAAGGGCTACTTCGATACGGGCGACGCGCTGGACGCGGCCCGGGCGCTCGAGAAGGAGGGCTACGACACGTACCTGCGACCCGCGGCGGCGTTCAGCACGCTGGGCTGGTTCAATGACCCGCTGCTCTCCAGCACGTTGCGCGCGGACTCGGTGGACCTCGCGAACACGGTGATCCACGAGTTGACGCACAACCGGTTCTTCGCCAAGGGTCAGGCGGTCTTCAATGAATCGTTCGCGAACTTCGTGGGGGCGCGCGGCGCTGAGCGACTGTTCTTGGCGTTGGGCGACAGCGGCAGTGCGCGCCTATCCGTGCGCCGCTGGGAAGACGAGCGCCGGCTCGCGGCGTTCTGGGCGGAGCTTTACCACCGGCTCGAGGACGCATTCGACGCGCACCCGGGCGACTCGCTGCGCGACCGCCGACTCGCGCTGCGCGACTCCATATACGCCGACGCGCGGCGGCAGCTCGTGGATTCCATCGCGCCGCTGCTCACGACGATCCGGCCGGAGTACGCCGAGCGGGTAAAGCTGGACAACGCGGCCCTGTTGGCGCGGCGGATCTATCTCACCGATCTCGAGCTGTTCGAGCGCGCCTACGAGCGCGAGGGCCGCGACCTGGAGCGCACGATCAGGCGGATCATCTCGCTCGCCCGGTCGCATGCGCGTGATCCGGTCGGAGGCCTGCACGCATGGTTGGGGGCGCTGCGCGACTCGACGTGACTCGTTTGCCGCCTGTCGAGGCGTGAGAGCTTCGACGCCTGACGCAGCGCGATCACGCGCCGGCCGTCACGGAATTCCGGTGATGTGATTGCCCTCACGATGGCGCATCACCGCGCCGCGGATGTGACTGAAGGGTTCTCGTCACATTCCGTTGTCTTTCGAAAAAATCGCTTGCGGGCACTTACGCAACGCACCGTGCCTGTCTACACTCCGCGCCTAATCCCACCCGGCCGGCGCGGCTCGTTGTGCGTCGCGCGGCCATTCGTTCGCCTCCGCCAACAGGAATCCATGCGTTCTTCGGCCCTCGCGATCGCGGTACTCCTCGTGTCCGCTTCACTTCCAGCACAGGAGACGGCGTCGCCCCGCAGCGAACGCATCCTGACGCTTCCCACGGCCGCCGCGCTCGTTCAGGCGCAGCCGCTCGCATCGCGCACGACGGCCAGCGCCGTCGATGGCATGATCGAGTTGCAGACGGTCGTCGAGATGGTCCAGCGCGTGGCTCCGGGGACGCAGGTGACCATCCCGGTCGCGGTTGACCCGACCGGTATCGTGGGCGCGGACGTGGCATCGCTTTCTGTGAACGTGTCGTGGGATCCGGCGGTGCTCGTGTTCGATTCCGTGCGCACGGCGGGCTTCGGCACGCTCACATCGAACACGGCGTCGGCGGCCACGGGCAGTCTCTCGCTGAGTGTGTTCTCTGTGGACGGATCGACCGCGCCGCAGACGATGGCCAACCTGCACTTCACGGCCACGGGCACGGTGGGCGGCACGGTCATGCTGCTCGAACCGACGGCCATGGGCAACGGCGCGGGCGCGTCGGTGCTGGCGCAGGTCTTCACGTCGCAGTCATCGATATGCACGGCGGCACCGGGTCTCTGGGGCGACGTCAACGATGACGCGGCCGCGAACATCATCGACGCGCAGCAGCTCGCGCGCGCGTCCGTCAACCTCAGCGTGGCCAATGCCATGCTGGTGGCCATGCAGGGCGACGTGACGGCCGATGGCAACGTCAACATCCTCGATGCGCAGCAGGTCGCGCGTTCGACCGTCGGGCTCACGTCCGCGCCGCGCATCGGCGTGACGGCGTTCGAAGCACCGGCGATCACGTCGATCGACGTGTCGCATCCGACGGTCGCGCTGCAGTCCGGCGCGACGATGATGCTGGCCGCAACCCCACGCACGGCGGGCGGCGACGGGTTCGCCGGCTGCGTGCCCGTGACCTGGTCGAGCAACGCGACCTCCGTGGCGACTGTGGATACCGATGGGCAGTTGATCGCCGTCGGTGACGGGGAAGCAACCATCACGGCCGCCGTGGGCGGCGTGACCGCGACTTCGGTAGTGACCGTCGGCGGTGAGGTTGCGCCGACGACAGGCGTGCAGCTCGACATCACGTCGCCGATCGGCGCCAGCCGGTTCTTCGTCTACATCACCGGCGAGAGCCTGGCGGAGCCGCAGATCCTCAACATCGTCAACAGCGATCCGCGGTCGCACTCCATCGCGATCGCGCTGCCGGGCGCAGCCACCGAGTACACGTTGTATGTGTTCGCGGCCGACTCGCTCTCGGCGAGTCCGGACGCCGCGCCGCTCATGCGGGCGGGCGGATTCTACGACGTGCTCGTCACGGACGGCAGTCTCTCGCCCGTCGCCGCGAACCTCGGCGCCATCACGCTGACGGGTGAAGTCCCGACCACGGGCGTGACCGGCAGCGCCGTCGAGGCGACCATCACGCTGGTGGACCCGAGCGAGTTCTTCACTGGCGCCACCTGGGTGAATGCCTATGTCGCCTCCGCGGCGCCGACGATGGATCGCTCGGTGCCCGCTTCGCAAATCACGAACCTCACACCGCTGTCCTCGTCGTCGCTCGAGTTCAACGGCTCGATCTTCGCACCGGTCGACGCCGGGACGCTCCACACGCAGTTCGGCATGGGGCTTGGTGTCGCGCCCGGCCTGATCTTCTGGGTGATCAGCCCGTCGGTCCAGCGCGCAGAGGCGCTGCACACGACGACGATCACCGCATCCCCGACGGCCGCAGCGGTGCGGGTGGCGATCGAGTCGCCCGTCGAGGCCAACCGGTACCTCGTGGCGGTTGACACGGGCGCAGGCGGCAGCCCGGTGCTGGTCTCCACGACGGGCGCGCCGGCGATGCTGGATACGATTGTCGTGCCGGTGTCCGCGGGCGGCACGTACCGCGTCCGCGTCGCGGCTTTGAACGAGTTCTCCAGCACGAATGGCCGCATCCTGGCCGACCTCCTCACCGGCACGATGGTGGCGGGTGTCGTCGTGGCCGACAACGACACGACTGATGTGGCGACGGTTCTCGAGTGGCAGTGGAGCGACATCGCGATACCTGACACCAGCCTCGTCGGCATGCCGGTGGCGTTTGAGGGCATCATGGTCGACCCGTCGCGTCTCTTGGTTGCCGATGGGTGCGCCGTCCGCACCTCGACCACGCCGATGGGTCCGGCGAACATCGGCGTGCTGTCGAGTAACTGTTCCTCGACAGGTCACCTGCCAACGGGCGAGCGGACCATCGTAGGCGAGCTACCGGGCCTCGACGTGCCAGGCACGCTCTATTCCTGGGTGCTCAGCTGGCAGTCGTTCGCGTTGCCGACGAATGAAGTGATCGAGATCGACCAGACGCTTTACGATCAGCAGACGGTGATCGTCGATCCGCCCACCACGGGCGTCAGGGTGAACATCGCGTCGCCGGTGGCCGCGAGTCGCTACTTCGTGTACGTGAGGGACGGCGCGCTGGGCACGCCGGCGCTTCGCGAATCGATGCACGAGATCCCTGCCACGGCAGATGTCATCGAACTCGGGCTCCCGGCGGGATCGGGATACACCGTGACGGTGCTTGCCGCGAACGCCGCGTGGGGTGGTGACACCCACCATCTGTTGGCGGCCGGCACGCGCGTCGAGCTGGTGAACGTGACGGAAGGTCAGTTCACCGACGTCGAGGCGACACTCGATGTGGTCTCGGCGCTGACCACGGTGCCAGCGCTGGTGACTGAAGGCCAGCCGGTCGAGGCGGTGGTGACGCTCGAGGATCCGAGCCGGCTCATCGCTGACATCGCGACCTGGGCCAATGCGTACCTCAACTGGGGCGCGTTCACGCACGACCGCGACGGCACGTCGCTGCAACTCGACTCGGTCACGGTCCTCTCGCCGACGTCGAAGCAGTTCACGGGCTCCATCGCCGCCGCTCGTGACGGCACGCTGACCACGCAGTTCGGCTTCGGTGTGTCGCTGCTGGGTGGCGAGGCCACCTTCTGGATTCTTGATGTCTCGATGGAACGCGCGGAGGCCTTGCACACGACGACCGTCACGCCGATCACGTCGGGTATCCGTGTGAATGTCACCTCGCCGGTGCCGGCCAGCCGGTTCATCGTCGCTGTCGATACGGGGTATGGCGGTACGCCGATCATCGCTGACCTCACGGGCAGCGCCATGACGTCTGGCATGGTCGAGGTGCCCGTGCCCGTCGGCACGTCATACCGCGTGCGTGCGGCCGCTGTCGACTGGGAGTTCATGGTCAGCGCGACGCGCATTTCCGCGTCACTCCTGGCCGGCGCGTCGACGAGCGGTGTGGTGGTCGCGGCGGACGCCTTCACCGATGTGCCGATCACGCTCGTCGCGGAAACGCAGGCCATGACGGTCCCGACGACCGGCACGATCGGCGTCGATGTGCCGATCAGCGGCACCATGACGGATCCGTCGTTGCTCAGTGACAGCTTCCAGTGCGCCGTGCGCTGGTCGGATGTCGGGCCAATCGGCCCGGATGAGCTCGGTACGCTCAACAACACGTGCTGGTTCGAGAACGAGCAGGCGGACGGCACGCGCTCGGCGATGGGTACGATCGCCGCGCGGCCGGACGCCGGAATCCGTCACTGGTCGGTCATCAGCTGGGTGGTCTATCTCCTCCCCGAGGGGCTCTCGATCGAGCTGACGCAGATCAATGCCGGCACCACGGAGTTCACGCCGTGATGCCGACCATCGACGCGAGCATCGAGCGACACCACGCGAGTTCCGTTTCGTCCAACGTCCCCCGCAAACACACAGGGCCACGAGTGAACGTCTTTGCACAGATCCGGAGCACGCGCCTCCGCGTACTGCTATTGGTGCCCGCCATGCTGGCGTGGGGCTGCTCGGCCGCCGAGAAGCTGGTTACGGAGCCCGACACCACAGTGAACAGCGTCCAAGTCACGAATGCGCCGACGGACGGCGTGCTCATGGAGGGGGCCACCGTCACGCTGAGTGCTTCGCCCCGTAACGCGGCGGGTCAGGTACTCGAGGAACAGATGGTCAGCTGGACCTCGTCGAATAATGCCGTCGCGACCGTTTCGCAGGACGGTGTCGTCACGGGTGTGGCGGCTGGTCCGGTGACGATCTCGGCGACGGCCGGTGGAGTGGCCGGCACCGCGGCGCTGTCCGTGCGCACGGGCATCGTCGTCCCGCCGGCGTCTGCCGGTGAGCCGACGACGACGACGGCGCTCGAGGGCGCCGTGACGCTGACTATCCCGCCGGCCGCGACATCCTCGACCACGCTCCTTACGGTAGCGCCGACGTCGACCCCACTGACGAACGTGCGCGTGCCGGGCGGCACGACGTTCGACTTCGGGCCCGCCGGGACGGTGTTCGATACGCCGATCACGTTGACGCTGGCCTACGACGCCGCGGCCGTTCCCGTCGCGGAGCAGGAAAACCTCCGCATCTTCCTCGTCGAAGGCACGCGCTTGCTCGAAGTCGAGGGTGGAAGCGTGGACCTCGTGAACCACCTGGTGACCGCGCCAGTTGAGCACTTCTCGACGTACACAATCGCGCTGCGCGCGGAGCCGACGCAGGTGGCCATGGCTGTTGGGTCCGCTGAACCTGTGGCGCCGGCCGGATCGGCCGTCGCGTCCGTTCCGTCCGTCGTCGTGCGCGACTTGGAAGGCACGCCGGTGGCCGGCGTTGACGTCGTGTTCAGCGTCACGGCCGGCGGCGGATCGCTCTCGGGCGAGACGACGGCGGTCAGCGACGTCAGCGGTATCGCGTCGTTCGCGGGCACATGGACGCTTGGCACCTCGGCGGGCACGAACACATTGACCGCGACGATCGCCGGCACCGCCATCACGGGCACCATCAACGCCACGGCGACGCCGGTGGCCGCGCAGGTGGGGATTGCCACGCAGCCCTCGGGCGCCGTTTCTGGCTTGGCATTCAGCCAGCAGCCGGTCATTGAACTGCGCGATATCGATGGAGTGTTGGCATACACCGCGACGGCCAGCGTCACGGCGACACTCGCAGCAGGGAGCGGCACGCTGCTCGGCACGACGACGGTGAACGCCGTGGGTGGCGTTGCCACCTTCAGCAACCTGCGCATTGATGGCGCGGGTGAGCACACCATCACGTTCAGTTCCACGGGGCTCACGTCCGCGACCTCGACGTCATTCGTCGTATCGCAGGTCGTCGCGTCACTGGTCGTCACCACGCAGCCCGCGGGCGCGGTGAGCGGCACGGCGTTCTCGACACAGCCGGTAGTTGAGCTGCGCGACAATGCGGGTCTGCCGGTGGTCGGCGGGACGGCGAACGTGACGGCATCAGTCGCCAGCGGCACCGGCGCGCTGTACGGGGGCCTGACCGTCGAGTCGTTCGACGGCGTGGCGACGTTCACCGACCTCGCGATCGAAGGCACCGGCGCACACACGCTGAGCTTCACGAGCGGCACAGCGACGGCGGCCACCTCGGCCTCGTTCTCTGTGGCGTCGGCGGGACTGGGCATGCGCGTGCTCGTGGGCGCGGCGCCGGTCGCGACGGTCGCGGCGGGGCAGGACCTGGCCCTTCCGCTCACCGTGGACCTCACGGACCGTGGTACCGATGACCTGGCGTCGATTACGTTGACGCTCACGTGGGATCCTGCGCGGTTCACCTATGCCGGCGAGACCGCCGGCAACTGGGTGGATAGCCAGGGCGGTGCGTCGACCGTGCTGCTCAACACGGACAACACGGCGGCCGGCTCGCTGCAGGTCACCGGCTTTACGAGCCAGGAGACGCTGGCTTCGTTCACGCTGCGCACGATTACACTGACCGCGAACGCAACGGCGGGCAGCGTCGACACGCCCGTGACGGTAACGATCACGGCGGCCGGTAACGCCCTCGGTACCGATGTGACCGTTACACCGCGCAACCTGACTGCCACCGTCACGCCCTGACCGCCTTCCAGCTAGTCGGGCGGCAGTGTCGCGCCCGACTCCACGTTATTATCTGTCGGAGACCACATGATGCGCTCCATTCGATTCTTGCTTCCTGCTGTCGCGTTTTCGCTGGCCGCGTGCGACACCGATTCGGCGATGTCACCGCCGGTCGACGTTGCCTCGCTGGTGCCGTCGGGCGTTGCACAAGTCGTGTTGCAGCGCGACGCCGGCCCTGAGGCCGGCCTCGCGACGTACACCGTGCGCGTGATCGCGCACGACATGCCGCTCGCGGCGTACCAGGGCGCGGTGACGTTCCCCAAGGGCGCGCTCGAGATCGTGAGCGTCGTGACGGGCGAGTCCGCCGAGGGCGAGCAGCGGATGGCGAACGCGCAAGCGGCCGAAGGTCGCATTCGCTTCGCGGCGTTCGCGACGGAGAGCTTCGAGTCCGACGTCGCATTCCGCTTCGTCGTGCGCGAAGCGTCGGGCGCCGTCGCGCTGCAAGCGGGCCTCGATGTGGCCGGCCTCGTGAACGGCCAGGCGATGGAAGCGGCGCAGCTGCGCGCGGCGGCGGGCGTGCATGACGCGCGGACCGGCCAACTGATCGACGGTCGCTGAACGCGTGAAGATTTTGCGTGCGCGGGCGCCGTTCTACTTGGCGCTCGCGCTGTTCGCCGGGCCGACCGTGCTCGCGGCGCAGGCTGCGTCGCCCGCGGTCCGCGTCGTCATTGAGGAAAGTATTCGCGACTCGGCTGGTCTCGTCACGCTCACCGTGCGGTTCAAAGCGACCGGCGTCGAACTCGGCGCCTATCAGGGCAAGCTGGAGTTCGAGCCGGGCGCGTTCGACATCGTGAGTGCGACGTCGCCACGCGGCGATGGTACACGCATGGTGAACGCCGCGGACTCGGCATCGGGCGTCGTGCGCTTCGCCGGCTACGGGCTGCCCGGATTCAAGGACGACATGGCGATGACGCTCGTCGTCCGTCCGCGCGGCACGATGGTGGCGGCGCGAGTGCGCGCCGGGCTTGAGGTGGCGGGCGACGTCGATGGCGTGCCGATCGCCGCCGAGTCGTTCATTCCGGCGCAGGGGACGACCCGAACCGCGCCCTGAACGGCTAACTTTAGAGCCATGCACGACACCACGCGCGAAGCTGCGGCAGTACAGGCAAACGCCGTACGGAACATGAGCGGCGAGGCACGCGTTGCGTTGGCGCTCGAGGCGAGCGACTGGCTGCAGCGGCTCGCGCGCGTGCGGACTGACGCGCTTGCGACCACTCGTCCCGAGCCGCCGGTCTCCCCCGACGTTCGCCTGAGCGCCGACCGCTCGTGACCGGCGGTACGCTGCTGCGTCAAGTCGCGGCCGCACTCGAGAAGGCTGGCGTCCCCTTCATGGTGACCGGTTCCGTGGCAGCAGCCTTTCACGGAGCACCGCGCGCCACGTTGGACATTGATTTCGTGATTGATGCCACTGAGGTTCAGTTGCGGCGGGTAGTTGCGGATTTCGTACAGTCCGGGCTTTACGCGTCGGAAGAAGCTGCGCTCGAGGCCCGCCGGCTCGAAGGAATGTTCAACGTCGTGGACGCGGCGTCGAGTTGGAAGGTCGACCTAATCATCCGCAAGTCGCGTGCGTTCAGTCGCGTCGAGTTTGAGCGACGGCTCCCGTTCGTGTTCGAGTCGATCGCGCTCGCGGTCGCGTCGCTCGAGGACGTGATCCTCTCGAAGCTCGAATGGTCGCGCCTCGGCGGGTCGACACGTCAACTGGAGGATGTGGCGGCGCTGCTCTCTCTGCGGTCCTCGGATATCGACCGAGCGTACCTCGAGCACTGGGTGAGAGAGCTGGAGGTGGGCAATGAATGGGAGACGGCGACAGCTATTTGGGAGTCCCGGGGTCGAACCGCGCCCTGAGCAGCGCCCGCACATCCACCGTCGGCGTCGCGATGCCTTCGGTCGGCGCCGGCGACTCGGCCGCATTCTCCAGCACCACGCGCTGAAACGCCTTGCGCACGCCGCGGTCGAGGAACCGGCTCAACTGGTCGAACGAGTAGTCCGCGCCGCGCCGCGTGTCGTACACATTGAGCGGGTAGGAGACGGCGAGGTAATTGCGCGCCCGCGTCATCGCCACGTACATGAGCCGCCGCTCCTCCTCGATCTGCTCGTCGTCGCCCAGCGCGCGCGACATGGGGAACCAGCCGTCCACGGCCCAGATGAGGAACACCGCGTCCCACTCGCGACCCTTGGCGCTGTGCGCAGTGGAGAGGATCAGCGTGTCGTTGTCGGCGTCACCATCGCCGAAGCCCAAGTCGCTCGTGGCGGACGGCGGCTCGAGCGCGAGCGCGTTCAAGAACGACGCGCGGTCGGCGTAGCCGCCGGCGATGGTCTGCAACTGGTCCAAGTCCGCGAGCCGTGGTTCCACGCGGTCGTAGCGCTCGCGCAGGATGTCGTCGTAGAGTCCGCGCACGCGTGCGATCTCGATGCCAACGCTGTTCTTGTCGCCGGCCGAGCCGGTGCGCAGGGCGGCGAGCAGTTGTACGAGGGCGCCGTGCGCGGCTTTGGCGCGTGGTGGCGGCTGGAAGCGGCCGAACGCGTCGTGTGACCACGCCTGTTCGATCATCGACTGCACCGCGTTGCGCGCCGTGACCGCGCCGATGCCCGGCATGAGCAGCAACAGACGGTACCAACTGATTTCGTCGCGCGGATTCTCCAAGATGCGCAGGAACGCGAGCACGTCCTTCACGTGCGCCGCCTCGAGGAACTTGAGGCCGCCCCACTTGTCGAACGGGATGTTGCGCGCGGTGAGCTCGATCTCCAAGTCAGCGCTCATGTAGCCCGCGCGGAAAAGCACGGCCATCTGGCGCAGCGGCGTGCCTTCCTCGTGCAGCTCGAGGATGCGGTCCACGACGAAGCGCGTTTGTTGGGATTCGTCTTGTGCCGTGACGAGCCACGGCATCTCGCCGCCCGTGCGGCGCGTGAAGAGCTCCTTCGAGTAGCGTTCCTCGGCGCGCGAGATCAGCAGGTTCGTGGCGTCGAGGATCGGCTGCGTGGAGCGGTAGTTCTGCTCGAGCGTGACGACTGCCGCACCGGGGAACTCGGCGGGGAAATCCAGGATGTTGCGCACCGTCGCGCCGCGGAAGGCGTAGATGCTCTGCGCGTCGTCGCCCACGACCGTGATGTTGCGGTGCGAGCGGCACATGCCTTTGAGGATGCGCGCCTGCAGCGTGTTCGTGTCCTGGTACTCGTCGACGAGGATGTGCGAGTAGAGCGCCGTGATCTGCTCGGCCACCGCGGGCACCGATTCGACGAGCATCGCCCAGTAGAGCAGCAGATCGTCGTAATCGACCAAGTTGCGCGCGAGCTTGCGTTCGGTGTAGTCGGCGAACACGCGCGCGAAGTCGTCCTCGAACTCGACGAAGCGCGGATACTCCTCGCGCAAGATCGCGCCCACGGGATATTCCGTGTTCACATGGCGCGAGTAGACGTGGTGCAGGGTCTCCTTCTTGGGGAAACGCTTCGTCTTGTCTCCCAGCCCCCGTTCGGCGCGCGAGAGCTGCATCAGGTCCTCGGCGTCGCCTTGGTCGAGGATCGTGAAGTCGCCCGGCAGGCCGGCCTGCGGGCCGAAGCGGCGCAGCAGCCGGTGCGCGGTGCCGTGGAACGTGCCGCCTTGCACGGTGCGGCTCGCGCTGCCGACGAGCTTCTCGGCGCGCGCGAGCATCTCCTGCGCGGAGCGGCGCGTGAACGTGAGGAGGAGGATGCGGTCGGGCCGGACACCCTTCTCGATGAGGTGCGCGACGCGATAGACCAGTGTGCGTGTCTTGCCCGTGCCCGCGCCGGCGACGATGAGCAGCGGGCCGTCGCCGTGCGTGGCGGCGGCGAGCTGCGCCTCGTTCAGCTCGGCGGCGAAGTCCACGGCGCGCCGCGCGCCTACTTCGCG
>JAKFFA010000103.1:0-25519 GCA_036675455.1 Gemmatimonadaceae bacterium | reverse complement strand
CATCGCCGCCGGTGTCGACGTCATCGACCTGGGCGCGGGAGATGCCGATCTCGCGCCGCCCCCTGCGGCCGTGACCGCCATCGCCACGGCCGCGCAGGATCCCGGCATGAGCCGCTACGGCTTCGGACTCGGCCTCATGGCGTATCGCCAGGCTGTGAGCGCGTGGATGGAGAAGCGGTTCGGCCACCGCTTTGACCCGATCAAGGAGATCGTGCCGCTCATCGGCAGCAAGGAGGGCATCGCGCATCTCGCGTTCGCCTACCTGCAGAAGGGCGATGTGGCGATCATCCCCGACCCGGGCTACCTGGCCTACCTCGGCGGCACGCTCCTGAGCGAAGCCGAGCCGTACCTGTATCCGATCACGCCGCGCACGAACTTCCTCGTCGAGCTCGATGACATCCCGGGCGACGTGCTCAAGCGCGCGAAGATCCTCTATCTCAACTATCCGAACAACCCGACGGCCGCCGTCGCGCCGAGGGACTACCTCGAGCGCGTGGTGAAGCGCTGCAAGGAACTTGATGTCGTCTTGGTGTACGACAACGCCTATTCGGAGATGACCTTCGACGGGTACGTGGCGCCGAGCATCTTCGACGTGCCCGGCGCGCGGGACGTGGCGGTCGAGTTCCACTCGATGTCCAAGACGTACAACATGACTGGCTGGAGGTGCGGATGGGCCTGCGGCAATCCTGCGATCATCGCCTCGCTGTCCAAGGTCAAGAGCTTTCTCGACACGGGCCAGTTCATGGGGGTGCAGGCCGCGGCGGTCGCGGCGCTCGAGTCGTCGGCCGAGTGGGTGCCGGGCAACGTCGCGGTCTTCCGCGAGCGGCGCGATGCCGCCGTGGCCGCATTCCGCGCGAACGGCTTCGAGATCCAGGAGCCACCCAAGGCGTCGATGTACCTCTGGGTGCCCCTGCCCAAGGACATCGCCTCGCTCGAATTCCACGAGCGCCTCATGGCCGAGGAAGGCGTGATTGTGCTGGCGGGCTCGTCGCTTGGAGCGGGCGGGGAAGGGTTCTTCCGCGTGTCGTTCATCACGAGTCCGGAGCGGATCGCAGAGGCCGCGGCACGCGCGGGACGGCTATTGAAGCGGATCATGGGGCGCGGCGCCGAGTAGTCTCGTGCGATTGACGGCCCCGGGAGCGACGCTCGTCCTTGCTCTCCTCACGCTACTTGGTGCCGGTTGTGCGGCTGGGTCGCGCACGACCGGCTCGCTATCCGAGGAAAGGGCGCGAGTCGTCACCCTCGGCGTGGCGGATGCCGCGCTCCTCACGCGGCTCCCGGCCCGGGCCACGTTCGCATGGGTCGATCCGAAAGCAATTTTCACGGATATCGAGCCGGCCGACGGCGCGCATTCGTTGGACGACGAGTTCGAGGGCCTGCGCTATGCCGCAACGGCCGTACTACTCGCGAACGACTGGGATGCGACCCAGCCGGAGCAGGCGCAGTTCCACCTCGCCATCGCTGTCGTCGATCGGCCGATAACGCTTGTCAGATACCAGCCGGATCCACGGAACGAGCGGGTCCCGCGGCCGATCTGCCACGTCGATGCCAAGACGAAGGAACAGATCTGTTATCAGCCGGCCTCGCCCAACTACCCTCCCATCCGGTCCAGCTACGCGTCGACCGACCGCAGGATTGGCTACGTCATCAGACGAACCGGAGACGGCGCGACCCGCTGGTGGATCATGAACAACCTGCCCACGGCGGACGCGGAACGGTTGATCACGCGACGCACGCTGGAACTGCTGCTGGTCGAGGATCGCTGAAGACCGCGAACGGGGAATCGAAGGATGCGGGTCTCGCATCCCATCCCCACCCCGCAACCCGTACCGTAGGGCGCCCCGCATCCCCCCGCGCATCGCCGTAAAGTGTCAGCGCGAATGCCGCTCAGGGCGTACTTTGATTGTCCCCGCGCCAAGCCTCAGTTCCTTGATGGAGACCCCTGAAATGCGACGTTTTTTGCTTGCCCTCCCCGCCGCGATGCTGCTCGCGCTGCCGGCCCTGCCGGCGGACGCCCAGGCGCCGCGTGCGATGAAGCCCAATGACTGGCATCGCCTCACGACGCTTTCTGACGCGGCGATGTCGCCCGACGGCAAGCTCGTCGCGTTCACGGTTACCACCGTCGTCGAGAGCAAGAACACCCGGCACCGCGAGGTGTGGGTCGTGCCTACCGCCGGCGGTGAGCCGGCGCGCTACACCACGCCCAATACCGAGAGCTCGAATCCGCGCTTCTCGGCGGACGGCAAGTATCTGTTCTTCAGCTCGCAGCGCACGGGCGGCTCGGGCTCCACGTGGGCCATCCGGATGGACGTGCCCTCGGGCGAGGCCACGCAGGTGAAGGACTATCCGAACGGCTCGTGGCCGCGCGACGCGCGATTTGCGGTCTTCACGGCCAATCCGGACACCACGCGCGCGCCGCGCGACAGCACGAGCCCGTACCGCCGCATGGACGCCGTCTCGCGTCCGCCGTTCGACGCCATCACCAAGCCGGTCGACCCGGCGCGCTTCGATGGCCGGCACATCACGCATGAGCGCTACAAGGCGAACGGCGGCGGATTCATTCCCGGCCCCACCGCCGAGCGCCAGTTGCGCACGCAGCAGATCTTCACGCAGGTGCCCGGCGCCGACCGCATCCAGGTCACGCGCACCGAGTATTCGCACCGCAGCCCGGTGGTCTCGCCCGATGGCCGCTGGATCGCCTTCGTCGCTGATGCCGAGCTCCGGTCGGATTCACTGGTGCAGGCCATCAACGACTCCATCGACGCGCTGCCGTACGACCGCGCGCGCGAGGAGGCCCGGCGCAACGACACGGACATTTACGTGATTCCCGTGGCCGGCGGCACGCCGCGCAAGGTCGTGGAGCTCATGGGCAGCGAGAACGGCATCGTCTGGTCGCCTGACGGCCGGCGCATCGCGTTCGAGTCAAGCCCCGCGCGCACCGAGAACACGCAGCTCATGGTCATCAACATCACCGGCGGCGAGCCGACGAGCCTCACGGCCGGCTGGCAGTACGAGCCGGGCACCGTCGAGTGGCTGCGCGATGGGGACATTGCGATGTCGGCCGAGATCGGCGGGTCCACGGCGCTCTACCGCGTGAATCCGCGCAACGGCGACCGCAAGGTCGTGCTCGATGGACGTCGCAAGCTGCGTGACCTCTCGTTCGATGCGCAGGGCCGCATGGTGGCGTACATCTCCACGGCCGTCGACCAGCCCACCGAGGTTTACGTCGCGGGCACGGACGGCAAGGGCGAGCGCAAACTCACGGGCTTCAATGACAAGCTCAACGCCGAGATCGCGTGGTCACCGGCCGAGCGTTTCACGTTCAAGTCGGTGGGAGATGTCGAGATCGAGGGCTGGCTCATGAAGCCGTTCGGCTACACGGAAGGGAAGAAGTACCCCCTCGTGCTATACATCCACGGTGGTCCGCACAGCCAGTACGGCGAACAGTGGTTCGACGAGAC
The DNA here is from genome assembly GCA_036675455.1 of Gemmatimonadaceae bacterium. GTDB lineage: Bacteria > Gemmatimonadota > Gemmatimonadetes > Gemmatimonadales > Gemmatimonadaceae > Pseudogemmatithrix. The sequence continues at coordinate 22,058 of JAKFFA010000103.1, read as the reverse complement.
GCAGAACCTGGCCGCGGCGGGCTTCATGGTGCTGTACACGAATCCGCGTGGCTCAAGCGGCTACGGGGCGGACTTCACGTACTCGACGCGCGGTCGTTGGTTCGCGGAAGACTACGAAGACCTCATGAAGGCCGTCGACATCGTCTCGATGCGCCCCGACGTGGATTCGACGCGCATGGGCGTCACGGGCGGCTCGTACGGCGGCGTGATGACGGCGTGGGTGACGGTCAAGACGGACCGCTTCAAGGCGGCGCAGGCCGACCGCATGATCTCCAACTGGTGGTCGTGGTACGGCACGTCGGACGCCCGCGGGCTCACGGAGTTCGAGTTCTACGGCGAGCCGTGGGACAACATGGCGATGTACGACTCGCTCTCGCCGATCCGCTACGCGCGCAACGTGAAGACGCCGACGCTGATCGTGCAGTCCGAGGAGGACCACCGCACCCCGATGACGGACGCGGAGCAGTGGTTCATCGCGCTCAAGAACAACGATGTGCCGGCCGAGTTCGTGCGCTATCCGAGATCGACGCACGACCTCTCGCGCACGGGTGAGCCGTGGCTGCTGGTGGACCGCCTCGGGCGGTTGCGGGACTGGTTCAACTACTGGCTCAGTGAGGAGCGGGTGACGGCGGGGCAGTAACCCGAGGGCTCCGCGTGTGCGCACGCGGAGCGAGCAAGGAAAAAGAGAGGCCCGTGACGAGTTCGCTCGTCACGGGCCTTTTTCTTTGGGATGCGGGGTGGGGAACTGCTGTTTCACGCGGAGGCGCGGAGGTGAACTGGATTACGGCACGAGAAATGGAGCACGACGAACAATGTGTGCGCCGCTTTTCTCCGCGCCTCCGCGTCTCCGCGTGAGATGCCGTAAGACTCGAACGCGAACCAGTGCATGCGTCGCGAGCAAGACAAAGGGGCGGCGCCAATAGGCGCCGCCCCTTCGCATCGCAGTAATCCTCGCACCGCCGTTTCTCCTCGCATCGCGGGCCTCCCGCAGCCTATACCGCCGGGCGCCTCGCATCGCAGTGCCAGCTACTTCGCACCGCCCTTCGCCGGTGGCATCGGCGGCGACTTGGGCCCGATGCCGTCCGGGTCGTGGTGCGCCTTGTGCGTGAGCAGGCGGTAGAACGCCCACGCCATCAGCCCGAGCACGAACGCCCAGCTGAGCGTCATGAAAATGATCGCGCCTGTGCTCATTTATGCCTCCCCGCTTCGATCGGCCAACTCGAAGCCCTTGCGGTCATCATACTTGTTGCGCTTCCACGCCGCGCGAATGAATACCAGGAATACCACCGCAAACAGCACGATGATCCCACGCGACATCGTGATGTACGGGATGTTCTCCGCCGCCACCGGGCCGCCGCCCGCCGCGCGCTCGTTGAGCAGGATCGGGATCGCGTCCTGCCAGCCCCACCATCCGAGGATGATGAAGAGGTAGATCGGCGTCACGTACGTCATGATGAACTTGAAGATGCGCGGGATCTGGATGTCCGCGCCCATGTGGATGCTCTTCCACGCGTTCTCGGGCTTGAAGATCCACATGAAGATCACCGTCTCGAGCACCGCCACGAGCACGAGTCCGAACGTCCCGGCCCAGTAGTCCCACTCATCGAGAAACCCGTACTGCAGCCACTGCACGTGCATGAGGCCGAACAGCAGGGCCACGCCGCCCAGGATCCACGCCGTCTGCGCGCGCCGAAAGCCGAACTCTTCGCGGAAGAACGCCACGGTCGGCGTCAACATCGACACCGACGACGTGATGCCCGCGAAGAACAGCAAGCCGAACCACGCCACGCCCAGCAGGTTGCCCATCGGCATCTGTTGGAATACCACCGGCATCGTCGCGAAGCCGAGGTTGAAGGAGCCGCCCTGCGCGATCGCCATCGCACCAGCCACGCCGAAGAACGTCACGGCCGCCGGGATCGCGATCGTGCCGCCCAGCACCACCTCCGCCACCTCGTTCGTCGAGGCCGTCGCGATGCCGTTGAGCGCGATGTCGTCCTTCTTCGACAGGTACGACGCGTACGCCTGCAGCGAGCCCATACCCACCGACAGCGTGAAGAATATCTGGCCGGCCGATGCCAGCCATACGCTCGGCTCCCCGATGCGCGAGAGGTCCGCGCTATAGATGAACTCGAGGCCCTGCAGCGGCGACGAGCCGATGCCCGGCTGCGGCGGCATCATCACGATCGAGATCGCGAGCACGATCGCGAGGAAGAACAGGATCGGCATGCCGATCTTGGCCAGCTTCTCGATGCCGCCCGAGATGCCCTTGGACAGCACGTAGATGTTGATAGCCAGCGTGCCGATGAAGAACGCGTACGGCGTCCACGACTGATGGTACACCGTCGCGCCCTCGGCACGGATGCCCTGGAACGAGCGCAGGTATTCGACCATGCCCTCCTGCGTCGTGATGCCCCAGTAATCCTTGGTCAACGAGAACCACGCGAACGCGGCCGTCCAGCTCTCGATGTACGTGTAGTAGATCATCACGGTGAGCGGCACGACCATGCCGACCACGCCGACATACTTCGCCGCAGGATGCTTCCAGATCGCGGCGAACATGCCGGGCAGGTGGCCCTTGCGGTACAGGCCGCCGTTGCGGCCCACGCCCCACTCGATCCACATCAACGGGATGCCGAGCAGCAGCAGCGCGATGAAGTAGGTGACCATGAAGGAGCCGCCGCCGTTGGCGGTGGCTTGGGTCGGGAAGCGTAGGAAGTTGCCGAGTCCGACCGCGTTCCCCGCCATGGCGAGAATCAGGCCGATTCGACTTCCCCAGGCTTCGTTTGGGTTGTTCGTGGTGCTGGACGCCAAATGGTCACTCCGGTTGGTTTGCGGGTTTCAGGGACCGGCAGAATCTGTGGCCGCGCTCGCCATCGCGCTACACCCGATTTTGGGCATCATCACGTCGCAGGTACGGATTGGGCCGCGCCGGCGTTCAGGCGCCGCTTACGCTTCCGTGGAGGCCGGCACGTCCGTCACCCCTCCTGAGACGACGAAGGCCAACACATCCGAGCTCGACGCCGCCAGACGCGTCACGCGTGACGAGGGGACGACGACCAACTGGCCGGCGAAGTTGTAGGATTGGGGGAAATACACGGCCACTTCGTCGGGCAGCCCGAGCCGCTCGAGCGACTGCTGCGTGATGAATCCGAATGTCCGCAGGCCGCCATCGGCCGTGAGCGACACGAGCACGGGCGAGTCGAACCGGCGCTTCTCGCCCACGAAGGCGTTGAGCAGGTCGCGTGTCGACGAATAGAGCAGCCGCACGAACGGCAGGCGGTCCAGCAACTGCTCCATCGCGCCCAGCACTTGGCCCCAGAGGAACGTGGTGCCGAAGAAGCCCACCAGCGTGATGGCCGCGATGGTCACGAGGAAGCCGACACCCGGGATTGGCAGTCCAAGCCAGCCATCGATGTAGGTGAACAGCATCCAACAGACGGCAACGGTGACGACGAGCGGCGCCGTCAGCACAAGGCCGCGCAGGAAGTAGGACAGCAGGCGCTTCATGGGAGTCACGGGCATGGGGCGGTAGGGCCTCATCAGGTCATGATGTTCTGTCATGCGACACTCGCCGAAGGGGAGCAGACGCTGATCGTCGTAGATCGAGGTCCGGGCAACGACGGCGCCCGGCACAACGTACATTGGTTGCTGGCCCGCCCCAGCGGGAGTCACCCAAACCGGTCTTGTTGATGATGGCACGTCCCCTCGCCGACCTGCGTCACCGCTCAAAGCGCCCGCTCGATGTCATGAGCGCCGTCCTGATCGCCCTCTTGCTCGCCGTGCCGGCGATCGCGTCCGCGCAATCGGGCAAGAAGGTCCTCACCCAGGACACGTACGATCTCTGGCGCTCGATCTCGCAACCCACGCTCTCCGCCGACGGCAAGTGGGCGGTCTATACGCTGACGCCCACGGTCGGCGACGGCGAACTCGTCGCGCGCTCGACGAGCGGCGATACCGAGTACCGCGTGCCGCGCGGCTGGACCGGACGGCCCATCATGAAAGTGGGCGCCTCCTCGTTCTCACCGCAGGCGGCGCAGGTCACGGGCGACTCCAAATTCGTCGTCTTCCTGCGTTACCCGACCAAGGCCGCCGTGGACTCGGCGACGAAGGCCAAGGCCAAGCCGGCGGACCAGCCCAAGAACACGCTCGCCATTCTTTCGCTCGCCGATGGGCGCGTGACCGAAGTCGAGCGCGTGAAGGGGTTTCGCATTGCGGAGAAGGGCGGGCGGTTCGTGATCTACGAGCCGGAGAAAGCTGATACCTCGAAGGCCGGTGAGTCCTCCGGTCGCGCGGGCGGCCGCGGCGCGCGCGGTGCCGGCGCCGGCGCCGAGGGCGGTGAGGAGGCCGACTCGACCAAGAAGCCCAAGCGAAAGAAGGACTCCGGTGAGCTGCTCGTGCTGCGCGAGATCGCCACGGGTGTGGAAGTCCGTATCGAGAACGTCACGGACTATACCATCGACGACGAAGAGCGTTGGTTGGTGTACGCGCTGGCCGGCGCCGACTCTCTTGGTATCGACGGCGTCTATGCGCGCGAACTCGCCACGGGATCCGTCACCACCCTGCAGAAGGGCACTGGCAATTATCGCGGGTTGACGCTCGACGAGAAGGCCACGCAGGTCGCCTTCGTGACCGACGCCGACCAGTGGACCGCCGAGGATCCGCGTTTCACGCTGTATCACGCGCAACTCACGCCGCTGGCTGGTGAGCGCAACGGCTCGGGGCCCAACGCCGGGTCGGGCAACGGGTCCGGCGGCAGGTCCGCGTCCGGCTCTGCGTCTGGTTCCGCGGCCATGGCGGCCAGCGTGGCCGTCGCCGCCGACGCGGTTGGCGAGGGCATGCGCATCGTCGAGCGCGGCGGCATCCGCTTCGTGCGCGAAGGCAACGTCCTGACGTTCGGCGTGCAGCCCATTCCACCGGACTCGATCCCCGCGGATTCGCTCATCGGCAAGGCCGTGGTGGACCTCTGGCATTGGCGCGACGCGCGCCCGCAGCCGATGCAGAAGCTGCGCGCCGGCGCCGACCGCAACCGCAGCTACTCGGCCCTGTACGACGTCGCGACCGGCAGCATGCGGCAGCTGGAGAACGATTCCATGCCGCGCGTGCAACTCTCCGATGACGGGCGCATCGCCGTGTCGGTGACGGGCGTCCCGTACGAGATCGATGCGATCTATGGCGAGGACGGTAACGATGTGTACGTCATCAACACCGCGTCGGGCGATGCGCGAAAGATTGCGACGCGCATCCGCGGTTCGGGTCAACTTTCACCCGACGCGAAGTACGTGATCTGGTGGGAGGACAAGGCGTGGAGAGCGCATGACATCGCGGCGAACCTCACGCGCGAGCTCACGCCGGCCGGCCAGTTCCCGGGCGTCTCGTTCGAGCAGGAGACGCACGACACGCCGAGCGAGCCGCGGCCGTGGGGCGTGGCGGGCTGGAGCGAGGGCGATGCCCGCGTGCTCATCTACGACCGGTATGACATTTGGGAAGTGGATCCGACCGGCCGTACGGCCGCGCGGAATCTGACGGACGGCGTGGGCCGCGAGCGCAACATCACCTTCCGCGTGGCCGATCTCGACCCGGACGAGGAGTATCTCGATCCGAACGAGCCGCTGTGGCTCGAGGCGTTCGACAATGCCAGCAAGGACGCCGGCATCTGGCGCGACCGCATCGGCGCGTCGGCCAAGCCCGTGAGCGTCGTGATGGCGCCCAAGTCGTGGCGAATCGTCGAACAGGCGAGCGATGCCGACCAGCTCCTCGTGACTCGCGAGGATTACCGCGAGTACCCGGACCTTTGGACCGGTAAGACGTTTGACAAGCTGCACCGTATTTCCAACGCCATGCCTGAGCAGTCCGAGTACCTCTGGGGCGACGTCGAGATCGTGAAGTGGCTCAACAGCGATGGCGTGCCGCTCGAGGGGCTGCTGTATACGCCCGAGGGCTTCGATCCGTCGAAGAAGTACCCGATGGTCGTGTACTTCTATGAGCAGCTGTCGGACAATCTCAACAACTATGTGCGGCCGGCCGGCCGCAACACGATCAATCCGACGGTCTACACGTCGCTCGGCTACCTCGTGTTCATGCCGAACATCCATTACACGCCCGGTTACCCCGGACCCAGCTCGGTGAAGGCCATCGTGCCGGGTGTGCAGTCGCTGATTGCGAAGGGCTTCGTGCACGCGGACAAGGTCGGCATCGCCGGCCAGTCGTGGGGCGGCTATCAGACGTCATACATCATCACGCAGACGCAGATCTTCGCGGCGGCTGTGCCCAATGCGACCGTGGTCAACATGACGTCGGCGTACGGCGGGATCCGCTGGGGCTCCGGCGTGGAACGCGCGATCGTGAACTACGAGCAGGGCCAGAGCCGCATCGGCGGGTCGCTGTGGGAGTATCCCGAGCGCTACATCGAGAACTCCGCGCTGTTCTACCTCGACCGCGTCACGACGCCCGTCCTGACCATGCACAACGACAGCGACGGCGCGGTGCCGTGGTACCAAGGCATCGAGTTCTTCATTGCGATGCGCCGGTTGGGCAAGGAAGCGTACCTCGTCAACTACAACGGCGACGAACACAACCCACGCGTGTACCCGAACCAGAAGGACATCGACCGCCGCATGCAGGAGTTCTTCGCCGCGAAGCTCCAGGGCGCGCCCGAGCCAGACTGGATGAAGCACGGGATCCCGTTCATCGAGCGGGAGCGGGCGCAGATCGGGCATTAGGCGTCGACCATAAAATTGACGTGCCCGCTTCGACGCGGGGTATGTGCAGACAACGCAAGACGCCCGGCCCGGAAGTCATCCGGGCCGGGCGTCGTGTATGCGCGGACCAACTCAGCGTGACCCGAACGGCCGCGGCTGCAGCGTGCGCAGGTACTTGAACACTGCGGTCATCTCCACCGGCGTCATGAGCTTGGTCGCCGCCACCGGCATCAACGGGTGCAGCTTGGTGCCGTCCGGTCGAACGCCGGTCTCGAGCACGCGCTGAAAATCCGCGAACTCGTAGTGCCCGATCCCGGTCGGCGTCAGGTTCGCCGTGGCCGGCCAGTCCGGCGGCGTGCCGGGGATCTTGCCGCCGCCATACGTCGCGCCGTGACACCCCGAGCAGCCGATGCGCGCGAAGTACTCGCCGTACTCCACCGTGGAATCGACCGGCACCGACGGCACGGGCGTGTTCGCGTGCAGCACCTCCTCGGCGGGGAACAGCGGGAGTTGGCCTGCCACGTAGAGCGCGCGCGCGACGGGTCCGATGCGTATCGGCGGACCGACGCGGTCCACGGGCGGCACCGACTTGAGGTACGCGACCAGCGCGCCAAGATCGTCGTCGGAGAGATACTGGAACTCGTTCGACGGCATGATGACGAGTCGACGGCCGTCGCGCGCGACGCCGTGCCGGATCGCGCGCTCGAAGTCCGCGTCGGCGTACGCGGCGGCGATGCCGCCGTTGCCGCGCGTGAGGTTCGGCGCGAAGACGCGCCCGAACGCGGGGTCGTCGATGAACACCTTGCCGCCCAAATCCTCGCCGTGGCACTCGCTGCATTTCGCGACCACGCGCAGCACGTGTTCCCCGCGCGCGACACTCGCGCTGTCCGTGGGGGCGACGAATGCGTGCGTGGGAACCGGCTCCGTATGCCGCAGTTCCGCACCGGTCCACGCGTAGAGCCCGGCGACGCCGATCCCGAGCAACAGCAGCAGTCCACCCAGCGCCATCCCGCCGATTCGCAATGCCCGTTTCATAGATTCCCCGTGTCAATCGGTTGTCGCTCATCGTCACCACAAAAAACGCGCCTGCATCGTGACTCGTGCCAAGGCGCCACCATACGTCTGGCCTCCAGCGCGGGTTACAACGTGCATCCGCGCCCACTACAATTCCATATCATGCCCGCCACTCCGCCGGCCGAGCCGGCCACCACTACCGCGAAAACCTCCCCGGCCGCTGGGCCGGGCTCGCTCGCCGGCGCACCCGGCGCACCCGGCGCACCCGGCGCTCCCGGCGCCGCCGGCCCCGCTCCCGGCTGGAGCATCGAGGACGCGCGCTCGCTCTATAATGTGGAGGGCTGGGGCGACGGGCACTTCGACATCAGTGCCAACGGCCACGTCATCGTGCGTCCCAACAAGGACGAGCCCACCCAGACGATCGACCTGTTCGAGCTCGCGCGCGACCTCGAGGCGCAGGGCGTCGGCCTACCCGTGCTGCTGCGCTTCTCGGACATCCTCAAGTCGCGCATCGAGATGCTGCACGCGCGGTTCGCGCGCGCCATCGCGGAGTTTGAGTACGAGGGCAAGTACACGACCGTCTACCCGATCAAGGTCAACCAGCAGCGGCACGTGGTCGAGGAGATCGTCGAGTTCGGTAACCCGACCGGCGTGGGCCTCGAGTGCGGCAGCAAGCCGGAGCTGCAGGCGGTGCTCGCGCTCAGTGAGCAGACCGACCACCTGATCGTCTGCAACGGCTACAAGGACGAGGAGTTCATTCGCCTGGCGCTCATGGGCCAGAAGCTCGGGCACACGGTGATCATCGTGGTCGAGCAGGTGAGTGAACTCGACGTGCTGTTGCCGGTGGCCGCGGAGATGGGCATCACGCCGACGATCGGCGTGCGCATCAAGCTCTCGAGCGAGGGCTCGGGGCGTTGGGCGCAGTCGGGTGGCGAGAAGTCCAAGTTCGGCCTCAACGCCGCGCAGCTCATGCAGGTGATCGACCGTATGCAGTCCGAGGGCAAGGCCGATTGGATCAAGCTCATCCATTTCCACCTCGGCTCGCAGATCACGGACATCCGCTTCATCAAGCGCGGCCTGCAGGAGGTGAGCCGGTTCTACGTGGAACTGCGCCGCCTTGGGCTCGACATCCAGTGGGTGGACGTGGGCGGCGGCCTCGGCGTGGATTATGACGGCTCCCAGTCCACGGCGCAGGCGTCGGTCAACTACTCCGTGCAGGAGTACGCCAACGACATCGTGTACACGCTCGCCGAGACGTGCCGCGAGGAGTCGTTGCCGATGCCCGACATCATCTCCGAGTCGGGGCGCGCGCTCGTCGCACACCACGCGATGTTGTTGCTCAGCGTGATCGACGTGGAGTCGGCCGCGGAGCCTGAAGTGCCCGCGCTCACCGACGACGACCACGCGCTGCTGCACGAGATGAACGAGGACCTCAAGGCCGCGAGCCGCAAGAGCATCTCGATGCGTCGCGTGCGCGAGATCTATCACGATGCCACGTTCGACAAAGAGCGCGCGCAGCAGTTGTTCGGCTCGGGCGTGCTGTCGCTGCGCGAGCGCGCGATGGCGGAGCAGTTCTACCTGTGCACGCTCAACGCGCTGGCGCGCATCGCTGCAGGCAAGCGGTCGCACTTCGACGACATCATCCGCGACTTGGACGCGCGGCTGGTGGACCGCTACTTCGGCAACTTCTCGCTGTTCCAGTCGCTGCCGGACAGTTGGGCCATCGACCAGCTGTTCCCGATCATGCCGATCCACCGGCTCGATGAGGAGCCCACGCGGCGCGGTACCATCCAGGACGTGTCGTGTGATTCGGACGGCAAGATCGACCGCTTCATCGGCGGGCGAGACGGTGAGCCCTCGATGCCGCTGCACGTGTTCCGCGACGGCGATGCCTACATCCTCGGCATCTTCCTCACGGGGGCTTATCAGGAGATTCTGGGCGACCTGCACAACCTGTTCGGCGACACGAACGCCGTGCACATTCGGCTTCAGGATGACACCTACGAGGTGACGCACCTCGTGCACGGTGACACGGTCACCGAGGTGCTCAACTACGTGCAGTACCGAGCGTCGGACCTGCTGGCCACGTTCCGGCGCAAGGTGCAGGCCGCCAAGGGCATCTCGCGTGATGAGGCGAACATGTTCATCGCGGAGTACGTCGCGGGGCTGGAGGGATACACCTACCTCGAAGGCGAAGCCGCCCGTTGATGGGCGCCGAGGCGATCTCGTTCGAGCATCTCCTGCTGGTGCTCGTGGGCACGATAGCGGTCACGAAGCTGCTGGGGGAGGCCGCGCAGCGCATCGGGCAGCCCGGCGTGCTTGGCGAGCTGATTGCCGGCGTGGTGCTGGGCAGCAGCGTGCTTGGACTGTTCGATCCGCACGACCCGGTGCTGCATGCGCTGGCGGAGCTCGGAGTGCTCATCCTGCTCTTCCAAATCGGGCTGCACACGGATTTGCGCTCGCTGGCCAAGGTCGGGCCGACGGCGCTCGTGACGGGCCTCGTGGGTGTCGTGCTGCCGTTCGGGGGCGGCACGCTGGCCGCGCTCGCGCTCGGCGTGCCGATGCTACCGAGTGTCGTGATCGGTGCGGCGCTCACGGCCACGTCGATCGGCATCTCGGCGCGCGTGCTCTCGGACCTCGGGCAGCTCAACACGCCGGAGGGCCAGGTGGTGCTCGGCGCCGCCGTGCTCGACGATGTGGTCGGACTCATCATCCTGTCGATCGTGGCGACGATGGTGAGCGGTGTGGCACTCACCGTGGGCGGCATCGCGCAGACGGCCAGCATCGCCGTCGGCTTCGTGGTCGTGGCGATCGCGCTGGGTAGCGTGACGATCCCGCCGTTGTTTCGCGTGCTCGAGCATTTGCGCATCTCTGGGGCGCTGGGCATTCTCGCGCTCGGCTTCGCGCTGCTCTTGGCGTGGCTGGCGACCAAGGGCGGCTCGGCGATGATCATCGGCGCGTTCGCGGCGGGACTGATCCTGCATCCGACGCCGCAGCGTCGTGAGATCGAGCGCAGCGCCACGCAGCTCGGCTACTTCTTCGTGCCGATCTTCTTCGCGTCGGTGGGCGCGTCGGTGGATGTGGCCGCGTTGGCCACGAGGGGCGCGCTGATCATCGGCAGTGTGCTGATTGGGGTCGGGGTGTTGGGCAAGCTCGCCGCCGGCTACGCGCCGTGGTGGTTCAAGGGCGAGAAGCTGCTCGTGGGCGTCGCGATGATTCCGCGTGGGGAAGTCGGACTCATCTTCGCGCAGCTCGGCCTCACGGCCGGCGTGCTCACGGGCGAGACGTTCGGCGCGCTGATGTTGATGGTCGTCGTGACGACGTTCATGACGCCGCCGCTGCTGGGCGTGCTCGCGGCGCGGCGGGCGGCGAACGAGGAGAGTTCGCCGGACGCGCGGGGGATTGATGACTTGGTTGTTGGGAGCCACCGACGCCCGCGTCGCAACACCAAGTGACTGCGATGCGTGATGCGAACGGCGGTGCGAGGCGCCCTACGGTTTAGGCTGCGAGAGGCCCGCGATACGAGGAGGAACGGCGGTGCGAGGATTACGACGATGCGAAGGGAGCTGAGGTCCCCTCGCATCTCGCATCAAAGATTCCCGCCGCGACCAGCCAGACAGTAGTGCCTCGCATCCCTCATCACCCCCCGCAACCCGTACCGCCCGTGCAACCCGCATCCCCCCTCGCATCGTAGTCGCTACGATGCGAGGGGTGGTACACCATCTCAACGAGCGTCGTAGCGCTTGTTGACTTCGGCCCAGTTCACCACGTTCCAGAACGCGCTCACATAGTCGGGGCGCTTGTTCTGGTACTTGAGGTAGTAGGCGTGCTCCCAGACGTCGAGGCCGAGGATCGCGTGGCGGCCTTCCATGAGCGGGTTGTCCTGGTTGGGCGTCGATTCGATGGACAGCGTGCCGTCCTTCGCGGCGACGAGCCAGGCCCAGCCGGAACCGAAGCGTCCAGCAGCGGCGGCGGCGAACTTCTCGCGGAACTTGGCGGAGTCGCCGAATGCCTTTGTGATTGCGGCCGCGACGTTGCCCGTGGGCTCGCCGCCTGCCTTCGGCGCCATGACCGTCCAGAACAGCGAGTGGTTCCAGTGTCCGCCGCCGTTGTTGCGCACGGCCGTGCGCACGGCCTCCGGCACCTTGGCGATGTCGCGGCACACCTGGTCGAGTGACCACTTGCCGAGTTCGGGCGCCTTCTCGATCGCGGCGTTCAGGTTGTTGACGTACGCCTGATGATGCTTGCCGTGATGGATCTGCATCGTCTGCGTGTCGATATGCGGCTCGAGCGCGTCGAAGGCGTAGGGCAGGGCGGGCAACGTATGGGCCATGGTATGAGCTCCGTTTGATTGAGTAAGTCGGAATATAAGGCAGACGACAGACGGGAGACGGCAGACGGCGCCAGCGCGCTACGAACTGTTCTCGGCATGGCTGTCAACTACGTGTCACGCGGAGGCGCGGAGGCGCGAGGGGGCAAGAATTAAGGAGAGGCCTGAGGCGAGCTTACTCGTAGCCGGCCTCTTCAAATTCCTATTTTGTTCGTTGCTCCAGACCACGGTTGGCCGCTGACGCACGACGCCTCCGCGCCCTCACACTCCAACGGCGTGCGCTCACCTCCGCGGCTCCGCGTGAAATTACCCCCTCTCCTCGCATCAACTGACCCGCGAACGCATCGCGCGGCGCCCGGCTCGCGTCGATTACTCCCCGCCCGCGGGCGCCGGCGTCTTCCGCCGACTCTTCCACCACCCGATGATGCCCGGCATGATCGACAGGAAGATGATGCCGAGGATCAGCTTCTCGACCTGCGCCTCGAGCCCCGGCACCATCTTCACGACGTAGTAGCCGGTGAGCAGCATGGACCAGATCCACGCGAGGCCGCCGATGACGTTGTAGAACGCGAACGTCGGGTAGTGCATCTTCGCGGCACCGGCGACGACGGGCGCAAACGTGCGGGCGAACGGCATGAAGCGCGCGAGGATGATGGTCTTGCCGCCATGCTTCTCATAGAAGGCATGCGCTGCTCTCAGATGGCTCTGCTTGAACCAGCGCGAGTCTTCCTTGCGAAAGAGGGCCGCCCCCGACCGCCAGCCGATCACATACGCGATCTGATCACCCGCGATGGCCGCGATGCTGCACAGCACGCCCAGCGTCCACACATTGAGGTTGACGAGCGGATCATGCTGCGCCGCCACGAGCCCCGCCGTGACCAGCAGGGAATCACCCGGCAGGAAAGGGAAGAGCAGCCCCGTCTCGATGAAGACGATGAGCGTGATGCCGAAATAGCCGGCCGTCGCGACCAGCGTGTCGAGGTCGCGCAGCTGGGCAAAGAAGTCGAATAGGAAGTCCATGGTGGCGGGAAAGATAGTGGAAGGGCAGACGGTAGACGGCGGACGGCAGACGGCCGATTTGCCCGCGATGCGAGGGTGGATGCGGGACCCGCATCCCAACCCCACCCCGCAACCCGTACCGTAGGGCGCCCCGCATCCCCCCTCGCATCGCAGGTAAGTTGTTACGTCTGCCGTCTGCCCTCCGCCGTCTGCCGTCCGCCCCCACCATGTCCAGCCTCGACCAGATCTCCGTCGTCGTCAACCGCATCCAAGACCCGATCAACATCGCCGGAATAGTCCGGGTCCTAAAGAACATGGGCATCTCCGACCTGCGGCTCGTTGCGCCGGTGGCGTATGACCCATGGCGCATCGAGGGCATCGCGCATGGCACGCGCGACCTGGTCGATCGCATTCGCCACTTCGATTCGCTCGAGGAGGCGCTTGCCGACTGCGTGTACGTGGCCGCGTTCGGGGGCAAGCGGCGCGCGCACCGCTGGCCGCTGACGGATCCGCGCGCGCTCGCGCCGGTCGCGCTCGAGCGCACGGCGCACGGACGCGTGGCGCTGCTATTTGGACAGGAGGACCATGGACTGCCCAACGACGCGATCGATCGCGCGCATACGCTCGTCACGATCCCGACCACCGAGCACTCGTCGCTCAACATCGCGCAGGCGGTGCTCGTCGCGGCGTACGAACTGCACCTCGCCGCGGGCGACACCACACGTCGCATCGCGCGGCACAAGCATGCCTCGCCGTTGCCCAAGCACGAGGAGTGGGAGCGCGCGCTCGGCGACATCGACCGCGCGCTCGGCGCCATCTCGTTCTATCGGACGCGCAACCCGGAACACATCATGCGCTCCGTGCGTTCGCTGCTGAATCGCGCAGGCCCCGACTCGCGCGAACTGACGCTCGTGCGGGCCATGGGAATCGAAGTGCTGCGCACCATCGACCGCGTGAAGCGCGGAATCGACGGGTGAACATGGAAACCGCGCGCGGGAACGCGCGACGCAGCGCGCATCAGGTCGCGCGTAACATCGCTGCCTGCGCACACTTGCGATTGCATAGGGCGCGGGGCATTTTAACGAGTGCCTGATGGCTTGTGAAAACGTTCACAAGCCGAGTAGACCGTTCGGAATTCCCTCACTCCGAGTCCTGCTTCATGACGGGTCGTACCAAGTGGATTGTCGTTCCGGGGATGGTCGTCATCGCGATCGCCGCCACCATGATGTCCGCATACGCGGGTTCACAGGCCGGCGCCGATGCGCCCCAGGCGGCGACGCAGACACCCGCGACCGCTACGGAGCAGGCCAATCTTGACGCGTTCGGCAAGGCTGAGCCGGGACCGTGGGCGTACAGCGGTGGCTCCGGTTACACGATGTACGTCGGTGGCGGCATCGGCCGCTCGCCCGAACAGCCGATCAAGTTTCCGCATCCGGTGCACGTCAACACGCTGCAGATGAACTGCGCGTTCTGCCACAATGCGGTGAACCAGTCGCCCGATCCGGGCCTGCCCGCCATCGCCACGTGCATGGGTTGTCACACGCTCGTCGCGGCGGACCGCCCAGAGATCCAGAAGCTCACTGACTATTGGAACAAGAAACAGCCGGTGCCGTGGGTGCGCGTGCACAAGGTGCCCGAGTACGTGCACTTCCCGCACATGCGCCACGTGAACGCCGGCGTCACTTGCCAGACGTGCCACGGCCAGGTGAACAACATGCCCCAGGTGTTCCAGGCCCAGTCGCTGAACATGGGCTGGTGCGTGAGTTGCCACGTCAACGGCTACTCGCCCGCCGAGGGTGTGCGCGCAGCGGGCTTCGAGCCCGACTCGGCGACGCTCGCGCTGCCCCGCAAGAAGGCGGCGTATGACTGCGCCACCTGCCACTACTAGAGACCGCTGATGACCATTGAAGCGAAAGACGGGCGCGACGCGGAGTCTTCGGCGAACGAAGGCGTCCTCGACGGCGCTGTAAAGCGGCGCGACTTCCTCAAGGTGTTGGGCGTGACCAGCGCGGCTACGGCCGTGGCCGGCTGCTCCACTGGGGACGTCGAGAAGCTCATCCCATATCTCGTGTCGCCGGACCACACGGTTCCCGGTGTCTCCAACTATTACGCCACCACGTGCCGCGAATGCGCCGCCGGTTGTGGCCTCATCGTCGAGGTGCGTGACGGCCGCGCGATCAAGGCCGAAGGGAACCCGGCGCATCCCGTCAACAAGGGCGCGCTGTGCGCGCGCGGGCAGGCGGGCCTGCAGGGTCTCTACAATCCGGACCGCTTCCGCGGCCCGATGAAGCGCGAAGGCGATCGCCTTGTGCCCACCACATGGGACGAAGCGATGCAGACCCTCGCCGCGCGACTCGGCGAGGTGCGCAGTCGCGGGGAAGGCGCGCGCGTCGCGTTCGTGAATCAGCATGAGCAAGGCTCGTTTCCGTCGTTCCTCGACGGCGTGCTCGCGGGCTACGGCATCGCGCCGCACATCTCGTATGACGCCGAAGCGCCCGTCGCGGTGGCCGAGGCCAATCGCGCGGCGTACGGCGCGTCGTGGCCGCACATCGATTTCTCGGCCGCGTCGCTCATCGTCTCGTTCAGCGCCGACTTCCTCGATGGATGGGGCCTGCCGGTCCCGCAGCAGCTCGCCTTCGCGGATGCGCGCGCCAAGATCGAGGACGCGCCGCGCTTCATCTATGTCGGGGCGCGTCGCTCGCTGACGGGCCTCAACGCCGACCAGTGGATCCCGGCGCGTCCGGGCTCGGAGCTGGCCATCGTCAACGCGATTCTCGGACGGGGCACGGTCGCCGCGGCCGCCGAGGCCGCCGGCGTCGCACCGGCACTGATCGAAGGCCTGGCGGCGGAGATCCGCGCCGCCGGCTCGAGCGCCATTCTCTCGGGCGGGTACGCGGAGAACGCGGGCGAACTCGCGTCCGCGGTCGCGCAGCTCAATCAACAGCGCGGCAACGTCGGCCGCACGATCAAGCCGGACGAGGGGTACCTCGCGTTCGAGGGTGTGGCCGGCCAGGCCGAGATCCGCGCGCTGGCGCAGCGCATGAACGCCGGCGACGTGCCGGTGCTCATGGTGCGTCACGCCAACCCCGTCTATACGAGCGCGCCGGGCACGGGCTTCGCCGCGGCGATGGCGCGTGTGCCGTTCAAGGTGTCGTTCTCGAGCGTCCCCGACGAGACGACGGCGCTGTGTGACCTCGTGCTGCCGGATCATCACAGTCTCGAAAGCTGGGGCGACGCCGAGCCGATGCGTGGCACGCTCTCGCTGCAGCAGCCGACGATGGACCCGGTGTTCGATTCGCGCGCCACGGCCGACGTGTTCCTCGCGCTTGCCAAGGGCGACCAGACCATGGCGGCGCGCTATGGCTACAAGGACTACCGCGCCTACATCGCGCAGCGCGTGGGTGGCGACATGGCGCTCAAGAACGCGCTGCCGACCGCACTGACGAGCGGCAGCACGGCCGCGCGCACGGCGCGCCCGCGCTTCAACCCGCAGCCGGCGGCCGCGCCGGCCCAGCAGGGCGACCTGCATCTGATCACGTACGTGTCGCCCACGCTGGGCGACGGACGCGGCGCCAACAAGCCGTGGCTGCAGGAACTGCCCGACCCCGTCACCAAGATCTGCTGGCAGACGGTCGTCGAGATGCACGCCGAGAAGGCGAAGGAAATCGGTGTGGTGGATGGCGACATGGTCACGGTGACCACCGCCGCCGGTTCACTGACGGCGCCGGCGTTCGTGTACATCGGTCTCCGGCCGGACACCATCGCCATCGCGCTGGGCCGCGGTCACACCGACGCTGGCCGCTACGCGGTGTCCGGCGAGAATGCCTACCGGCTGCTCGTGGGCGCGGAGGATTCGCGCTCGGGTGCGGCGGCGTTCGGCGCCACGCGCGCCACGGTCGCGAAGGCGGATGGCAACGTACGCATCGTCACGATCGAGGGCTCAGGGCGCCAGCACGGACGCGGCATCGCGCAGGCGACCACGGTCGCCGCGCTCGCGGCCGGCACGAATGCCCGCGCGCACCATGTGTTCGAGGGGCAGGCGAGCACGGAGTTCCTGCCGGGGCTGCGCTCACCGGTCGCCAACGACGCGCAGGGTGAGTACGGCGACCCTGAGTCGAAGGACAAGGGGATGTACGATCCCGACCACTGGTCGGGTGCGGCCAAGCGCCGCTGGGCGATGACCATCGACCTCGCGCGCTGCACGGGCTGCTCGGCCTGCGTGACGGCCTGCTACGCCGAGAACAACATCCCGACAGTGGGCGCCGCATGGCAGGGCGCGCAGGTGCTGCCGGACCGCACGGGCTTCGGCGCCAACATCACGCGCAGTCGCGAGATGGCCTGGATCCGGCTCGAGCGCTACTGGGAACTCGACCGCGAGCCGAAGGACGTCGTGTTCGATCCCGCGCATGCGGACTTCGAGACGCGCTTCATCCCGATGATGTGCCAGCACTGCGGCAACGCGCCGTGTGAGCCGGTGTGCCCGGTGTACGCGACCTACCACGCGCCCAACGGGCTCAACGTGCAGGTCTACAACCGCTGCGTCGGCACGCGTTACTGCTCCAACAACTGCCCGTACAAGGTCCGCTACTTCAACTGGTTCGGGTACGGCGAGCCGGATCGCACGCAGTACGCGTTCCCGGAGCCGCTCAACTGGCAGCTCAACCCGGACGTCACGGTCCGCGGCAAGGGCGTCATGGAGAAGTGCTCGTTCTGCGTGCAGCGCATCCATGAGGCCGAGCACCGCGCCAAGCTCGAGGGCCGCGAGGTGGCGCCCGACGAGTTCACGGTGGCCTGCGCGCAGGCGTGCCCGTCGCGCGCGATCGTGTTCGGCGACGCGGCCGACGAGAACTGGACCGTGGCGCAGTGGGCCAAGGACCGGCGCGCGTATCACGTGTTCGAGGAACTCAACACCTTCACGGCGGTGGTCTACTTGCAGAAGGTCAACCATCCGGCGCCCGGTGCTGCGCCGGCGACGGCGGCCGAGGCCCACTGACCATGGCCACCATCACGCATCCCGAGGCCGGCGACCCGACGCGCATGCGGCCGAACATCGCATCGGCGGATATCCAGCTGCCGGCGGTCACGAGCTACGACCAGGTCGATCGTGAGATCCTCTCGGTCCTGCATCCCACGAAGGCGTGGTTCATCGCGCTGCTCGTGGCGATGGGCTGCCTCGGTCTTGGGCTCGCCGCGTTCCTATATCAGGTGCATCAGGGCCTCGGCGTGGCCGGCTACAATCCGCCCGTCATGTGGGGCGTGTACATCGTCACGTTCGTGTTCTGGGTCGGTATCGGCCACGCGGGAACGCTGATCTCGGCGATCCTGTACCTGTTCCGCGCCGGCTTCCGCACGACGATCTACCGCGCTGCCGAGGCGATGACGGTGTTCGCGGTCATGACCGCCGGCTTGTTCCCGATTCTTCACCTCGGGCGGCCGTGGAAGTTCTTCTGGCTGATTCCGTATCCGAACTGGCGACTCATCTGGCCGAACTTCAAGTCGCCGCTCGTGTGGGACGTGTTCGCGATCACGACGTACCTGACGATCTCGACGACGTTCCTCTATGTCGGGTTGATCCCGGACATCGCGGTGCTGCGCGACAAGGAGAAGAATCCGATGCGCAAGCGGATCCTCTCCGTGCTGTCGCTCGGCTGGCGCAACTCCGAGCGTGAGTGGCGCCACTTCGCGCGCGCGTACCTGTTCCTGGCCGCGTTTTCCACGCCGCTCGTGCTGTCCGTGCACTCGGTCGTGTCGTTCGACTTCGCGATGGGCATCGTGCCCGGCTGGCACACGACGATCTTCCCGCCGTACTTCGTCGCGGGCGCCATCTTCTCGGGCTTCGGGATGGTGTGGACCATCGTGATCCCGATGCGCCGCTGGTTCAACATGAAGCACTACGTCACGCTGAACCACCTCGACGCCTCGGCGAAGATGGTGCTGTTCACGTCGCTCGTGGTGGGCTGCGCGTACCTCGTCGAGTTCTTCATCGCGTGGTACGGCGGCGTCGCGTACGAGCAGGACTACTTCTGGAACCGCGTGTTCGGGTCGTGGTGGTGGGCCGCATGGATCATGCTGACGTGCAACATGATCCTGCCGCTGTCGCTGTTCTCGCAGAAGCTGCGCCGCAACCCGACCTGGCTGTTCATCCTGTCGCTGTTCATCAACCTCGGCATGTGGTTCGAGCGTTTCGTGATCGTGATCCCGTCGCTGTCGCATGACGTCAATCCGTGGCAGTGGAGCGGCTACTCGCCGACATGGGTGGACATGGCGATCCTGCTCGGGTCGTTCGGTTGGTTCTTCATGTGGTTCCTGCTGTTCGTGAAGCAGTTGCCGATCATGGCGATCGCGGAGATCAAGGAGATCCTGCCGCCGAAGATGAAGCGGATCACGTCCGTCCACGGGGGGCACTGAGATGATGCGCGGCATGCTGGGCGTCTTCGCGGAGCTCGACAGCACCGTGGACGCGATCGATGAACTCAAGCAAAAGAAGCTCGGCGACGTCACGGTGTATTCGCCCACACCGCGACATGAGTTGGAGGAAGCCGTCGACGGGCCCAAGAGCAAGGTGCGCTACATCATGGGCACGGCCGCCGTGCTGGGCGTGTGCTTCGGTTACTGGATCGCGATCTGGGGCTCGGAGTACTGGCCGCTCGTCGTGGGCGGCAAGGCCATCTCGACGTGGCTGCCGTACACCGTGTTCGGTTTCGAGGTGATGGTGATGGTGGGCGCGCTGGCCACCGTGTTCGGCATGTTCTTCCTGCAGGGCATCCCGCGGCTGACGATGACCGTGGGCCATGACCCGCGCTTCAGCGGCTCGCACTTCGGCATCTGGTGCGAGTGCGCGCCGGACAAGCTGGCCGAGGCCGAGGCGATCCTGCGCCGTCATGGGGCGGTGGAGGTGCGCGGTGAACGCTAAGGTGAATCCGATGAGGCGAATTCTTGCCGTCGTCGCGCTGCCGCTGATGGTGGCCGGCTGCGACAACTGGCTGACGGACTTCAAGCAGCAGCCCTCCGTGGGCACGTGGCAGCAATTCACGGCCGATTCGATGGGCGGGGAGACCATCCCGTTCCGCGCCAACCCGCAGGGGTCGGTGCCGACAACCGGCGCGGTGATGATGGCGTGGCAGGTGTCGTACACGCCGAGCCTGGGCGCCGTGGACTCCATGTCGGGGCTTGAGAATCCGGTGGCGGTCAACGAGCAGTCGCTCGAGAACGGCCGCAAGCACTATCAGATCAACTGCGCGGTCTGCCACGGTGTGGCGGGTGACGCTAACAGCACGATCAAGCAGGTGAACGTGGTGATGGGATCGCTGGTGCCGAGTTTGACGGCGGCCTCCGCAGTGGGACGCAGCGACGGCTACATCTGGGGCATGATCCGGAACGGACGCGGCTCGATGCCGTCGTTCAACCGGATTCCCGAGATGGAGCGCTGGGACGTGGTGAACTACATCCGCGGCCTGCAGGGGCGGTATCCCGTGGAGACGGGACCGGTGGGTTTCCCGGGTGAGACGGGCGCGACGCTGCCCGGCAGGTCGTTGGTGGGCCCGACGGTGCCTGCAGTGTTCACCAAGCCCAGCGCGGAAGGCATGACGCCGAAGGCGGAGACCGCCACCGGCACAGGAAACTCGGGGGACCACGAATGAGCGCGAAGTACTATTCGCCGCCGCGCGACCAGCTCGTCAGCGCGATCCAGGACAAGCCCATCTCGGCCGCGTTCAAGACGGGCTCGCTCGCGATGGCCGCGATCGGCATGCTCGTGTTTGCGGTCGGCGCCGTCATGGGCGAGTCGCGCGCCTGGCAGGCGTTCCACGTGAACTGGCTGTTCTTCACGACCGTCGCGACCGCGGGCGTGATGTTCGCCGCGGTGCAGCGCATCACGACCGCGCGCTGGTCACGCGGGATCATCCGGTTCCTCGAAGGGTTCGTCGCGTTCGTACCGTTTGCGGTGGTGGGGCTGTTGCTCATCATCTTCGTCGGCCGCGGGCACATCTATCCGTGGTGGGACATGGTGGGCACCGGGGAGCTGATCCCCGAGAAGGAACTGTATTTCGGGCGCGCGTTCTTCTGGGCGCGGTCGATCCTGATCTTCGGCGGCTTGGCGCTGCTGCAGATCTGGTACGTGTGGACGTCGGTGCGGCTCGACGTGGGCATCACGCCGGAGCACGGTTCCTCGTGGGCCGCCGGCTTGCGCGCGCGCATGCGCAACGGCTTCGGTGAGGAGCGTCGCGAGCTGCACAGCACGCACTCGCTGCAGGGCAAGCTGGCCGTGATCATGACGCTCGTGTTCGGCTTTGGCTGGTGCGTCCTCGCGTGGGACCACTCGATGGGCATGGACATCCACTTCTTCAGCACGATGTACGGCTGGCAGGTGTTCATGGGCGGCTGGCTCGTGGCGCTCATGCTGTTCGCCATCCTCGTGCGCTGGTGGAAGCCGCGCTTCCCCGAACTGCCCGAGCTCATCACGGAGAAGCACTACCACGACATCGGCGTGTTGTGCTTTGCCTTCACGGTGTTCTGGGGCTACCTGACGTTCTCGCAGTTCCTGATCATCTGGTACGGCAACCTCGCCGAGGAGACGCACTGGTTCACGCTGCGGCTCACGGGCGTGTGGAGTGACCTGACGATGGCGGCGGCCGTGATGACGTTCGTCGTGCCGTTCATTGGGCTCTTGTCGGTGAAGGCCAAGAAGTACGGGCCGACGATGATCACGATTGCCATCGTGACCACGGTCGGCCTGTGGATCTCGCGGTACATCGAGGTTTATCCGTCGATCTATGGTGACGGCCTCGAGCGCGCGCCGCTGGGCCTCTGGGAACTGGGCGTGACGGTCGGCTTCCTGGGCGTGTTCGCCTGGAGCTATGCGATGTTCATGGACGCGTTCCCCAAGGTGCAGGTGCTCAAGATGACGTCGCCGTACCGGGATGAGGTGCAGGTGCCGGTGGATGCGAAAACCATGGAACCGTTGCCGGCTCACGAGTAACTGCGATGCGGGGGGGGATGCGGGTTGCACGGGCGGTACG
>JAKFFA010000015.1:0-25825 GCA_036675455.1 Gemmatimonadaceae bacterium | reverse complement strand
GCTGAAATCGTCACCCCCTACTTCGGCAGCTCGGGCACCGGGCAGATCAATGCCATTTTTCCTGTCACCCCCCTGGCCTGAACACCATGCCCCATCTCGTCATCCTCTACACGCCCAACCTCGAAGCGCAAACCGACATGACGGCGCTGTGCCGCAAGCTGGCCAACACCATGCTGGAGACGCGCGACGAAGAGGGCAAACAAGTCTTCCCCACGGGCGGCACGCGGGTGCTGGCCTACCCGGCGGCGCACTACGCCGTGGCCGACAGCAAAGGGGATTACGGCTTCATCTACCTCAACGTCCGGATGGCCGCCGGTCGCTCAGACGCTACAAAAAAGAGAGCTGGTGACGCGCTCCTGGAAAGGGCCAGAGCCCATTTTGATTCACTTTTCGAACGCCAGACTGTGGGCATGACGCTGCAGATTGATGAAAGCCCCGGACAGGTTTACGACGGCAAACACAGCAGCCTGCATCCCCTTTTCAACAAGAACTGACCATGTTTTCCGACAAATTCATTGCGCAGCTCGCGGCCGAACTGCAGGCCAGCGAAACGTCACGCGTGCAGATCGAGCACTTCAGCAAGCGCTTCCCCGACATGACGGTGGCCGACGGCTACGCCATCTCACGCGCCTGGGTCGAGTCCACGCCGGCCGCGAACAGACTGTCGCGATATTCTGACCGTGTCGTGCGATCCGCAAACTCGATGGCAGGCAGCGAGTCAATGGCGTTCACCGACTCATAGACGAAGCGCTCCTCCCACTTGACGGGAATGCGCATGAAGCTCACGCGCGCGAATCCTTCCATACCGTGCAGCTTGGGCAGCCAGAAGCGCTGGTTATACAGGCCGTACTCGACGCTGATCGACGTGATGTCGGCGGTCATGGGCGTGAGGAGGCCGCGCACCCAGCCGGGCACATCCTCCATGTCAGCCGAATCCTCGCGCGTGGCCTCCGCCCAGATGTCCATCGGCGTCGAGAAGCGGTAGACGGCGCGCACGAGGTGGGCCGTCGTTGTCTCGAACCAGAAGGACCCGACCGTGACGTTCCACTTGGGCTGGCGCGCCGTGATGCGCAGCTCGCGCAGTGTGATGCGCGTGCCGTTCGGCAGCGTCATGATGATCGAGTCGCCCGTGGCGAACGTGTAGTACGCCTCCGACCCCACCGCGATCGGATGCACGAGCTCCGTGTCGTCGACCTCCAGCTCCGTCATCCCGCCGCCGGCCCAGAGCTGTTCCTTGCCCGGATAGTATGGAATGGGAATCATGTCCGTGTCACGCGCCGGCAGCACGTCTTGGCCCGCGATCGGCACGGCGGCCCGCGCGCCGAGCACCTGAATGCGCGCGCCCGCGTCGCGGTGCCAGCGCACGCGGGCGGCGTTTTCGACGCGGAATGCGAGCCGTTCACGTGCGAGCGCACGCAGCCCCATGCCGACGGAGATACGCTGGTAGGCCTTCGCGTCGTAGCTCATGAGCATGGAGTCCTGCGTCATGCGCGCCTCGCGCGCCTTGAGCAGCAGCGTGCGCGCGGCCTCGTCCTTGAACGCGGTGCGGCGCATCTCCTCGGTAACCGGAATGCGCCGCGACCGCTCTTGTTCGTTCTCTTTCTGCACGTCCACGCCTTGCGTCGGGCCGACGGAGATCGTGGTCTGCAGTGCGAGCGCGAGTGCGGAGATGAGCATGTCGACGGACCGGTGGAAGGGACCCATGCACTACGCCGCCACCTCTCGGATGTTTCCTGCCGTTGGTGCTCCGGGCCGCTCGGTCGGACGCGGGTATCCGGCGTCGGCGGCCTGTGCCTTACACGCTTCGAACCCGCGCTGCGCGCGGTTTCTCGCTACGGCACGGGCCGCCTATGCCGGACACCCGCTCCCGCCCTCGGGTCGTGGCTTGACGGCGCGTGCGCACACGCCGGGTGCATGTGCCTCCGACGGCGGTCTCGCCTGGCTGAGCCCACGCGGAAGCTTGAGCTGAAAAGCAAAACCGCACGCGGCGTGGGCGTAGACTCCACGACCGTGCGGCGGTCGCGGGGGTGGTCGCAGCGACGCTCGCGGCGTAGCAAGAAACTCGCGCGCAATGCGCGCGAGGTTCGCAGCGTGTAAGCCGCCGCGTCGCGAAGACCACCCCCGCGGCCGACGCACCAGCCCGGAAACAGAACTCAGCGACGCGTCGGCCCAGCGCGCGTTACCGCTTCACGTGCGGCACCGCGTACTCCTCCGTCTTCGGCCGCACCGGGAACTTGAACCACCCGGCGATGTACTGCCGCCATTGATCCATGATCTCGTACACCGTCGGGATCACCAGCAACGTCAGGAACGTCGACGTGATCGTCCCACCGATGATCGCGCGGCCCAGCGGCGCACGGAAATCCGCACCCTCGCCCAAGCCGAGCGCCACGGGCATCATGCCCGCGATGAGCGCCAGCGTTGTCATCAGGATCGGCCGCAAGCGCACGCGCCCCGCCTCGATGATCGCCGCGCGCCGGTCCATGCCCTGCTCCTGCCCCCACTTGGCGAAGTCAATCAGCAGAATCGCGTTCTTCGCCACGATGCCCATCAACAGGATCACGCCAATCATCGACATGATGTTGAGCGTGTCTCCCGTAATGAGCAGCGCCAGCACCACGCCGATCAACGACAGCGGCAGTGAGACCAAAATCGCGATCGGCTCGAGGAACGAGCCGAACTGCATGACCAGGATCAAGTACATCAACAAGAGCGCGATGCCCAGCGCAGCCAGGATATCGCCGAACACCTGCGCCTGGTCGCGCACCTCGCCGCCGAACGACCAGCGCACGCTCGCGGGCAGCGTCATCTGCTGCAGCGCGTTCGTGATCTCGCTTGAGACCTCACCCACCGAGCGTCCGGCGACGTTCGCCTGCACCACGATCACGTTGTCGCGGTCGAGGTGGCTGATCTTGGCCGGCCCCAAACCCTGCGTGATGGTCGCGAGCTGGCCGAGCGGCATCATCTGCATTGGCGCGCCGCCCTGAGCGCCCACGGCGATCGGGAGCCGCTCGATGTCGGTAATGCGCATGCGCGATTCCGGTGCGAGGCGCACGCGCACCTTCCGGTTCTCTCCGCTGGGATCGACCCAATCGCCCGCATCCACCCCGGCGAACGCGGGCCGCAGCGACTGCGCGAGCTGCCCGACCGTGACACCCAAGGCGCCGGCCAGCGAACGGTTCAGCGTGATCTCGAGCTCGGGCTTCTGTCCCTTGGTCGAGAGTCCCACGTCCACGGCGCCGGGCAGCCCACGGATCAACGACAACACGGTATCCGCGGCCAACTGCAGTTCGCGCGCGTCGTTGCCGCGCAGCTCGAGCTGCAGCTGCTTGATCGCGCCGCCGAAACCCGACGTGAATACGGCCACCGTCGCGCCGCCGATCTGCTTGACCTCCTCACGCAGGATGCTGCCGAACTCCTCCTGCGCGATCGCGCGGTCTGCCTTGGGCACCATGCGCACGTACACCGACGCGAGGTCCACCGCGCCCAGCGCCTCGCTCGGGTCCAGGCCACTACCCGCACCGATCGTCGTGAACGTGTAGCGCACCTCCGGGTGCGACCGCGCCATCCGTGCGGCCTCCTCGGCCTTGAGACGCGTGTACTCCAGGTTCGAGCCCGGCGGCGTCTCGACCTGCACGGTGATCTCCGAACGGTCCGACACGGGCACGAAGCCGAACCCGCCGAACGCCACCTGCAGGTACAGCGCGCCGACGAGCGTGCCGCCCGCGAGTACGATCACCGCCACGCGATGGTCCAGCGCCCAACCAATGACCTTCGTGTAGCGGTGCGCCTGGCGGTCGAACCAGTCATTGAACCGCACCAGCGTGCGCGAGATCCACGACCGGTGCTCGTTCGACTCGATCTCGGGATCCGGCCAGTAGGCCGAGAGCATCGGGTCGAGCGAGAACGAGACGAACAGCGACACGAGTACCGCGCACGCGATCGTCAGCGCGAACGGCTTGAACCACTGCCCCGAGATGCCGTACATGAACGCGATCGGCACGAACACGGCCACGATCGAGAACGTCGTCGCCGTCACGGCGAGACCAATCTCGTTCGTGCCTTCGTGCGCCGCCCGGAAATGGTCTTTCCCCATTTGCACGTGCCGCACGATGTTCTCCCGAACCACGATCGCGTCGTCGATCAATATGCCGATCGCGAGCGACAGACCGAGCAGCGACATCGTGTTGAGCGTGAAGCCGAACACCCACACGGCGATGAAGCTGGCCAGCACCGAAATCGGCAGCGCGAGACCCGTGATCACGGTGGAACGCCACGAGTTCAGGAAGATGAACACGACGAGCACCGTGAGCAGCGCGCCTTCGACCAGCATCTCCTGGACGTTCTTCACGGACGCGGTCACGCGCTCACCGGCGTCCTGCACGACGTCGATCACCGTGCCCGCGGGCAGCGTCGGCCGGATCTCGTCGATGGCCTCGATCACGGCTTCACTCACCGCGGTCGTCGAGTAGCCCTTCGCCTTCTTGATCATGATGCCGACGGCGTCGCGACCATTGTAGATTGCCGCCGTGCGTGCCTCGGCCGTGCCGTCGCGCGCGGTGGCAACTTCGCCCAACCGGATGGCGCGACCGCCCTTCTCCGCCACGACGAGGCGCAGGAAGTCCTCGGGCGTCTCGAGCTTGCCCTTGAGCCGGATGGCGCGCTCGTCGAGCGTGCCGTTGAGCCGGCCCACCGGCACGGCGAGATTCTGCGCCTGCAGCGCGCCAACCACCTGCGCGACGGTGATGCCCGCGGCCTCCATTGCCGCCGGACGGATCTCCACCGTGAGCTCGCGCTCCACGCCGCCCACCACGACCGCCTCGGCGACGCCCGGGATGCCACGCAGCGCGCGCGTCACGCCGGGATCGGCGATGCGCGTCAATGCCGGCGCGTCGAGCGTGTTCGAGTTCAGCGAGAGCTGCACGATCGGCTGGTCGGCCGGATCGAAGCGCGTCAGCACCGGTTCCTTCATCTCCACCGGCAGGTCCGACCGGATGGAGGAGATCTTGTCGCGGATGTCCTGCGAGGCCTGCTGCAGGTCCTTTTCGAACAGGAAGAACACCGTGACGTTGGCGAAGCCGTCCTGCGCTGATCCCATGATCCGGTCGACGCCCGAGATTCCCGACACTGCTTCCTCAATGCGATCGAGGACCTCACGCTCGACGACGTCGGGAGACGCGCCCGGATACGGGATGGCGACGTTGATGATCGGCTGCTGCACATCGGGGAACTCGTCCGTCTCCAACTGCCAGAGCGAGAAGAGTCCGAAGACGACCAGCGCGACCATCGAGACGACCGTGATGAGCGGCCGCTTGATGGCGAAATCCGAGATAAACACTGGGTCGTCTCCTGTCAGTTGCTGCCGGTGGTCGAATCCTTGGCTCGGTCTGGCGCCGTGCCGACGCGCAGAGCCGTGCCGGGCGAAATGCCCAGCGCGGCACCGACGAGCAGCGTGTCACCCGACGCAATGCCCGAAAGCACCTCGACGCGTTCGGTCGCTTCATCGCGCGCGCCAAGCGTGACTTCCACGCGCTCCGTGCGCCCCTGGTTGAGGCGCAGCACAGTCGGCGCGAGACCGCGCATGTCCACCGCGCTCGCGGGGACGGTGAGCGTCTCACGCGAGTCACTGGCCACGCGGCCATTCGCGAACAGGCCCGCCACGAGCTTGTTGCCCGCGTTGGGGATGCGCACGAACAACCGCACCTGGCGCGTCTGCGGATCCGCCGACGGGTTGATATGCGAGACGCGGCCTTCGAACGTGCGGCCCGGATACCCCGTCACGGAGAACCGCACGGCGGCACCGACGTACACCTGGCCGAGTTCCTCGGCGGGCACCGCGGCTTCCAGTCGCATCGTCGCGGGGTCCACGATCGTGAACAGCGGCGCGCCCGGCGTCACGACGTCACCAGCGTTAACGCTGCGCTCACTGACAATGCCATCATAAGGCGCCAACACGTTCGTCGCGTCGAGTTGCTTCTGCGCGGCGGCGAGACGCGCGCGCGCGTCCAGCAGCATGGAGGCCGCCGAGAGCTGCGCGCGCCGTGCGTTCTCCACGTCGCGCTCGGAGATCGCGCCAGCGCCCTCGAGCGTCACGGCGCGCTCGAGTTCGCGCGTCGCGAGGTCGGCGGATGTCTCGGCGGCCGTGAGACCCGAGCGTGCGGAGAGGTAGCTGTCGTTGATCGCGCGGTCGTCGATCTTGGCAAGGGAGGCGCCCGCCTTCACGCGCGCGCCCGGCTCGAAGAAGACCTGCACCACCGAGCCGGGAATCTCGGCGCGGATCTGGGCGGTGTGCTCGGCGACGAGCGAACCGGAAAGCTGCGGGCCGGTCGAGAGCATCGTGCGCTCCGCGACGGTAACGGCTTCCGGGCCCACAGTGACCGTCACGGGAAGCGCGGCGGCGTCCGCGGCAGCGCCTGGGCCACTGCAACCCGCAGCGGCCGCGATGAAGACCATGAGCGCGGCCACGGGATATGGCGAACGGGCGTTTTTGGGCGGCGAACCGGACGATCGGGACATCTGGGACTTCCTCTGGTTGGTCTTGCGTTCGAGAGTCGGCGTGGACAGTGGAGCGGGGTCGATCACGGTCGCCGTGGAAAAGCCGCGGCGGGCCTGCACGGGCAGCTTGCCCGACGGGACGTAGATCGTGGGGCGGAGTGAGTTGATCTTCATGGCTGGGCCATCCCGGGCGGCACGAGGGGCAAGTCCTTGAGCAAGGCGAGCCGGAGTTTCGCGATCTCGAGGTCGCGTGCGGCGGTCACACGCTGGAGGCGCGCCTGCTCGAGCTGCACACGCGTCTCGGTGAGTTCGATCTGTGTGGAGATACCTTCGCGAAAGCGCACCTCGGCGATCTCGTACGCGCGCGCGGCCTGTGCGTCCGTGCCGACGGACGCGAGATAGGAGGCCTGCGCCTGCTCGAGGGCGTTGAGCGCGAGCAGCGCGTCGAGTTCCGCGCCTTCACTCATCTGTCGCAGGCGCTCCTCGGCCTCGATCACGTTGGCTTGGGCGACCATGCGATCGCCGCTGAGTCGCCCGCCCATGAAGATCGGGAACGAGAGACCCACCGAAACGGTCCAGTTGGGGAAGTACAGATCGAGCGCGCTCGGCAGGAATGTGCCATCGGGCGGATACGCGAACCGCTGGTAGGTGGACATGAGTCGCACCGAGGGCAGTCGCGCGAGCTTCGCGGCCGTGAGCGCCGAGCGCTGCGCGTCGAGTTGCGCCTCGGCCTGCCGCACGGATGCGCGAGCCGCGACGCTCGTGTCGGGCGTGACCGTGCGGTCATCGGCGAGCTCGAGCGGTCCCAATGCGTCTGCCACGACCGTGGAATCGTCGCGGATGGGCGTGGTGAGTTCGAGCGGCGCGGCCAGCGGCAAGTCGAGCAACTGCTTGAGTCGCAGATAAGCTGAATTGCGATTGCCACGCGCCTGGATCACAAGCGGGCGCTGGTTGTCGCGCGCCACGCGGGCGCGCAGCAGGTCGAACTCCGCCGAGGTGCCGACCTCGCGACCGAGTTGCGTCTGGGCGAGCGTCCGCTCGGTGAGCACCAGCGACGACTCGGCGATGGCGAGCACCTGCTCGGACGCGACCGCGTCGAAGTAGGCCGCCGCGGCGTCGAGCGCAGCCTGCGCACGCGAGGAGGCGAGCCCGATGTTGGCCGCATTCCGCGCGGCGTCGGCACCTGCGACCGCGGCGCCGATGCGGCCCGCGGTGAAGAGGTTCTGTGAGAAGTTGAGCTGCAGCAGGGCCGTGTTCGGCGCGGCGAAGATCTGCGCGAGCGGTGAGTTTTCGATGCCGCCACCGCCAGAGCCGGTGCCCGTGTCGGGTTCTGCGAACCGTTCGGAGATCGCCTGGAACTGGCTCTGCAGCGCGCGCGTGTAGCTGGCCGTCGCGTCGATTTGCGGCAGCCGTTGCGAGCCGGCCTGCCGCTGTTGTCCGCGCGCGCGGGTGACGCCGGCGGCGGCGATGCGCACGGCTTCGCTCTTCTGCTCTGCGATGCGCAATGCCTCGGCGAGCGAGAGCGTCGTGGGCCCGGCGGTGGCGGCGGGTATGGGCTGCTGGGCGTGCGCGGCGAATGGCAGCGCGAGCAGGAGCAGCGCGACGGCGGCGACGCCGATGGCGCGCAGGAGGAGTTTGACGTACATGGCGGGTGCGCGTTCGGCGGGAGGAAACATTGTGGGCATCATGTCGCGTCCTGAGGCGTCGGCCCACAGCGTCCCCATGAGCATGGAGGATGCGGGCTGGGCGATATCGGCGGAGGGGATGAGGTGGTGCTTGGCGAGGCGTTCGATGTAGCCGCGCAGCTCGCTCAAGCCGCATTCGGCATGTTGCGCGGTGGCGGACGCGCAGTCGGGCCGGCTGTGCGCCTCGGCCATCGTCGTGCGCATCACGTTGCAGTTGGCGAGCATGAAGCCGTGTTCGCTCTCAGCCCATTCGGTGAGCTCACTGACCGGGTCCACTGGGACGTCCGGCAGGCGAGGCCGACTGCCGCGGCTCGCGATGGCGCCGACGGCTTCCTCGATGAGGACCGCCTTGGAGCCGAAGATGCGAAACAGCGTGACTTCGTTGACGCCAGCTTCTTCGGCGATACGCCGCGTGGTGGCGCCGCGAAATCCGTGTTCGGAGTAGACGCGCGCGGCAGCGTCGAGGAGTTGCTGTCTTGTGGGGTCTGTCATCCTGTAATTTGCAAGTGGTTGCTTACACCGAAGCAAGCGAACACTTGCTTACAACGCAAGGGGACTGGCGCAAGTTTCGGTTTAGACGGCAGACGGTAGAGGGCAGACGGCAGGCCATCGACGTTGGGAGATCCCAATTTCGGTATGTGTTCGGGTTTGTCAAGAGTATTCGGTCGACGAAGTCAGACGGCGCCGCACCTCGGAACTCATCGGCGCGTCCGGCGCTTTCTCCCGTACCAGACCGGATTCCACGCGGAGTTGCCGGCCCCGACCCATCGTGAAGCCTTCGGCAGTCGGTCATCTACCGTCCGCCGTCTGCCGTCTGCCATCAGCCCCAATCCCATGTCCAAGCAAAAGCCCCACGCGCCGGATCTCGCCGGCCGGCTCACCGACCTGCAATACCAAGTCACTCAATGTAGTGCCACGGAGCCGCCGTTCCGGAACGAGTTCTGGAACAACCACGAAGCCGGCA
This sequence comes from Gemmatimonadaceae bacterium, assembly GCA_036675455.1. GTDB lineage: Bacteria > Gemmatimonadota > Gemmatimonadetes > Gemmatimonadales > Gemmatimonadaceae > Pseudogemmatithrix. The sequence continues at coordinate 16,681 of JAKFFA010000015.1, read as the reverse complement.
TCTACGTCGATGTCGTCACCGGCGAACCACTGTTCGCGTCGACCGACAAGTTCGATTCCGGCACGGGCTGGCCGTCGTTCACGCGACCGCTCGTCGAGTCAAGCGTGACCGAGCACACGGATCACACGCTGGGCGTTCCGCGCGTCGAGGTGCGATCTGCCGAGGGCGACTCGCATCTGGGTCATGTCTTCGAAGACGGCCCTGGCCCCACGGGTCTGCGCTACTGCGTCAACTCGGCCGCGCTGCGTTTCATCCCTGTCGCCAAGCTCGAGGCCGAGGGCTACGGGCGCTTCGCGCACCTGTTCGCGGGCGGTGCGGGTCGCGAAAGTGCCGACGCGGGCCGTGACACCGCCGCCGTTGACGCGCGCCACGAGGACACCCTCAAGTGAGTCCCGACAAATCCGAACTCGCCACGCTCGGCGGCGGGTGCTTCTGGTGCCTCGAGGCCGTGTTCCAACAGTTGCGCGGGATCACGTCCATCAAGAGCGGCTACGCCGGCGGCCATACGCCGAATCCGACCTACGAACAAGTCTGCGGACACAAGACCGGACACGCAGAGGTCGTGCAAGTGACGTTCGATCCCGCGGAGCTTTCCTACTCGGACCTGCTCGGCGTGTTCTTCGCCACGCACGACCCGACAACACCCGATCGCCAAGGCGGTGACATCGGACCGCAGTACCGCTCGATCATCCTCACGCACTCCGACGCGCAAGCGACGACCGCGCGCGAGGCGCTCGTGGCCGCGCAGGCGAACTGGGACGATCCCATCGTGACCGAGATCAGGCCGCTAGAGAAATTCTGGCCGGCCGAGCTCATGCACGACGACTACTACGCGCGCAATCCGCAGAACCCATACTGCGCCGCAGTGATCGCGCCCAAGGTGGCCAAGGCCCGCAAGGTCATCCTCGAACGACTCGCTCGCGTCTGAATTCTCATCAAGGGGGCACTTTCGGGGGCCGCTGGCGTAAATTGCCCGCATGACCCATCCGATCGCCGCCCCACGCGGTGCGGGCGTCGCGCTCCTGCTGATGCTCGTGGCCGCTGCACTGTGCGCGGTCCCGCAGTCCACGGCATCCGCCCAGGCCGGCGTGCTACGCGGCACCGTGACGGACTCCGCGGGCCGTGGCCTCCGCGACGTCGAGGTGCTCTCGATCAACACGGACCGCTCGACGCGCACGGACGAAAACGGCCGCTTCACGCTCAGCAAGTTGCCGTGGGGCCAGCAGGTGATCATGGCTCGTCTGCCGGGGTATCGCGCGGCAGAGCAGGCGGTCACGATGCTCGACGAGAAGACGCCGCCGGTGTCATTCGTGCTGCATCGCAACGTCCAGCTCATCGACACGGTGCGCATCACGTCGCACGATGTCTGCCCGGCGTACGACATCTCCGGATTTGCGTGTCGCAAACGCGCCGGCGTGGGCCAGTTCCGCGGCGAGGAGGAGATTGCGGCGCTGCGACCATACTTCTGGGCCGACATGTTCGAGGGCCTCGAAGGATTCCGCCGCATACCGGTGGCCGACCCGCGCATGGAGGGGCGACGCGACTGGCAAATCGAGTCCACCACCGGCTGGCGCTGTCTCGCCGAGGGCTGGAACGGACGCGAGAAGACGGCCGCGGATGAGCTCGTGCGGCCGAAGGACATCGTCGCGATCGAGCACTACGACGTCTATGAAAAAGTCCCCGCCGCCTACAAACGCCTTGCATGGCCGCGGGACCAAGAGAAACCCTGCGCGCTGGTGATGTACTGGACACGTGACTTCGTGGAGCACGAGAAGCGGCGACCTTAGCGCGCCCTTAGCCGAACCAGAACACATCGTTCCGGCCCCTGAACGGCCGCGGCTCACGGTCGAGCACGACCTCCAACAGCGTCGTGGTGAACGGATGGAACAGCGTCACGTCGGCGCCGGGCCCCGCTGACGACAGGTCGAGCGCGCCGTCCCAGCCGTCCGTGCGCGCGCTGCCGACGCCACGGTATCCGACGGCCGCTGAGTTGGTGCGCGCGAGGATCCTCAGCCGAAGCCCCGTGATGCGCGTGCGGCGCACGTCCTGCAGCCGCACATGGAACGCCCGGTAGCTCGGGTCGCGGCGATACACGTGCACCTGCGACGCGAAATCGGCGAGCGTCTCCTTTCCTCCGGAATCGTATTCCGCGTCGAGCTGCAGGTTGTAGTCCACGACGGGGTCGCCGCGCTCGTCGCGCACACGGACGACGAACTGCTGCCACGCGTCGCGCCAGTCGGGCCGGTGCTTCGCGCACCAGCGGTCGCGCCAGGCGGCGTCCTCCGTCGGCGTTTGCACCTTGAGCGCCGCGATCACCATGCGCGCAAGGTCACCACTCGGGTCGGCGAGCATGGCGCCGTGATGCCGTCCGGCGGCGAACGCCATCGGCACGTCGCGGACGCGGCGCCCCGCCGACGTCAGTTCACCGCCACTGCGCCGTGAGAGGTCGACCGTGAACTTGCGCACGTCGAGCGCGCTGCCTGCCCAGCGCACGACGCCGTCGCTGCCATCGGGGTCCGTGAAGAGACCGTTGACCCAACCGTAGGACCCCGTGCCGCAGATGGTGTATGCCCACGGCGCCGCGCCCCCGTCGCCATACCAACCGCCGTCTGCGCCGAGCAGGTCGCGCTCGGCGAGATGCCACGTGAACGGACTCGCGAGCTCGAGCGCGTCCAGGATGCGGTCGCCCACTTCGAGGAAGTCCTCGCCGAACCCGCGGTTGCCCTTGGCGAGCGCGCCGAGAAACGAACGGCCTTTGTGCGCGAGCGGCGAACCAAAGTTCGCAGGGGCCAGGCCGATGAAGTGCCGCACGCGCCGCGCGCGCTGCGGATCGGCGGCGAGCCACGCGCGCATCACGAGCGAGCCCGTTGAATGCGCGAGCACACTGAATGGCTCGCCCGCGCCGAGTCCCGCTTCCACGGCCAGTGCGCGCGAGAATCCCTCGGCGACATCGGCGACGGACAGCTCATTCACGAGCGACTGCCATGTCGCGACGCGGATCGTGCGCGCGTCGAATCCCGCCTTCGTGAGCCGGTCGCGCCATGGCCGAAAGGACGTGCCCCGGTCCGAATAGCCGTGGATGAGCAGCACGGGATGCATGGTCCAAATGTGCATCACGAACGCACGGCTGGCAGCAACGTTTGAGGCCGCACGATCGTCATCTCGCGTGACCCTCCTCCTGACGCTGGTCTTCATCCTGTCCGGCGCCGCCGGTCTCATCTACGAATCGATCTGGAGCCGGTACCTCGGGCTCTTCGTGGGCCACAGTGCGTACGCCCAGGTCATCGTGCTCGTGATTTTTCTGGGCGGCATGTCGGCCGGCGCGGCGATGGCGGCGCGGCACTCGGCGCGGCTGCGCGAGCCGCTGGTCTGGTATGCCGCGGTCGAGGCAATTGTTGGATTGCTCGGACTCGTGTTCCATGATGCGTTCTCGGCCGTGAGCGCGCTGGCCTACGATTCGATTTTTCCGGCGCTGGCCGACGGCCCGCTGCTCATCATCACCAAGTGGGCGCTGGCGGCGGCGCTGATCCTGCCGCAGTCGGTATTGCTGGGCACGACATTCCCGCTCATGAGCGCCGGCTTGTTGCGCCGCGTCGCCGCAGAGGGCGCGCGCGCGGCGAATGAGAACAGCGGGCAGGTGCTCGGTGCCCTGTACTTCGCGAACTCGCTCGGCGCGGCCATCGGCGTGTTACTCGCGGGCTTCTGGCTCATTCGAATTGCGGGGCTCCCCGGCACGCTGTTGGCGGCGGCGATCATCAACCTGCTGGTGGCGCTGGTCACGTTCGGCGCGGTGCGGTTGGATCGGGAAGCAAATGCGGAGGACGAATCCGTGCCCGTTGCGACGGGCGCGGTCGCAGCCGACGTCGCCGACGCGGCCCGCGGAGTCGACACTGCGGTCCTTGGCGCCGCACACGCGAGCCCGCCCGCGTCCGACGGCGCGCCGGTGGCCCTCTGGCGCCCGCTGCTGGCCGTGAGTTTCGGCACCGCGGTCGCGTCGTTCATCTATGAGATCGCGTGGGTGCGCATGCTGTCGCTCGTGCTGGGCAGCGCGACGCATGCGTTCGAACTCATGCTCTCGGCGTTCATCCTGGGGCTCGCGCTCGGCGCGTTCTGGATCCGCGGCCGTGCGGACCGCGTGGCCGATCCGATGCGCTTGCTGGGCATTGTGCAGTTCGCGATGGGCGCACTCGCCATCGCCACGCTCGCCGTGTACCTCGACGCCTTTGGCTGGATGGCGTCGCTGATCGGCGTGCTCGAGGAGAATGAAGGCGGCTACCGCGTGTACAACGTGGCGCGTTACGGGATCGCGCTCGCGGTGATGCTGCCCTCAACCTTTTGCGCCGGCATCACCCTGCCGCTGATCACGCGCATGCTGCTGAGTGCGGGTAGCGGTGAGCGCGCCATTGGCGCGGTCTATGCGTGGAACACGCTGGGCTCGATCGTCGGTGTGTCACTCGCGGCGCTGTGGCTCATGCCGCTGGTGGGCCTGCGCGCGATGCTCATCATTGGCGGCGCGCTCGACATCGGCATTGGCGTGTGGCTGCTGTTTCGCGCGTCGCTCGAGCGGCCGGAGGTGCGGCAAACCGCGAAGCTGGCGACGGCCGCCGCATTGGCCGTCGTGCTCGGCGCGGCGATCTCGCCGTCGTTCGATCCCGGCATCCTCTCCAGCGGCGTGTTCCGCTACGGCACCGTGCCCGACCGCGGCAGCCGCACGATCCTGTTCTACGAGGACGGGCGCACCGCATCAGTTAGCGTGCGCATGGGCTCCGACAGCGGCTTCTCGCTCGCGACGAACGGCAAGCCGGATGCGAGCATCTCGCGCACTTGGTTCAACGAGCCCGCGGCCGCCTCGCTGCGCAAGCCGGTCGAGGGCGACGAATCCACGCAGGTGCTGCTGCCCCTGATCACGCTTGCGCACGCGCCGTGGGCACGCGAGGCCGCGGTGATCGGCCACGGGTCGGGCCTCTCGTCGCACATGCTGCTCGGCAGTCCGGTGCTCGGGCGCCTCGTCACGATCGACATCGAGCCCGAGATGATCGAGGCCTCGCGGCTGTTCCTCCCGGCCAATCGACGCGTGTACGAAGACCCGCGCTCTTCCTTCGCGCACGACGACGCCAAGTCCTACTTCGCCGCCGTCGGCCGCGAGTTCGACCTCATCCTGTCCGAGCCGTCGAACCCATGGGTCAGTGGGGTGTCCGCGCTGTTCACGGACGAGTTCTACCAACGCGTGACGAACTATCTGTCGCCGCGCGGCGTGTTCGGCCAGTGGCTGCACCTATACGAGATCAACGATGCGCTCGTCATCAGCGTGCTCGAGGCGCTGCACCGCAACTTCCCATCGTACGCCGTCTATCTCACCAATGACGTTGACGTGTTGGTGGTGGCGTCGATGATGCCCGAGCTGCCGGCGCCCGACTGGAGCGTGTTCGCCGGCGAGGACATCGCGCGCGACCTCGAGCGTTTCGTGCCGATCACGGCCGGGGCGCTTTCGTCGACACTCATGCTCACGCGCGCCGAGCTCGCGCCACTGATCCGCGACGGCGCCGGGGCGAACTCCGACTTCTACCCGCACCTCGACCTGGGCGCCGAGCGCGCGCGCTACCTGCGGCACGGCGCAGACGGATTTCTGGCGTTGACCACCGACCGGTTTGACGTGGCGGCCGCACTGGGGCGGCGCGTAATCCCGTTTTCGACGGACGGGCGCGTCTCGTTGAGCCATGACCGCATGCGTGCGCAGGCGCTGGGCGCGCGGCTGCGCAGTGGCGAGACGCTGCCGCCGACGGACACGACGGCCGCGAATCGCGAGTTCCAGGCCGCGCGCCTGCGCGGGCAGCAGCTTCGCCTTGCGATGAACTCCGCCGCACCGCCGGCCGACTGGTACGTGTGGTTCACGGAGATGGTGGCCGTGGAAACCGACCGGCACGGCGGCAGCATGGGCGTGGTGGATGAGCCATGGTACGACGCCGTGGAGCGGTACATGGTCGCGCAGAATGCGCCGGCTGACGGCGTGGCTGCGCTGCGATTCCTGCGCGCCGCGACGTCGTATGAGTGGATGGCCGCGGCACGGCAGGTGGAGACACTGCTCGAGGCGCGCGACCGTGGCCGTACGTGGCTGCCGCTGGGGCTTTTTCTCGACGCCGCAGTGGTGTCGCGCCTGCATGCGGGCGACGTTGACGGCGCGCGCGACGCGTACACACGACTGCGCCTGGTCGCGGGCCGCGAGGAAGGTGATGTGCGCACCATGCTGCTGAATGCGCACGTGACGGCGGCCGAACGCGCGCGCGGGGACGGCGCTGCCGCCAGCTTCGCTGGTGCGCTCGGCGCGTTCGGGGATGGCGCCCGGGACCGATAGTGGTTCTCTTGGTCCGGGAAGGAAGCAACCGGCCGCATCGGACCACCCTGTCGGAGAGAACCTCATGTACCGCCCGCTGACCTCGCGCCGCTCCGTGGCGCCCGCCCTCGGCACATTCATACTCGCGAGCCTCGCGCTCGCGCCCATCAGCGCGCGTGCGCAGGCCGGCTACCGCCAGCCTCCCGCCGTCGTCGCACAGATCCTGGACGCACCCTCCACGCCGTCCGTGATGCTGAGCCCCGACGGCACGCGCATGGTGCTGCTCGAACGGCCCGGGCTGCCGCCGATCTCCGAGATCGCCGCGCCGGAGTACCGCGTGGCCGGCATCCGGCTCAATCCGCGCACCAACGGCCCGTCGCGGCAGAATCCGCCGCAGGGCATCTCTGTCCTCGACCTCGGCGCCAACGGCACGCCCACGCCGCGCAAGCTGGCACTCTCGCTGCCACGCGAGGCAGGCATCAACTACGCCTCGTGGTCGCCTAACGGCGAACTGCTTTCGTTTGCCGTGAGCACGGACTCCGCGCTGACGTTGTGGGTCGCCGACTTGGACGCGATGACCGCGCGCCAACTCACGCCGCGCCGCCTCAACGCATCACTCGGCTCGCCCTGTGAGTGGACCGGCAACGAGGCGCTCGTCTGCACCTTCGTGCCGGCCGGACGCGGCGCGGAGCCCGTGCGGCCACAGACGCCCGAGGGGCCGATCGTGCAGGAGGCGCTCTCCGGCAAGGCGAACCGGGCGGCCACGTATCAGGACTTGCTCAAGAGCCCGTACGACGAAGCGATCTTCACGTACTTCACCACGAGCCAGCTCGCGCGCGTTCCGCTCTCCGGGGCCGTTACCGACATCGGCACACCGGCCATCCTGAGCGGCGTGTCCGCGAGCCCCGACGGCAAGTGGCTGCTCGTCACCTCGATCGCCAAGCCGTTTTCCTACACGGTACCCTACCGCTATTTCCCGACCAAGATCGAAGTCTGGCATCCCGATGGCCGCGTCGCGCGCACCATCGCGTCGCGCCCCCTCATCGAGCGCATCGCGTGGGGCGGCGACGGCGCGCAGCCGGGCCCGCGCAATCCCGCCTGGCGCAGCGATGCGCCCGCCACGCTTACTTGGGTGGAAGCGCTCGACGGCGGCGAGGCCTCGCGCGAAGTGCCGAAGCGCGACCGCATCCTCGCACTCGCTGCGCCGTTCAGCGGCGAAGCGCGCACGCTGCTCGAGACCGAGTGGCGGTCGCGCGGCGTGACGTGGGGCCGTGCCGACCTGGCGATCGCCTACGAGCGCAACTCCGATGAGCGGCTCGAGCGCGCATGGGTGATCGACCCGAGCGGCAAGCGCGCGCCGCGTATGCTGTGGGAGCTCTCGACCGAGGACCGCTACGCGGACCCCGGCAACTTCCAGACGAAGCGCAACGAGCACGGACGCAGCGTGCTGCATCTCACCCCCGACGGCCGCTCCGCGTTCCTCGTCGGCACGGGCGCGTCGGACGAAGGCGACCGGCCGTTCCTTGACCGCATCGAGTTGGCCACCGGCAAGACCGAGCGTCTGTTCCGGTCGGCGGCGCCGTACTACGAGACCGTGGTCGAGATCCTCGACGACCGGGGCCAGCGCATCCTCACGCGACGCGAGTCGGTGACCGAGCCGCCCAACTATTTCGCGCGCGATCTCGTGCGTCGCATCGCGCCGCGTCCGCTGACCGCGTTCGCGGACCCGGCGCCACAGTTCGCGAACGTCACCAAGCAGGTCGTGCAGTACGAGCGCAAGGACGGCGTGCAACTGCACGCGACCGTGTATTTGCCGCCCGGCTATGACAAGGCGCGCGATGGCGCGCTGCCCTTCCTCCTGTGGGCGTATCCACAGGAGTTCGGCTCGGCCGAGGCCGCATCGCAGGTGAGCGGTTCGCCGTACCGCTTCACACGCCCGCGCGGTTCTTCGCACCTGTTCGCGCTCTTGCAGGGCTACGGCGTCATGGACGACCCGACCATGCCCATCGTCGCAAAGGATGGCGGCGAGTCGAACGACACGTTTATCGAACAGCTCGTCGCAAGCGCGCAGGCCGCAGTCGACCAGCTCGTGTCGATGGGCGTCGGCGACCGGGACCGCATGGCGGTCGGCGGGCACTCGTACGGTGCGTTCATGACCGCCAACCTGCTCGCGCACTCGGACATCTTCCGTGCGGGCATTGCGCGCTCAGGCGCCTACAACCGCACGCTCACGCCGTTCGGGTTCCAAGGCGAAGAGCGCACGTACTGGCAGGCGCGCGATCTCTATGAGCGCATGTCACCGTTCATGTTCGCGGACCAGATCAAGACGCCGATCCTGCTCATCCACGGCATGGCCGACAACAACACGGGCACGTACCCCGTGCAGTCGGAGCGCATGTACGCGGCCATCAAGGGACACGGCGGCACGGTGCGCTACGTGCAGTTGCCGGGCGAGTCGCACGGCTACGCGGCGCGCGAGAGCGTGGGACACACACTGGCCGAGACGCTGTCGTGGCTCGACCAGTGGGTGAAGGCGCCGAAGCCGAAGATGTAGGCCGAGCCACGTTTTCACGCGGAGGCGCGGAGGGGCCTAATTGAGATCTGCGGGAGAACCGACTTCACCGCTTTACTTGGACTTCTTAGCTGCCCTGGCCCTTTCTCCGCGCCTCCGCGCCTCCGCGTGCCAAGCAGTTACGTTGTCGGCTGCAATGGATAGGCCGCGGCACACCAAGAAACTCCGCAGTTCTCTCTGTGCCCCCCCGCGGCTCCGCGTGAAACAGCTTTTGCTCTCCCCGCCGCACGCATGCCGCGCCGGTCCGCTTTTTTCTGCGCTGATTCGTGCTTCGCCGACCGGCCCGATCGCGTCACGCCGCGCCGTTCTCCGAACGGTGCTTGATCGACTTCCCCTCGACGAGATAGACCACCTCTTCGGCGATGTTCGTCGCGAGGTCGGCGATGCGTTCGAGATTGCGCGACACGAGCACGATGTCCATGCCCGTCGGGATCGTGCCCGTGTCCTGCGCCATGCCCGCGATCACGCCGCCGACGATCGTGCGGTTGAGCGCATCGACCGCATCGTCGCGTCGGCGGATGGCGCGCGCGGCCGGCGCATCGTCGCGGATGAACGCGTCGATCGCGTCGGACAGCATGGCCCTCGTCAGACGGGCCGCCTCCGCGAGCTCCGCATCCGGCATCGCGGCGCGCACCGGTGTGCCGGCACCCGACGCGCCGTTCACCGCCGCCGCGTCCGTCACACGCTTCGCCGCCTCGGCGATGTTCACCGCGTGATCGCCCACGCGCTCGAGCGCATTCGTGAGCTTGAGCACGGCGAGCAGCATGCGCAGGTCCCTCGCCATCGGCTGGTGCAGCGCGATGAGCGCGACGCAGCGCTCCTCGATATCCACCTCGCGACGGTCCAGGTCATTGTCGCCGGCCAGCACGCGCGCCGCGCGCTCGGCGTCGTGCTCCAGCAGCGCCTCGACGGCGAGCGCGACCGCCGACTCGGCCACCCCGGACATGGTCAGGAGGCGCTGCCGAAGCTCGGCCAGCTCGTCGTGGAAATGGCGATGGCTTTCCTTCGTCATCCGAACCTCCCCGTGATATAGGCTTCCGTGCGCGCATGGACGGGCGCCGTGAAGATCTGCTCCGTGAGGCCGTACTCCACGAGCCGGCCTTCCTCGAAGAACGCCGTGCGGCCGGCCACGCGGGCCGCCTGGCGCATGTTGTGCGTGACGATGATGATCGTGTAGTCGCGCTGCAACTCGACGATGAGCTCCTCGACGTGCTGCGTCGCGATGGGGTCGAGCGCCGAGCAGGGCTCATCCATCAGCAAAATCGAGGGCGCGTTGGCGAGCGCGCGCGCGATCGAAAGCCGTTGCTGCTGCCCGCCCGAGAGACCCGTGGCCGGCTGCCGCAGCCGGTCCTTCACTTCGTCCCACAGCGCGGCGCGGCGCAGTGAGCGTTCCACGACCTCCGGCACGTCGCGGCGCGCGACGAGCGCGTTGAGCACCGGTCCATAGGCAACATTATCGTAGATCGACGACGCGAACGGGTTCGGCCGCTGGAAGACCATGCCGACGCGCTGGCGGTGCGCCACGAGGTCGATCTCTCGCCCGTACACCGGGCGGTCGTCGACGCGCAGGTCGCCGCTTGTGCGCACACCGGCGACGAGGTCGTTCATGCGGTTGATGCTGCGCAGGAACGTGCTCTTGCCACAGCCCGACGGCCCGATGATCGCCGTCACGGCGCGCGCCGGGAACGCGATCGAGATCTCGCGCAGCGCCTGCCGCTCGCCGTACCAGAGCGAAAAGGCGCGCGCCTCGATCGCGGGCGGCTGCGTGCGTGCGTCGGTCGTCGCCGGCGCCGTGGGAGTGGGCACTGGCGCCGTCATCCGAACCGTCCCGTCACATAGTCCTTGGTGCGCGAGTCGTGCGGCGCGGTGAAGACTTGGTCGGTCTCCCCATGCTCCACCATACCGCCCAAGTAGAAGAACGTCGTCGTGTCGGCCACGCGCGCGGCCTGCCGCATGTTGTGCGTGACCATGATGATCGTGAAGTCGCGCTTGAGGTCGAACATGAGTTCCTCGATGCGCTGCGTGCCCTGCGGGTCGAGCGACGCGGTCGGCTCGTCGAGCAGCACGATCGCCGGTCGCGGCGCGATCGTGCGCGCGATGCAGAGCCGCTGTTGCTGTCCGCCCGAGAGTCCGCGCGCATCGGCGCCGAGCCGGTCCTTGACCTCGTCCCACAGCGCGGCCTGCCGCAGCGACTCCTCCACGCGTTCGGCGATCGCGGACTTGGACAGTCCGCGCTCGAGCACGAGGCCGGCCGCGACGTTCTGCGCGATCGACATGAACGGGAACGGCGTCGGCTTCTGGAACACCATGCCGACGCGTCGCCGGAGCGCCATCGGCGACATCGAGGGCGCGTAGATGTCCTCGCCGTTCACTTCCACATGCCCGCGCACCCACGCGCCGGGCGTCTCCTCGTGCAGACGATTGAGCGCGCGCAGGAACGTGGACTTGCCGCAGCCGGACGGGCCGATCAGCGCGTGCACGCGATTCGGCGCGAACTCGAGCGAGATCTCGTACACGCCGCGCACGGAGCCGTAGCCGGCCGTGAGGCGCTCGGTGCGGACGGCACTAGTTCCCGGCATCGAACCGCTGCCGCGTGGCCAGGCGCGCGAGCACGCCCAGCACCAGGACGACCAGGATCAGCACGAGCGAGGCCGTCCACGCCATCTGGTGCCATTCGGGATACGGCCCGGTCGCGTACTTGTACACGACCAGCGGCAGCGCCGCCATCGGCCGGTCGAGATTCGTCGTGAAGTACTGCGAGCCAAGTGCGGTGAACAGCAGCGGCGCGGTCTCGCCGGCGACCCGCGCAACCGCCAGCAGCGCACCCGTCACGATGCCCGGCAACGCCGTGCGCAGCACCACGACCAGCGTCGTCCGCCAGCGCGGGTACCCCAGCGCCAGCGCGGCCTCACGCAGTTCATTCGGCACGAGCGCGACGAGCTCCTCGGTGGTGCGCATGACCATCGGCACCATCAGCATGCCCAATGCGAACGAGCCGGCCGCACCGGAGAAGTGACCCTGCACGGCGACCACCCAGGTCCACGCGAGGATGCCGATGACGATCGACGGCGTGCCGTTGAGCACGTCGGCGACGAATCGCGTGACGCGCGCCATGCGCGACCCGCGATACTCACTGGCGTGGAGGCCGGCGGCGATGCCCAGCGGTACGGCCACGAGGGCCGCGGTGCCGACGATGATCAGCGTACCAAGGATCGCGTGCGCCACGCCACCGCCGGTCTCGCCCACGGGCGCCGGCCGATTCAGGAAGAATGCCGGCGAGAGCGACTGCGCGCCGCGGAGCACGAGCGATGCAAGAATCAGCACAAGCGGCAGCACGGCGACCAGCACCGCCACGCCCATCAGCGCGACCATCACGCGCGACTTGGCCCGGCGCCGCGTGCGGCGGTCCATGGAAAGCATGCCCCAGCGCGGCATCAGCGCGCGCCGCCGCGGCGCGCGACGCGCCAGATCATCACGCGTGCGACGCCGTTGACGAGCACCGTCAGCCCGAAGAGCAACAACGCGAGGTAGATCAGCGCCGACTCGTGCAGCGGCCCGCCCGCGGCATCCGCGAACTCATTCGCGATCACCGCCGCCATCGAGTACCCCGGCGCAAACAGCGACGCCGCGACCTCGTGGCGATTGCCGATGAGCATCGTCACGGCCATCGTCTCGCCCAGCGCGCGCCCCAGCCCGAGGATCACCGCGCCGATGATGCCAGACTTCGCGTACGGCACGATGACGGTGCTCACCGCCTCCCAGCGCGTCGCACCGAGCGCGAGCGCGGCCTCACGTTGGCCCGCCGGCACGGCCTGCAGCACCTCGCGCGACACGGACATGATGAACGGGATGATCATCACGGTGAGGATCAGCGCGGCGGACAAGATCGACGGCCCGTACACCGGTCCCTTGAAGAACGGCAGGAAGCCGAGGCTCGCTTCAAGCACGGGATACACCCAGCGCGTGAGGAACGGAATCATCACGAAGATGCCCCAGAGGCCGTACACGACCGAGGGAATCGCCGCGAGCAACTCGATGACCGTCGCAATCGGGCGCCGGATGCGCATCGGCGCGAACTCGCTGAGGTAGATCGCGACGCCCAGCGCGAGCGGCACGGCGAACAGCAGCGCGAGGAACGACGTCAACAGCGTCCCAAAGATCGCGGGCCACGCCCCGTAGAGCCCGGCAACCGGGTCCCACGCAGTACTGAAGATGAAGCCGGCGCCGAACCGCTGGATCGCCGGCCACGCCCCCTGCGTGAGCTCGAACACCAGCGCGATGAGCAGCGCCGGTACGGTGCACGCCGCGAGCAGCAGGGACCACTTGAACGCCGTGTCGCCGCGGGAATGCGCCCGCGGCGCCGGCTGACCGCGCGGGATCACGGGCGGTCCGCGATCGCCTGGCTGCCGGAGGTCAGCGTCTCAACGCGCTTGACGACCAGGTCCGCCACCGACTCCGGCAGCGGCGCGTAATGCAACTCGGCGGCCATCGTTGACGCCTCGTCCGTCGTCATCCAGCGCAGGAAGTCGCGCAGGGCGCGCGCCTTAACCGCGTCCGCCATGTCGGGCTTGACGAGCAGCCACGTGAACGACGACACGGGATACGCCTCCTCACCGGCCGCATCCACGATCGAGAGACGGAAGTCGGTGTCCGCTGGCAAATCCACGCCGGCCGCCGCCGCGCTCACGCTCTCGAGCGTCGGTGATACGAACGCACCGCTGCGGTTCTTGATGGCGCCGTACGGCAGCCCGTTCGCCATCGCGTAGATCAGCTCCACGTAACCGATCGACCCTTCGACCTGCTTGATCTGTTGCGTGACGCCTTCGTTGCCCTTGCCGCCGACGCCCGTCGGCCAATCCACCGACTTGCCGCGGCCGACCTTCGACTCCCACTCCGACGAGACGGTGCTCAGGTAGTCGGTCCAGATGAACGTCGTGCCGGACCCGTCGGCGCGATGCACCACGAGCATGTCCACGTTCGGCAGGTCCACGCCGGGATTCAGTGCCGCGAGACGCGGGTCGTTCCACTTCGTAATCTTGCCGAGGAAGATATCGGCAAGCGTCGCGCCATCGAAGCGCAGTTGTGTGGTGCCGAGCGACGGCAGGTTCCACGTCACGACGTCGGCGCCCAGCACGGTGGGCAGGTGGATCACCTCGCCGTTGACGGCGGCGATCTCTTCATCGGTCATCGGCCCGTCGGTCGCGCCGAAGTCCACCGTGCCCTGCGTGAACTGCCTAACGCCGGCGCCCGAGCCGATCGACTGGTAGTTGATCTCGTGGCCCGTCGCGTTGTAGAACGCGTCGAACCACTTGGAATAGACGGGATACGGGAAGGTCGCGCCGGCGCCCGTGAGTCGCACGGTCTCGGCACCACCGCCGCACGCGGCGAGCATGAGCGCGCTGGCCGCGGCGAAACCAAGCGATGCGCGGCGCAATACACCGCGCGTCGAGGATGTCTTCAGCATGGATGTCTCGGTTGGGATGATCATCACGGTCAGAACTTGATCTCGGTGTGCACGTACACGGATCGGTTCGCCGCTTGGAATGCGTTCGGGATCGCGCTGCCCTGGGCCGACACGATGTCGGCGTCCAGCATCACGCGCGCGTTGGGAGCCAACTGATAAGAGACACCGGCCACCATGCGCGTCTGGCGGCTCGCAGCGGCATCAAACGCTGCGGGAGCGACGTCGGCGTTCGGGTCCCACCGGTCCACGCGCGCGAGCAGTCCAACGCGCGACCCTTCCAGACGATGCGTCGCGAAGAGACTCGTGATGCGCCCCTGCGTCTCCGCGTCCGCCGCCGTGGAATCCGTGGTGATCCAGTACTCAGCGCCGAGTGTCAGCGTCTTCGTCTTGTAGGTGAGCAACGCGAGGTACCGGTCACGAACCGCGCCGCCGGTCGCGCGGCCGACCGACGCGAATCCGGTGACGCGCAGTCCGCCGGTCGGTCCGGTGTCATTCGTCGGCAGCAGGCGCATCGAGACGCGCAGCGCCGCGTCCTTGCGATTGTCACCCGGCGCGTTGCTGTAGCCCTCGCCGTTGAACACACCCGCGTGCGCGGTCAGCCCGTTCGCCATCCAGGAGCCCTCGGCGCCGAGGCCGATGTCTGAGGAGGTGAGGTAGCGGGCCCGGTCGATCGGCACCGTGCCCTGCATGCGGTATCCCCAGATGTCCTCGAGGTAGCCGATGATCGGCGTGTTCTGCATGCCGAACCGCCATGTGACCGGGCTGCCCTCGGGCGTCCAGTCGACGAAGGCGTACTTGAGGCGGATGGTCTGCTGACCGCCGGTCGCACGGCGCCCGTCCACATCGACGGTGACGCGCGTGGAGATGCCACCCTCCGACTTGCTGCGGACGTTCAGGTAGGCGCGTTCCAGCTCGAAGTTGCTCGGGCGGGCTGGCGGCGTGAACGCGCTGTCGCGCTCAAGGCCGTGTCGATAGTTGGCGTAGATGACGCCGTCGATGCTCACCTGGGCGTCGGCGCGACGGGGAAGCGCGATGCATGCAGCGCCAAGGACGGTCAGCGCCAGAGGACGAAGCAACGAGGTTCTTGTCATCCGTACAATCTGGAGCCACCCGGTGAGCCAGACCACGAGGCGCCCGGAACGACCTTGTCACGGCTATGTAACGGCGGTGTAACGGCCAAAAGGGCGCTCCTCATGGAGCGCCCCTCGGCTCGGCGCGGGTACCAGTACTGCTACTGCTGTATCACTGCTACCGCCGTATCACGCGCCCCGGCCGCTCCGCCGTGAACGTCCCGCCGTCGACTACCACCACGCCGTTCACGACTACGAACGGAACGCCGATGGAGTAGTGGTGCGGATCCGTGAACGTCGCCGGACTTCCCACCGTAGCCGCGTCGAACACGGCGACGTCTGCGACGCAGCCGACGTTCACGCATCCGTGCTTACCCGTAAGTCCCAGACGTGCGGCCGGCATGCCCGTCATCTTGTTCACCGCCTGCTCGAGCGTGAGCACATGCTGCTCCCGCACGTAGTGCCCGAGCACGCGCGGGAAGGTGCCGTATGCGCGCGGATGCGGCACGCCTTCGCCGGGCATCGTGAGCCGGCCGTCGGACGCGACCATCGTCTGCGGGTGCGCCATGATGCGCCGCACGTCGCCTTCGTCGATCACGTGGTAGATCATCGACGCGCCGCCATTGAGCTGGCCTTCGATCACGAGCTTGGCCGCGGCCTCAAGCGACTCGCCCACCTGCATGCGTTCGGCCCAGTCGTACAGCGTCTTGCCCTCGAGCGACTGGTCCCACGAGACGCGGCCAAATTGCACGCGGTGCGTGTCGCCGCCGCCGCGATCAGTGCGCAGGTATTCCACGATGCCGCGCTCGATGCTGTCGCGCAGCGCAGGATCGTCGAGCCGCTCGCGCAGTGCACGCGTGCCACCGGCCAGCGCCCACGGCGGGATCAACACGGACAATCCGGTCGACGTGGCCGTGTACGGATACTGGTCCATCATCACATCGAGGCCCGCCGCGCGCGCGGAATCCACCATGCGCAGCGTCTCGACGCTCTTGCCCCACATGGGCTGGCCGACGGCCTTGTGGTGCGTGAGCACCACCGGGATCTGCGCGTCGCGCGCAATGGTGATCGCCTCGGCGACGCCTTGGAAGAGACCGAGTCCTTCCTCGCGCAAATGCGACGTATAGATGCCGCCCGAGTCCGCCGCGGCGCGCGCGAGCGCGACGACTTCGTCGGTCTTCGAGTAGAAGCCAGGCACGTAGCGCAGGCCCGTGCTCATGCCGAAGGCGCCCTCGCCCATGCCT